>DIWR01000007.1 GCA_002428495.1 Synergistaceae bacterium UBA6101
AATAATGGGCAGCCTCCTACTCGATTGTTGCATCGTTATCGCCGCTTCTTGCCGGCGCTCAGAACGCTTTATTTGCGAGAAAAAACTTTCCTTCTGAAAACTTGCCTAAGTTTATGCCATGACTGATGGTCGAACTATTAACAAATCTTATATCTGAAATTCATAACATTACTCGATAAATACTGATATCTTTGGTTATAATGTTTAAGATTCGATCATTTTGTCTGGAGTGTTGATTTTGCGCGATAAAGAAGTTTCACTGCTCTCTCCTCTATTTATAAGACTTTTTATTCCATTTGGCCTGGGATATTTTATATCGGTCCTGCTTGGCAGCGGCAACGCTATTATGTCCCCTATACTTGTGGAAACATTCTCGCTGTCTCCTTCTGATCTGGGGTTTATGACATCAATTTACCTCATCTCTTTTGGCGTGGCGCAGTTTCCTCTGGGTGTGCTGCTGGACCGTTTCGGGGCAAGGAAAACTTTGGCGCCCTTCATGCTGTTTGCGGTAGCAGGCGCTTTGGTATTTGCGCTCTCTCAGAATATTGGCCACCTCATATTATCCAGGGCCCTTACCGGTATAGGCCTTTCTGGATGTCTGATGGCTGCATTCAAAGCATATTCTGACTGGCTTCCCTCCGAACGCCTTCCTCTTGCCTTCAGTCTCGAATGCCTTACAGGCGGGATAGGGGGGGTGGTCGCAACGAAACCGATCGGATATGCAATAAGTCTTTTCTCATGGAGATATACTTTTACATTTCTGGCATTCATTACGTTTCTGATATGCCTGTCCATATGGTTCGTGACTCCAAGGGACGGACATGTTGTACCCGACCGTAAAATATCATTTGGCAAACAGCTCAAAGAGATGATCTCATTTTTCAGAGATCCGCGATTTTGGTTCGTAGCCCCTGTAGTTGTAGCTGCACAGAGCGTGATGTTCGCATACCTTTACCTTTGGGTTGGTCCGTGGATGAGGGATGTTGCAATGATGGAGAGCGCCGAGTCAGGCACATTCATGATGTATGCCTTTACCGGAGCTGCTGCCGGGTATTTTCTGAACGGCATCCTTGCTGACCTTTTCATGAAAAAGGGTTGGCTTTCATGGGAAAAGATGTATTTATATTCCGGGGTTCTCTTAACACTGGTCCTTGCTTTCATTGCTATTGAAAACGGAAGGGCTTCAGCGATCCTCTGGGGGATCGTTATGTTCCTGTCCACTATGACCATGATCTCCTTTCCCCTTATGAGAAAGCTATATGTGAGCAGTGAAGTGGGGAGGGCACTTTCCCTTCTTAATTTCACGATATTCCTCATGTCCTTCATATTCCAGTGGTTCATTGGCGTAGTCCTTGACTTTTACCCTGTTGTCGGTGGACGCTTTTCAGCACAGGGCTATCAGACAAGTCTTGCTGTTATTGTTGTCCTCAACATGGCTGCGGTTATCCACCTGTACTTTGAACTTAAAAAACGCCGTATAATATAATCAATTTTTTCATCAGGCCTGACAGGCATTCTTTTTCGCTCTCTCATCTGCATCCCGTTGTACGATCAAAAGCATGCGGAATTGAGGCGTATGTTCTGCTGTCTGACAGAAGTCATAAAGGAGGAGTAATATGTCCGGAAGACATGAAATAGAAGCTTCTGAGATAACGGAAATGGTTTATGAACTATCACTTAAAGCAAACAGGATCCTGCCCGAAGGAATTAAAAAAATCATCAGGGACGCAAGGGACAGAGAGAAAATGCCTCTTGCAAAGCAGGCTTTCTCAGATATTCTTGAAAACGCGGATCTTGCTGAGGAAAAAAGAATGCCGATATGTCAGGACTGCGGGCTTGCTGTCGTCTTTGTTGATGTCGGACAGGATCTATGCGTAAAAGGCGGGAGCATTGAGGATGCTATAAACGAAGGGATACGAAGAGCCTATACAGAGGGTTACCTGCGTAAATCAGTCGTTAAAGACCCTCTCTTCAGAAGGGAAAACAGCGGAGACAACACACCCGCTGTCATACACTGGAAAGTCTGCACAGGCGGTGACATCAGGTTAACAGTTAGCCCTAAGGGCATGGGCAGCGAAAATATGAGCAGGATATATATGCTTAAGCCTGCAGACGGTGCTGAGGGTGTGATCAAGTCCGTTGTAGAGACAGTAAAAATCGCAGGGCCCAATCCATGTCCGCC
The DNA here is from genome assembly GCA_002428495.1 of Synergistaceae bacterium UBA6101. GTDB lineage: Bacteria > Synergistota > Synergistia > Synergistales > Synergistaceae > Caenicola. The sequence goes on from DIWR01000007.1 coordinate 2,183, forward strand.
AATTGTCCTTGGTATCGGGATCGGGGGCAACTTTGAAACTGTCGCTCTTGCGGCAAAGCGGGCTCTTCTCAAACCGGAAGGTGTCAGGCATAACATCCCTGAGTATGCAGATATGGAAAGGGAGATATTAGTAAGGGTCAACGCGCTAGGTATAGGTCCGGGAGGATACGGCGGAGTGACGACCGCGCTTGATGCTCACATTGAGACACTGCCCACTCATATAGCAGGGATGCCACTTGCTGTCAACATATGCTGCCACGCCCTGAGGCACGCTGAAGGAACGATAGAAGGGAGGCTCTCCAATGGTTAAACACCTTAACACTCCGCTGACTGAAGAGGATGTGATCGAACTCAGGGCAGGTGACATCGTATCCTTGTCAGGCAGCATTCTGATCGCGCGCGACGCAGCTCATAAAAGGCTTACAGAGAGCATCTCTTCTGGCGGAAAAGAGCCATTTCCTATCAAAGGCGAGATAATTTTCTATGCAGGGCCTGCGCCGACACCTCCAGGTGAAGTTATCGGGCCGATAGGTCCGACAACGAGCGGGCGCATGGATCCCTACACCCCATTTCTTCTTGAGCGAGGGTTGAGAGGGATGATCGGAAAAGGTAAAAGGAACAAAGAAGTCCTTGATGCGATAAAAAAGCATTGTGCAGTATATTTCGGAGCTACCGGAGGAACTGCGGTACTTCTGGCACGTTCAGTGATATCTGTCGAAAAGGTCGCATATGAAGATCTTGGACCTGAAGCAGTACTGCGCCTTGGCATAAAAGGGATGCCCCTGGTCGTGCTTGCGGATTGTTACGGAGGAGATATATATGTATCAGGACCTGAAGAGACTGTAAAATTGGTTCAGAACAACAATGTATAATAAAATCAGAGACGCAAAATTATAAACTAGAGTTGTATTGTTGTGTAAAAACTAAATTTTTACACATTTAAATTATGTAATTATTTTAATCTAATATTTCATTAATCAATTTATACGGGGGCGATTGTAAAGAAAAATCTATATTAACGTTTGATTGTAATGCTTTTACTGGTCCGTACCACTGAAATAAATAAAAAAACAATTTTTACCATTGTGTATATTAAACATGTTTGGTAAAATTGCGTAGCCGTGCTTGCAGAGAAAAATTTTTCCTTAATTTTATTAAATCACATTTAATCTTCAGGCGCGGAAAAATATTACGGAGGTGCTTTTTGTATGACAAAGACAGCAAGATTCTTTATCGTAATGGCGATGGTCCTCGTATTCGCCGGAGCCGCATCAGCAGCAACATTCATCAACATCGGGACCGGATCCACAGGCGGAACTTATTATCCGGTCGGCGCAGGTATGGCAAAAGTTTGGAACAGCGCTATCCCAGGAATGAAGGCAAATGCGCAGTCAACGGGCGGAACGGCACAGAACCTTGCTCTCCTTGGCAAGGGCGAAGCAGAAGTTATTTTTGCAGATGGTCTCTATTTCTTTGCATATGAGGGCAAGGGAACATTTGAAGGCAAGCCTATGAAGGAGCTTCGCGGACTTGTCCCCCTCTATGCTGAGCCTATCCACTTCCTCGTAGCAAAGGGCAGCAACATCAAATCGATCAAGGACCTTAAGGGAAAGAGAGTCTCTGTCGGAGCAGTGGGAAGCGGTACAGAAGTTACGGTCCGCACACTTCTTAAGGTCGCCGGGATTGACCCCGATAAGGACATCAGGGCGGAGAACCTCGGACTTTCTGACACAGCCGGAGCATTTGCTGACAAGAACATTGATGCCGCACTTACAGTTGGCGCTCTCGGCATCGCCGGAGTAGTTGAGATCACCACACTTGGTACAGCAGAATTCCGTGACATCCCGGACGACATAGTCGCGAAGCTCGGCAAAGAGCTTCCCTACTACCTGCCCTTCGAGATCCCGGCAAACACCTACAAAGACCAGACAAAGCCAGTAAAGGCTATGGCAAGTTGGAACGTTCTTATAACCACAGATAAACTTGGTGACGAAGACGCCTACAAAATGACAAAGGCCCTCTATGAGCACAAACAGGATATCCTCAACATTTCGACGAGACTTGCTTCCATGTCACCTGAGAACCTCAAGTACGTCCAGGTACCCCTTCACAAGGGTGCAGAGAAGTACTACAAGGAGATTGGTGCTGTTAAGTAAGCAAAGCGCAATATAGTTTTTCATAGTGGGGGCATTTGTGTGCCCCCACGGTATTTACCCAGCAGGAGGCATTTTTTATGAACGATGAAATTATTAAAAACAATGGCGAAAAACACAGTATTCTGGATGATGTAGCCATTGATGAATCACAGGTAAATGAACTGATAGAAAAATATGATGCTGAAAGCCGTTACAGAAGGCTGCCCGGCATCCAGGGCAAATTTATCACCGCGTGGCTTTGCTGTATGTCACTCTTCCATCTTTACACTGCTGGTATAGCGTCAATGCCTATAACGATACAGAGGGCAGTACACCTTACATTCGCAATAGTCGCAGTCTATATTCTTTTTCCGGCAAGAAGAAAAGGATCGAAAACATCTACTCCGATCTATGACTGGATACTTGCAGCCATAGCCGGTGGAGTTATTGGATACATAATATTCTTCTTCAACGAGATCGCCCGCCGTGGCGCAGAACCTCTTCCCCATGAGATCTGGCTTGGCATAGCGGCTATCATTCTAGTTCTGGAAGCCGGCCGCAGGGTCGTTGGGAACGTGCTTCCGTGCATGAGCCTGGTATTCCTTGCATATTGCTACTTCGGATATCTTGCTCCCGGTATGTTCCAGATAAGGGGATACTCTGTCAGCAGGATCATCCAGCACATGTACCTGACCCCGGAAGGCATATTCGGACTGGCTCTCGGAGTATCAGCCACATTCGTTATCGTCTTCATAATCTTCGGTGCATTCCTCTCGCGGAGCGGGGGAGCCAGATTCTTTAATGAGCTTGCACTTGCCATAGCAGGCGGCAAGCCCGGCGGTCCCGCCAAGGTCGCAGTAGTTGCATCCGGACTTCTTGGGACGATCAACGGTTCTTCTGTCGCCAACGTTGCAACAACAGGTACATTCACGATCCCTCTTATGAAGAAGGTCGGATACCAGCCTCATTACGCGGGTGCCGTCGAAGCCTGTGCATCGACCGGTGGACAGCTCATGCCGCCTATTATGGGAGCAGGCGCGTTTATCATGAGCGAATTCCTTGGCATCTCTTACCTTTCCATTGCTGCAGCGGCAATAATCCCGGCGTTGGTCTACTACACGGCTATTTTTACAAACGTCCATGTCCGTGCCAGAAAACAGAAGCTCAAGGGACTTCCCAAGGACCAGCTTCCTGTCTTCAGGGAGGTAATGAGGACTGATGGACACCTTCTGATTCCGGTCATAGTAATAGTAGCCACACTTTTGATGAAGTATACTCCGCTCCGCGCAGGATTCATAGGTGTTGTATCTGTAATAATCGTAAGCTCTCTGAAACAGAAGACCAGGATGAGCATCCTTGACATTATCAAAGCACTGGAAGAGGGAGCCAGAGGAGCCCTGGGAGTAGCTATGGCGTGTGCACTGGTAGGATTTATCGTAGGGACTTCTTCACTTACGTCGCTTGGTCTTACGATCTCGAATAACATAATAGATATATCGGGAGGCAACCTTCTCCTGACTCTGATGATGGCTATGGTCGCATGCATAGTGCTTGGAATGGGACTTCCGACGACTGCCAACTATATTGTATGCAGCACTATCATTGCACCGGCGCTAATAGGCATGAATGTACTTCCGCTAGCCGCGCATCTCTTTGTCTTTTACTTCGGCATAATGGCCGACCTCACTCCGCCTGTATGTCTGGCTGCATTCACCGGTGCCGGCATAGCCGGAGCAAGTCCTGCCAAGACGGGTTTTACGGCCACAAAAATAGCGCTGACCTCCTATCTTATGCCGTATATGTTCGTATATAATCCGATGCTTTTGCTGCAGAATGTCATTCCTCATGAGCTCTTTATCCTTGTAGTTTCGGCTCTTCTGGGCGTTATAGTGCTTGCCGGCGCTCTTGAAGGATGGATGTTCCGTTTTATCAACAAATTTGAACGAGTTGTTCTTGGTATTTCTGCTCTGATCGCAATTCACCACAACATGGCTCTTAGCCTTGGAGCTACAGTTGCGATTATAATTATGATGTTCTACCTTAAAAAGACATCAAAAATTGAAGAACTTGAACCTGCAGTCTAAGTAGTAAAATAACAGTAATCAAAAGCGCTCCCTGATTTGGATGGGAGCGCATTTTTATTGTATACTTGGCGTTAGAAACGGGGGGCGGTCTGTGAATCCAAATTACATGGTACTTTTTGCTGTTCTGGGCGGAAGCGCCACCGGTCATAAGTCAGGGTTCCCCGCAGGGGCACTGGTCGGCGGCCTTCTTGTTGGACTGGTCGTCAAGTCGGTCATACACATGGGGCTTGACCCTAAGATAGGTTGGCTCTCCTGGGTATTACAGGCTCTTGTCACCTATGTCCTTGTAAGGGGCAGCGACTTCTCTTCCATTGCAGAAATACCAAGATATTTGCCTGCAGCTATCGCATACAGCTTATCCCTTCTCATCTTTACACTGGGTCTCGCATGGGTCTTCTCAAGGCTGTGCAAAATGGATTTTCTGACCTCTCTTTTTGCCACGACCCCGGGGGGCTTACATGGATAGCAATTGTCGCCGTTGACATCGGAGCAGACCCTGCTATCTCGATCCTTTTCAACATATGCAGGATAGTGACGATACTTATCGTAGTTCCGATAATTGCAGATATTATCGTCAGATATTGATAAAATATATATGATCCGCGCAAAGTGTGATCTTTCGGGAGAGGTAAGAGTATGAATAACAAACAGTCCTTAATATGGTCCGTACTGTCAGCGTTCAGAAAAATAGTTACGGTCCTTCCTCATCAGGCAGCTGTGATGCTGGGTGGCTTTGTTGGTTCCCTTATACCGCTGTTTACACGAAACAAGCTAAAGGAATCAACGGACCGTTGTGCAAAGGTGCTGGCCATACCACACAAAGAGGCCTCCAGGATAGTAAAAGGAGCATATAGGAACTTTGGCAAATCGACCGCGGAGTTTATAAGGATCCCTGTTATGGCTTGCAAACTTGATGAAGTAGTCACAGTATACGGGGAAGAAAACCTACGGGAGGCCTATGAAGCCCGAAAGGGAGTATTTGTGGTAACAGCTCACATCGGGAACTGGGAATACGCGGGAGCCTGGTGTGCGCAGCACGGATACCCGATGAACGGCCTGGGGACCGATCAAAGGGATGAGAGGATCACCGACCTGATAATGGAATTAAGAAATGCCGGAGGAATGAAGGCGCTTGGCAAAGCGTCTGATCTAAAGGCTATGATAAAGGCGCTTCAGGCAGGGGAAATAATTGCTGTGCCTGTGGATCAGGATGCTAAAAAAGCTGGCATAGTTTCCCCGTTCCTTGGATACCCCGCAAGCACGCCGATCGGCATGGCAAAACTTGCTGACAAGCTTGGATGTGCGGTCGTACCTGCATATTGCGTAAGATGGCTCGACACGCATAAGCTTGAACTGCACTTTCTTCCTGCCCTCAAAGGCAGGGACGGCAAACCTTATGGCAAAGATCTTCAGAGCAGCATAGACGACTGCAACGAGGTCATCTCGGAGTGGATAAGAAAATATCCTGATCAGTGGATGTGGATGTATCCAAGGTGGGAATCTGTAGAGAGGGGTGATCTCGATTAAGTGCGGGATCGATCCGGGCCGCCATAAAATTGGGGTAGCATTTGCGGAAGGTGACAGGCTGCTTTTCTCTGCAATAATCCCTAAATTATCAGAGCAATTTTTATTCCTGTCGCTTAAAGATAAGAACTGGAAAGTTCTTGGTGTGTGGAAAAAAGAGGGAGATCTTAAGTTTTTGGAAGGCAAAATGCTTGAAAAGATCTGCCTTGGAAACGGCACCTCTTCTGAAGAATTGCATTATCTCCTGAGAGGGACCTGCGAGCTTGAGATAACAGACGAACACGGCACCACTCTTAAAGGACGAGAGCTCTACTGGAAACTACATCCGCCAAAAGGACTGTGGAAGCTGATACCTATATCACTGAGAACTCCTCCCAGGGATATAGACGACCTTGCTGCATGGGCTATAATAAAATAAGTCCGGATGCTTTATGCAGCCCCCGGCCGGATAAATGAAAAACCCGCAGATCCTGTGTCTGATATACAGACACAATAGTGCGGGCTGAATGTCATGAAGATACGTTTTTATTATTTTTTCTTCTTCTTTTCTTCCTCTTTTTTGTTGCCCGACAGTTTTGCAAGGACATCCCTGTAACCGTCTGAGCCGTATTCAACAAATTTTTTGACCCTGCTTATCGTTGCAGTGCTGGCCCCCGTTGCCTGAACTATCTGAGGATATGACATCCCCTTCAGCAGCAGGCTGGCTACCTGTAGTCTTTGTGCAAATGCTCTAATCTCTGAAAAAGTGGCGACATCCTCCAGGAAACGGTAGGCTTCCTCCCTGTCAGTAATTGCCACTATCGAGTCACAAAGCTGATCGGTAAACTCATCTTTCCACTCTAAAGCCATGATCATTCCCTCCCTATAGTAATGTGTTAAATACTTGCAATGTACACTCTAAGAATACGATAAAATGGTAAATTGTCAAGAGAAACAAAATATTACAAATTAATTAGCTCTAAATGTACAGATAAATGTTACAATAGCCTGCACAGCAATGCGCTGAGTGATGATATTTATAAAAAGTATCAACGATGGAGGTAACCGGATGGCTAAGAACATTACACCCAAAGAACAGGATTATTCACAGTGGTATCTTGACGTAATACGTGTTGCAGAACTGGCGGATTATGCGCCGGTCCGTGGATGTATGGTCGTCCGACCTACCGGTTACTCAGTATGGGAACTCATCCAGAAACATTTTGACGAGGCTTTCAAAGAGACCGGACATGTAAATGCATCGTTCCCTCTTTTGATCCCTAAATCTTTCCTGGAGAAAGAGGCGGAGCATGTCGAGGGTTTTGCTCCAGAGTGCGCGGTAGTTACTCACGCAGGGGGAGAAGAACTTGAAGAGCCGCTGATTATTAGGCCTACCTCGGAAACAGTCATAGGCTATATGTACAGCAAATGGGTCCAGTCATGGCGCGACCTGCCGATCCTGATCAACCAGTGGTGCAACGTTATGCGCTGGGAGAAAAGGCCCAGGCTCTTCCTTCGTACTTCTGAGTTTCTCTGGCAGGAAGGCCATACAGCACATGCAACAAAGGAAGAAGCAGTCGAAGAGACCCTCCTCATGCTCGAGGTATATAGAAGGATAATGGCAGACGAACTTGCCCTCCCTGTGCTCCCCGGAGAAAAAACAGAGGGAGAGCGGTTCCCGGGTGCAGACAACACCTACACCTGCGAGACGATGATGAGCGACAAAAAGGCGCTTCAGGCCGGGACGAGCCACTATCTGGGGCAGAATTTCGCCAAAGCATTTGACATTAAGTTCCAGAACAAAAACGGGGAAATGGATTTTGCCCATACTACAAGCTGGGGAGTATCGATGCGACTCATAGGCGCACTTATTATGACGCATTCGGACAACGACGGGCTTGTTCTCCCGCCAAGGGTAGCTCCGACAAAGGCTGTCATAATACCGATCTCAACTGACGCAGCCAAATTTGATGAAGAAATAGTGCCGAAGGCAAAAGAGCTTAAGACAATACTGAACAAGACTCTCTGCGGACGTTTTGTACAGGTGGACACACAGCAACACCTTCGTCCGGGCGACAGGTTCTTCTTTCACCTTCAGAGGGGTGTCCCGCTTCGCCTTGAACTTGGAGAAAAGGAATTTGCAGTGGGTAAAGTCAAAGTTGTGAGAAGAGATACCGGAGAAAAGATGGAGATCACATGGGAAGAGCTCGAAAAACGTATCCCGGAGCTTCTTGAAGAGATACAGAATAATCTATTTGACAGGGCACTGAAATTCAGGAAAGAGAACACATATCAGGCAGCAGACATGGCTCAGTTCAGGGAAGTTCTTGAGAGCAAGGGCGGATTTGTCGAAGTATTCTTTGATGGAAGCAAAGAAGATGAAAAAGCCATCAAGGAAGCAACAGGGGCCACTCCGAGATGCTACCCGCTGGAATACTCCGAAGAGCGGGGTAGATGCTTCTACACCGGAAAAGAGGGAGCCCGCAAGGCCATTTTTGCAAAGGCTTACTGATCCGGAAGAAAGAGCAAAACTGCCATTAATGCAAACGAAATGGGAGGCTCAGACAGCCTCCCATTTTTAGTCTAAAAATTCAGGGTCGCTTTCTTCTATAGTTCTGCAGCCATCCTATTTTCCAATGCAGAATTGTGAAAAGACTGTATCGAGCAAGTTTTCCGTGGCATCGATCCCAAGCAGCTTTGCCAACTGGGACCTTGAATCTGAAAGACAGGTTATAGCAAGATCATCCCCAAGACCTTCCGAGACAATTTTTAGCGTCTCCCGCAGGGAGGTCAGAGCGGCAGAGAGGCACTCTATCTGTCTGGAAGTGACTCCGTATCCTCCTGTGACCTTTATGCCCCCTGTTATCTCGTTGACCATTATATCCTTCAGCTCTTCTATCCCGTCAGACTTAAGCGCTGAGACCGAGACTACCCGGCTTGAAGGAAAGCTCTTTTTCAGCTGATCCAGGGAAATCTTCTGCGGTATGTCGCTCTTGTTCAGCACAACGAGGTGTTTCATTGAAGATACACGCCCGCCGAGTTCCATGTCTTCCTCACTCAGTTCATCTCCCGCATCTATGACCCAGACGCGGAGATCAGCCTCTTCTATGGACTTTAGCGACTGGTTTACACCTATGCACTCTACCTCGTCAATGGTCTCACGGATGCCGGCAGTGTCAATTATCCTGATAGGGATGCCTTTGTGAGTGAATGTCGCTTCTATTCTGTCCCTCGTCGTTCCTGGTACGGAGGTCACGATCGCCCGGTCTTCCTTCAGAAGGGCATTGAGGAGCGATGATTTCCCTACGTTCGGGCGACCTATGATAGCCGTCTTAATCCCTTCCCTTAAAATAAGTCCGGAACGGCAGTCTGCAAGCAGTGCTTCTCCTGCTGAGATCATATCCACCAGGCGTATCTCGGAATCTTCCTTTGTAATGTATCCCTCGTCTTCCTCAGGGAAATCGAGATCTACTTCCATGAATGCGGCAAGTTCTGTAATGTCGTCAAGAAAAGACCTGAGTTTTTCAGCAAATGCTCCCTGCAAAGTTCTTGAAGAGGCGTATAGTGCTTCGTCGCTTTCCGCCCTAATTACCCCAAGGACAGCTTCCGCCTGCGGAAGATCGATCCGTCCGTTCACAAATGCCCTGCGTGTAAATTCTCCGGGCTGCGCAAGCCTTGCTCCCATTGAGCAGAGTTCTTCCATGCATTTCTGAGCTGGCAGCAGACCACCGTGACAATGGATCTCAACGCTTTCTTCGGCAGTATAACTTGCTCCTTTTGCAAACCTTACGGCAAGCACTTCGTCAAAGAGCTCCCCATCAGAAGATCGAAGTCTGCCAAGGGTGAGGAAACGTGCCGGCTGTCCGGCAAGTTTCTTTTGTCCGGTAAATATTTTATCAGCGAGCGAGACTGAGCCCTCTCCCGAAAGCCTTACTACAGCTATTCCGCTTTCTCCCCACGCTGTGGCGAGCGCTGTTATAATATCCTCCATGGGATCACCCACTCTCTGCGACCTGGTTCTGTTATCTGTTACAGTGATGTCCTTCCTATCTCTTTGCATCATTACCCATTATAATCTTCGATCAACGTTTCTATCAATGACCGCCAAATCCGGCCGTTATGGCTCTTAGGGAAACAAAAAGGCGGCCTCATGATGAGGCCGCACCGATATTCATTCCCAGAGTTTTCTGCTAAAGCGCCTTTATTGCTGCGCCTAGGCGTTTTGCGCCCTCTTCGAGCTCTTCCGGTTGTGCGAAGGTGAAGCATGTACGCATGAAATCAAGTCCTGAACCGTCTACGAAGAATGACGGACCTGTTACGAAGGCCACTCCGTGCTCTATCGCTTTCATGAAGAGGGCATTCGAGTCGATTCCCGGTACTTGCAGCCAAAAGAAAAAGCCGCCTTCCGGTGTATTGTAAATGGTATTCGAGGGCAGGTACTTTTTGAATCCAGCTTCCATGGCGTCACGCTTTTTACTATAGTGGGCGATGATTTTGGGGAGAAATCCCTCTAGGTGCCCAAGCCTGCAGTACTCATATACGAGTGCCTGTGCGACTACGCTTGAGCAGAGGTTTGTTCCCTGCTTTATCATGATCATTTTCTGCATCAGTTCGGGGTCTCCGACGATCCATGCTACTCGTGTCCCTGGTGCCAGTATCTTGGAGAAGGAGCATGCGTAAACGACTCTTCCGCTCTCTTTTTTGTCCATAGAGAAGATGGTCGGTACGCTATTTCCTGTATAACGAAGGTGGCCGTAGGGATCGTCTTCGAATATGATCAGGTCATACTTTTCAGCAATATCAAGGAGTTTAGCCCTGCGGCCCTCAGAGAGTGTCGAGCCGGAGGGGTTCTGGAAGTTGACAATAGTGTAGATGAACTTGATCCTGTGTCCATCCTTGCGTCCCTGTTCGATAACGGCCGGAAGCATGTCGACGCAAAGTCCGTCTTTATCGCACGGCACAGAGAGGAATCTTGCGCCGCGGTTTCTCATGGCGTGGATCGCACCGGGATATGTCGGCCCCTCAACAATGATAGTGTCCCCGTCATTGAGCAGGACGCTGCAGAGAAGATCCATACCTTCCTGAGAGCCGGTTGTGATAAGCATCTCTTCAGGTTTTGTCTCACGGCCCATTCTGGGTGCCATCCATTTTGCGATGTAATCCTTGAGCGGCGCATAACCGTCTGTAGCACCGTACTGAAGGACATCTTTGCCTTCACGGGCCAGGATAGCAGAGGCTTCAGAAAACTCCGCCACGGGGAAAACTGCAGGATCGGGGTTGCCTCCCGCAAACGAGATAACACCGGGTGTCTTGGTGTATTTCATCAGGGCCCTTATAGGCGAAGGTTTGACATTAAGCGCTATATCCGACAGTCTTGCATTCCAGTTTACTGAACTCATAGCATGATCCCTCCAAATAAATATTCACAATACATACTCAGCCTCTCTCATGTGAAAGAGGCAGCATTGTCATTATACACAAAAAAAGCAGATTGTCACCGAGAAAAATGATATATCAGCGGTACGAACAAAGTTTTGCCCCTTTTAATACTTCGCATGAACGTCTATTATTGGGGTGTTGATTTTAAGCGAACATGCTTCGGAAGGAAGATAAATATGTCAGATGCACAATCTATACTAAAAAACAGCCAGGAGATCCGCAAACTGGCCTCCGGAACCTCCTTCAAGGCGATTTTTGTTGTATCCTCACTCTTTCAGAAAAACGACAAAAACGGGAAACCATACTATGAGATGGCTGTAACCGACTCATTCGGGACTCTTGAAGCCAAGGTATGGTCTGATGCCAGCTGGTTTGACAGATCTGACCCCCACATGGAGACAACATCGACTGCAAAAAGGCTGGACGACGAAAAGCTGAGATCTGTTGCAGGCTGTACAGTGGGTATTGATGGAAAAACTACAGAATTCAGGGGCCAGTCTCAGTTCAACTTCAACAAGATCACGCTTCTTGACCAGGATAAATTTCCACCGTCGCAGTATCTGCCGAGATCACCGATCCCCATGGAGGACCTTGTCAAAAGGTACGAGGAACTTGTCTCATCATGCCGCCCGGAAGTCGCTGATTTTATAAGGTTTGTATATGATGGTGAGACATGGAAGCAGTTTCGTGACTGGCCTGCTGCAGTGAGCCATCACCACGCGTATGCAAACGGCCTGCTTGAGCATACGCTCTCAGTTACAGACTGTGCAAGATCTATGGCTGAATCACTGAGGATATCCGGGTATGACATTGATGTTGACATAGTTGTCGCCGGAGGGCTCCTTCACGACCTTGGGAAGCTTGGATCATACAGAATGGGCTCTATCCCCGAGATGACCCTCGAGGGAGCAGTTCTTGACCACATAGCGATAGGATATTCCAAGTTTATGGAGCTTGCGGAAAAAAGCGGACTTAGCAACTCACTGAAACTCCAGATCGCGCACATCCTTCTGAGCCATCACGGGCAGAGAGAGTTTGGATCACCTGTCGTTCCGGCGACTCCTGAAGCAATGGTAGTCTCGTCTGCCGATGAGCTGGACTTCAGGGTCTTTTGCTGGAAGGATTCTGTCAAAGACCTCACCGAGGACCAGCCCATCTCTCAGTGGCATCCAGCCACAGGCCGCCGTTTCTGGAACAGGTGATCTTCTTTTTTGCGACTGTCCGGGATCGTGTCGGGCACATGAATTGAAACAGGAGAGGAAAAATGTCAAAGGAGTTTTATATAACCAGTGATCAGTCAGGCAGGAGGATCGACAGGCTTTTAAGAAACATGTGGCCCCAGATCCCCCTTGGTGCCCTCATGAAAGCTATCCGTACAGGAGAAGTCCGGCTGGATGCAAAAAAAGTCAGTCCGGATACACGGGTAGGTGAGGGACAGTTTCTGCAGGTACCCTGGAATGACGATATGCCGGCCGTAAGAACCACAAAGGAGAATACAACGTCCATCAGGCATGAAAGACTGGAAACAATATACAAAGACGACTTCCTATGGATAATAAACAAACCTGCGGGTCTTCTGACACAACCGGATACAAAAAACGGGGATTCTCTCATAACGAGGGTGTTGGAGGAACTCAATTGGGGCAGGAACGACTTTCGTCCATCAACGGTCCAGCGCCTGGACCGCAATACGTCCGGAGCGGTCATAGCAGCACTTACAGGACCGTCACTGAGGTACCTCTCAGAACTGATAAGGAAACGGAAGATAAAAAAGATATACAGGGCTGTTGTTGCAGGTGAAATTAAGGAATCGGGAGAGATAGACCTTCCACTGCTCAAGGATCAGGCCGGTAATACAGTGATGGTAGATGAGAGCGGACAGAGCGCTCTCACAAGATACAGGAAAATATCATCTTTCAAAAAGATCAGCGCAGTGGAAGCAGAGCTCGTAACCGGAAGACCTCACCAGGCAAGGGCCCATTTTGCGGCAATAGGCCATCCGATCATAGGAGACAGAAAATACGGCGGGAATGCTGGACGGGCCAAACGGCCGCTGCTTCATGCGTACTCAGTTACCTTCCCGGACGATACGGGACTGCCGGAAGAGATAAGGGGAAGGGAATTCAAGGCCCCTCTTCCAAAAGATATGGAGGAATATTTTAATGAGATGTGATCTCTGTGAAGACCAGAAGTGTCGCGAGGGAGAACCCTGCATAGAGAGGAACAGTATTGAACTTTATTCAGACCCGCATGAAAAAATGATGATGCAGACCGCGGCTTTTGTCGAGTCAGAGTTCTACGGAGACCTCAACAGAATAGAAGAGGTTGTTGAGTTTGCTTCCCGAATGGAATATAAAAAACTTGGGATAGCCTTTTGCGTCGGGCTTAAGGAAGAAGCAACTAAAATTGCCGATTTCCTCTCGAATTTTTTTGAAATAGAGGCTATTTGCTGTAAGGTGTGTGGCATTCCGAAATCAGAAATGGGGGCACCGACGAGTGACAGGGTCGGTCCTATAAGCTGCAACCCGATAGAACAGGCAAGGATGCTCGAACAAAAAAAGACAGACATGAATCTGGTCATTGGGCTCTGTGTGGGGCATGACGCTCTGTTTATAAAACACTCGCACACATATGTGGTGCCCCTGGTGGTAAAGGACAGGGTGCTGGGACATAATCCCCTTGCCGCGGTCTACTGCTCGGCTGTGAACAAAAGAATGATGAAAAGAGCGAAGGAGCGGAAGTAAAAATAAGGGAGAATTGGGCAAGGCCGATTTCCCTTAAAATGTTATTTTATGGCAGTTATTTTATGGCAGGCTTGTCATATTGGAGACTCTCTGCTATTATTTCCATTGCCCTTCACACGGACCGGCGCAAAGCGACGCGGGCCTGAGTCTTGGGAATATAGAGCGTAACAGGCTCAGACAGGAGTGATCATTATGATCCAGAAAGAAAAGAAACAGCAGCTGATCGAAGAGTTCAAAGTGCACGGAGCAGACACAGGCTCAACAGAGGTACAGGTTGCCATCCTGACAACACGTATCCGTGAACTCACGGACCACATGAGGATCCATAAGAAGGACTTCCACTCACGCCGCGGACTCCTTATCATGGTCGGTAAGCGCCGCAAGCTTCTCCAGTACCTCAAAGACCGCGACTTTAACCGCTATCAGTCGCTTATCCAGCGTCTCGGACTGCGCCACTAGCAGCAGTCTGACAAAGAGAAGCAAAAAATAGGCAACTTACGCATGGCGAAGGGTCAATACCTTCGCCATTTTTGCTATTTTGTGTTATTCTTCAACAGTTGAAGACATAAAATGGGAGGAAAAAAAATGAAAGAAATATTTGAATTGGAACTACACGGTAAGACTATGTCCTTTGAAACAGGACGGCTTGCTAAGCAGGCTAACGCTGCAGTCCTTGCCGGCCACGGCAAAACGTCCGTGCTGGTCACTGCAGTGCTCGCAGAAAAAGCGAGACAGGGGATGGACTTTTTCCCGCTGCTGGTAGATTACGAAGAGCGTTTCTACTCAGCAGGCAAGGTGCCCGGCGGATTTATAAAAAGAGAGGGACGCCCCTCAGAGACAGCGATCCTGAGCGGCAGGATGATAGACCGTTCTATCCGTTCGCTTTTTGCTGAATGGATGAGGAACGATGTGCATGTTGTTGCCACAGTAATGTCTGTAGATCAGGTCAACCCCGCTAATATACTTGCAATAAACGGAGCCTCACTGGCACTTTCAATGTCGGACATCCCATGGGATGGTCCCATAGGGGCTGTCCGCATCGGATGCATAGACGGAGAACTGGTAGTAAACCCTGATGAGACAGATATGCCCGACAGCACGATGGATCTTGTCGTTGCGGGACACAGGGGCGGAGTGACGATGGTAGAGGCAGGAGCAAGAGAAGTGTCGGAAGAGCTTCTGGTAGATGCGATGGAACTTGCCAACGATGCCATCCGCAAAATAGTGGATTTTATCAACGAAGTCTGCGCTAAGATCGGCAAGCCCAAGGCAGAGCTTCCCGCACCTGAAGTCATCACAGAGATAGATGAGTGGATGGATAAGGAACTTTATGAAGATATTTACGCAGCTGTGCAGATACATCAGAAACAGCCGCGGGGCGCAGCGATAGGAGAGGCACAGAAGAGGGCCGAGGAACATTTTGCAGAATCTCACCCAGATTCAGGCAAGTATATAGCGACCAAAATGGATGAAATGGTAAAGAAGTGTGTAAGAAAACTTCTCCTTGATGACAAGCGCAGATCTGACGGCAGGGCTATGGACGAACTCAGGGAGATAACCTGTGAAGTCGACATACTGCCAATGACGCATGGATCGGCACTCTTTACACGCGGAGAGACGCAGTCTCTGGGCGTAACTACGCTTGGCATGATGGGAACTGACGACCAGATGCTTGACGGCCTCAAGATAGATGAGCCTTCAAAGACGTTCATACTCCACTACAATTTTCCGCCGTACTCTGTCGGAGAAGTAAAGCCAATGAGAGGACCCGGACGCCGTGAGATAGGACACGGAGCTCTTGCTGAAAGGGCGCTCCGCCCTGTCTTCCCAGGTGAGGCTGAATTCCCCTATGTAGTAAGACAGGTCTCCGACATTCTTGAATCCAACGGTTCAAGTTCAATGGCTAGTGTCTGCAGCGGAAGCCTCTCCATGATGGCGGCAGGTGTGCCTATCAAAAAAGCTGTTGCCGGTATTGCGATGGGACTCATAGCGGACAACGGCAAGTTTGGCATACTCACCGACATCCAGGGTCTTGAGGACCACTACGGAGACATGGACTTTAAAGTAGCAGGTACAAGAGATGGCGTTACTGCTCTCCAGATGGACAACAAGGCCGGCGGGATCACAAGGGACATTTTGACCCAGGCCCTTGAGCAGGCGAAAAATGGACGTATGCAGATACTAGACATAATGGATGCTGCCATATCTGCCCCTCGCGTGGATCTCTCATCGACAGCACCAAAGATAATCACTATAAATATCAATCCGGAAAAGATCCGCGATGTCATAGGTCCCGGCGGCAAGGTGATCCGTTCTATAGTACAGCGTACGGGAGCCAAGATAGATGTGGATGACACAGGTCGCGTATATGTTGCAGCAGTCAATGATGATTCTGCACAAGCTGCGGTAAAGATCATCAACGACCTCGTGCGCGAGGTAAAGGCCGGAGAGACATTTGTAGGAACAGCTACAAGAATGATGAATTTCGGGGTCTTCGTTGAAGTCCTGCCGGGTAAAGAGGGTCTTCTGCACGTAAGCGAGATCAGCAACTACCACGTCCCGAGGCTTGAAGACGCGATAAATACCGGAGACAAGGTACTCGTGACAGTCAAAGAGATCGATGACATGCACAGGGTCAACCTGAGCCGTAAGCGTATTTTGGACCAGCTTGACGATCTTGCGAAAGATCCTGAATTTGCTGAGCAGGCAGCCATAGAAAAAGAACGTGAAGAGCGCTTCTCGCACTTCCCAAAGAGCGATGGAGGCCCCAGGCATGACAGCGGTCCAAGACATGATGACGGTGGAAGGCCGCCCCGCAGAGACTACGGCTCAGACAGGGGATCTGACAACCGTCCGGCCAGGCGTTTTGAAAGAGAACGCAAAAAGTAGGAAATACAAATGTCTAAAATGAAAGTCAAAATAAAGGCAGATGCCGGGATCTCCCTTCCCGGCTACGCTACTCCGGGATCTTCAGGACTGGATCTGCGCGCTGCCGAAGCAGCTGTTATCCCTGCCGGAGATCGGGGCTGTGTAGGAACGGGACTCTTTCTTGAAATGCCCCTGGGCTGCGAAGCCCAGGTAAGGCCAAGGAGCGGCCTCGCGCTGAAACACGGAGTCACCGTCCTTAATACGCCGGGAACGATCGATTCAGATTACCGCGGAGAGATAAAGGTCATACTCATCAACCACGGCAGGGAAGATTTCAGGATAGAGCCGGGTGACAGGATAGCCCAGATAGTTTTTGCAGAAGTTACGCAGGTGGATCTCGAGAAGGCTGAGGAACTGGATGAGACAGAACGTTCTTCAGGCGGGTTCGGGAGCACAGGCAGGAAATAGATTAACTGCAGGAATTTGCCCAGAGGCAAATTAGGAGGCGATACTAATGGCACGTTTTTCAATACCTGAAGGCAAAGTTTATGAAGCTGACGGCACGTCGATACGTCAACTTCTTGAAATCTTGCACCTTAAAAAAGCTATTGGAGCAAAAGTCGACGGCAGGCTTGTTGACTGTGACAAGGTATTTACTGAAGACACAGAATTTATCCCGGTATTTCCTAATTCAGAGGAGGGACTAGGCCTCCTGCGCCACTCCACAGCCCACCTCATGGCTCATGCGGTCCTTAGACTCTGGCCGGAGGCGAAGTTCGGCATAGGACCTTCTATTAAAGATGGATTCTACTATGACATCAGATTCCCGAAACCTATCTCTGATGAGGATCTTCCGAAGATCGAATCAGAGATGAGGAAAATAGCGCAGGAAAAGATCCCACTTGTGAGGGAGGAACATACAAAAGAGCAGGCCAGAGAGCTCTTTTTGAAGCTTGGTGAAGATCTGAAGGTGGAGATGATCGACAACCTTGAGGGCGACATCCTTTCGACCTACCGCGAGGGCGATTTCATAGATTTCTGCCGCGGTCCGCATGTTCCCCACACAGGGTGCTGCAAATTCTTCAGGCTTCTCTCCCTCGCCGGTGCCTACTGGCATGGGGATGAGAAGAACGAAATGCTGACACGCATATACGGGACAGCATTCGGATCTGAGGAAGAGCTCAAGGAATATCTTCGCCGTATGGAAGAGGCCAAGGCAAGAGATCACAGGAAACTTGGGAAAGAGCTTGATCTCTTCAGCGTTCATCCTGAGGGTCCCGGATTCCCTTTCTTCCATCCCAAGGGCATGGTAATAATGAACAATCTTACCTCTTTCTGGAGAAAAGAACATACAAAGCGGGGCTATGTCGAAATAAAGACTCCGATGATCCTCGACAGGTCACTCTGGCTTCGTTCTGGACACTGGGATCATTATAAGGAAAATATGTATTTCACAGAGATAGATGAAACTCCGTTCGCAGTGAAACCCATGAACTGTCCCGGCGGTATACTTGTGTACAACAGTGCTATCCGCAGCTACAGGGAACTTCCCCTTCGTATGGCTGAACTTGGCTTCGTTCACCGTCACGAGAGATCGGGAGCGCTCCATGGACTTATGAGAGTCAGAGCCTTTACCCAGGACGATGCACACATATACTGTACGCCTGATCAGATAAAGGACGAAATAAAGGCGATAATGGAACTTGACAGGTATTTCTACCAGGATGTGTTTGGTTTCAAGTATTACGTAGAGCTTTCCACCAGGCCTGAAAACTCTATGGGCGACCCTAAACTCTGGGATCTTGCGGAGCAGAGGCTGAAGGAAGCTCTGGAGGAGACAGGAACAAAATACAGGCTCAATCCAGGAGACGGAGCATTCTACGGTCCCAAGATCGACTTTCATCTTGAAGACTGTATCGGCCGCACATGGCAATGCGGTACGATTCAGCTTGACTTCCAGATGCCGGAGAAGTTTGACATGACCTACATAGGGAACGATGGAGCGGAGCACCGTCCTGTGATGCTTCACAGAACAGTACTTGGCAGCCTCGAAAGGTTCATGGGCATCCTCATAGAGAACTATGCGGGAGCATTTCCGTACTGGCTGGCGCCCGTGCAGGTGAAGCTGCTGCAGGTAAGCTCAGAATTTGCCGGATACACCGAAGAGCTTGCAAAAAAGTTCAGGGATGCGGGCATAAGGATCGAGGTCGACTCCAGAGATGAAAAACTGGGCAAAAAGATACGCGACGCCCAGATGCAAAAGATCCCTTACATGCTCGTTATAGGAGCCAGGGAAGCCGAAGAAGGAACAGTCGCCGTAAGGGACAGATCAAAGGGAGACCTTGGATCGATGACCTTCGAGGGGTTCCTGGATCATCTCAAATCGGAGTTCGATCCTCTATAGCCTGATGAGACACCGGATCAGACTTCGCCTTGCGTAAAGCGGCAAGGTGTGCTAACATACACAAGTTGATTTATATCAACGGGTTTTTAAGCAGAGGATGCGCCTCTCGCCTGCCGACGAAGTAAGTTGTCAGGTCTGACCTGGAAGAAATTTCCAATGGGCTTGGCGCGTTTTGTGCCTGGCCCATTTTAATTTGACCAAGATCTACACTCAGGAGGTGTAACGCCATAGCAAACAGGGACGACGAGCCCCGCGTGAATTCCGACATTCGGGCAACAGAGGTTCTTCTTATCGATGAAGAAAATGCCAAACGAGGCGTAATAAGCACTAAAGAAGCGCTGGCACTGGCAGAAGCGGCTGAACTTGACCTGGTGGAGGTAGCCCCTCAGGCGACCCCGCCGGTATGCAGGATAATGGATTACGGAAAGTACCGTTTCCAGCAGCAGAAGCGTGACAAGGACGCCCGCAAGAAACAGAAGAATCAGGTAGTTAAAGAGATAAAGATGCGGCCGAAGATCGACCAGCATGACTATGATTTCAAGGTAAAGGCGATAAAAACCTTCCTTCAGGCCGGTCATCGCGTAAAGGTCTCCATCTTTTTCAGGGGAAGAGAAATGGCATTCCTTGACCGCGGCAGAGATGTACTGAACAAGGTCATGGCTGCGATAGTCGATTTCGGCAAAATGGAGATGGAGCCAAGGATGGAAGGCTCATACATGAGGATAATGATAGCCCCTGCCATACAGCTGGAGGCGGCAAAGAAGCCCTCAGTTCCAAAGGAAGCTGCTCCTGCACCGGAAAAGAAGGCAAATAAGGAAGCAGCCCCGAAAACAGCTGATGCTGCTCCCAAAAAAGAGATCAAGGAACCTAAAGCAGCAAAAGGGACCGAGCAAAAAGCTGACAGTGAATAGCTGATAAATTCGGTACCATTGATAAAAAAGTAAAAACAATAAATGCGTGACCGTCTCTTTCACAGAGATATAACAGCAAGAGGAGGAACTATGCAATGCCCAAGATGAAAACCCACTCCGCCACAAAAAAACGTTTTAAGATTACCGGAACAGGCAAGGTCACCTTCAAAAAGAGCGGCCGCTCCCACCTTCTTTCTTCGAAGAACTCGAAACGGCTTCGTTCACTTAGGAGAAAGGGTGTCCTTCCGGCAGCGGTTGAGGCGCACATAAAGAAGGTTATGCCCTACGCATGAGGCCGGGGCTCTTTTAACGAGAAATAATACTGAGGAGTGACATTAAATGCGAGTAAAGGGATCAAGTGCAAGCCGCAACAAACTAAAAAAACTATACAGCATCACAAAGGGATTCTGGGGGCGTAAAAAGAACGTATACCGCAGGGCTCGTGAAGCCTACCTGCATGCTCTTACGAGCGCCTTTTCAGGTCGCAAGCTTAAGAAACGCGATTTCAGAAAACTCTGGATCATGCGTATAAACGCAGCTGCCCGTGCAAACGGAATTGCTTACAGCGCGCTCATCAACGGACTGAAGAAGGCTGAGATCAACATTAACCGCAAAATGCTTGCCGACCTTGCGGTCAACGACATGCCCGCATTCTCGAAACTTGTTGAAAAGGCCCAGTCAGCCCTGAAATCATAATTTTCCTCAGAGCGGCAAATTGAAATTACATACTTCTTACAGGGTAGAGCAAGTCATGGTTTTGGGGTTCCTGCTGGTCATATTAGTGGGAGCCCTACTGCTATGGTTATCGAACAAATATTTGTACGATATGCCGATAGCAGTTGTGGATGCTCTTTTTATGTCCACGTCGGCTGTCTGCGTGACAGGCCTTGTGACAATAAACCTTGCAGCAGGGCTGGGGATGGTCTCGCAGCTCATAATACTGGTCCTGATACAGATAGGCGGACTTGGCATAATGACTGCTGTTATGATGCTCGGACTCGTTGTGGGAAGAAGGATCGGCATAAAGAGCAGGCTCTGTTTTCTTGGGGGTTTCGGTTTGAATGGCGTGAGTGGTGCTGTCAGGCTATTGACTATACTTGCAAAATATACATTTGTTGTAGAAAGCTTTGGTGCTTTATTGCTTTACTGGGGATTCGTCAGTCATGGAATACCTGTCGAAAAATCAATTTACTATGCTGTCTTTCATTCTGTCAGCGCTTTTTGCAACGCAGGTTTTTCTCCGCTTCCGAACGGACTCAATGGTTTTTCTCTATCCGTAATAGTCCCTGCTGCTGTGATGATGTTAATAATACTGGGGGGCATAGGGTTTCCGGTTTTTGCAAACTGCTGGGAAGCTTTATGTAAGAAAAGCAGGTTATCTCACTATTCTAAGCTTGTCCTATTTCTTACTTTCTGGCTTATAACAGTTGGAACAGTCATGCTTTTGATTTCAGACTGGAGGGAAGGACTTGCCGGACTTCCGGACTGGGCCAAAATTTGGAACGCACTCTTTACAAGTGTGACGACCAGGACTGCAGGTTTTGACACAGTCCAGCCCTCTGCATTTTCAGAGCTGGGGAAGATACTCATGATAGCGCTGATGGTAATAGGCGCATCTCCGGCATCTACAGGAGGCGGCATCAAGACTACGACACTTGGAGTGCTTGCAATTGCTGCCTGGAACGAAATGCTCGGCAGGGACGAAAATGTTTTCTGGCATGGGAAAATAGGATATTCAACAGTCAGGAGAGCCCTGGCTATGGCATTTATGTATTTAATTACTTTTTTTATAGGAGCAGTGTTTCTATCCTTTATTGAAGACTTTTCCTTTGAAGCACTGCTCTTCGAGGCCGTATCCGCAATGGGAACAGTAGGGCTCAGCCTTGGCATTACACCGGAATTGTCTGTTGCTGGTAAAATGGTCCTCGTGATCCTGATGTTCTGGGGAAGAGTAGGCATACTCTCTTTCTTTGCGACTCTTATCAAAGAAGAAAAGAAGGTTGAAATACATTACACAGAGGTCAATATTCCCATAGGATGATGATTCCTAAGGAGGGGAAACAAATGAGTAAAGACAAAAAAAGTTTCCTTATTGTCGGACTGGGTCGTTTTGGGATTTCCCTTTGCGAAAAACTTGTCGAGCTCGGTCAGAGCGTGATAGGTGTGGATCAGCTCGCAGGCCCGGTTGCTGAGATGTCTGAAAAGATAGATGTGGCAGCTCAGCTCGATGTATCCGATGAGAGCGCGCTGATAAAAGTAGGAGCCAAAGAGGTCGACATCGCTATAGTGACGATAGGTGCCAGCTTGGAGAACAGCATCCTCTGTACATCCATACTGGTCGATCTTGGCGTCCCTCTCGTAGTGGCAAGAGCGAACAGTGCGCTTCATGCGAAGATACTTGCCAGAGTGGGGGCTAACAGGATAGTCTTCCCTGAGTGGGATATGGGGCATAAAGTTGCTGAAAATTTTGTCTATCCCTGGTATTCGAAATTTACCAAGATAGACGGCGGCGATTTCTACTTTGGAAAGATAACGCCCCTTCCCGAAATGGTCGGAAAAACGATGGCGGAGATGAAATTTTCTCAGCGCTATAAAGTGATAGTGATATTGCTTGAACATGATGGAAAGCAGGAAGCCCCCTCACCAATGAGACCGTTTCTTGAGACAGACGGCCTTTGGGTACTCGGGCGCAGATCAGACATGGACGAACTTGTAACTAAAAGCGATCTGGAGAGCAAATGAACATCGTAGGGTCCGGCCAAGGCCGCCCTGCTTATATTGGGGGAATAATTGCGTGTTTGACGAACTGAAGGAACAGGGAATGGAGAAGTTGGCTGAGTCGGGGCTTCTGGAGAGGCTTGAGAAGCTAAAAAAAGCAGGGATGGATAAGATATCGGAAACATCGCTGCCACAGGATCTGCGGACAGTTCGTGCCAACCTTGTCGGACGAAAAGGTGAGCTGACAGAGGTCCTTAAAAGTGTCGGGCAGGCTGCTCCTGAGTTGAGGAAAGTTCTTGGCCAGGCAGCAAATGAGGTCAAGGAGATCCTGACCCAGGCTATCGATCAGAAAAACGAAGAACTGATCAACTGTGCTTCATGTTTTGAGGGTGCGGCTGATATAACTCTCCCTGGTGTGGATTTTACTTCAGGCGGACTGCATCCTATCACCCAGATGTGCTACGATCTCAACGATGCCTTCCGCTCCCTTGGCTTTGAGGTCTTTTCCGAACCCGAGATAACGAGTGAGCTCTATGCCTTTGACAACCTGAACTTTGCCCCGGAGCACCCGGCCCGTGAAAGCATGGACACATACTGGCTGAAGGGACATGATGAAGAGAGTGGCGCAAAGCGCCTGTGCCTAAGGCCCCACCTTACAGGTGCGAGTGTTCGCTACCTCCAGCAGCACGGGGCTCCGGCACGTTTCGTCTACCCCGGAAGGGTCTACAGGAACGAGACTACTGATGCAAGGCACGAAAGAGCTTTCTTCCAGTACGAGGCCCTCATAGTGGATAAGGACTTCTCATTTGCTTCAGGGAAAGTGCTTGTCAAAACGATCCTTGACAAGATATTCGGAATGGATGTCGAGGTCAGGATGAGGGTCGGATTCTTCCCCTTCGTTGAGCCCGGGTTTGAGATAGATATGCGTTGTCTGGTATGCGGGGGAGAGGGCTGCAAAGTCTGTAAACACGTCGGATGGATAGAGGTAATGCCGGGCGGCACACCGCATCCCAACGTGCTGAAGGCGGCTGGACTCGATCCTGCGGTCTGGTCCGGTTTCTACATCAACATAGGATTGGACAGGCTCGTTATGATGAGATACGGTGTAGATGATGTGCGACTCTTCCACAGCGCCGACCTTCGTTTTCTTGATCAGTTCAAATAGGAGATAGATACGATGAAACTTTCACTTAACTGGATAAAAAAATATGTGGATCTTCCAGAAGATCTGACCATGGAGAAGCTCACCTACGACCTGACGATGTGCACCGTCGAAGTCGAGGATGCAGTCGATCTTGCGGATAGTCTCGGAGGACTTGTTGTTGGAAAGATAATCACAGTGGAGCCGCACCCGGATGCGGACAAACTCAGGATTTGCACAGTAGACGTAGGCGACATGGCTCCAAGTACTATAGTATGCGGAGGGATCAACCTGACCCCCGGTCAGCTTACGGTAGTTGCCAAACCGGGCGCCATGGTGCGCTGGCACGGAGTCGGTGATCCTGTTGAGATCAAGCCGGCCAAGCTCAGGGGCGTTATGAGTTACGGAATGATATGTTCTTCAGGCGAGATAGGTCTTGAGGAACTCTTTCCGGCATCCCGCGAAGCTGAGATCATGGATATCACGGAACTGGGCGCTAAGCCGGGGAGTCCTGCAGCGGAAGCCCTCGGACTCAAAGACATCATACTCGAGATAGACAACAAATCGCTGACAAACAGGCCTGACCTATGGGGACACTATGGAATGGCTCGTGAACTTGCCGCCATTTACGACCGGAAACTTATGTCCCTTGAAAAATCTGATCTGCCTGAGGGAAGCGGTGATCTTGGAATAGTTATAGAAAACCCGGACAGATGCCCGCGATACGCGGCCATCACTTTCAAAAACATCAAAAATGTCCCATCCCCATTCGAACTGAAGAGCATGATATGGCGCGTGGGCATGAGGCCGATCAACCTCCCTGTCGACATAACGAATTACGTGATGCTCGCAACGGGACAGCCCACCCATGGATTTGACAAAAACCACATCAAGGGCAATATACATATAAGGACAGCCAAAGAGGGAGAGAAGCTTGAGCTGCTTGACGGTGAGGTCCTTGACCTTACGACCGCAGACCTTGTCATCGCTGATGAGAATAATCCTGTGGCCCTTGCCGGGATAATGGGGGGCAAGCTTGACTCCATTCTGGAGGATACAACAGAGATAATACTTGAACTGGCTAACTTCACAGCGATGGGTATCAGGCGTACAGCAAAGAGATTCGACATCCGCACGGAGGCCTCCTCGCGCTTTGAAAAGAGCGTAGAACCTCAGCGCATTGATGTCGCTATAGCAGTAGCTGTAAATATGTTTAAAGAATACTTCCCTGAGTCCGAGATAGTGGGATTAGTCGATTCATATCCTCTTCCCCTTAAAAATTCTGAGGTGGAAGTGTCTCTCTCATTCCTTTCGAGGAGGTTGGGTAAGGAACTTACCGCGGAAGAAGTTATTAGGATACTCGACAACCTTGGTTTCAAAACAGAGGCAAGGGACGGCATGTTCCACGTTACGGCTCCCTCCTGGAGGTCGACAGGCGATATCTCGCTTCCGAACGACATCCTTGAAGAGGTCGCAAGGCTTATGGGATATGAGAACTTTGATTTCATCCCTCCTAAGGTAGTGCTTGAAAAGCCCATCAACCAGAGAAAAGTGGAAATGGAGCGCTCCGTTAGGGAATACCTCGCCTTCAGGTGTGGTATGCAGGAAATATTTACCTATCCATGGATAGAAGATGAATATATCGAGGCGTCTTGTGCGGACACCAGTAACATGCTATGTCTCAGCACACCTCCGTCACCAGATGAGAGCAGACTTCGCTCCACGCTGATCCCGGGTATGATGAAAGGCGTATTCACCAACCTGAGGTATTTCGACAGCTTCAGGATATTCGAGCTTACACAGGTCTTTGCCGATAAAAACTATCACAGCATTAATGACCCTGCTGAACAGCTCCCGGAGATAGCAAGGCATCTATGTGGTGCTTTTGTGGGGCCTGACCCGAGGTTTTTGTTCAGGCAGGCAAAAGGGGCGCTGGAAAATATGCACAGGGCGGTCCACATGGAGCCCCTCAGCTTTGCTCAGGTCGCCGCAAGACCACTGTGGGCGGATGACAAGCTCTGGCTCAATATTATGTATGGAGAAGAGTCCATCGGCTGCATCGGACTGATTTCCCTCAGATCAGCGCGCAAGGCAGGTATAAAAAGAAGCATGACAGTACTCTTTGAGATCGATGTCGAGAAGCTGTTGCCTCTCGCATCAAGACAGAACAGGTACATGCGCCTTCCCGAATATCCATGTGTGGACTTTGACCTCTCTATAGTCTTTGACGAAAAGGTAGCATGGTCAGATATTTATGAGACTGCCTCAAAGGTGGAACTGGTCAAAGAGGTCCGGTTCATAGACGAATATCGCGGTCCGCAGGTGGGAGAAGGGAAAAAATCCGTATCCTTCCGAACGAGGATATGCTCAAACGAAGGCACACTTACCTCTGAAAAGATCGAAATGATCACAAAACAGATGATCAAGAAGATGTCAAAGAAGTTCGACGGAAATGTCCGCGGTGCATAAAGCTCTGGTAAAATAGAGAAAGAAAGATCAGGAGGTCTTGATATGATAGAGCAGTTTGAAAAACTTGAAGCGGCTATTAGCAGTCTCGGATCGTGCATAGAGGAAATGAAAAAGGAAAACGACAGGCTTAAAAAGGAAGCCCAGGAGCTTAAGGGAGTCATAGAGGACAGAGACCTTGAAATACTTCAGCTACAGGAGGACCTCCAAAAAAGATCCACCGCACATGATACAGAGAAAAATGAAATAGAGCACAAGCTGGAAGGTCTCCTTGGCAGGGTCTCTTCCATGACAGCGGGAAAAACAGAAACACAATAGCGCTAAATTGAGATAAAAGGAGTTTTTTCAATGGACGAAGCGCCGGAGATCAGAAACCTGGGTGAGGGGAAATATTCTTTTCTTGTCGGCAGGCAGAGATACACTCTTACTACTGCGCTCGATGAGGAGCGCTTCGTCCGCATTGTCTCCGCGATACAGGAACTGGTGAGTTCTTTTCCCCCAACGCTTTCACAGGAGGAAAGGCTCTTTCTTGCCCTGATGTCCTTCTCCCATAAGCTTGACGATATAAAATGCAGGATCGATTCTCTTACCGAGACTCTCAACGAGAGCGTGTCTGATAATTGAACCTTGTTGGCTGGCACCTGATCGACATTTTTTTTATCCTTCTCGGATGTTACTTTGTTATCCGGGGTTGCTTCCGCGGTTTTGTAGGAGAGGTACTTACCCTTGTAGGGTTTTTCTTCGCCATATACGTCTCGTTTAAATTCTCAGGAAAATTCGGCGAGGTGATCGGCGCTTTTACAGGTATAAATGAGTCAGTCTCGCAGTTGGCAGCCATTATCCTTGTCTGGCTCGTCATATCAATAATTGTTGCTGCTGTCCGTAAAATGATGAAAAGCCTTCTCTCAGCTATAAGCCTGAGCGGTATAGACAGGTTGCTTGGGATCTTTTCCGGTCTGCTAAAAACATTTGTGGCAGTCTACGTAGTCCTTATAGGAGGCCTTCTCCTTGCACCCGTGGTCGAACCGACATGGATGACCGAAAGCGATATTATCCGATATGCCGGAAGACAGTGGCCAGAGGTAAAGCAGATACTTGTTGATTTCAATCTTTTGCCGAACGCTGAAACACTTCCGGAGGGAACGCTGGAGCAGATCCTCAGACCGTACCGAAACGGAGAGTCAGGCCCGGAGGGATATATCCCTGACAGTGACAGGACTTTTATGGGAACAGGCATCCGGGAACAGGTTTGATCTTCATGTTTGCAGAAAAAGCATCATACAACAGCCTTGAAATTAAAAAGATCATCCCCCTTATATCTAAATACTGCAGGAGCGAAATAGGCGAAGAAGCTGCCTTTGCGGCAGTTCCCGCGCAAAATTTTGACGAACTCAGGACAAGGCAGGAGC
This sequence comes from Synergistaceae bacterium UBA6101, assembly GCA_002428495.1. GTDB lineage: Bacteria > Synergistota > Synergistia > Synergistales > Synergistaceae > Caenicola. The sequence goes on from DIWR01000007.1 coordinate 30,005, forward strand.
TATTCCTGTCGATAGAAGATTACAGGGAGAAAAAGGGAGAGCTTCCATGGCAGAATGGGCTTGCACCTGTGGCCCCAATGCTTGCCGAAGCGGATGAAACAGGTCTCCTAACTGGAGAAGAGCTCCTGAAGATACGCCACCTCATAAAACTCTCCGTGAAACTCAAAGAGACACTTAACTCAGAAAAAGAAAAATATCCGGTTTTCTCTTTGATCACGAAGGAAATAAGAGATTTCACAGATGAGATAGAAAGGCTCTCTGTCATTGACGATGACGGGAGGCTATACGACTCCGCATCCGAAAAGCTCAAAAATGTCAGGGAGAAGATCAAGGAACTCAGGGAGACCATACGCAGGAAGGGACACGCTCTGATAAACGACCCATCGATATCGGGCATGCTGCAGGAAAGGGTCATGACGATAAGGAACGGAAGGTACACATTCCTTGTCAGGCCGGATGCGCTGAGCATCTTCCCTGGTACAGTCGTTGACCGATCAGTCTCAGGCAACAGCGTTTACATGGAACCAAACTCCATGATAAGGCTCAACAATGAATTTACTTCGTGCCGGAATTCTGAGATCTATGAAGAACAGAGGATACTGCGCGAGCTTACTGTAAGGATCCAGAAAAAGACAAAAGGGATACTGGATGCCGAAAAAGTGATCGGGACTATAGATCTCTTTTACGCACTCTCAGAGAAAAGGCGTCTTGAAAGGTGGACCATGCCCGAGCTCTCTCACACGACGACTTTCAGCTTTAAGAAGGCCAGGCACCCACTGCTTTTCGACAAAGCCGTGCCAATTGATATCGGGTGCGGAGATAAATACAGGATACTTGTTATCACCGGTCCAAACACCGGCGGAAAAACTGTAGCACTGAAGACTGCCGGCGTATGCGTGATCCTTGGCTGGATGGGATTTCCGATCCCTGTTGCCGAAGGGTCTGTGCTTGGCATAATTGATGAGCTCTTCGCCGATATCGGGGATGAACAGAGTATTGAGCAGAGCCTTTCCACCTTCAGCGCGCATGTCAAACATGTAACTGAGATACTTGGCGGAGCCGGTCCGAATTCACTGGTGCTGCTCGACGAACTGGGAGCAGGAACAGACCCCGAAGAGGGGGCGGCACTGGGCATAGCGATCCTAGACTGGCTTAGGGAGAAAAAGACCCTTGTGCTGGCGACCACTCACCACAATCCGATCAAGAGGTTTGCCCTTGCAACTGCTTCTATCGAGACGGCAAGCGTTGAATTCGATATCGCTACTCTATCCCCGACCTACAAGATACTCACAGGAATCCCCGGAAGGAGCAACGCCCTTCTGATAGCCGGCAAGCTCGGCATGCCCCGCGAAGTTATAAAAAGGGCGGAGCAGGCCATCAGCGGCAAGGAGATCTCCATGGAAGACCTGATAGCCGAACTCCACGGTAAGCGCTCAAAACTCGAAAGAGAGAGCATAGAGGTAGAAAACTCACTCAAAAAACTAGAAAGGCTAAAAAAAGACTATGAAGAAAAGGTCAAAGAAATAGAAGAAAAACGCGACACACTCATAGCAAAGGCCGACAAGAAAGCTCTCAGCATAGTTAAAAACGCGGAAGAATCTGCAAGAGCGCTCATAAAAAACCTCGAATCAGTTGAGGCAGAGTCGACCGCAAGACGTGAACTGGAGAAGAAGAGAAGTCACTTCCACAAGATAGAAAGATCCGCTGATCAGAGGGAAGAGAAAAAAATAACCGAACAGTCTGTGGCAGCGACAAAAGAGACCCTCAAAGAGGGTGACACAGTAAGAATAATAGGGACCAAGGGCGTGGCAACAGTTCTCGAGGTAAAAGGCAAAAAGATCCTTGTACAGGCTGGAGCTGCTCAGGTGGAAGTTCCATTCACAAAGCTGAGCCTCGTTCCTCAGAAAGATATCCCCAAAGCGCCCCCATCCGTGCAGGTCAGAGTATCCCGTCCGACGGGAGTTCCGAGCGAGATAATGGTCCGTGGTATGACCATAGATGAAGCGATACCAATGGTCGAACAGTACCTCGACCAGGCCTACAGGGCCGGTTACGACTCAGTCACAGTCATCCACGGCCGCGGTGAGGGCATATTAAGGAGAGAAGTGCAGGAACTCTGCAAAAGGACCCCTTATGTCATAGAACACAACCTCGGAGGCCCTCATGACGGGGGGTATGGGGTTACCATCGTTCGCTTCCGCAAATAAAAAATTGGGATTTATAGCGATGCTAACTTAGCAAAGCTTGCTGAGCCTTCCTTCGACGTATTGATATACGCCTTCGGAAGGCTCAGCTGCGTATTGCGTCGTTATCACTCGCTCTAAATCCCAATTTTTGCAATTGGGGCATATCGGAGCGCTAGCTTAGCAACACTTGCGGTCCTGCGCTTCGACGTATGATGATACTTTGGCGAAGTGCGGCATGAAGATGCCGCGGGAAGCTGCGACAGTACCTGTCGCGGGAAGCGGTTGCGAAGCAATTGTTAAGAACTAAGGACCAACTGATTTGCAATCGATTCCCTACTGACTCCCGTCGGATGTTTTTCCGACAGATACTGCGTCGTCATCATCCATGATCTGCCCCATTTGTCCCCTCCCGTCATCCCGGTATGCCTTCGAGCCGGGATCCAGGTCTGGCCTTGTTTTGCCCCCTCTCCGTCGTTCCCGAATGCTTCAATCGGGAATCCAGCGTCTTGGGTTCGATGAGATCATAAACACAGTAATAGCCTAAAACCATAAACAATGGATCCCGGCTCAGGTGCATACCGGGATGACGATTAGGGGTATGGATTTTTATAGTTCTACAACCTCTTCCCGCCGGCAATGCCGGCTCTTCTCGGCGATAAAATCGCCACTTCTCGCGGCATCTCCCCGCCGCACTTCTCTGCCCTTAACCAACTGCTTGCCCACGCTTGCCGACTGCTAGCCGGCGGATGCTCTCTCCGCCCGCCCTTACGACCGCTTGCCCATTGCTTGCCGACCGCTTGCCAATTGCTAGCCGGCGGGTGCTTTTCCCGCCATTATTGCCTCTTCTTGACAATCCTGACATTATGTGCCAAACTACACAAAATTTCAGCGAAAGGGGCGCAATAAATGCCTAAACTCCGTGGGTTTAATTTTGCAGGCTTTTATTACTTTTATTGCTTTACACGCAATAAAAGCGATTTGTGCTGCATAAACTCACATACTGAAGGCATATAAAGACGCCGGACTGAAATAATAAGTCAACAGTAAGAGGCCGCACGGGATCGCAACCCGGCGGTCTCTTTTTTATTTTGCAGAAGGAGTGATTTCAATGATCGCAATATTGAAAGAGGGAACTACTGTACAGCAGAGGGAGAGTCTTTGCGACTGGTTCAGGTCCATGGGGCTTGAGGTGCATATTTCGCAGGGAGAGTATAAGACGATCATTGGACTGATCGGGGACACTAGCAAAGTCGACATCAATCTTGTAGAGAGCCTTAACATGATCGAGTCTGTGAAAAGGATCACCGAGCCCTTCAAAAACGCCAACAGAAAATTCCACACGGATGATTCAGTTGTGGACATCAATGGTGTCAAGATCGGCGGCGGCAGTTTTCAGATCATAGCAGGACCATGCTCTGTCGAGTCACGTGAGCAGATAACAGCAGTTGCGGAATCTGTGAAGTCCTCCGGGGCGACCCTTCTGCGCGGAGGAGCATTTAAGCCCCGCACCTCACCCTATGATTTTCAGGGACTCAAGGGGGATGGACTTGATCTTCTTTTTGAAGCCAGGAAGCGCACAGGACTGCCGATAGTTACTGAGATCATGAACGTAAGGGATATTGACCTCTTCGAAGATGTTGACGTGATCCAGGTAGGAGCCAGGAACATGCAGAACTTTGACCTTCTCAAGGAGCTGGGAGCGACAAAGAAGCCGATCCTGCTCAAAAGAGGGCTCGCCAATACTCTTAAGGAACTTCTCATGAGCGCAGAGTATGTCATGTCCGGGGGCAATGAGAACATCATCCTGTGTGAGCGCGGGATCAGGACATACGAGACGTTCACGAGAAACACTCTTGATCTCTCCGCAGTTCCGGCTCTGCACGAGCTGACACATCTGCCTGTAGTGGTCGATCCGAGCCATGCAACAGGACTTGCAAGGCTTGTCGAACCGATGGCCATGGCAGCTGTTGCCGCAGGTGCGGACGGGCTGATGATCGAAGTCCACAACGACCCGCAGCATGCCCTCTGCGACGGAGCACAGTCACTGACTCCGGAACAGTTCAAGTCTCTTGTCACCAAAATAAATAAAATAAGGGAGGCGATCGCATCATGAAAATTGGAATAGTCGGACTCGGCCTTATTGGCGGTTCTCTTGCCAAAACCTACAAAAAAAATTCGGATCACCGGATCCTCGGATATGACAGGGATCCTTCTGTTGTAGAATTTGCGCGAATATACGGAGCAGTCGACGAGGCTATGGATAAAAACAATATAGGCGAGTGCGATGCTCTGCTTATAGCCATCAACCCCAAGGACACGGTGGAGTTTCTCAATGAACATGCCCATATCATTTCACATAAAACGCTGGTAATAGACTGCTGCGGAACAAAGCGCATAGTCTGCAGCGAGGGATTCAGGCTTGCGGAAAAACATGGATTTACCTTCATAGGCGGACATCCCATGGCAGGCACCCACAAGTCAGGTTTTGTCAACAGCAGCGAGGACCTTTTCACGGGAGCGCCAATGGTACTGGTCCCGCATGTATTCGATGACATACAGCTTCTCGATAGGGCTAAAAAGGTGCTTGAGCCTGTAGGCTTTGGTTCCCTCCATGTTACTACTGCCGAAAAGCACGACAATATTGTCTCTTTCACCTCACAGCTTGCTCATGTCGTCTCAAACGCTTACATAAAAAGCCCTACGGCAAGGGAGCATAAGGGAGTCTCGGCAGGAAGCTACAAAGACCTCACACGTGTTGCGTGGCTGGATCCGGGCATGTGGGCGGATCTCTTCATCAACAATAAAGATAACCTGCTCCGTGAGCTGGATTTCCTGATCTCCTCCCTTTCCAAATACAGGGATGCGCTTGATGCTGAGGATTTCCCGGCCCTGCGCGACCTGCTTAGGGAGGGCAAGAAAGCCAAGGAAGAGGTCGACGGACAGTGAGGAATATCTTAGTCGATACAGGCAGAAAGAGATACTGCATACATATAGGAGCAGGGCTTTCCAATAAGACCGGAAAGCTTGCAGCGAAGTTGACCGGAACGACCAAGGCCGCACTCATAACTGATGACAATGTGGACCGCCTTTGGTCTGAACAGATAACGAAATCTCTCGAAAACGCCGGCTACAAGGTATCCGTGCATGTTATCCCAAACGGCGAGAGCTCAAAGAGCATTGAAAATTATATTAAGATACTTGGTTTTTTATCTGACAACAAACTCTCAAGGAGCGACACAGTCTTTGCTCTCGGAGGAGGCATGGTTGGAGACATAGCCGGATTTGCAGCCTCGACATACCTCAGGGGGATACGCTTTGTCCAGATCCCGACGACCCTCCTTGCGATGGTCGACTCTTCGGCGGGGGGAAAGACTGCTGTAAACCTGGACTCAGGCAAGAACCAGATCGGGACCTTCTATCAGCCTGACCTGGTAGTATGCGACCCGCAATTCCTCTCATCCCTGCCCGACGAAATTTTCAGGGACGGGTGTGCCGAGGTGATCAAGTATGGGGCAATAGCAGACAGGCAGCTGTTTACCATGCTCAAAGGACCTATCGGGGAGCAAATGGAAGAGATAATAGAGCGCTGTCTTGCAATAAAAAGCAGGCTTGTATTCGAGGATGAGCTCGACAAAGGCCCGAGACAGCTTCTCAACTTCGGCCATACCTTCGGCCACGCCGTAGAAAAGTGCAGCGGCTATGCCGTATCACACGGAAAGGCGGTCGCCATAGGAATGGTGATGGCTGCCTCCGCAGCGGAAGAGATGGGGGTATGCGATGCGGACTGCCGGAACGGGATCAGAGAGATGGTCATATCCTTCGGACTTCCGTACAGAACGGACCTGGACGGGACAGAACTTCTGGATGCAATGATATCGGACAAAAAAAGGTCACTTGAAGAGATGGCACTTATCCTCCCTGAAGAGATCGGGCGCTGTGTCCTCAAGAAGATCCCGGTCAAAGAGCTGGGATCATTGATGAGGGCCGCAATGAAGGTCGGAGATGCGTAATGAAAGTCACAGTCCAGCCTTCTGTCATAAAGGGCAATGTCAGGGCGATACCGTCAAAATCCTTCGCTCACAGGCAGCTTATCTGCGCTGCCCTTGCAGACAGGGAGACGAAGATATCATGCAGCAGCCTTTCAGAGGATATCCGCGCGACAATAAGATGTCTTGAGGCGCTTGGATCGGGGATAAAATTTACAAACGGCATCATTTCTGTGACCCCAATAAATAACATGGTATCAGGGGCAGTGCTCGACTGCGGGGAGAGTGGGTCGACGTACAGGTTCCTTGCTCCTGTGGCAGCGGCGCTCGGAGCAGAGCCGACATTCTTCCTTCGCGGAAGGCTTGCGGAGAGGCCTATGGGACCTTTGTGGGAGACGCTTGAAAAAGGCGGAATATGCATAGGGGGCAAGGGAACGGAGAGAGTCTCGTTCTCCGGCAGCCTCTCAGCCGGTGAGTACACAATACCCGGTGATGTAAGTTCCCAGTTCATAAGCGGGCTTCTCATGGCTCTGCCGATTCTCGGAAAAAACAGCAGGATAAAAGTAACGGGTCCGCTCGAGTCCAGAGGGTATATAGACATGACTCTGGATGTACTAGACACCTTCAGTGCGAGGGCAGAGATGAAGGAAGGTTCAATAGAGACAGCAGGCATAGAGAAGTTTATCTCGCCTGGAAGCATCATTACAGAAGGAGACTGGTCAAACTCGGCTTTCTGGCTTTGCGGGGCAGCGGCCTGCGGCAGCTGTATCACATGTGAGGGTCTGAACATAGATTCATCTCAGGGAGACAGGGCAATAGTCAGTTTGCTTCAGGTTATGGGAGCAGAAGCTGTTTACGAAGAAGACTCTGTAATGGTAAAAGCCGGCACCTTGAGACCTGCACGCATAGACGTAAAAGACATCCCCGACCTGGTCCCGCCGATAGCACTCCTGGCATGTGCTGCGGAGGGAGAGACAGAGATCTTTAACGCGGAGCGTCTTCGCCTCAAGGAAAGCGACAGGCTCTTTACAGTTGCCGATACACTCAGGAAGCTTGGTGCGGACATATCCGAAGAAGGTTCTTCTCTTCGGATCAGGGGAGGAAGGCCCCTTACCGGGGGAGAGGTACATTCCCACGGCGACCACAGGATAGCGATGATGGCGGCTCTTGCTTCACTAATATCACTTGATAAAATAGTGATGAGCGGAGCGGAAGCCGTGGGAAAATCATACCCTGGATTCTTTGGAGACTTTGGATCGCTGGGCGGTATAGTCAGAAAGGAGAACTAAGATGAGCTCAACATTTGGAAAGAACATCCATATATCCATATTCGGACAGTCTCATTCAGACTCTATCGGAGTAGTGATAGACGGACTTCCGGCCGGACACAGAATAGATCTGGAAAAGCTTGGACAATTCATGTCAAGGAGAGCACCAGGCAGGGATGAATTTTCGACGCAACGTTCCGAATCCGACATGCCGGAGATACTTTCTGGTCTCAAGGCCGGAATCCTTTGCGGAGCTCCCCTTGCCGCGGTTATAAAAAATACTGACGCGAGACCCGGTGATTATTCTGAAGTTGCAGACAAACCCCGCCCGGGGCATGCCGATTTCACTGCTCAGATGAAATACCACGGCGCACAGGACTTTTCCGGAGGCGGCCATTTTTCAGGCAGGATCACAGCACCGCTCTGTATCGCAGGAGGGATAATGCTCCAGCTCCTCGAAGAAGAAGGAATAAGAGTCGGAGCACACATCAGCGAGATAGCAGGAGTGCAGGACATCCCCTTTGATCCTGTCAGTGTCTCTGAAGAGGACATCCTCCGTGTAAGAAAAAGCGCTTTTCCGGTAAATGACATTGAGGCCGGGGAGATAATGAAGAGCGCGATAAGCGCGGCAAAAATTGCGGGGGATTCTGTCGGCGGAATAGTAGAATGCGCTGCCATCGGTCTTCCTGCCGGAGTAGGCAGTCCTATGTTCGAGGGGATGGAGAACATGATCGCCTGCGCCCTTTTTGCAGTTCCGGCTGTCAAAGGTGTCGAGTTCGGAAGCGGTTTCGCCGGGAGCAGGTCGATGGGGAGTGTCAACAACGACCCTTTCACTTACGCGGAAGGTCGGATAATGACGCTTACAAACAACCACGGTGGTATCCTTGGGGGTATATCCTCCGGCATGCCCCTGATATTCAGGGCGGCGATAAAGCCTACCCCTTCGATAAGCATTGAACAGGATACTGTCAGCTATTCAAAAAAAGAGAACGCAAAGATAAGCACAAAGGGCAGGCATGACCCCTGCATAGTTCCAAGGGCAGTCCCCTGCGTGGTATCAGCTGCTGCAATAGCGATATACGATGCGCTGCTTGGCTCGGGAATATACAGATAAGGGGGATAACTGATGAGTATGGAGAAACACAGAAAGAGGATCGATGAGATAGACGAGAAGCTTACGCAGCTTTTTCTTGAGCGCATGGGTGTATCGGCGGACATCGCGGAATTCAAAAAGGAAAACGGTCTCCCGATAAGGGATCCGGGGCGTGAGAGGGAGAAACTTTCCTCGATAATGGAGAAGGCCTCTCCTGATATGCAGCCATATCTCAGATCACTTTACCTTACGCTTTTTGAGGTAGGACGTGCACACCAGCACAGGTTAAGCGGAACAAGCTCCGGCCTTTCGGACAGGGTAGAGGCAGCTATAGCGGAAACTCCAAAGATCTTGCCTGATGCTCCATTGGTGGCATGCCAGGGAATCGAGGGAGCCTATTCGCAGATAGCCTCTGAGAAGATGTTCCATGCTCCGAACATCATGTACTTCTCCAACTTTGAGAGTGTCTTCTCAGCTATAGACCAGGGGCTCTGCCGTTACGGCGTACTCCCTCTCGAAAACAGCACTGCCGGCTCGGTAAACGCCATATACGACCTCATGATGAAATACGATTTCAGCATAGTCAGGAGCGCAAGGATAAAAGTCGATCATTGTCTTCTCGTTAACAGGGGGGCCTCTGTGGGCGACATAAAGGAGATTTTTTCGCACGAGCAGGCGCTTGCTCAGTGCGCCGGTTTTATCAAGTCACTTGGAAACGTTAAGATAACGCCTTGTGAAAACACCGCAGGCGCTGCAAAGATGCTCTATGAGTCAGGAAGAAAGGATGCTGCTGCACTATCCTCATCCTCATGCGCAGAACTCTACGGACTGGAGTGCCTTCGCAGCTCAGTACAGGATCACGGCGGCAACTTTACGAGGTTCATCTGCATCTCAAAGAAGCTTGAGATATATCCGGGAGCAGACAAAACCAGCGTTATGCTCATACTTCCGCACAAGCCGGGATCCCTCTATCACGCACTTTCGGGTCTCTACGCACTGGGTGTCAACATAAACAAGCTCGAGAGCAGACCCCTGCCTGAGAGCGACTTCGAGTTCATGTTCTATTTCGACCTCTCGACCTCGGTATACTCCGGATCCTTCAAACAAATGCTTGTACGGCTTGAGGAGAGCAGCAAAATGCTCAGGTATCTCGGGAGCTACATGGAGGTAGTTTAGATGAATAGCTTTGGTCTTCTCGGGGAGAAGCTCGGGCACAGTTTTTCACCCAGCATCCACTGGATGCTGGGCAGCTATCCCTATGAGCTCTGTGAGATATGTCCCAAAGACCTGGAAGATTTTTTAAGGGACAACAGCCTTGACGGTTTCAACGTGACGATACCCTATAAGCAGGATGTCATCCCATACTGCAGTGAGCTATCAGAGATGGCACGCGCAATCGGAAGCGTAAACACGATGCTCAAAAAGCCGGATGGCTCGTACCGCGGAGAAAACACCGACTACGAAGGATTTTTGCTGATGATGGAACCCGTCGCGGACAAGATCCGTGGAAAAAAGGCCCTCATACTTGGTTCCGGCGGAGCCTCAAAGACAGTGAGGGCAGTTCTCAGGGACCTAGGCGCAGAGCCTCTGATCACAGTATCAAGAAGCGGCCTCGTGAACTACGAAAACATTTCTGTTCAGAGCGATGCGTCCGTGATAGTAAACACAACACCACTGGGAATGTATCCTGACAACGGAATACCGCCCATCGATCTGAGCCTCTTTACGGAATGCAAATTCCTTGCCGATCTTATATACAACCCGGCAAAGACGGCGCTAATGCTGCAGGCAGAAAGGCTTGGCATCCCATTCCGTGGAGGGCTGCTCATGCTTGTTGAGCAGGCAAGAAGGGCATCTGAGCTCTTTACCGGGACTTCTGTCCCGCGCGAGATCTCACACGTTATAGCCGAAAAGATAGAGAGGCAGACCAAAAATATTGTCCTGATCGGAATGCCCGGCTGCGGAAAGACTGCTATTGGAAGACACCTTCACGACCTGACGAAAAGAAAAATTGTCGATATCGACGAAGAGATAGAAAGCAGGGAGGGCCGGAACATCAAAACGATATTCGCTGATTCCGGGGAGGCATATTTCAGAAAGATCGAGACCGAAGTGCTGTCTCAATTCTGCAAAGAGAGCGGGCTTGTCATATCCGCAGGCGGAGGGGCTGTTACAACGCCTGAAAACAAAGATATAATCAGACAGAACAGTACAGCCGTCTTTATAAAAAGAGAACTTAAAGATCTTGATACATCGGGCAGGCCTGTTACAAAAGCAAAGGGAACAGAACAGATATACAACGAGCGGGCAGGACTCTACGAAAGCTGGAGCGACATTTCGGTACATAACCGGGATCCGCTTAAAGCCGCGAAGATGATAACGGAGGTGCTCAAAGTATGAAGATCCTAGTTATAAACGGACCTAACCTCAACATGCTTGGCATAAGGGAGCCCGATATATACGGAGATGAGACCCTAGAGGACTTGATCGACTATGTGAGCGATTACTGTAAACCGAGGAATGTCGAGGTCGAATTTTACCAGTCAAACCACGAAGGGGATATCATCGACGCCATCCAGGGGGCACTTGATAAGTTCGACGGTATAATAATCAATCCTGCCGCCTACACACACACGAGCATCGCCATCCCGGATGCCATAAAGGCCGTAAACCTCCCTGCAGTGGAAGTGCACCTTTCTGATATAACCGCGAGGGAGGAATTCCGGAAGTTTTCCTACACTGCACCTGTCTGTATTGCCACTGTCTCCGGGAAGGGATTTGATTCTTATCTGGATGCGGTTGAGATCCTCCTGGCATGGCTGAAAGGTGCATAGCTGCAATTGCAAAATATACTTAAAAAACAATAAAACCCTGTGTCGTTATCATCTGTTCAATATCTCAAATTGCCTCTTATGGACGAAGATCGGCTGGTAGAGCACAGGTGCGAAGTTTGCTGTATCAAATGCAGCTTTTTATGATAGATTCCGGGGCACATTGGAATTCAGTTATGTTTATTGGCATACCAACCGATAAAAGGAATTTAGAAAAAGATAGAAAACCAACAACACAATTCGGGAAAATAGCGTAGGTTATTACTTTTCAGGGACTTGGACAATGACATCAACTAAAGTCATAATTATCGGAGTTTGCATGTCATGGACAAAATATGTTTCAGCTCGGCTGTTGAAGAATAGTGCTACACAGCATGGCTTAAATCAAAAAGCTTCGGGGCTGATAAACATTAAACATAGATAGACGTAAGATAATTGACCGTGCACATATGCTATCTAAAAAAACGCCTTTAATTTTATCCTGATAGAATTGGTGATGAATAATGAAAAAAAATTTTGTTGTACCGAACATTGTTTTGATCGGCCTGGTTAGCCTGTTTGTAGATATGAGCACAGAAATGGTTTATCCTCTGATACCGCTGTATTTGACATCAACGCTTGGTGCTACTCCGGCGATTGTCGGAGTCATTGAAGGAATAGCTGAAAGCATAGCCTCTCTGCTCAAGGTGTTCAGCGGTTACATAGGAGATGTATACCATAATAAAAAAAATCTTGCTTTTGTCGGGTATTCGGCCTCTGTGATTTACAAGGTATTGCTTCTGTTATCGACGTCATGGGTCGGGGTGCTTGCGGCAAGGGCAGTGGACCGAACAGGAAAGGGGATCAGGACCGCACCGCGCGATGCGCTTGTCGTACAATCCAGCGAAAGAAAAAAGCTTGGCGGCTCCTTTGGTATACATAAGATGCTTGATATGGCCGGCTCTTCTATCGGCGCGCTGTTCGCATTTGTTTTTGTTGCAACAGGTTTTGGCTTTCACAATGCGTTTCTTTATTCAATTATTCCGGCAGTAATAGGAATTATGATCATACCTGCCATAAGAGAAGACAGAAGCAAAATACAAGCAGGAGAGAAACTAACACTTAAAGGCTTCAAACTTGACAGGCAGCTAAAACTTTACCTTGCTGTAATGTTTATTTTCTGTCTTGGAAATTCATCCAACACTTTTTTGCTGCTTAAAGCTCAGGAACGCGGTTTTTCTGTGTCACAAGTCCTGTTGCTATATTTGATCTTTAATGTTTCTACTTCAATCTTTGCAATTCCATCAGGGAGATTGTCCGATAAATTCGGGAGAAGTGCGATTCTGGTTCCTGGATATATTATTTACGGGCTTGTTTATTTTGGATTTGCAACTCTTGCCTCTAAAGGGATAATTGTGCTGCTGTTTGTTGCTTACGGTGTATACACAGCTTTTATCAGCGGTGCGGAAAGAGCTTTTGTTGCCGAAGCCTCGCCAACAGGTTTTAAAGGAACTGTGCTCGGTATTTACGGTATGCTTCAAGGTTTCGGTTTACTGCTTTCGTCAATCATAGCAGGTGTTATGTGGGATAATATAAACTCCAATGCACCATTCTGGTTCGGAGGAATTTTGGGTATTTTTTCGGCTGTCGCTGTAGCTGTCATATTGAGCAGAAACGGTATTAACCGCATACGTGTTTACAATCGGGGATCTTCAAAGTGACAATCGTTGTGTAACTGGATTTAATTGGCTCTGCGGTTATTTCATTCTATATAATGTTTTTTTGACGGCTAGATCAAATACAGCAAGTAAATCAATACAAGGAGCAATAGCGGACATAAGTGCACATATGCCGCTGATCTTGTGAATATTCATCAGCTTATCGACCTAAAAAAGTATTTAGGAAAATACAGAAAACTAATTATGCAATTCGTAAAATATAGCACAGACCATCGCTTGCCTATGTTTACCAGCCTCTTGCGCGCTCTTACAAGAGTACTCCAGAGACCTTTCCTTCGTTCCTTCCATAAACAGATTCGAAGTCATTTAGAATAGACAGCAGGCGTTTGTCGAGATAGGTAAGTGCACTTTTGTGAAGGTCGGCGGGGATACCGTAAAAGGCTTCTGCGATGCCGCCGGTGATAGCTGCCAGTGTGTCGCTGTCGCCGCCTATGGAGATCGCGTTGCGTATCGCGTCTTCAAATCCTTCAGATTCGAGAAAAGCCATGATCGCCTGAGGCACCGTTTCCTGACATGTCTCATTGAACCTGTATGTGGGCCTTATCTCTTCCAGTGTGAAATCCATGGGGTAGTAGTGGTCGTTGATGTGACTTCTTATTTTCCCTATGCTTTTGCCTTCGCGTGCCAGATAGACAGCTGCTGTTGTCGCTTCCGCGCCTTTGAGCCCTTCAGGGTGGTCATGTGATATCTCTGTCACTATTTTTGATAATTTTATTGCCTCTTCAAGTGAAGAAGCCGCAAATCCACAGGGGCTGACCCGCATCGCAGCACCATTTCCGAAACTGTTATATGGCTTCGGATCGTCTGTGTACATCCACCTGTGGAACATCCCCCCATAACCGCAGTTGGGGTATGGCCTTCCTACTTCTTGGAGGTGCCCCGCAACAGTTTTTCTGAGGATATCCTGATCTTTGTTGCTTTCAACGATCGCCTTAGCAACAGCCAGGGTCATTATGCTGTCGTCCGTTGCAAAGCAGTTCCGCGTAAACAATTCGAACTCTTTTGTCTTTATGTTGTCCCATTCAAAGCGTGAACCAACGATGTCGCCGATTATTGCGCCCAGCATCTTATCAGCACCTCTTTCCGATATTTTATCCAGTATAGCACCGTGATCTTACAACGGCACTTTGTGTTAAGATGTCCGGGAAACGGACAACTGGAATGTTTAAACGACAGAGCGCAGGGGAGAGGCTTTTTCAAAAACTGTTGTCCGTTGTCTCCGGAGACCAGACTTCATCTGAGATACTCGGACACACAGAAACAGGAATAACCCGAATCGGCCCAAGCTTGTAGATAGGGGCATTATTACTCTCAAAAGGTAATAAAATCATTGTCGGAACTTTTCTTCAAAACAAAATAAAAAGCTGCCTCCCTCTTTACGGAGAGAGGCAGCAGCAATTGAGCAGCTTATTTTTTTTGCTCTGATCAGATGGTCCTTCCGACCTCAAAGCCTTCCATTATGGCCTCTCCGCCCAGGCCAACTTTTGCTGCGTCTCCGATGACGCGGACGTCATAACCCTCTTTTTTCAGTGCATCTGCAAGGCCCAGCACCGGTTTTGCTCCGACAGCGAGGACAACTGTGTCGCAGGGGATCACTTCATTTACTGCGCCTGATACCTTGACGCCTGCATCTGTGATCTCATCGACCGTGGTTTTTGTGCATATCCTGACTTTATTCTTTTCGAGATCTTCAAGAAGATCCCAGCGCGGGACCAATGTTTCATCACCTGCTATCACTTCCAGCATTTCGATGATGGTGACGCACTTTAAGTAATTTGCAAGCTGGTTTGCCGTTTCAGCTCCTACACAGCCCCCGCCTATTACAACTATGCTGTTGCCTGTATTCACTTTACCTGCCAATACATCATGTGCAGAGACGACGTTTGGCCTGTCGATCCCGGGTATGTTGGGAATGATGGGTTCTGCTCCCGTGGCGGCGAAAATGACATCCGGCTTTTCCTTTTTCACAAGTTCCGGTGTGACTTCCGTCTCCATCAGGACAGGTACGTTAAGTTTTTCGAGCTCGTTTAGCTGCCAGTTGATATAGTTGATCATTTCCCCTTTTCCGGGTGGTACGGCACCGATGCGGAACTGGCCGCCGGCCCAGCGGTTCTTCTCGAAAACCTTTACCTTGTGTCCGCGTGAGGCTGCTGTGATCGCTGCCTCAAGTCCGGCAGGACCCGAACCTATGACCATTATATTTTTAGGTGCCTCTGTTTTTTCAAGAGTTACTTCGCTCTCCCTGCCCAGGGTCGGGTTCAGGATACACTGGATCGGGACGTTGTTAAGAAGGTTTTTTATACATCCGTGGTGGCATGCGATACAGTTGCGGATCTCGTCGAAACGGCCCTCTTTTGCCTTATTGGGGGTCTCCGGATCGGTAAGTGACTGACGTCCCATCGCAACAATGTCTGCTTTGCCCGAGGCAAGGATCGTTTCTGCCAGCCTGGGGTCGTTGATCCTTCCTACCGATATGACAGGAAGTTTAGTTATCTTTTTTACCTCTCCTGCTGCGTCAGTGTTCCATGAGTGGCCGCGGTACTGCGAGGGGACGATGTCATCAAAGGAGCGGTAAACACCAGCAGAAACATGGATATAGTCAATGCCGGCATCTTCAAGGAATGGAACTATGGTCAGCGTGTCCCCGATATTTCTGCCGCCTGTTACATATTCATCTGCAGATATACGGTAACCGACGATAAAATCTTTGCTGACCTTTGAGCGGATATCTTTTACTATCTCAACTGCGAAACGGATGCGGTTCTGGAGAGATCCTCCGTACTCGTCGGTACGCTTGTTCGTATAGGAGGACATGAACTGGGATATAAGATATCCATGGGCACCGTGTACCTCTACGCCGTCAAAGCCTGCATCTTCAGCCCTTCGCGCACAATCTCCGAACTCAGTGATGATTTTTTTGATCTCTTCCAGGCTCAGCTCTTCCGGCATGTCAGGGCTGAAGGGGCATGGAATTGCGGAAGGAGCCTGGGGCACCTCGCCAAGAACCATTTTGCTGGTCTGCCTGCCTGCGTGGTATATCTGCGCGATCAAAACGGTATCATGCTTGTGGATCCTTTTCGTGAATTCCCTGAAGCTGGGGATCTGCTCATCGTTCCACAGTCCGGGCAAGTGTTTGAACCCTTTTCCGCGAGGCCGGACAGCAAAATCTTCCGTAATTATCATTCCGAAGCCGCCCTTGGCTTTTGCTTCATGATATGCCGAAAACATTTCGGTACAAGTTCCGTCCTCGTTGCAATAATTAGTTACCATTGGAGATACCGCCAGGCGGTTCTTCATTGTTTTTCCTTTGATGATGATAGGACTGAATACATTTTTCAACATTTTTTAATTCCTCCTATTGTATTATTGTCTTAGTAAAATGAGTTGCCGGTCGATGATAAACGTTTCGCAAACAATGACTTTTGTTGATTTTGGTGCGTCGATAGCAATGCTGTTGCATAGGATCATGAAAAACCCCCTGGCAATATAACACTCTTATAATTATCTGATATGTTCCATTATTTTATATCAGTACTTTGCACGTATAATTTTAGTGTGATTGGCTTAATCTAAAAAATCAGTTGATAACAATGGAAAGTTTCAGGATAACCTTGGCGCAGGTCGCGCCTGGTTCGTTGAACAAAAAATATCTTTGAAATTATTTTATTAAGGTTCGAGGAATAATATTAAGGATCCTAAAGACTTTTCTTATAGGTTCTCAGACGGGGCGTCAACACTTTGGAACTTCGCTGCACATTCGGGGGGCTCGGCAAAACAGAAGCATCGTTACAAATCAGGAAAAAACTGGAAGAACAGAATCGTTCATAATTCAAAAATTTTGAATGATATAAAAAAGTTGGGTCGGCATTATTTGCCTTCCCAACTTTATATTTTATTGGATGATCCCATATGTCAGAAAACAGGTTCTGGTAAAAATATGGCGGAGAGGGTGGGATTTGAACCCACGTGACGGCTCAGCACCGCCAAGACGATTTCGAGTCGCCCGCCTTCGACCACTCGGCCACCCCTCCGTTGAATATAAAAAAACAGCTTGTTTGGATCGATACAAAATGGCGGAGAGGAAGGGATTTGAACCCTTGGAACGGGGATAAGCCGTTCACTCACTTTCCAGGCGAGCGCCTTCGACCACTCAGCCACCTCTCCGCGTGCATCGCATCAATTGCCTATAACAAACTGACGGAGCGCATTATAGCTTATTCTATAGCGAATGTCAAAATAGAGCAGGCCCCTTCTTTGCGCCTTTTTTGGAAAAAAATCCGGAGCAACTCTGCACACTCCTCTTTCAATATTCCTGACCTCACAATGCACCTGTGGTACATTCTCGGATCTCTGAGAATATCGTAAAGCGAACCGACCGCACCGGCTTTAGGGTCTCTTGCACCGTAAACGAGAGTCCCCAGCCTAGACTGTACCATGGCGCCGGCACACATAACGCAGGGCTCCAGCGTCACGTAGAGAACGCAGTCGTCAAACCTCCAGTTATTAAGAACTTTTGAAGCATCCTGCATTGCAACTATCTCAGCATGTCCAAGCGGAGAGCCTTCCAGTGACCTGTTGTTCGATCCCCGTCCTATGATCTCACCGCTTCTGACCATTACAGCGCCAACAGGGATCTCGCCTTTTTGAAAGGCTTTCTCTGCTTCTTTTAAGGCTTCCTTCATATAAAGAGTGTCGTCCATCGGTGACAGCTCCATTCTTAATGTGCTATACTTCCTCTGTTCCGGGTCTTGTGCCTGTAGCTCAGCTGGATAGAGTGTCAGCCTCCGGAGCTGAAGGTCTCGGGTTCGAATCCCGACAGGCACGCCATTTGAATAATGTTATGCTATCATATATCGATGAAAAGCGAGTGTTTTTTGCAGGGTGTCCAGTCCTATGCGGCGAAAGCCCGTGAACCCCGTCAGGTCCGGAAGGAAGCAGCGGTAAGCGGAGTCTTTTGGGTGCCATGGGGTCACTGGACTCCCTGCAGAAAGCACTCTTTTCGTAAATACTATCCCTAAATAAGGCGGAGGATAATAATATGGATAGCAAACCTTCAGGATATCTGCCGATGAAGGAAAGACCGGAGCCCGGTGACAAACTTATCTTTATTCCTGTCTACATAGCGCCTGTTGAGATCCTTGAAAGAAGCCTGATGCACTGTCCCAGGTATATCTATCAGGTGGTAATCGTCGACGGCTATAACGGGAAGACAACGCTTGTAGATAAGAAAACAATAACGCCCGAGACGGACTATATGCCGGAAGCCGAAGAAATTGAGCGCCTGGATATCAAAATATCTCCGATGCTTGCAAAGGAGATCGCCGAGTATGGAGCAGTGTCTGATGATTTCAAGAGCTGGAAAAAAATCATAAGAAACAGAAACGTATCAGTGTCAGAAGGATCGATGAAGGTCGTGTGGCGTGTTTATGCTGTCAGGGGAAAAGAGATCCTGGATACCTTCTCAGGGCAAAGGATAGAGTCAGCGGGCCTTGCAGGAATGCTTTTCAGCTGACAAGAAAAGAAATATTTTAACTTGCAAAAATAAATATCCCCATGTTATACTGGGGAGCGGTGCATAACACACAGGCGCGGATCGTAAAAATGTTGCCCAAATGGGTTTTTTTGCGGGATGAAGCGCCTGGAGGAAAAAACAGGAGGGATACACATGGGAGTAGTAAGTATGAAACAGCTGCTTGAGTGCGGTGTTCATTTCGGACATCAGACCAGGCGCTGGAACCCGAAGATGAAGCCATACATCTTCACGGAGCGCAACGGCATCTACATCATCGACCTTCAGAAGACGGTCAAAGGACTTGAGAAAGCCTATGACTTCGTCCGCGAAGTATCAAAGTCAGGCGGCACGCTTCTTTTTGTCGGAACAAAGCGCCAGGCGCAGGATCCGATCAGGGAAGAGGCACTCAAAGCCGGGCAGTACTACATCAACCAGCGTTGGCTGGGCGGTCTTCTCACAAACTTTGCAACGATCCGTCGCAGGGTGATGCGCATGGCCGAACTTCAGGGAATGGAAACTGACGGCACGATCAACAAGTATCCCAAAAAAGAGATAATACAGCTTCGCAAGGAAAGAGAGAAGCTTGAGAAGTATCTTTCAGGCATCAAGGATATGAAGGACATCCCCGATGCACTCTTCATCATCGACCCGCGCCGTGAAACGATCGCAGTCCTCGAAGCCCATAAGCTTGGTATACCCGTTATCTCTATCGTTGACACGAACTGCGACCCCGATGTGATCGATTATCCGATCCCCGGAAATGACGATGCTATCCGCGCAATAGAGCTGATAGTAGGACTTATGTCCAACGCCTTCATCGAAGGACGTCAGGGACAGGATTCAAGGGTAGAAAGCGCAATCGAAGAAGAGATCGAGGTAGTAAAAGAAGCCTCTGTTGTCCCTGAAGAGCTTGATGCAGTAGTAGAGGAGATCGACAAGGAAGCAGTAAAGGCAATCGAGGAGCAGAAAGGCTGGAAGGAGACTAACTGACAATGGCAGACATCACAGCAGGGCTTGTATCCGAACTTCGCGCGCGTACTTCAGTAGGTATGATGGACTGCAAAAAAGCGCTCGTAGAGTGCTGCGGCGATATAGACAAGGCAGTAGACTTCCTTCGTGAGAAGGGACTTGCCAAGGCGGCAAAGAAGGCTGAGCGCAATGCGGCTCAGGGTATGATCTTCAGCTATATCCACAGCAATGCCAAACTTGGCGTTCTTGTAGAGCTTAACTGCGAGACAGACTTTGTTGCCCGCACAGAAGAGTTCCAGCAACTTGGCCACGAGATCGCAATGCAGATCGCTGCCGCTAACCCGGGTTTTATCGTGCCGGAAGATGTGCCCGAGTGCGTAGTGAACCACGAGATCGAAGTCATTAAGGCACAGGCTCTTGAAGAGGGCAAGCCCGAAAAGATGCTCGATAAGATAGCAGAGGGCCGCATCAATAAGTTTTACGAAGAGAACTGCCTGATGGAGCAGAAGTACATCCGTGATCCCGACAAGAAGATCAAGGATCTCGTTGTCGAGAACATAGCTAAAATCGGAGAAAACATTAAAGTAGGACGCTTCTCCCGTTTTATCATCGAAGGATAAAAATTACTTATAAAAAGAGCGAGGGAGAATCCCTCGCTCTTTTTATAACCTTTTGCGGGAAATGAACGTTAATAACTGCACAAGTCACGGGCTTACGTGGGATAATTATTTGAGCAGCATCATTGTTTTACCCGGCTTTATCACATTAGATCAATATAATTAAAAAAATATAAACAAGGAGTGTGTCCTGATGGATCGAAAATATAACCGTGTTTTGCTTAAACTCTCGGGAGAGATACTTGCAGGTGACGCGCATTTTGGACTGGACTACGAAGCAATCAGAGGTATTTGCGAAGAGATAGTAGAGGTTGCAAGGGAAGGCGTTGCTATCTCTATGGTAGTCGGAGGCGGAAACATCATTCGTGGTGCGCAGACAGTAAGTGTTGAGAGGGCGCAGGCCGATTATATGGGAATGTTGGGTACAGTCATAAACGCACTTGCCCTGCAGGATGCTCTTGAGCGTCTTGGCCAGCCGACAAGGGTACAGTCTGCCATTGAAATGAAGCAGGTTGCTGAAACAGTTATCCGCAGGAGAGCGATCCGCCATCTGGAAAAGGGTAGGATCGTCATATTTGCAGCAGGGACAGGCTCTCCTTATTTTTCAACAGACACAACAGCTGCTCTCAGGGCTTCAGAGATAGGGGCCGAGTGTCTTATTAAGGCTACAAAAGTAGACGGCATTTACGACAAAGATCCCCAGAAGTATCCCGATGCGAAGCGACTTGCAAAACTAACATACATGGACGCGCTGAGGATGCAGCTCAAGGTCATGGACGCCGCGGCCTTCTCGCTTTGTCAGGAAAATAAGATACCGATAATAGTTTTCGATGTTCATAAAAAAGGCAACCTCAGAAAGCTTCTTATTGAAGGACAGGACATAGGATCGACCGTAAGCAACTAGTTTCAAGAGGTACAGAAGAGAATCCAGGATCATTTGCCTGGAATCTTAAAAACAATTGCAGTGCCCAATAAAATCGCCCATTTTGAGTTAAATTTGGTATATACTATTGTTCAGGTGGGATGACTTGAAGTAGGCTGATGATCCCCCGAGGTTTTCAAGACTGATCGAATGCCTGCAGAAACGGCATATTAATCTTATAAGGAGTGATCTGCGTGCCTCAAAATTTGATCAAAGACTTAACGACCCGCAGTGAAAAAACACTGGAGCACCTCAAGACGACGCTTCAGGGCATAAGAACGGGAAGGGCTCATCCTGCCCTTGTAGAAGACATAAAGGTCGACTACTTCGGGACCTCCACACCCATTAAGAATATGGGAACTGTAAGTATTCCGGAAGCGCGTCAGATCATGATCAACCCCTGGGACAAGACTGCAATGAAAGCGATCGAAAAGGCGATCCAGGCATCTCCCCTGGGAATAAACCCTCAGAACGACGGAGAGACTATACGTCTCAACCTGCCTGAACTTACGCAGGCCCGCCGCGTTGAACTGACCAAGATAGTCAACAAGTCAGCTGAAGAAGCAAGGATAGCTATCCGCAATGTCCGCAGGGATGTCATAGACTCTCTTAAGAAGATGGAGAAGGATAGTGTGATCACAGAGGACGACCTGAAGAAGTATCAGAAGGAAGCTCAGGACCACACAGACGCATTTATCAAAAAGGTCGATGCGATGCTGGCTGATAAAGAAAAGGAAATAATGGAAAAATAGCTTCACGAAAATATGGCATATTTGGGGAGGCATTGCGTAGGCAGTGTCTCCCTGTGTTATATTATTCAAATGATGAAAGAGACGGAATTTCTCAGGAAAGTTGCAGAGATCGGCGGAGTGGTCTATGTCGCTGGAGGCTGGGTGCGGGACAGGCTGATGGGGCGTTGCCCGCACGACAGGGACTATGTCCTTTGCGGGCTTGAAGAAGGGACATTTGCAAAAGAGTTTCCCCAGGCTGTAAAGGCAGGAAGTTCCTTCCCGGTATTTATTCTCACGATAGACGGAGAACCATGCGACGTTGCCATGGCACGGACCGAGAAGAAAAAAGGCACCGGCTACAAGGGATTTGTGGTCGAATACGGCCCTGACGTTACGATAGAAGAGGATCTTTTCAGGCGTGATACGACCATAAACAGCATGGCATGGTCGCCGGAAGAGGATAAGCTGATAGACCCATTTGGCGGACAGGCCGACATCAATGCAAAGACGATAAGGGCGACCTCTTATCACTTCTGCGAAGATCCTGTAAGGGCGCTCCGTGCAGCCAGGCAGGCCGCCGAGTTTGATTTCACAATAGAAAAACATACCCTTGAGATGATGGGCAGATGCGTGCATGAGCTTTCTAAAGAGCCGAAGGAAAGGATCTTTGGCGAATTGGAAAGGGCGATGCTTTGCATTAGACCTTCTGTATTCTTCTCTATGCTGGCCGAGGCGGGTATCCTTGGTACAGTTATCCTTCCTCTTGATGAAATGTGGAAGATTCAGTCCGAGGATGGTGATAAGGACTTTAACCGTGCGATGAGAATGTTGGATAAGACTGCAGAGCTATGCCAACGATCCGAGATCAGGTTTGCCTCGCTTGTAAGATCGATCAGACTCTCACCTGCAGGCCATGAAGATTTGTTGGATAAGATCGATCGGACGCTGAGGCTGCCGGGTGTATGGCGAAGGTGCGCTGAGTTCGCATCCCTGCATCTGCCTGATCCAGCAACAGGAAAAGACCCTGCTGTCGCCGTGGATACTCTTACTAAACTCCAAAATCACCCGCTCGGAATAGACGGATGCATTGCCATAACAAATGCAGAAGGGACTATAAACCGTTATCCCTTCCTTGCGAACAGCGAGTTGTATATTGAGGTAATGAGAAGTGTCCGTGCAGAACTCCCGGCCGGAATAGAAGGAAAGGCCAGAGGGGAATGGATACGAGCGCAGCAAATCGAGGCAGTTTCAAAGTTACTATTGTGAAACTGTAAAGACCGGCAAGCTATTGGCAAGCGTGGGCAAGCAATTGTTTTTAAGACTTTGCTAAGCAATTGCCTGAGCAGTGGCTAAGCGGTCGCAGAAACTTAAAAATAACCCAAAATCCCCATCATCCCGGTATGCCCTTGTTCAGGAAGGAGCTGTTCCTTGAATGAGGAACATTTCAAATCACCATAGCGACTGAACTATTTGGAGTGCGTTTCTACATCCGGGATCGAGCGTATTTATTTTGACCTGCGCCCTTGACGTCGTCCCCGAATGCTTAAATCGGGGATCCAGAGGCTTGGGTCTTAGAGAACATGAATGCTGTAATAACCTGAAACCAGAGACACTGGGCTCCCGTTAAGAGGCGTCCGGGAGAGACGATGAAAAGATAAAACCAAAATCTGAATAGAAAACCTTTCAAGTAATCTCAGGTAATAATATTTGGTAATAAAGAAGGGAGCACGATACTCCCGCTCCCTAAAAACATTATCTTTTTCATAATTCACAGCTGATTGACAATAGCTTTTTGCCCTGACAACCGCTTTCCAACTGCTTCCCGCGACCGTTCCTGTCGCAGCTTCCTGCGGCGAGGGTTTCGCCGCACTTCGCTAAAGTGCTATTAAGTTAGCGCTGCGCTTTTAGGATTTTAGCGATAGCCAACTGCAATATCGCAATTGGAGCAGATCGGAGATGATAGCGACGCA
>DIWR01000010.1 GCA_002428495.1 Synergistaceae bacterium UBA6101
GGGGATTTTTAGCTTACAACAAACAAGCAAGCAACAATGGTGGCGCGTTCATTCTTATCTGTTTCCTTGCACTATTTATCTGGGCAGTACCTCTTATCTGCGCTGAATCCGTTTTCGGTAAAAAAACACGTATGGCCAACGCCGGAGCCTTCAAGGTGCTTCTGGGAGACAACTGGACCTGGGTAGGCGCATGGTGCGCTATGGTCTGTGTCATGCTCGGCTGCTACTATGTCGTAGTTCTCGGCTGGGTCATGAAATACCTTTCTCTGATATTCACCGGCTTCCTCACACAGGTGCAGGCTGGCGGCACAGAGCTTACTTCCGAAGTCTGGAAGAATTTTGCGACAACTCCTCCTGCATTAGAAGCATGGATGTGGTTCGTTGCCGCTGTTCTTATCGCCGCCGCAATTATCGTACGTGGTGTACAGGGCGGCATTGAGAAGGCAAACAAGATAATGATCCCTGCGGTCTTTGTCCTTCTGGCTATCCTTCTTGTCCGAGTGATCATGCTCCCTGGTGCATGGAAAGGCCTGGAATACATGTACCACGTAGAATTGGTCGACTTTACCCGTCCCAGTGTCTGGCTGGCTGCATTTACTCAGGCGGCATGGTCATCCGGAGCAGGTTGGGGAATGTTCCACGTCTACTTCGTCTATGCGGCCAAGGATGAGGACATCATGCTCAACGCCTTCACCGCAACATTCGGAGATATGGTCGCAGCAATGCTCGCAGGTATGGTCGTACTTCCTGCAGTCTTCGCGCTTGCTCCCGATCCTATGGCAGTAATGAAATCAGGCGCCAACGGGCTGACCTTCGTCAACCTGACAAACCTGTTCGCCCATACTACCGGAGGATTCATTATGGCGGTCCTCTTCTTTATAGCACTCTTCTCAGCTGCGCTCAGCTCGGTCATAGCAATGGTCGAGCTTGGATGCCGCAACCTTATGGACATGGGCTTCAGCCGTCCGAAGGCGACAGTATTTGTAACGGCATTCTTCCTGATCGTCGGAAGCTGGTCGGCTCTTGACAACGGTATTTTCGAAAACCAGGACATGGTCTGGGGAGTCGCGCTTCTGATGGTCGGACTCTTCTACTCGATCGCCGCTGTTAAGTTCGGTGTTGAAAAGCTTTGGAAGGAAGACATCGAACCCTGCTCAGACATGCATGTCAAATGGATGTGGACAATAATAAAGTTCTTCCCCATCGAGTTTGCACTGGTCTGGGGCTGGTGGGTATATCAGTCCATAACATGGTACCCGGGAGAATGGTTCAAATTCTGGCCGCTCCAGAAGTACGCTTACACTCCAGGATCTATGGTAGTGGAATGGACGGTTCTTGCTGTGATCCTCTTCATTCTCAACGGAGCCATGGCAAAGAACCTTGTCCATGCCAACAAGCTGGATTAGCTCCGGCCTGAATGGAAAAAGGAGGAAATAAATATGTGGCAGCTTAACATGGTAGTATGTATAGCAGTTGGTTTCGGTTCCTTTGGATGGGCTCTCAAAAGGACAATGGATGCTGAAAAAAGAAAGAAGAAGGTCAAAGCTGTAATTCATCCTTAAAACTTGATTTTACTAAAAAGGGGGGGCGGCGATGTATTGCCGCCTCCCTTTTTGATAGGCTACAGCCAGGGCAAAGGATATGGGGACCAGAGAGGCCTTTGCGGCTGTGGCACTGGCTTGGATATTTGCCTCACTTCAGGGATGCCTGCTCTACCTTGCAGGTGGCTGCATCTCCTCATTCACACGGAAATGTAGGCCCGGTATTTGGGGCTGTAGGCCCTGTTAATAACTTTGTTTCCCAGCATGATGCAGCAAAGTGGATATATTCATTTTGCATGCTTTGCGGAAGGCTTGAGCTGTACACGAGCCTCGTACTATTTTCAAAGGACACCTGGCACAGATAAAATCTTGAACTTCTTTCCTCTTTCCCAATCCGTACACTTATATCCACATAGATAACCACACAATATGTAGTGTTTAGTGGATAAGATTCTATTGCATATAGTGTTTTGCCACTTACATATATAAATTTTTATGTTATTATAATTATTATCGTCAGATAATTTTACGGAATTTTTTTGCCCTTAAGATCAAAGGGAGGTTTTATATCATTATGTTGCAAAAACCGGAATTCAATAAGCCAGCAAGAGAGATACTCAACGACCGTTACCTGTGGAAGGATGATTTCGGAAATCCATCTGAAACGCCCGAGCAGATGCTTTTGCGTGTAGCAAGGCATGTCGCTTCTGCCGAGAAAACGACCCCGCTCCAGTATGTATGGGCCGATGAATACTATGATTTGATGGCGAAACTTCTATTCCTGCCCAACAGCCCCACTATCATGAACGCAGGTCGCCCGGCCCCGCATGGCCAGCTTGCCGCCTGTTTTGTCATAGGTATCGAGGATTCTATGGAAAGCATATGCGAGGCTATAAGGAAACAGATGCTGATCCACAAGAGCGGCGGAGGGACCGGCTTCAATTTTTCGAACCTGCGCAGCAGCGGGGCAAAAGTGAACAGCACGAACGGACGGGCATCGGGTCCGATCTCCTTTATGAGCCTTTTTGACAAGGCAACGGAAACTGTCCAGCAGGGCGGCATGCGCAGAGGAGCCAACATGGGCATCCTCAACGTTGACCACCCGGATATACGTGATTTCATACACTGTAAGGACAAAGACGGGACGATCTCAAATTTCAACATTTCAGTGGGCATTTTTGACAGTTTTATGGAGAAGGCAGAGACTGACCCTGAAGGAACTGAAGCTGTACTTCTTGACGAAATTGCGGAGACGGCCTGGAGGACAGGAGATCCTGGAATAATATTCCTGGATGCCATTAACAGGGGAAATACGACCCCTGACCTTGGCCCTCTTACCAGTACCAACCCCTGCGGCGAATCACCCCTTTATCCCAACGAGGCCTGCAACCTGGGATCGATTAACCTGGCCAGAATGATCATCAAGGGCGAGTTCGATTATGAGCTTTTGAAGAAGACTGCTGCTGTTGCCACAAGGTTCCTCGACAGCGTGATAGACGTAAACCATTACCCTCTTCCGGAGATATCGGAGGCTGTCAGGCATACGCGCAAGATAGGGCTTGGAGTGATGGGATGGGCCGACCTTCTTTTTCAGATGAGGATCCCTTATGACAGCGACCGGGCAATAGAGCTTGCAGAAAAGATCATGTCCCAGATCAAAGAGACGGCACACGAAACATCGGTCGAGCTCGGTAAGGAAAAGGGCATACCCGGAGCGCTCGAACATCTTGGGCGCCGCAATGCGACCCTTACGTGCATCGCTCCTACTGGAACGATAGCTCTTCTCGCGGACTGTTCTTCGGGTATCGAACCCCTCTTTGCGCTTGAGCACACCCGGGTACGCACCCAGATAGACGGTACAAAGGTGATAATGAAACAGGTGAACAGGCATTATGCCGAGGCCCTCAAAGAGGAACTGCCGGAAAATGTAATAAAATCTGTTTTCGTTACGTCCCATGATGTTGCTCCGCTCTCCCATGTCCGCACCCAGGGGGCATTCCAGAAATACACAGACCTTGCGGTCTCAAAAACGGTCAACCTTCCACACGAGAGCACAAAAAAGGACGTTCTCGATTCTTATGTCCTTGCGTGGAAACTTGGATGCAAGGGGATAACGATATACCGCGACGGCTCAAAGTCAATGCAGGTCCTTTACAGGAAAGAGGAAGACAAAAAACTCCAACCGGAAGGCGAGGATCTGAAGGCTGAAGAGTCTTTTGAGAAAGTCCCTGTTGCTGTGCCTGCGGCAAGACCGCTAAAGCTCCTTCTAAAGAGAAGGCAGGACTGACAGGGACATTAACCCAATTTAACCAAAAATAGAGAGGGAAGACCGAATGACGATCCTTCGGTCTTTTTTTATTGTTCCGAGGTATGACGGGTCAGAGTTCCCCCAAAAAAGGACAAGACATCAATAAATCTCACGATATCCTCCATGTTAGAATTACTTGAAATTAACGTACTATTCAAAATATGACTCAAATTGTGAAAATTATATTGACGTTTTCGCGAAATGTGTATATATATGTGTAGCTGCCAACGAAAGTAGAAAGCGACATGGCATGTAAATATTACAAAAGATCCTTGCGCAGCTTTAAAAGCAAGAGTTCGTAAGTCACAGAGTGTCTGTGTTTGTCGGGAAAAGTCTGTCTGGAGAACGGGTATGGATAATAGAGATCAATTGATCCATCGGATCTATCTCCAACTATCATGCCTATAGACTTTGTTGATAATAAATAAAAAAATCTGCGTTTTCAGATAATACAACATGAGAAAACGAATTTTCAACACTTCTATGACACTGATTCTGTTCGCAGCATTCAAAAAAAGCACAAAGCAATAGTTTCTTATTCTAAATAATTATCTTTATTAAATTTTAATGTTGACATTTAAGGACTACATAAGTTTTTTATAAGGAATTATGGAGGGGGTGAGAGAGGCTTATTGTTACTGGGAACAGAATATCTGTAAGATTTTGTGAGACGGCAGGAACAGAGCTGAAGAATCAAAAGGAGAGGATAGAAGTGCTGAAGTTGGTCAGAAAAGGAGTATATTTGCTCCGCGGAAACCTCTTGGTAGAAGAGGCGGAAAACATCAATATGGAAGAGATAAACGACCGCTTGACAAACGCAGGCCTTGATCCAATGGGAAGTGTCCTGCCTGACAAAAAGAAAGCGTCAAACGGAACCATTGCATACCGAATCTTACAGGCGCACAACGCAGATAAGACCGGTGAAAAATTAAAGATACATTTTGATGCGTTGGCATCGCATGACATTACCTATGTAGGAATAATTGAGACTGCGATAGCCAGCGGCATGAAAAAATTCCCGATACCCTATGTGCTGACAAACTGCCATAACAGCCTTTGTGCCGTAGGCGGGACCATAAACGAAGATGACCATGTCTATGGACTCTCCGCTGCAAAAAAATTCGGGGGAGATTTCGTTCCTCCGCATATGGCCGTTATCCATTCGTATGTACGTGAAATGATGACGGGATGCGGCAGGATGATCCTTGGTTCTGACAGCCACACGCGGTATGGTGCGCTCGGAACGATGGGAATAGGTGAAGGAGGCCCTGAGCTGGTAAAACAGCTTTTGAGCCATACTTATGACTTCCCGCGTGCAGAGGTCTTAGCGGTTTATCTTAAAGGTTCACCGCGCCCCGGCGTAGGTCCGCAGGATGTTGCCCTTGCTCTCATAGGGGCGGTTTTCAAAGATGGTTTTGTTAAAAACAAAGTCCTGGAATTCGTTGGTCCCGGCGTAAGCAGCCTGCCTGTCGAATTCCGTAACGGGATAGACGTAATGACAACTGAAACAGCCTGTCTATCTTCTATATGGAGAACTGACGGCCGTGTGAAAAAATATTATGAGATACACGGTAGACCCGGCGATTACATGCAGCTTGATCCAGAAGAAGCAGCATGGTATAACGGTGCAGTAGTGATCGATCTTGATAAAATAAAGCCAATGATCGCCCTGCCCTTCCACCCCAGCAACGTTTATACGATAGATGACCTGAACGAAAACGGCGGGGATATACTGGGAAAGGTAGAGAAAGAAGCATCCGGGCAGATAGAGAACCCTAATCTTACGCTATCTCTTACCGATAAGATCCGCAGCGGACGCTTATTTGTCGATCAAGGCGTCATTGCCGGATGTGCGGGCGGTACACCGGACAACATAGTTGCGGCAGCGCAAATACTCAAGGCAGGCGGATCAGGGATCGGGGAGTTTTCTCTAAGCGTATATCCGGGCAGTCAGCCGATAAAGATGGAGCTTTTGGAAAACGGAACACTTTATGACCTGATGTCTGTGGGAGCAACTGTAAGGACAGCCTTCTGCGGCCCATGTTTCGGAGCATGTGACACGCCTGCAAATAACGGGCTCAGCATCAGGCATACTACCAGGAATTTCCCAAACCGGGAGGGCTCAAAACCGGACGGCGGGCAACTTGCTTCTGTAGCTCTGATGGATGCCAGATCGATAGCAGCAACTGCCGCGAATGGAGGTATCCTCACCTCGGCGGAGCAATATGGGGAAATCCTGCATGATATCGAATATACATTCCGAAAAGAGATATATGACAAAAAGGTCTATCGCGGATTTGGAAAACCTCAGCCCGAAAGGGAGCTCGTATATGGCCCCAACATCCGTCCCTGGCCCAGGGTCTATCCTCTGGCAGAAAATCTGATGCTCAGCGTGGCCTCGGTAATTACCGATCCTGTCACGACCACGGATGAACTTATTCCGTCCGGTGAGACGTCCTCCCTTCGCTCCAATCCTCTGAAACTGGCTGAATACGCCCTTTCACGCAAGGATCCCGGATATGTAGGCAGGGCAAAGGCTGCGCAGTCTCTTGAAAACACGCGCAGGAAGACGGTTGAGGCAAGATCCGGGGAGATCCCTTTTGATCTCAGATCCGTGCTTGCACTGACCAAAACAGATAACGCCATAAAGGATACAGGAATAGGCAGCACGATATTCGCTGTCAAGCCCGGAGACGGTTCTGCCCGTGAACAGGCGGCCTCTTCCCAGAAAGTACTCGGGGGGCAGGCAAACATTGCAGAAGAGTATGCCACCAAACGATACAGGAGCAATCTTATCAATTGGGGAATGATACCCTTTATCATTGCCCCGGAAGATAAGGTAAAACTTTCTGTCGGAGACTGGATTTTCATACAGGGGATCCGCAATGCGGTCAGGGAAGGTCACGATCAAATTGATGCAGTAGTGATACACGGAGCTTCAAGGACGGATATCATGCTCAAAATGCCGGGTCTCACCAGGGAGGACAGGGAGATCATCCTTGCAGGATGCCTCATGAATCATTACTCGCTGCAGAATGACCTTCAGAGTGAAATAAACAGAAAAAAAGCAGTTATCAAATACATTTAGAAACACAAAGAGAAGGGTGGGAATGATATGAAAATTGGAATGAAGACACCGTTGGTAGAGATGGATGGGGATGAGATGACCAGGGTCATCTGGGGGAAGATAAAAGAGATCCTGCTTGAACCTTATATTGACCTGAAAACAGAATACTACGACCTGGGACTAAAGAAACGCGATGAAACAGACGACAGGATAACTGCAGAGGCCGCTGAGGCGGCAAAAAGATACGGCGTAGCAGTAAAATGTGCGACGATCACGCCAAATCAGCAGAGAGTCAAAGAATATGATCTTAAACAGATGTGGAAAAGCCCGAACGGAACTATAAGAGCCATTCTTGACGGGACCGTCTTCAGGTCTCCGATCTTTTTGGACTGTATCAGCCCCACTGTAAGGACATGGAACAAACCTATAACGATCGCACGTCATGCTTACGGCGATATATACAAGGATGTAGAGATGGTCATCGATACTCCTGGCAAGGTCTATATAACATTTGAGCCTGCTGACGGCGATGAGGGGAAAGCCCAAAAAGAGCTGGTCCATGAGTTCACGGGCGGCGGTGTCGTTATGGGCATGCATAACCTTGACAGGTCAATAAGAAGCTTTGCGCGTTCATGCTTCAAATATGCGCTGGCAACGAAACAGCCTCTCTGGTTCTCAGCCAAGGACACCATCTCAAAAAAGTATGACCACCGATTCAAGGATATTTTCCAGGAAATATATGACGCTGAATTTAAAGCGGATTTTGAAAAATGCGGGATAGAATATTTTTACACCCTTATCGATGATGCAGTAGCAAGAGTAATACGTTCTGAGGGGGGCTTTATCTGGGCCTGTAAAAACTATGACGGTGATGTTATGTCTGACATGGTAGCCACTGCTTTCGGAAGCCTTGCAATGATGACATCAGTCCTTGTCTCCCCGGATGGAGTATTTGAGTACGAAGCGGCACATGGTACAGTTACACGCCACTATTACAAATATCTCAAGGGTGAAGCGACTTCTACCAACCCCATGGCGACGATCTTCGCATGGTCGGGTGCTCTCAGGAAGCGCGGGGAACTTGATGGGATAAAAGAGCTCCAGTCCTTTGCCGACAGGCTTGAAAGAGCTTCAACAGAGACGATAGAAGCGGGAATAATGACCAAGGACATTGCATCCATAGCGGACGTATATGACAAAAAGGTCGTGACGACTGAAGAATTTCTCCATGCGGTAGCGGAGAGGCTAAAATAAAGTAATATAATCAAAGGAGGAGGGGAAGTTTTCCTCCTCCTTCAACTAAGAATGAAAGGTGATGGGCAGATTGATCTTGCTTAATACGGCCAGCGCCGGGACGTTGGAATCATCCGACTGTCTGGTGACGGTTTCACCGGCTGAAAAGCTTAAACTGGAATATAAAGGGGCCAACAGCGAAGTTTTTGCTGAAAGGACGATGCAGCTTGTTGAAAGCGTATCAAAAAAATGCTGTCTTAGCGGAGCTGAAATATCGATCCAGGATCAGGGTGCCCTTGAGATAACGATAAAAGCGCGACTCGAAACAGCTCTCATACGTGCCGTAAAAGGAGTGGCGAAAGAATGAAGCCGTGCCGTACAATGCTATATATCCCGGGTGACTCCCCCGGCATGATCCAGCATGCGCCAGTCTTTGGAGCTGACAGCATACTGCTCGACCTTGAAGATGCAGTGGCTCTCACAGAGAAGGATGCAGCCAGAAAAATGGTTGCCTGCTATTTAAAAGATTATGATTTTAAAGATCTCATAGTAACTGTCAGAGTAAACGGAGCAGATACAGAATTTTTTGATGACGACCTGAAAGAGATCATACCATGTGTTCCAGCTGCCATACGTATACCGAAATGCAATGGTCCTGAAGATGTTTTGGCGGCGGACAAAAAAATTGAAGAGATAGAAAAATCGAATTCCATCCCGGTCGGAAAAGTCAGGATACATGCGATGATCGAAACAGCAGTAGGGGTCGAGAACGCATTCTTCATAGCATCCGCGTGCCCTCGTGTCCAGGCCCTTACTCTGGGCGGACAGGACCTGACGGCGGATATGGGTGTACAAAAAACAAAAGAGGGCTGGGAACTTTTCTACGCGAGAAGCAGAGTTGTAGTTGCAGCGCGTGCTGCAGGTGTTGATGTATATGACACGGTGTGGGCAGACATCAGTGATAAAGAAGGACTGCTCAAGGAATGCAGATCGATAGTGGGTCTTGGATTTACCGGCAAAGCGGCCATACATCCCGATCAGATAGAAACGATACACCAGGCTTTCATGCCAAACGAAAAAGAATTCAGGAAAGCGCTTCGTATAATGGAAGCTGCTGAAAATGCTAAAAAAGAGGGCAAAGGCGTAATATCTGTTGACGGCAAAATGGTAGATGCCCCTGTTGTGGCAAGAGCCCGCCATCTTTTAGAGCTTGCAGATCTATATGGTTTTGAAAGGAGCGGCTCGTAATGGATATGACCTTGAATTCCCTGGGCAGAAAGGTTCCTCTTGAACTTCCCGGGGTCGGATCTTTCGCTCCCTATATGTCTCCTTTTTCCATGCTCGGTCAGCCCGGTACCATTCAAGGAACTCAGATGCATATGCGACGTCCTGCGCCTGCAAGGAGCAAGGTCGTTGAAAATATTGAAAAGGCTGTCGAACTTTCAGGACTGAAAGACGGAATGACGATCTCATTCCACCACCATCTGAGAAATGGTGATGCAGTGATACCCATGGTCCTTGATGTCCTGCAAAAAATGGGCTTCAAGGGACTGACCCTTGCCCCAAGTTCGATACCGGACGTGCACGACTGCATTGCAGACTATATCAGAAGCGGTCTCATAAACCGACTCTATACATCGGGTGTCAGAGGAGAACTTGGGAAACTGCTTTCACGCGGTGAGCTGAATATCCCTGTCGTAATAAGAAGCCACGGAGGAAGGGCAAGGGCGATAGAGGAAGGTTCGATATCCATAGATGTTGCATTCCTTGCAGCCCCGGCGTGCGACCCACTTGGCAATATCACCGGCAGTATCGGGCCTTCTGCGTGCGGTTCCCTCGGTTATGCGATGACCGATGCCAGACATGCGCGGCATGTAGTTGCAATTACCGACAATCTTGTAAAATATCCTCTTAATCCAAGGATCTCTATCCCCCAGTATCTTGTGGACAGCATAGTCTGCGTTGACAGCCTGGGAGACCCCAAAAAGATCGCAACGGGAGCAGCGAGGATAACGAGGAATCCAGTTGATCTCAAAATAGCAAGGGATTCTTTCCGGCTGATGAAATCTTCCGGAATAGTAGAACCGGGTTTTTCTTTCCAGATGGGTGTGGGCGGTGCAAGTCTGGCTGTAGCAAAATATCTTGAGGATTATATGAAAGAAAAAGGGATCCGAGGCAGCTTCGGGCTTGGCGGAGTGGGCGGATATATGGCCGGCATGCTTGAGGAGGGACTTTTTGACGCAGTCTTTGATGTCCAGAGTTTTGATTCGGCTGTAACGAAGTCTATGCAGGAGGATCCGAGGCACATTGAAATAGATGCCTCGTGGTACGCAAATCCATTCAATGCGGGGTGCATAGTGCACAACCTCGATTGCGTCATCCTGGCAGCCCTTGAAGTCGATACTGATTTTAACGTAAATGTTCTGACCGGCAACGATGGGGTGCTCAGAGGCGCATCCGGCGGACATCAGGATACAGCAGCGGGTGCAAAATTATCCATAGTGGTCGCACCTTCTTTCAGAGGCGGCGTTCCCTCAATAAAGGAAAGAGTAACGACAGTAACGACTCCCGGTGAGACAGTTGATGCTATCGTAACAGAGAGGGGGATCTGCATTAACCCTCGCAGGGAAGATCTTCTTGGCTCTGCTTTAAAATCAGGACTCTCGATTGTCGATATCACGGCATTAAAGAAGGAAGTCGAAAAACTCACAGGCATCCCCCGTCCGGCTGAATTCAATTATGATAAAGTTGCCGCGGTAGTTGAATACCGTGACGGGACCCTTATTGATACCGTATATGCAAGGAAATCATAATATATGTCATAATCTTGTCATCATCCGTAAGCAAATGACACCCGGAGAAGCAGTGTAAGGCTTCAGCAGAGTTCTTTTCAGCCATTCAGGACATTCTTTTTCTAAGGGGCATGATCATTTCCGGGGGGATGTTTATTGTCATGCTGTCTCCCGGGCGTAGCGGATCATCTTCAAGGGAGGGCATCTCCATCCGAATTTGAGAGAATTCCTTCCTGGGATCAGCATCTGCCGGCACCACTGTGACAATGACCGAAAAGAGATCATGCCTTACCTCAAGCACCCTGCAGCTTATTTTATTCAGACACTCGTCTTTGCTGCCGATGGGAAGGATCCTGTGTGCCCTGACACCTATATATCCTGCGTCATCGGGGATATGGGCCGAACATTTAAGGTCGGTCTTCCAATCAACAGCGTATACTCTGTCGTTCGACAGTTTTTCTATTTTCGAATAGTTTTTGCATCCCGATAAGAGGGCTGACGCTAGTGTCGGAGGAGCATTGAAAAATTCAACTATAGAGCTGACTTTTTCTGAGCGTCCGTCGTTTATGACA
This sequence comes from Synergistaceae bacterium UBA6101, assembly GCA_002428495.1. Taxonomy (GTDB): domain Bacteria; phylum Synergistota; class Synergistia; order Synergistales; family Synergistaceae; genus Caenicola. The sequence continues at coordinate 11,514 of DIWR01000010.1, forward strand.
CACACTTTCTGGCATATCCTATAGACCTCATCCCTGTTATGGGAGACATATAGAGTTGTTCCTTTGTATTTTCCCAGTATATCCGTGAGCTCTTTTTCGACCTGCCAGCGCAGATAGCTGTCAAGGGCGGATAATGGTTCATCAAGCATTATGATCCTGGGGTCGCTCGCCATTATCCTGGCAAGGGCCACACGCTGCTGCTGGCCGCCTGACAGCTGTCCCGGGTAATGTTTTTCAAGGCCTGTCAAATAAAAGCTTTCCAACAGTAGGTTAAGTTGATCTTGTAAATTTTTGGCCCCGCTGCGTTTTTTCAGGACGGTATAAAGATTCTGCTCCACGGTCATATTGGGGAAAAGGGCGTAGTTCTGGAAAAGCAGTCCGACATGCCTTTCCTGGGGACTCAGGTTGATCTTTTTTTCTGAATCAAACAATGTCACGCCGTCTACGACAATGCGCCCCTTATCCGGCCTGACTATTCCGGCGATACATTTCAAAGTCATGCTCTTGCCGGAACCAGAAGCTCCCAGAAGAGCAAGGATCACGTTCTCAGCCTCAAACTCAGTGTCAAGAACGAAATTACCGAACGATTTTTTTATTTTTACGTATACTGACATTTTCTGCCTCTAATCCTCATGGTCGAAATGGTTTTTGGCTGCACCGACAGGCTGTTTATAACGGTTTTCAAACATATTTACAGCCGCCAGCACTATAAAGGAGATAACAAGATTTACAAACACCCACTTATAGGCAAGAGCGTCATTTCCCTCTCTCCAAAGCTGGTATACCGTTGTGGAAATTATTGCGGTCCTGCCCGGGATATAGCCTGCTACCATGGTCGTAGCGCCGAATTCGCCAAGTGCGCGTGCAAAGGACAGAACAGCGCCGGCAAGTATACCCTGTTTACAGTTAGGCATAATGACCCGCCAGAAGAGGAAGGTATTGGACAGCCCCAGAGTCTGTCCCGAGTAAAGCAGTGTGCTGTCAAATGATTCGAAAGCGCCCCGGGCAGTACGGTACATGAGGGGAAAGGATATTATCGTTGTGGCAAAAATAGCGGAATACCAGGTCATGGTCAATTTGAATCCAAATACTTCAAGGACTCCTGAACCTACAGGCCCAAGCGGTCCGATCGTTTTAAGCAAAAAAAATCCGATGACGGTCGGAGGCAAGACCAAAGGCAGGGTCAGAATGCCGTCAAGCACACCCTTGATGATCCGGGGCGTCTTTGCTATGTAATGAGCGGCAAAAATACCAAGAAAAAAAGTAAAAAATGTTGATATCGATGCTACCCGCAACGAATTGTAAAGAGGAAACCAGTCCATATCTTACCCCTATCCAGTAATCCAAAAGGTGGCCAAACCGTTCTCGGAATGGCCATTTTTTGAACTTTTTTTAATCGGATCTCGTTATTTGCTCGGTATTGCAAAGCCAATTCCAGTAAAAATCTTTCTACTTTCAGGACCCTTAAGGAAATTGGTAAATGCAGTAGCTGCTTCGAGGTTTTGTGTCCCCTTTAAAATAGCGACAGGGTAAGTTATTGGTCTGTGAGTGCCATTGGGAGCTTCTGCTACAACCTCCACCGCATTAGATGTAGCAGCATCTGTACTGTAAACCATTCCACAGTCAGCTGCTCCTGCTGCAACCTGTGAAAGTACTTCTTTTACGTTGCTGCCGTAGCTTATTTTATTCATTTTCTTTAGCTTATCCCAAATGCCAAGGCTCTTAAGAACTTCTTCCGAGTATTGACCGACAGGAACATCCGAATTACCGAGTGCAATAATAAAAACTTTGTCGGTTAGCGTGTCTTTGAAATCACTGATTCCCTTGGAGTTGTGTCCTTTGGGAACTACGAGTACGACCTTGTTAGAAACGACATTGAATCGGGTCCCCGGCATTATAAAGTCCAGTTTTTTCGTATTGACCTTGGGGTTTGCGTTTATGTCTAGCTGATCCATCTGCTTCTGTCCGGCGGATATGAAAACGTCACACTCAGCACCCTGTTCTAACTGCGTTTTAAGGGTGCCGCTCGAGTCAAAATTGTAGACTATCTTTACATCAGGGGCTGATTTTTTGTACGATGCCGCGATCATGTTCATGGATTCAGTCATCGATGCGGCGGCAAATACGGTCAGCGTTGTTTCCGCACTTGCATGGACAGGAAAGGCTAAAAGAGACAGGATCAATAAGAGCAGGGAGAAGAGAGAGAACTTGAAAGATTTCCGAACGATCATATTAATGGCCTCCTATTGCAACTAAGTGTCAACAAGAAGATTATAAGAGAGCCCCGCTCTTTTTGCAACACTGTTGCGATTATTGGGCGTTAAAGTTTTTATTGGTTCAGATCTGTTTGGTAAGGATCGCATAAAAACATCAGGAGGTGTCCATCTGTCGGAGACCTCCCGATAATTCAAAAAATCCTATTTCTAAGCAGCAGCTGTGCTTATTGGGGCTTATCCCTAAGCACCGCTCCCTCGACACCGGAACTTGCAAATGCCCTGTATCTCGTTAGGAACGGACTGTCTGTCGGCTGCACTCTCGGGACGAATTTTTCCCTTCTCTTTGCGAGGATTTCCTCGCTTACCTTGAGGTCCAGCTTTTTGGCTGGGATATCAATTGATATAGTATCACCCTCTTCGACCAGCCCTATAGGACCGCCTACAGCTGCCTCAGGAGAGACATGCCCGATCGAAGCACCTCTCGTTGCTCCGGAAAAACGGCCGTCTGTTATAAGCGCGACTGTGCCTCCCTTGCCCTGCCCCATTATGGCGGAGGTCGGTGTGAGCATCTCACGCATCCCGGGGCCTCCCTTTGGTCCTTCAAAACGGATGACTACGACATCCCCGTCCTTTATCTCATTGTTCAGGATGGCTTTGCTCGCTTCTTCCTCACATTCAAAGACCCTTGCAGGACCTTCATGTACAAGCATTTCAGGAAGCACGGCAGACTGTTTTACGATAGCTCCGAGCGGAGCCAGAGTGCCCTTCATAAAGGCCAGTCCGCCCTCTTTGTGATAAGGATCCTCGACCGGGCGGATGACGCTGTCGTTTATGACCTTTGCCTTTTTGAGGTTTTCTTTTACCGTATTTCCCGTGACAGTTATAAGTTCTCCGTGTATCAATCCTTTTTCAAGGAGTCTCGCCATAAGCCCCTCGACTCCGCCTGCCTGCCAGAGGTCTTCTATGTGATGGTGGCCGCCCGGGCTCATTGAACAGAGATGAGGAACCTTTGCCCCTATCTCGTTAAAGAGTTCAAGCGGGAGATTAAGTCCTGCCGCCCATGCGATAGCAGGAAGGTGGAGTGAAGTGTTTGTGGATCCTCCGAGAGCAAGGTCTACTGCAAGCGCGTTTTCAAATGCTTCCATCGTGAGGATATCCCTAGGTCTTATGTCCTTTTCAACGAGGGTCATTATTGCTCGTCCCGCATCCTTGGCTAGCCTGACACGGCCGGCGTGGACGGCCGGGATCGTACCGTTTCCTGTAAGCCCGAGTCCGAGGGCCTCCATCATGCAGTTCATGGTGTTTGCCGTGAACATTCCCGAGCATGATCCGCATCCCGGACATGCGTTGTTTTCAATATCCATGAGTTCTCCATCGGAAATTTTACCTGCCGCCCTCATTCCAACGCCTTCAAAAACGCTGTTAAGGTCAAGGACCCTTCCCTTCATGGTGCCTGCCATCATCGGGCCGCCGGAGATCACGACGGAAGGGAGGTTTAGCTTGGCTGCAGCCATTGCCATTCCTGGGACTATCTTGTCGCAGTTGGTGACGAGGACAAGACCGTCGAAGGCATGTCCGCGGGCCATGACCTCAATGGAGTCCATGATCAGCTCGCGGCTTGGGAGAGAAAACTTCATGCCCTCATGGTTCATTGCTATGCCATCGCAGACTCCTATCACAGGAAATTCTATAGGGAGTCCGCCGGCAGCGTATATGCCGGCCTTTACAGCCTCTGTTATGGTCTTAAGATGAACGTGTCCCGGTATTATGGCGTTGTAAGAATTCGCAACGCCTATCCAGGGGCGCTCTATCTCCCAATCCGTATATCCCGCCGCCTTAAGCAGGGAGCGGTGAGGGCTTCTCTGATAACCCTTTTTTGCCTTATCGCTGTTCATTCTTGATCCTTCCCCTCAGTTCAGTATCATCTTGTCTATCGATCCGCCCGGAGGGACCATCGGAAGAACGAGCGCTCCCTGCGGGATCCTGAAATCTACAAGAGCGGGGCCCGGGACGTTCAAAGCCGCCTCGATCGTTTTTCTTACCTCTTCCGGCCTCGTCGCGGAGAAACCGGTTACTCCCATGCCCTCTGCAATTTTCACGAAATCAGGATTGCGGTTGTAGATAGTATTTGAGTAACGGTGTTCGTAAAAGAGCTGCTGCCACTGACGAACCATGCCAAGGCAGGAGTTGTTGAGGATGAATACCTTGACAGGGATATTGTACCTCGCACAGGTGTCGAGTTCCTGGATATTCATCATAAAACTCCCGTCACCTGCGATGCAGCAGACATGCTGGTCGGGACATGCTAGCGCAGCTCCTATCGCGGCCGGGAAGCCGAATCCCATTGTCCCGAGACCTCCTGATGTGATGAAGCGGCGTGGTTCTTCGACCCTGTAGTGGAGAGCTGCCCACATTTGGTGCTGGCCTACTTCTGTCGTAAGCACTGATTTGCCTCCGGTTATCTCGCGCAGAGATTCTATTACCTGCCAGGGAGCTATTTCTCCTGCGTATTCGTTTCTTGGGAGCGGCTCTTTCTGCCGTATCATTTCAAGCTCTTCAAACCAGTGTGAACGGTCTAAGTATTTTTTCTTCATTGAGCTTGTGATCGCGTCAATGATCTTCCCTGCGTCGCCCACAAGCCAGACTTCCGAACCAATAGCCTTGTCTATTTCTGCAGGGTCGAGGTCGATATGGATTATTTTTGCCTCAGAAGCAAAGCTTGATCTCTTTCCCGTGGTCCTGTCGCTGAAACGGGATCCGATCGCCAGGATGACATCAGCTGTCATGAGCGCTCTGTTTGCTACAGGATGACCGTGCATTCCTGCCATTCCGAGTGAGAGCCCCAACGGATGTGATTCCGGGAAAGCTCCCTTTCCAAGAAGGGATGTGACTACCGGTATCTCCAGCTTCTCAGCGAGTTCTGTAAGTCTTCCGGCTGCTCCTGACCTTATCACGCCGCCCCCAGCAAAGATGACCGGTCTTTCTGCATGTTCAAGCAGAGAAACAGCGTCATCAAGCTGAGAAAGGTCTGATCCTCTCTCAGGGTCATACCCGAGGAAGCTTATGGTTTCGGGGTATTCGAATTCTCCTAAACCTTTCTGTACGTCCGCCGGTACATCTATCAGGACAGGACCCGGCCTTCCCGTAGAGGCGATGTAAAAAGCCTTTTTTACTGCAGCGGGTATCTGTTCCGGAGTCCTCACCTGCATGCTGTGCTTCACAAGTGGGATAGTAGCTCCCATGATGTCTGCCTCCTGAAAGGCGTCTGTTCCGATCACCGTGGTCGCTACCTGTCCGGTGATAGCGACCACGGGAACGGAGTCCAGGTTTGCAGTGGCTATACCGGTCACCAGATTGGTAGCTCCGGGGCCCGATGTGGCTATGCATACCCCGGGCTTTCCGCTCACTCTCGCGTATCCGTCAGCGGCATGTGAAGCTGCCTGTTCATGGCGCATCAGCACGTGGTTGATCTTTGAGTCATATATTGCGTCATAAAGATGGATAACAGTCCCGCCGGGCAGTCCGAATATCGTGTCCACACCTTCTGCTTCAAGGGACTTGAGCACCATCTGGGCTCCGTTCATTTTAGCCATTGGATAAACCTCCTATTGTAAAAGCGACACCACCTGAACCCCAGACCAGAGGCCGGTGTGTAACTTTGTTAAATATACTTTCTGATACTCTCTCCCACCCGGTCAAAGGCGGCTGTTCCGCCGAATTCAAACGGGAGCTCATTTTCAGCTGCATTTTCAAGGAAATCTGATACGGCGCGGTTTACAGCTTTAGAGGCTTCCTGCTCCCCAAGATGTTCCAGCATCAGGGCTCCTGAAAGTATCGCTGCAAGAGGATTTGATCTCCCTGTGCCTGCGATGTCAGGAGCAGAGCCGTGTACCGGCTCAAACATTGAGAGACCGTCCCCGATGTTTCCTCCCGCGGCTGTGCCGAGTCCTCCTGCCAGTCCGGCCTGCAGGTCGCTGACTATATCACCGAAGAGGTTGGGACAGAGCAGTACTCCGTAAGCCGCCGGGTTTCTTACCAGGTGGTAGCAGAGGGCATCCACGTTCACCATCCCATATTTCAGTCCGGGGTATTCCTCTGCCATTACCCTTTTTGCGGTTTCTTCGAAGAATCCGTAAAGTGCTGAGACTGCGTTGGATTTGGATACTACAGTCACGGTATCTTCCCCGCGTTTTTTCGCAAGCTCGCATGCGTATCTCGTGATCCTTTCCACGCCCGGCCTGCTGTTGATCGCAGCCTGGGCAGCAAAGGGATATCCCGGGTCTGTTTTCAGGCTGACCATCCCTTTGAGTTCATATTTGCCCCTGCTTACATCTACGGGAAGTTCAAGCTCTCCTGTTTCTGTAGTTCCCCCTATGCACATGTAAAGGTCTTCAGTGTTTTCACGGACCACAACAGAATCCATTTTTGCGCCCTTGAGGTCGACGGGGGTGTGGACTTTCGGCAGTGAAAAGGCGGGGCGCAGGTTGACATACTGATCAAAGCGGAAGCGGAAGGCAAGCAGGATGCCCTGTTCCAGGATGCCGGGCTTTACCCTCGGGTCGCCGATAGCGCCGAGGAGCATGGCGTCGCATTTCGACATCTCTTCCATTGCCTCTTCAGGAATGACCTCCCCTGTCGCCAGATAGTGCCCTGCCCCGTAAGGGTATTTTTCCCACTCGAAAGAAAAGCCGAATTTTTCGCCTGATCTCTCAAGAACTTTTATTGTTTCCCCGATCACTTCGGGGCCTATCCCGTCTCCGGGTATGACAGCGATCTTATATGTTTTCATTTTGATTACCATCCTTATTCAGAAAGCCTTGCCCTGACGTAGGGGACCAGCCCCCCAAGACCGATGAGGTTCTGCAGGAACTCAGGGAAAGGCTTGGCATGGTACGTCTCGTCCTTTGTCCTGTTTGTAATAGTTCCTCTTGTCAGGTCTATCTCGATGAGATCTCCTTTTGCAATACGGTCTGTCTCAGTGCATTCAAGGATCGGAAGACCGATATTTATTGCGTTACGGTAGAATATCCGTGCGAATGATTTTGCTATAACACAGGATGCACCGGATCCTTTTATTGCGATAGGGGCGTGTTCCCTGCTCGAACCGCAGCCGAAATTGTTGCCTGCTGTTATAACGTCGCCTTTCGATACTCCTTTTGTATAAGTCTCATCGATATCATCCATACAGTGGGCCGCCAGAGATCTTTCGTCGCTTGTAACAAGGTATCTGGCGGGGATTATTACGTCAGTGTCAACGTTGTCGCCATAAACCCAGGCTTTTCCTTTTAATGTCGTCTCCATCTCTTTGCCTCCTATGCCATTATTTCTTTTGGATGGCAGATGTGGCCTGCAACTGCGGATGCTGCCGCTACCATAGGACCGGCCAGGACTACCTCGCTTTTTGGCGATCCCATCCTGCCTACGAAGTTCCTGTTGCTTGTCGATATGCAGCGTTCGCCCGCGGCAAGAATACCAAGATGTCCTCCCAGACATGGACCGCAGCTTGGGGTCGAGATCGCTGCTCCTGCGTCGAGAAATATGTCAAAAAGCCCTTCCTTCATCGCCTGGCGGTAGACCTCGTAAGATGCCGGGATGACCATAAGCCTTGTCTTTTTATGTACTTTCTTTCCTTTGAGTATTCTGGCGGCGCTTCTTAAGTCGCTGATCCTGCCGTTGGTGCAGGAGCCGATGAAGACCTGGTCGACAGGTGTTCCTGCCGCCTCAGATACAGGTTTTACATTTTCAGGCAGGTGCGGCATTGCCACCTGAGGTTCCATATCTGTCACATCTATCGTGAGAGAGCCGGCATAGACTGCGTCCTTATCGGCAAAGATCGGTTCAAAATGCCTTGCCTTACGTTCGCGGGCGTATTGGAGGAGCTTCTCGTCAGGGTTTATCAGTCCGGTCTTTCCTCCTGCTTCAATGGCCATGTTCGAGAGAGTGAACCTGTCATCAAGTCCAAGCTTTCCAAGAGCCTCTCCGTGGAATTCGAGGGCCATGTAGCGGGCTCCCTCTACCCCGATCTTTCCTATCAGAGCGAGTATCATATCCTTGCCGCATATCCATTCAGAGGGAATGCCTTCATAAGAGACCTTCATGGTCTCAGGTACTCTGAGCCAGGTCTCACCCAAAGCCCATGCAGCTGCCAGATCGGTCGAACCCATTCCTGTAGCAAGAGCACCCATAGCTCCGTGCGTGCAGGTGTGGCTGTCAGCGCCCAGCACTATTTCACCCGGGAGGACGAGTCCGTTTTCCGGCAGGAAGGCGTGTTCGACCCCTACCCTGCCTACTTCCCAGAAAAGCATGTCTTGTTCGTACGCAAATTCACGGCACTCTTTGATCTGTTCGGCAGAAGCGATGTCCTTGGCCGGAGAGAAATGGTCGGGCAAGATGGCGCAGCGCATAGGGTCGAAGACCTTTTTCGCCCCCATTTTCCTGAATTCTTTTATTGCAGGAGGGCCTGTAATGTCGTTTGTAAAAGCGAAATCTACGCTGACACGGCATATGGAGCCCGCCTCGACCGGGTCCTTGGTATGCTTTGCTATTATCGCCTCAGCGAGAGTCATGGCCATTTAGTTTTATCTCCCTTGCTGCGGCTGCAGCGTACAGTCTGTTTATTGCGTCCACATAAGCGCGGATGGACGATTCAATGACGTCCGTGCTGGTTCCGCGCCCCTGGGCCTGGATGTCTTTATGGTGGAGCACTATCCTGGTTTCGCCCTGAGCATCTGAACGTTCACTCGTTGCCCCTATCCTGAATCCCTTCAGCTGCGGGGAGAATCCGAGGATCTTCTTCACAGCGTTGTAGGATGCATCTACTGGTCCGTTGCCTACTGCCGCTTCAGTGTAGTCGTCATCGCCCGATGTCAGGGTGACGCTGGCGGTCGGTTTACTTCCTGTGCCTACATGCACCGCATAGTCCTTGAGGATGTACTTTCTCTCAGGCACGAAAGAGAGGACCCTGTCAAGCATCAGGGCTTCGATGTCGCCGTCGCTCACGTCTTTTTTCTTGTCGCAAAGTTCTTTGAAGTAAGTAAACCCTGTCTCAATGTCTTCTTTTGAAAGCTGGTAACCCATGTTTTCTACCCGATCCCTGAATGCGTGGCGACCCGAGTGTTTGCCGAGGACGAGGTCAGACCCCGGAGCTCCTACAGTTTCAGGGGTCATGATCTCATATGTTGCCCTGTTGCAGAGCATCCCATGCTGGTGTATGCCAGCTTCATGAGCGAAAGCGTTCAGTCCTACTATTGCTTTGTTCGGCTGTACCATTACTCCGGTAAGATGAGCTACAAGCTTGCTGGTGCTGTAGAGCTTTGTCGTATCGATTGTTGTCCTGGAGGGATACTGGTCCTGCCTCGTGTTAAGGGCCATTACTATCTCTTCCATTGATGCATTTCCTGCACGTTCTCCGAGGCCGTTGATCGTGCATTCGATCTGTCTTGCCCCTGCCTTTACAGCGGCCAGTGAGTTTGCGACCCCGAGCCCGAGATCGTTATGGCAGTGTGCGGACCAGACGATATCCTCCGGAGGATTGACTCCGCTGATGATCTCTTTAACAAAAGAGCAAAACTCATCAGGCTGTGCATACCCTACTGTATCCGGGATATTGAGGGTCGTTGCTCCGCATTCTATGGCTGTTTTAAAGACTTCGATGAGGAACGGTATCTCAGAACGGCTTGCGTCCTCGGCAGAAAATTCAACATCGTCGATCAGTGATTTTGCCAGGCTCACGCCGCTCCGGACCTCTGCAAGTACACCCTCTTTATCAAGCTTCAGTTTATACTCCATGTGTATGGGGCTTGTAGCTATAAACGTGTGTATACGCGGGCGGTCAGCGTCCTTTACAGCTTCTGCAGCGCTTCGTATATCCTCTGATCTGGTTCTCGCAAGCCCAGCTATTATCGGGCCCTTTATCTCACGGGCTATTGCCTGTACGGATTCAAAGTCGCCGGGTGACGAAGCGGGGAAACCCGCTTCTATGACATCAACACCAAGCCGGGCCAGCTGACGGGCTATCTGAAGCTTTTCTCCTTTGTTGAGATTGATCCTTGCAGCCTGTTCTCCGTCTCTGAGTGTTGTGTCAAAAATTCGTACGCGATCTATCATTGTCGTTCTCTCCTTTCTTAAGGTAGTGAAATCGGCTGATTATGCCGTGAGAAGCGAAAAGCGGGGGGAGGATGTTTTTCTGTTTCTATTGTCGTCATGCCGCCCGGTCAGGATAAGCGCTCGTCGCTTCTGTTTTTTATTAAAACTTGGGTACTTCTTTCTGCTCCATCCATGGCATCATTTTGCGCAGTTCTTTTCCTACTGCTTCACATTCTGCTTCCTGCGCTGCCTTTGCCCATTTCTTCATGCGCGGGCGGCCTGTCTGGTTCTCAAGTATCCAGTCGCGTGCGAAGGTACCGTCTTGGATCTCTGTAAGAAGCTGTTTCATTGCCTTCTTTGATTCCTCGCCGATCACTCGCGGTCCGGCTATCATATCGCCGTACTTGGCGGTGTCGCTTACTGAGTAACGCATCCAGCTGAGGCCGCCCTCGAAAACCATGTCAACGATCAGTTTGAGTTCGTTGATGCATTCGAAGTAAGCCATCTCGGGCTGGTATCCTGCGTCGACCAAAGTCTGGAATCCTGCCTGCATGAGTTCGCTGACTCCGCCGCAGAGGACCGCCTGTTCTCCGAAGAGGTCTGTCTCTGTCTCTTCACGGAACGAGGTCTCGATGATCCCCGCTCTTCCTCCGCCTACACCTGAGGCGTATGCAAGGGCGAAGTCCTTCGCTTTGCCGGATGCGTCCTGGTAGATCGCGATGAGGCAGGGTACGCCCTTTCCTTCTTTATACATGTGACGCACCATGTGTCCCGGTCCCTTGGGTGCTACCATGAAGACATCGCGGTCGGGCTCGGGTACGATCTGTCCGAAGTGGACTGCGAATCCGTGTGCGAAAGCAAGTTTTGCGCTCTTTTTAAGGTTGGGGAGCACTTCGTTTTTGTATATAGATGCCTGCAGATGGTCAGGCAGGAGGAACATCATTACATCGGATTTCTTTGCAGCCTCTGAAACACTGCAGACTTCAAAACCATCCTTCTCCGCAGTTGCCTTCGATTTGCTTCCCTCGTGGAGGGCTACGATGACATTTGCTCCGCTGTCGCGGAGATTCTGTGCGTGTGCGTGTCCTTGGCTTCCGTAACCGATTATCGTTATAGTCTTTCCATCGAGAAAACTAAGATCTGCGTCGCGGTCGTAATACACTTTTGCCATAACAAAAACACTCCTTCTGTCCTGCTGGACATTTAAAATTATGTTATCTATTTATGCTTGGGCCTATTTGAGGCCTCGTCATAACGATCATGGTAATTACTTGCTTGCTGCAAAACCTGTTTCAACCAACTCTTCAGGAACAAAACCGGAACGTGAAAGGGCAACCTGCCCGGAACCCGCTGTCTCTATTATTCCGTAAGGCCTGAAAGCTTCCATGCAGGCGATCATCTTTCCCTTGTCTCCCGTTATCTCAAGTGTCACAGCTTCTGTTCCCAGGTCTACGACCCTGCAGCGGAAGACTTCTGCTGTCTGAAGAACGTGAGGACGCCTGTCAAGGGGAGCTCTGACCTTTACAAGGGCGAGCCAGCGCTCTACAAACGGCCCTTCCTGCGTAAGGTTTGTGACCTCTATGACCTCAATGAGCTTAAGAAGCTGTTTTCTGATCTGGTCATAAACACCTTCTTCACCCTCAATAACGATCGTAAATCTTGATACTCCGGGAGTATCTGTCTGTCCGACGCTGAGGCTCTCAATGTTGTAGCCCCTTCGATAGATCAATCCGGCTATTCTCATAAGAACTCCTGGATTGTCTTCAGATAGGATGGTAAAAGTGTTCTTCATGTCATGTCCTCCTGTATGCTTATGATAGAGACAAAAAAAAACCGGGACCCTTGAAGGGTCCCGGTCCGAAAGTAACACGACGTTTAAGCGTCGGCCACCTCGGGGGACCCACTGCTAATAAGAAGTACTAGTACGAGAACCAGACTAAATATGTCACGGATCAAACTGTCCATTCGCATTTTATGTCCCACCTTTCGAGGTTTTGGCCTGCCCGCCGGGTGCTATGCCCTGACGTAATGGGCGACATAATACGACCATATACGATAAATGTCAACCATTCGTTTGTAATAAAAATGACTATCTGCAGGTCAGAGTCATTGAAAATATTATAAAAAATAATGCAAATAGGTAAATGAGGTTAATATTAAAATTATTTCTATCATGAATCCAAAGTTAATCAACGATCAATTTGCTTAAAACAAACTAAAATAAATTTTGTTTACTCAACTTTCCCACCTCTTGCTACTAGTGGATTCAAAACCTCTGTTTTTCGTCTTCTCTGCATGTTATTTAGCGGAGAACCAGTGGCTCTAAAATATTGAAGTCGCTGGATTCCCGCTCAAAAGCATGCGGGAAAGACGGTGGGAAAGTTGAGTTGTTTATTTATAAAAAATATGAAAGTAAAATGTTTTAGATCAGATGTGGTTACAGAAAAACCTTGCAGACGCAGATGGAATGCATTAAAATGCAAATTGGTTGCGTTTAATATTCAAGGGGTGGTTTTTTTGAACGTTGAAAAAATACTTAGCGTTGCAAAACTGAGAGCAACACATCAGAGAAAACTCGTTCTGAGGCTTTTGGTGGAAAAAGGTTCCCCTCTCTCTCATAGTGAGATATCCTCTACCCTTGTCGAATCGCTTGATAAGGTCACGCTGTACAGGACCCTGCAGACCCTTAAAGCTGCTGGCATAGTACACCAGGTCCAGGGGCTGGACGGAGTATGGCGCTTCTGCGCCCATGATCCGGAGTCAAAGGGCTGTCCCGGAGATCATCCCCATTTCCTTTGTCTTCACTGCGGAAAAATGTTTTGCCTTACAGATCAGCGGCTTCCCCGGGTCGAGGTTCCCGAGGGTATGACCGTTGAGGGCAAACAGCTTGTTGTATATGGGTGCTGCAGTGAATGCAGCCCTGAAACGGAGGCCAGATAAACATGAAGATAACAGTGATCCCGCTTGAAGAAGCCATTGGCAGGCCTCTTGCACATGACCTTACACAGATAGACGCGGTAAACCACATTAAATCTGCCCGTTTCAAAAAAGGCCAGATCATTACAAAAGAAGATATTCCCACACTGAAAGACATGGGAAGGGAAAACCTCTCTGTAATGGAGATGTCTCCCGGGGAAGTTCATGAAGATGAGGCTGCTATGCAGCTTGCGGAGGTGCTCTGCGGAGAGAACTTAAGGATAACGCCTCCTGAAGAGGGCCGCTGCAATCTCGTTGCTACAAGTTCAGGCATACTATGGTACCTTGCTGAGACAGTCAACAGGGTGAATCAGGATCCCGACTGGGTACTTTCTGCTCTGGCGCCTCACCGTCCTGTACTGAAGGGGCAGACGGTCGCGGGTTTTCGCATAAGACCTCTTGTAATGGAAGACTATAGGGTCGAACGTGCCGTCGCGGCAGTGAGAGGAAGCAGGCCTTTTGCTGTGCTGCCCTTCAGGGATCTCAAAGTAGCTGTCGTGACCACGGGCAAAGAGATAGTTGACAAAAGGGTACAGGATGCTTTCAGGCCGAAGCTTGACGAGAAGCTGAGCAGGCTCAGCGGCAGCGTTATAGGGCAGGCATTCTGCTCTGATTCTCTTGAACAGATAGCCGATGCGATCAGTAAATTCCTAAATGAGGGTGCCAAAGTGATAATCTGCACGGGAGGGATGAGTGTGGATGCGGACGACAGAACGCCCGGAGCTATCCGTTCTGTCTGCAGGAAGATCTCTTTTCAGGGATCTCCCTCTCTGCCGGGTGCCATGCTTATGCTGGGTTACGCCAAGTCACCCGTCGACGGAGAAGATGTGGCGGTCATAGGCGCACCTGCCTGTGTTGCCTTTGATGAGAGGACAGCTCTGGATAAACTGCTGCCCTTTGTCTTTGCAGGCATAGAGCCCGGCGACCTTGTACGAAGGTGGGGCGTGGGAGGACTTTGCGAACACTGCCCGACCTGCCATTATCCTTCGTGCTCTTTCGCAGCAGGAAGCTGATGAGTTATCCTCCCGGAGAGCAGTCTTGCCTCTCTTCGGTCATAAGGAAATTTTTAGCAAAGGAGCATAAAGCATGAACAGAGATCTTTTGGCCCTAATAAACAATGAGGTCGAAGCCGGTTACTACGGTGTGCTTTGCACAGTTACCGAGGAATCAGGATCGACCCCCAGGAGCAAAGGCGCTTCCATGTGGGTTCACAAGGATGGCAGCATCAGCGGCACTATCGGCGGGGGACTCTTAGAATTTGAAACGATTCAAAAAGCCAGAGAGCTTCTAGCTTCAGCAGATACCGTGTTCGTATGGAAGAAGGAGCTTACAGAGAAGGACGGAATGCTCTGCGGAGGCTCAGCAACGATCTATATGGAAGTGATAGGAAGGGAAGACGAACTTGTGATCTTTGGTGCCGGACACGTAGGGAAGGCTGTTGCAGAGGTCGGGGTTTTTGCAGGATTCAGGGTCACGGTATGGGACGAGAGGGAAGAATACGCTAACAGCGAAAATATCCCCTGCGCCCGTACGGTCGTCTGCCCTATCAACGATATATACGAAAAAGGAATAACTCTCCACGAGAGAAGCTATGTGGTCATAGTGACCCGAGGACATGCCCTGGATGCTGAGGCTGTGGCGATAACGGACAACAAGCCTGGGGCATATTATGGAATGATAGGTTCGCGTTCAAAGATAGCGGCGGTCAGGAAGATGCTTGTTGCAAGAGGTGTCTCGCAGGAACATTTGGACCGGATACACCAGCCGATAGGGCTTCCGATAAAAGCTGAGACTCCCGAAGAGATCGCGGTCTCTATCCTTGCTGAGATCATCGCGGTAAGAAGAGGCGGGGACCTTGATGATCTGAAGAAAGCCAGCCAGTCATAACAAATTGATAAAGTATAGAAAGAGGGAGCGNNCGCTCCCTCTTTCTATACTTTATCAGGGCTGAGTGTTGTTGTTTTCTTCTATTTCGGCAAGATCCTCCGCCGTTATCTTTTTGTAGCCCTTTGGTTGCGAAAAAAACTCTGCCGGCGGTCTGCCCAGCTTGATGTTCACGTATTCGTAAGATGTCATTCCATCGAGGGACTGTGTCTTTACAGGCACGGGAAAATTATCCCGGTACCATTCATAATACTGGTCCTTGCTATCTCCGTTGTTGTATTTCACTGTGACAAGATATTTTTTGAGTCGATAGCTGTCTACCATCTCATGCTCGATAAATTCCTTTGAGAGATCGCCTGTATCTGTTTCATGGGCACCGGCGTAATTTTGTTTTGGCTCGCCAAGATATGGCTGTTCGACGTACTTTCTGAGTTTTGGGAATATCAGCCATATGACTTTTTTATCGTGCCTGGTTACTACGACCTCGTCACTTCCATTGAGTTCGTATCGCGACATGTTTTCCGCTACATAGATCTTTCCCCTCTGCTCGACGCCGTTGTCCTTCTCAATAATAAGCGCGCTGAATTCAACGGCATCAGAGGACCACGAGCTCGCGGGGATCATCAGGGAAAAAAGCATCATTGCAATTATAATCAGACGACGCATGCGATCACCTTTTCAGTATGGATTTGGGGTCAATTATACAGGTATGATCATTGACCGTATCGTGCTCTTTGCTTATTACAGCCATAGTACTCTTCAATGGTTCGGCATGATCCTTGCTGTCGGAGGCTCTGTGCTCGTTACGATCTGATGGTCCCGAACACCTCAGCTGGCTTCGATGACCTCTGAAAGTTCGCGTATAAACGTTCCTGGGGCCATTTTCGGAAGCTTTTCCACCGTCAGGAAGACTCCGTCCATGTAAATATCACTTGTGTGGTCCTGAACAGAGATCCTTATGATCTCGTCATTTCTCCCGAGAAGCACCTCATGTTCAGAGTATGGTCCCGGCCATGGCAGTCGCTGTGAAAGGACCGGGACGTCAGATATCTTTGCGCCCAGTACCCCGGGATAGACCTCTTTACTCTCAACAGGTGCGGGTGCTCCCGAAGAGGCCTTTGCAAGGCTTGCCGCGGTTCCGCTCGGAGCGTTGGCCATTCCGGGGAAATGGCGGTCGATTATGCTCACGTAGGGGTAGAAGGTGCGTACTTTTTTGATGAAATCCCTTACAAGGCTTATCCCCAGACCGTAATTTGGTATCACAGACCAGCGAAGCCCCTTTTCCTTCACTTCTTTTATGAATGGCGCAAGGTCGTCGTCCGTCAGCCCGGTCGTGCCGATCACTGCATTGAGCCCTTTCTCTGCGTAGAGCTTCAGGTTTCCCGGCAGCACAGGAGTTGCAGAAAAATCTATGACAATGTCAGGCTTTGTTGTTTCGATCCCGGTCCTCAGATCGTTGGTGGCAATTATTCCAATAGGCCCTATCCCGGCAATTTCCCCGAGGTCCTCTCCGGTCTCTTTGCACCATCCTCCGACAAGTTCCGCCCACTCGATATGCTGGATAGTTCTCACAAGGGTCTTGCCTACGTTGCCCGATGCGCCCGAAACAAAGATCTTCATCAACATTCCTCCAGTCTCTTTATGAGATGATACAGAGCAACTATAATTTTAGCCTATAAGCAAGTATAGTTTAAGTAGCGTAAAACATCACGGTAAAGGGGACCCGAAGCAGATGAAAACATTTTACAGCTATACTTACGACGGTGTTGGAAAAGTTGAGATAGGGACTGGATCAGAGAGCATAACCGATGTCCATTTTGCGAAGTCTTTCGTACCTTCGTCAGAATACAGGCGGGAGGAAACTCCTCTTCACAGGAAAGCGGCGGAACAGCTGAGGGAATATTTCGAGGGTACACGTAAGGTATTTGATCTTCCCCTTGCGCCGGCGGGAACAGATTTTCAGATGAGATGCTGGGATGCCCTGCTGCAGGTACCCTACGGTGAGACCCGAAGTTACGGAGATATTGCCCGGGCGGCAGGAAGCCCAAAAGGCTTCAGAGCTGTGGGAATGGCAAACAACAAAAATCCGGTCGCGATAATCATCCCCTGCCACCGGATAATAGGATCGGACGGCAAACTCGTAGGATACGGCGGGGGTCTGGACATAAAGGAATTTTTGCTGGAACTGGAAAGAAAAAATGCCCGTTCTTGAATACGGAGAAAGAGAACTTTCCTCTCTCTCCCGGAAAGACAAAAAACTTGGAAAGCTGATCGAAAGCACGGGATATCTGAAATGTGAAGTGAGCGAAGATCTCTTTGACTCACTGGTAGGCTATATTGCAACGCAGCAGATATCCAACAGGGCTGCGGAAACTGTGAGGATGAGGATAACTCAAAAATTTGGGATAGTTACCCCGGAAAAGACAGCATTCCTTCCTGAGGAAGAGATCAAGTCCGTAGGTATATCGATGAGAAAGGCTCGATACATAAAAGGGCTGAGTGATGCTGTTATTTCAGGCGCGCTTGACATTGACGGGCTCGCCGCGATGCCGGATGTAGATGTGGCTTCGCGTCTTACCTCGATAAAGGGCATAGGTGACTGGACTGCAGAGATGTTCCTTATCTTCTCGCTTGGAAGGATGAACATATTAAGCTGCAAAGATTTTGCGATCAGAAAAGGGATGATGTCGCTTTACGGCCTGAAGGACATTGAGAGGGGAACGTTCGAAAAATACCGGAAGCGATATTCCCCATACGGAACTATCGCTTCGTTATACCTGTGGCATCTATCGGAAAATGGGGGCTGAAAATACTGAGGGCATCAAACATACCCGGCCGGTATCTTTGACTCCCTCAGCTTTTTGCTCTTTCTGTAAAAGATCAGGCCAGAGAAGAGAGCACTGATGCCCTGCTCACGATGCCTTTAAGTTTGCCTCTGTCTCCGACTACTGCGATCGGGAACCTTGCATCTGCTGCTTTTTGTATTATGTCTTTGATAAGTACTTCCTCCCCGGTCACCGGTATATTTTTAGTCAGAACGGAGAAGAGAGGAAGCTTTTCCTGTCTTGCCCTTATCGCATCATCCAGAGTGACCACTCCCATGAACTTCATGTCATCCCCGACTGCGTATGCGCTTGAGACCTGATTTTCTCTCATCTCCATAACGGCGTTTGCCGGAGATACATTTTCTCTGACTATGCACTGAGGCCTGAACATGACATGTTTTACCCTGAGCACAATGCTCATATCAGCACCCTCGATAAAGTTTCGGACATAGTCATCGGCGGGATTTGTCGACATCTCTTCAGGGGTCCCGGATTGTATTATCCGGCCGTTGTGCATTATTGCCACCCTGTCTCCCAGCTTAAAAGCCTCGTTTATGTCGTGAGTTATGAAGATGATAGTCTTTTCAAGCTTTCTCTGGATCGAGAGGAGCTCAAACTGCATCTCCCTCCTGACAAGGGGGTCCAGGGCTGAAAAGGGCTCATCCATAAGGAGCATGTCAGGTGAATTGACAAGGGCCCTCGCGATCCCGACCCGTTGCTTCATCCCGCCCGACAGAGTGGATATCGGTTTGTCTTCCCATCCTTCAAGACCTACCATTTTGATGAAATCCTGCGCCTTTTCAAAGCGTTCACTTTTTGGTATGCCCCTGACCTCAAGTCCGTAAGCAACATTGTCTATCACGCTTCTGTGTGTGAGCAGACCGAAGTTCTGAAATACCATCGATACTTTGTCCCGTCTGAGACTCAAAAGCTCTTTGCCTTTGAGTTTTTCGACATTCTGCCCCTCAAAGAGGATCGTTCCCGAAGTCGGTTTCAAAAGCTGGTTGAAGCATCTTATTATGGTCGATTTGCCGGAGCCGGATAATCCGATTATGACGAATATCTCTTTTCTCCTGACCTTGAAGGATACGTCCCAGAGCGCGACCGCTGCCCCTGTTTTTCGGTAGACTTCATCCTTGTCGAGGCCCTCTTCCATCATTTTGGCGGCTTCAGCCTTGTTTTTGCCGTATATTTTTACAACATTTCTTGCTTCCGCAATATAATCTTCATTTATCATTCAGACACAGCCTCTTTCTTTACCATTCCCTGGGTCAGCCGGTCAAGTATGATCGCAATGATCACTATTGCTATGCCGGGCATCAGAGCTTTGCCCATCTCGGTCCTGTTTGTTGCAAGCAATATTTCCATGCCCAGGCCGTTTGCTCCTATCAGAGCACACGTGACCACCATCGACATCGCCATCATGATCGTCTGGTTGATGCCGGCCATGATCGAAGGCATTGCCTGCGGGATCTGTACTTTGGCGAGAAGCTGTATTTTTGTTGATCCAAATGATGAAGCGGCCTCCACCATCTCTTTGTCCACGTGGACTATCCCCAGATTTGTCATCCTTACCATGGGTACCACTGCGTATATAGTAGTTGCTATCAGAGCCGGGGTCTTCCCGGGGCTGAAGAGTATGACCGCGGGGACAAGGTAGACGAAGGCAGGCATGGTCTGCATTAGGTCCAGTACCGGCCTTACGATGGTGGAAGTCCTTTTGCTCATGGCCACTATGATCCCCATCGGGAAGCCCATTATGACCGAGAGGAAGACAGCCACTATTACCATGCTTATCGTCTCCAGCATATTGTTCCACAAGCCGCACATGCCCACAAAAAAGAGCATGGCTGCGTACATAGGTCCCACATAAAGCTTTTTGCTGACTCTCCAGCCCAGATATGCCACCACAAGGATCATGACGGGCCAGGGGATCGCTTCCAGCAGAGAGTTTATTGAGTTGATGGAAGCAATTATCGCTGATTTTATCAGCCCCAGCGTCTCCCTGTTGTTCCTGCTGAAAGCTTTTACGGCTAAGTCGATAGCTTCCCCGCTTCCTATTTGAAGGCTTTCGGGGAATTTATAAAGAAATTCCATTCAAAGACCTCCCTGATCTACATTTCGTTTATCTCACAGGGAAGTTTTTAGAGAACAGCTCTTACTCTCTCCGCCCTCTCTTTGGGCAGCCATTGGTCGAGCAGCTCAGGGTTTTTCCTGAGCAGCCATTTCGCTGCTTCTGTGTGGCTTGCTTTTTTCTCATCAAGATATGCGAGAGCTTCGGATATCAGTTTGCTGCCGGTTTTGTATTTTTTAAAGAACTCAAGCAGATCAGGAGCTTTCTTTGCAAAATATTTGCTGCTCACGATCTTGAGCGCCTGAGAGGGGAAAGCGCAGCCTCCTTTTTCGAAAAGCTCTTTGCTGTAGGGTTCGTCCTCCAGCAGTACGATATCCAGCTTTCCACTGACCCAGGTAGGCTCGTAACAATATCCCACCCAGGGTTCGCCCAGGTTATATGCGGCTACGAGCGACGCAAAAAGAGTGGCTTCGCTTCCAAGACGAGCGTAGTTGTAATTTTTGTTCAGTCCGTATAGTTCATATTTTTTGTATAGCACCTCGTCAGCCATCCATCCGGGGATCGAGCCGTAGATCCTTCCTTTGCCCTTATCCTCGTCATCCGGGAATATACTGTGGTATTTTGCCAGATCCTTTACTGTCTTAAGGTCAGGAGCCAAAGGCTTGATGCCTCGCTTTGCGTCACCCTCGATCACGTACCTTGGGACATAGAGTCCCTGCTTGCTGTCCGGAGCAAGTATACCGATGTCTACAATGTCTCCGTTTGCGACATCTTTAGGGTATGTAGCTACGTTGTCTGTCCAGCTTTCGATATCCAGGTCGACATCTCCTGCTATTATTGCCTGCCAGTTCATTGTTGAAGAGGCTGTCGACGTTTTGAGCACATATCCGTCATATGCGTTTTCGACAATTATCCTTGCTATTTCGTTGTGAAGCTTCTGGCTGTCCCACCCGTTGTCTGTGACCACTATCTCCGTTTTTGCAAATGCCTGCACAGGCACTGCACAGAGCAGGGCCATCACTAAAAGCAAAAGTGTACCTCTCAGTTTTTTATTCATCTGTATCCCTCCGTTTATATGATTGCAACACTCCTATTTTTACATAAAGTTGTTGCTTTTTCAAGTTAAAACATAGTATATTTGAAATCATTACATAGAAGCGGCAGATTTTAGCCGTAATTTGTTAATAATCCAAGGGGTCTCTTGTCAGGAGGGTGTGCAGGAAATATTTTACCCTGGAATAGCTGCCCTCGTCTCCAACAAAATAGAGAACGTCGCCTTCTTCAAGAAGTGTTGAGCCTCCGGGGGAAAGGATGAGCGATCCCTTCTTCTTTATAGCCACTACTGTGGCTGAGGTCGACTGCCAGAAGCAAAGTTCAGATATTTTTTTCCCTATTGAGGGGAGCTTCCCTTCAATGGTTATCTCAAAGGGGATGAAAGGGTTTGTAGACCGGAAACGTTCCGTCAGGTCAACAAGCCTCTCTACCTCTTCCTTCAGCTCTGCGATCTCACGCATCTGCTTTTCCGCCTTCTCGATGATGCTGTTCTTGAGAAAGGAGAGGGTCCTGGCGTCCCGCCTCCTCGAAATGAAGAGCAGGGCGTTCTCCCTGGACTTGACTGTGACCCCGCTTCCCTTTTCCGCTTCGAGTATTCCAAGCTCTGCCAGCACACACACTGCCTTTCTGGCAGTCTCCGACGAGACCTGGTACTGGGAAGCCAGTGATGAACGGGCGAATATTTTGTCGCCCTCACGATAGCTGCCTTCGGCGATCCTCGATGCGATATCGGAAGCGAGCTGCTGATAGCGAGATTCGTGATCTGTTTTAGGGCTCATTTGAGGGACCCCTTTCCTTTTGTAAGTATTTTTTTTGTCTGCTTTCGTACGCAGTACAATATCTCATATTTACGCAATTGTATCAAATCGTCAAATTATAACTTGCAACATTTTGCTTTATATGGTAAAAAACGACTAGTGATAGCGGTAATGAGGAGGGTAGGGTATTTAAGTCTATCATCACAAACCAAGTCAAGCATTTTCAAGTCTGACCTAACTGTATTACAGTTATACGAAGGCCATACGGACAGCCGGGTCAAATGCCGAACTAGCGATTGTGATATCGTGTTGATGAGCTTAAGCTCAAATTTTGTTGCGGAGACCTCCGCGAAATTGTGTTCATAAGTTTTGAGTACTTGTGAATGGTCGACATGAGCAGTAAAAGTATTTATTACTGTATAGGCTCAAATAAACTACCAATATTTGTATATAACATCAATCAAATTAAAGTAGGGATCATGTATCAAGTACAACTATCCTTTCCTTGTCCAAAGACAAAGAAAGGTGGTTGTTTTTTAGTTTTTAGGGGTGCAAAACACTCCTCGCAGAGATGAACACTCGTGCGGAGGCCATTTTCAGAAAGGAGCCTGAGATGGCCGAGAAAATCAAACTGTATGGCTTTAACAACCTTACAAAAACGCTTAGCTTCAATATTTATGATGTATGCTACGCCAAGACGGAGAGAGAAAAGAACGAATATGTTGCATATATAGATGAACAGTACAACGCAGAGCGTCTCACAAACATTCTCTGCGATGTCACTGACATGATCGGTGCACATGTCCTCAATATATCAAAGCAGAACTACGACCCGCAGGGAGCAAGCGTCACCATCCTGATCTCCGAGATGCCGATGCCTCCTGAGACTCTTGACCCTTCATGCAACAGCGGTCTGGAGATACTCTCTAAGCGCGAAACTGTATGCGGCCACCTGGACAAGAGCCACCTCACGGTCCACACATATCCCGAATTCCATCCGAACCAGGCGATATCGACCTTTCGTGTTGATATTGACGTATCCACCTGCGGCAAGATATCCCCGCTGAACGCCCTGGATTACCTTATCGGAAGCTTTGATTCCGACATTATTACGATCGACTACCGCGTCAGGGGCTTCACCCGTGAGATGGACGGGCGCAAGTGCTACATCGACCACAAGATAGCCTCAATACAGGATTTCATTGACGCAAAGACCTTGCAGGAGTACGACGCGCAGGATATCAACGTCTATCAGTCAAATATTTTCCACACGAAGATGCTGATAAAGGAACTGCACCTTCAGAACTACCTCTTCAACAATGATGTGCTTGAATTCACACCGAAGGAGAGGCTTGAGATAACCAACAGGCTCCGCAGGGAGATGATAGAGATCTACACGGGAATGAACGTCTATGAATAGACAGGACAGGACTCCGATCTATGATGCTCTTCAGCAGTACATAGAGAACAGGATAGTCTCCTTTGACGTTCCCGGCCACAAGCAGGGCAAGGGGCACAAGGCCCTTGTCGATGCCTTCGGCCAGAAGTGCATCTCGATGGATCTTAATTCAAGCAAGCCCCTGGACAACCTCACCCACCCGACAGGAGTCATAAGGGAGGCGGAGATGCTTGCGGCAGAGGCCTTCAGAGCGAGCCAGGCCTTCCTTATAACCAACGGCACTACTGCAGCCGTCCAGAACATGATCTTTTCATGCTGCAGGCAGAACGACAAAATAATCATGCCGAGAAACGTTCATAAGAGCGTGATAAATGCAATGGTGATCTGCGGCGCCGCGCCTGTTTATGTGAACCCGGGGATAGAACCGGAACTTGGGATAAGCCTGGGCATGTCAGTCAGCGATGTAAAAAAGGCAGTATCGGAACATCCGGACGCAAAAGCAATATTTGTAAACAACCCCACCTATTACGGGGTCTGCAGCGACCTGAGGGAGATAGTCAAAATTACCCATGATGCGGGCATGCTGGCCCTCATCGACGAGGCCCACGGAACACACCTTTACTTCGGTGAGGACCTTCCCCTTTCAGCGATGGACGCGGGAGCGGATATGTCAGCAGTCAGTATACACAAAACAGGCGGCTCCCTTACTCAGAGCTCAATGCTGCTCCTGGGCCCGGGTGTCGATGCCGAGGCTGTAAGGCAGATAATAAACCTGACACAGACAACGAGCGGAAGCTATCTGCTGATGGCATCGCTGGACATTGCGAGAAAAAACCTCTTCCTCCACGGTAAAGAGATATTCGGAAGGGTATGTTCGCTCAGCGAATATGCGAGGAGAGAGGTAAACAGGATCCCCGGCCTGAGGGCTTTTGGAAAAGAGATAATCAACGGAGAGACAGTCTTCGATTTTGACAGGACCAAACTTAGCATACATACCCGTGCGATGGGTCTTGCGGGAATAGAAGTATATGACATCCTGAGGGATGAATTCGGAATACAGATAGAATTTGGGGATATCGGCAACGTCCTGGCCATTATTTCGGTAGGAGACAGGGAACTCGAAATCGAGAGGCTGCTCGGAGCTCTGTCCGAAATACAGCGCCGCTTCAGCCGAGACCCTATGAACATGCTTGACCACGAATATATTGATCCGCAGGTGGCTATGACTCCACAGCAGGCTTTCCACGCAAAGAAAAAAAGTGTTCCCATAAAGGAAAGCCTTGGAATGATCAGTGCGGAACTTGTAATGGCATACCCGCCCGGTATCCCTATACTTGCTCCGGGCGAGCGCCTGACAGCCGAAATAATCGACTACATCAGGTACGCCAAAGAAAAGGGATGTGTCATGACCGGCACCAAGGACATGGAGATGAACAATATCGAGACAGTGGAGGAATAAAAAATGGAATACTGGTATACGGAAGAACATAGTGAAAACGTAAGATTTTCCATCAGGGTAGATAAACAGATCTATTCAGCGAAGAGCACGTTCCAGAGAATAGACATCTTCGAAGCCGAGGAGTTTGGGCGTTTCCTCACACTTGACGGACTTATGATGCTTACGGAGAAGGATGAGTTCATATACCACGATATGATCGTCCATGTACCAATGGCGTCAAACCCCGACATAAAGAAGGTCCTTGTTATCGGAGCAGGCGACGGAGGCACTGTCCGCGAGCTGACGAGATACAGGACGATAGAGAAGATAGACATGGTCGAGATAGATAAGATGGTCGTCGAGGCATGCCTTGAATACATGCCGCAGACCTCATCTAAGCTCTCTGACCCCAGGGTCACCATATACTACGAGGACGGCCTGAAATTCGTCCGCGACAAGGTCAACATGTACGACCTGATAATAGTTGACAGCACAGACCCGTTCGGCCCGGGAGAAGGGCTCTTCACAAAGGAATTTTACGGCAACTGCTACAAGGCGCTGACAGAAGAGGGTATCCTTGTCAACCAGCACGAGTGCCCCTACTACGAGAGCTACGCCATGTCGATGAAGAGGGCCCACAAAAGGATCAGGGAGTTCTTCCCTGTCACAAGGGTCTATCAGGCCCATATTCCGACATATCCGTCAGGGCACTGGCTTTTCGGCTTCGCCTCAAAGAAAAAGGATCCTATAAAGGACCTCGATGCGAACAGATGGAACAGCCTCGGCATAAAGACTAAGTATTACAACACGGATCTCCATAAGGGCTGCTTCGCGATACCGACCTACGTTAAGGAACTCCTTGATGACGCGGATAAAGAATAACGGCCCGACGGTCTTCATAGGGTGCGAAAGCGGTTATGATGAGGCGGATCTTGTCATATTCGGCGCTCCCTTTGACGGCACGTGCAGCTACAGGCCCGGCTCGAGATTTGCCGGGTCTGCCATCCGCAACGAATCATACGGCATAGAGACCTACTCTCCCTATCTTGAAAAGGATCTTACGGATCTATCTGTATTTGATGCCGGGGAACTGGACCTGCCCTTCGGCAACACCTGCGAAGTGCTTGAAAGGATCGAAGAGGCGGCATCAGAGATAGTCTCTGACGGCAAGATACCACTGATGATAGGCGGAGAGCATCTTGTCACCCTCGGCGCTGTCAAGGCCATTGTAAAAAAGCATCCTGACCTCAATATCATCCACTTTGACGCGCATGCGGATCTTAGGGACGATTACATGGGGGAAAAGCTTTCCCACGCGACCGTCATAAGGCGCTGTCATGAGCTTGTCGGGGGCAAGGTATATCAGTTCGGCATACGTTCGATGACAAGGGAAGAGGATCTCTGGGCCAGGGAAAATGTCGTTCAGAGAAAATATGACTTCAAAACACTTGATGAAGTACTTTCTGATCTCAGCGGTAAGCCTGTATATATGACCATCGACCTTGATGTGCTTGACCCATCTATATTCCCCGGGACCGGGACTCCTGAGCCCGGCGGGGTATCTTTCACAGACCTGATATCAGCGGTCCACCGCATGAGAGGGCTTGATATCGTAGGATGCGATGTCAACGAACTTGCCCCGCACTATGACAGCAGCGGAGTTTCGACCGCAGTTGCGTGCAAAGTGATCAGGGAGCTTATCCTTTCGATAGTTTAACTTTTTGCAGACAGGACATTGTCTTGATCAAAGCTTCAAAAATCATTATTATGTGCAAATCCCTCTTATTGATGTAATTCGTCGCTGCGCTTATACTTTCTAAATGGGGGAGTCTTTATGAAAGTTGATCGTGCAATGACAAAAAAACGTCCCGGAGCAGCTCTCTTAGCGATAGTGCTTGTGGGGTTTCTTGTGCTTTCCCTTGTCAGCGCTGTCGTTGTGACGATAGCCTGGAACACCCTCCGTGTGGAGGCCTGGCAAACAGAACAGATCGAAAAAACAAGGCTCGATTATCTTGCAAGGACAGCGGCCCAGGCAGTTACTGAAGAGTTAATAGCCGATCCTGAAGCTTTCGGCATATTGAACAGGAACGGACTGGTTTCTCAGCCAAAAGTTATAACCGACGGTGCCTTCTCAGCTACAGTGGAGATAACGATCAAGGGAGACGACCAGAGGGCAAATGTAGTGGCGAAGGCATCCTCTGAAAAAGGCGGATCAGCTCTGGTAAGAACTACGATCAACCTGACGACGACACCGAAAACTGTGACATGGAGCGCAGGAAATTGAAGAGGACCGGCGCAATCTTTGTGGAGGTAATTGTCTCCATACTCC
Organism: Synergistaceae bacterium UBA6101; assembly: GCA_002428495.1. Lineage (GTDB taxonomy): Bacteria > Synergistota > Synergistia > Synergistales > Synergistaceae > Caenicola. The sequence goes on from DIWR01000010.1 coordinate 38,551, forward strand.
TTTTCACAGTGGGTATACTTGCCCTGACAGGAACGCTTTTCTATGGTGTAAAGATGGTGACCGAGTCCAGACAAGAGACCATAAATGAGCAGGAATACAAAAACTCTGTAGAAAATGAGATCCTGGGAATAATCCAGGGATCTGACACAACACCCTCAGGCATCCCTGTCAGATCTGACCAGATAATAATAAACAGCAGGCCGTTGCCCTTCACACTTTACCGATATAAGCAGGAAGGCAAAGAGGGGACAGAGATGTATCTGATCAAGAGGGGGAACACACCATGAAAAACTCTGCCCAAGCGGGATTTACACTTGTTGAGCTCCTTGTAGGAGTGGTCATGATGTCAATCGTGATCGCCGGCATAGCTTTTACAGTCAGCTCGGGCTTTGACCTTTTCACTAAGGCAGACTCCAACGCCGTCGTGATCAGCGGCGTGCGCTTCACTGCGGATTCCTTCAAGAGGACCGTTGCCCCCATGCTCAACGTGACCGATCAGATAGAGCTGCTTTCAGCAGATGCGGCCACCATCCCTGCTCCCGAATCGCTCTCCGAAGACATCCACTACGTATTCCTCTTAAACGGTTCGGTCGTGCACAGGGATTCAAAGGGGGATCATGTGCTTGAGGGTTCTGAATATATTGATAGTCTCGAGTTTATGATACCGGTTTCTTCGGAAGATACCCAGGAAAACTATATCTTTAAAATGGACATACATGGGAAAAACAGCGATCATCCCAAGGCTAAACTTGACCTTGAGGTTGAGAGCGCGGTGTACAACAGGCCCGAGAAGAAGGGTACCCCGGTGTCCGGCGACCTGAGGGGAGCAATACTTAAAATCAGGGCCAGCCTCTATCTGGACAGGCTTGACCTTTACGACAATGATACAAAGATCAAGATCAACGGACTGACAATGCACAAGGGCACAAATATAGAGGCTGTATATGACCTGATCAATCAGACGGGAACATCACAGCCGATGTCGGATGGATCGGTCATAGAGTGGTTCATAAGCGGAAGTGTTTCCGCCGATCTTACGGTGACGGAGGCCAGTCCGACAGATTTAAACAGAAACAGTTATTACTGGCAGCTTGTCTCCGGAGGCGATCCGGTTACGGGAAAGGTGCTTGACACAACCGGAACTTTTCATCTTGACACAGGGGCAACAGAGACAGACTGGGAGACCGGCGTGATAAGATGCCGAGTGACACCGGCAGTCAAGTCGTCAGGGGGAAGCCTTGTTGCATCAGGTATCCCAGGGTGGAGCGATTATGTCGTTGTGAGGAAGGTAGATGCCCCCAGCGAGGAGTTCGAAGATATCCTAGATGTCCTTGATCCTGACAGCCAAACTCCCAACGGCACCGGAGATGTTTTTCTTACGGATGTTGCCACACAGCACAATGAAAACGTTTTCGATGTTAATTCGGGACAAATTCTAATGACGATAGACTCGCCAAGCAAACCGGGATACGGTGCTTCTTTTGTAATGCAGTTGGAGCATGATAAATTTGACAACGACAGAATATACGGTGCTTGGGCGGCGGGAAGGGAATCAGCATCTGACATGCCTTCATATATCACTGTTACGAACTACTCTGTAGTGTTTGATTCAAAACTGAAAAATGATATAACCGGAGCAGCTCTCTTTCTAAGCACCAGGTCAAACAACAGTAATTTTGGAAAAGTGGTCAATGGAGAGCTTGACAATAATTTTAGAGATGTGGGATACGCTGTTCAGTATTCACCATACCGTTATCCCTATGGTTTCTTCGTTTCCAAATTCAGAGATGGTGAAGAGATCGTTAGGAACAATAAAAACGACCCCAGCCCTCTTGGAATTTATAATGAATCAATGAATAACAGAGAATTCGATTTTTATAACCCCGAATACTTGACAAACAGTAATTTTACATTTGGTCAATGGGCTGACCGTTACCGGGTAATGCATACAGTGATTGAATATTATGATGAAACCCAGGGTAAGGGATATCCCCGCCATATTATAAGAGTAAGATTTCTCAAAAGGACAGACAACTGGGATGCACTCAACCCCGGGGACCCGCTGTCAGAAATAAAAAAGAGAGATCCCTGGTGCATAGGTCCCAAATTTTACGCATCTGAACCGATGTGGTTCGGAGATTTTGTAGGAAATCCGAACACTACCCCTGCAACGGCAACGACGACCGTAAAGGTAAAGAATTACTATTACACCACATCTCAGATGACAACATTGAACAGGCAGATCAACATTGCTGCAAAAATATTTTATGCCCTTAAAAACGCTTCGAATTCCACTGTTTTGAGGAAAAGGACTATGAATGCGAGGGTCTCTGAATTAAATCTTGACGGAAGCGCTATCGGGGATACCGGGATATCTGATACTTTGGGAGGAACAGCCCTTTCAGACCCTGAAAGATCAAGATATATAGGTGTAAAGGGAGTTATTGAGAACAGTCGGGATCCAGAAGATTCGATAGTTGTCTACGGTCTGGATTTTGCACCAGGATTCAGCATCAACGAGATCCGCTCAATAATGCCTGCAAACGGAAAGCTGTACAGCCTTGAGGAGACGATACCGACCTCAGAGCTTTTAAAGATACAAGATAAGGACTGGTATAAATCCTATAAACTTATGATAGCTTCATCTGGGAACGACATAAACAAAAAGGTTTTCGGTGAAGTGGCAAAATCAGCCGGTACCGGAGACAACGGTAGCTGGTATTATCAAAACGCAGGAAGCGACGGCGGGATCTATGACCTGCAGCATATAAAAGACAACTGCAAGTGTCCTCTCCACAACGAACTCTTCAAATGGCTGGGCGGTCAGTAGGGTCAGCGAAAGATCAGAAAACAAATTACGGAAGAATAATGAGATGCGGGCGTTAGGGCGCCCGCATCTCTCTTTTTCACAGACTATTTTTCCAAAACTGCCATCACCCTAACGGGACCGCCGTCCTGGTCCTTCAGCGAAATGGGGAGGGCGGCCATGCAGAAAGGCCTGTATCCCACTTTGTCCAGATCCCGCAGGTTTTCGAGCAACACGAGCCCACTAGAGAGAAGAATCCTGTGGATCTCGTTTGCGACTGAATCCACAGGATCGGCTGAGATGGCGTCAAATCCTACTCCCTTGAGTTTTTTTTCAGAAAGCCATTCGGCCGAGAGAGGAGAGAGGACCGGAAAGCCGATCATGTATTCTTCCGTATCCCATTTTTCAGACCATCCGGTTCGGAAGAGAAGATAGTCAGCGCCCGAGATTTCAGAGGAAGTCACCTTTATGTCGGCAAGCTCGATCCTTCTTCCCGCGCATCCCCTAACGTCCACGACGAGACCAAAGCCAAAGAAGGTCTCGTTAGGCAGCTGGTCCAGGTTTTTCCCGTCCGGAACCATATGTGAGGGCGCGTCCATGTGGGTCCCTGTGTGCGAGCTGAAGGAGAGAAGGGTCGTCCTCCAGCCGTTCTCCTCCATTGTGGCGCCCTTTTTGACAGTGGGCGGGACGTCGCCCGGAAAGACCATCATGCCGTCTGTAATAGGCCAGCTGAGGTCAATAACTCTCATCCGCTATTCTCCCAGTCCGGTCATTTGGTTGAACTCATCGATCTTTTCATCGATAAGGTCAGCCATACGGTGGACGCTCTTCCAGTAATCCGGGTCGTACCACTGGGCGTTGAGCTCTTCGCTCGTCTTGCCCTGCTGCTCCACCCATGTGTAGTACTTCAGATTGTGTATCCTCTTGCGGTCGTAGTAGTTCAGCTCCATCATCCCGTCTATGCCTATCCCCAGGACGAATCTCTGATGGTCGACAGCAGCTCGGAGCGCCGAGTATGCTCCAAGCTCAGCGCGCATCTCTTCGAGCCTGGAAGTGTACATCTCCATCGAGTCGGTCAGGACTGTAAGTATTACGTCGTTCTCCGTGAGTTCGTAGTACTTTGCCATCTTTATCGCCATCGCGACGTTTGCGGCACCGGATATGCCCATAAGCGGCAGCTGTGCTATGAACGCATCTGAAAGCCCCAGGCTTCTCAGGTATTCCAGTCCTTCCGGCTCATTGCTGAGGCGTATCATAGCCATGCAGTTGTTGTCATCTATCGCGAAGACCAGGTCTGTATTCTTAACGTTGTGGACCCATGGTATGTGCTTGTCGCCTATGCCCTCGATACGGTGTTCGCCGAAGCCGTTGAGGTAAAGGGTCGGACACTGGAGAGCCTCTCCTACGCCGACTTTGCTATCGGGGAATATCTCCTTGAGGTAATCCCCGCATGCCGTAGTTCCTGCGGATCCCGATGTAACAACAACACCGGCGTACCTGTCCTTCGGTCCCATAGCCTTTTTAAGAGCTTCTTCCATCGCGCTTCCCGTGACATAGTAATGCCATAGGTGGTTCCCCATCTCATCGAACTGGTTGAATATAACTGCCTCGGGGCGGGATGCGCGGATCCTAGCAACTTCATCGTATATTTCCTTGACATTGCTCTCCGTGCCGGGAGTGGCGATTATCTCGCCTGCTACTGTGCGCAGCCATTCAAAACGCTCCTTGCTCATGCCCTCAGGCAGTATCGCTATTGACTCGCATCCTAAAAGCTGGGCGTTGTAGGCTCCGCCGCGGCAGTAGTTGCCTGTAGAGGGCCATACGGCCTTCTGGCATGTCGGGTCGAACTGTCCTGTCACGAGACGGGGCACAAGGCAGCCGAAACTTGCTCCGACCTTATGGGCTCCTGTGGGAAACCATTTGCCGCAGAGCGCGATGATACGTGCCTTAACTCCCGTGAACTCACTGGGGAATTCCAGGGTGTTCACCTCACCAAAAAGTCCCCCTGTTTTTTTCGGTTCATTTTTCCATGTGATCCGGAAGAGGTTTACAGGGTCGACGTCCCAGAGGCCTGTCGATTTTAGCTGTTCCTTTATCCTCGCAGGAGTGTATTTTTCAGGATCCCTCATCTGTTTGAATGTCGGTATCAGGACTTTTCTCTTTTTAGCCAGGTCTACGGCATTTTTGAGTTTCTCTTCGTGGACTGTAAGATCGATCACTGACTATTTCCCCCTTCAGAATATTTTTCAATTTTGTAAGTTCATCGTGAGGCGATGAGTCTTGAAAATTCCTCTATGTCCGGAGCGCATGAGAACGCCTGTTCTACTGATCTCTTCGCGCTTTCGATATCCTTGAGCCCGTTTCCGGTGACGACTACCGCTATCGTTTCATCCGGGCCTGTCTCTCCTGCGAGGGCCATTTTACGGAATCCCGCAAAGCCTGTTACCCCGGCAGGTTCCCCAAAGACACCCGAGGAGCGGGCAAGTTCTGGGATGGCGGAGAGTATCTCGCCATCTGTAACTGTCACTGCAGTCCCTCCGGTCTTTCTTATGGCCCTTAGCGCTTTCGCCCAGTTCCTCGGAGCGCCCACAGAGATGCTGTCCGCTATCGTATCTGCCGGGCCGAAGTCCACCCTTTCGGAATTTTCTATTATCGCTTTGTATATAGGGCTGGAACCCTCTGCCTGAACTCCTGTTATTTTCGGCATCCTGTCTATGAACCCCAGGTCGAGCAGGTCCCTGAATCCTTTATATAGTCCCCCTATGCAGCATCCGTCCCCAACTGGGATAAATACCCTGTCCGGGACCTCCCAGTTCAGCTGTTCGGCGATCTCCATTGCGCAGGTCTTTTTGCCCTCTACAAGGTAAGGGTTGATCGCGCAGTTCCTGTTGTACCAGCCAAATTTTCCTATCGCTGCCGTTGCAAGGTCAAAGGCTTTCGCATAATCCCCTTTTACCAGGACCACATTCGCACCGTAGACAAGTAGCTGCGTCACCTTTGCCGCCGGTGCTTTCTCAGGGACAAATATATAAGAGTCCAGGCCTGTTACGGCGGCGAAACCAGAGAGCGAGCTGGCAGCGTTTCCCGTTGATGCGCATGCGACGACTTTCTGTCCAAAATCCAGGGCTTTTGCAACGCCTACCGCGCTTGCCCTGTCCTTAAGGGATGCGGTGGGGTTTCGTCCGTCGTCCTTGAGGTATAGTTTATTAACTCCGTATGTTGAGGCGAGTCCTTTATTTTCATAAAGAGGGGTCCATCCGACGGAGAGATCCGGTATATTAGCGTCACTCAGGACCGGCAATATATCCCTGTATCTCCACATCGACATATCTCTGCTGAGAGAAAGGGAATCCTTCGTGACCCGTTTCTTAGCATCATCAATGTCGTAGAGCACATCAAGTGTGCCGTCGAGTCCGCAGCTGTCACAGACGTACCTTTCCGGCTCGGGGCTGTACTCCCTCCCGCACAGTACACACTTAAGGATCTCCGGTCTTGCCATATTCCCACCCCTTGTCAGTCGATTGCAATGACCATTATACGTTGTATGGACTTTTCAGGCTATTCCCTGAGGTCATCAGCTGGATCCAAAATATTGTAAAAGTTTTTTCTTGTTACTTTGTTAAAAATTATCATATAATAAACCAGTTACACTTTAAAATGAAAGAGGTGCTTCGCTTGTTATCATTTTCTTCTTTATTTAAAAAAGTCAACACACTGGTCATCGTTTCCGTCCTCTTCTCGACAGGGGGCTTTGTCTCATACGCTTCGGCATCTGAGCTCGTTGCCGCCCCACTCAATCCGCATTTTGTCGAATGGCAGAAAAAACTTGACGAAGCAAAAACTTCTTCACCGGGAAAAGGAAGCACCGATCCTCTTGGCGTAGATGCGTCCCATGGCTATGCACCTTCCCCGGTCAACTGGTCGCACCTTGACAACGAGATCATAAGCGTCTACGGCGATGCGGATCATATCCTGAGAAGAGGTTCCGACATACCCGCAAGCTACGACCTGAGGCCGGAGATGCCGGCTGTCAGAGACCAGGACCCGTTCGGGACCTGTTGGACCTTTTCAGCTATGGCAGCAGCAGAATCCAACCTTATCCACGAAAAATCCATACTGACCAAGGACGACGCCGACCTTTCGGAGTGGTACCTTGCTTATTACGGCTATAACGATGAGTCGGAGGATCTTCCCTCCTTTACATATGACAGCAGTGAAGTAGAATACTACGATGCGGGAGGGGATGACTGGAGGTCTGCGGCCATACTGACCAGGGGCACCGGCTTCCTCGAGGAGGCCTCCGCCCCATACCCCCAGAGTGCAGCTGAAGCTTACGCGCCTGATGTAAAGGCGAGGAAGTATAAGCTGAATAACGTCCTTTACCTGGGGGACCTTGGTGAAATGGAGGTGCGGCTCAAGGATTCTCGCATCAACACCATCAAAGAGGCGATAATGGAGTACGGTGCAGTAAGCATAGGGATATGTCAGGGAAGTGACGAATTATATCTCAATCCAACTACGAAAGCATACTATATAAGTACGGCGGAGGACAAAGATATCAATCATGCTGTAACAGCAGTCGGCTGGGATGATAATTATGCTGCATCTAATTTCAATGCATCATACAGGCCAGCTTCTAATGGAGCCTGGATCGTCAGGAACAGCTGGGGAGATACATGGGGCGATGACGGATACTACTACGTATCTTACGAAGAGGGCTCCCTCAACGACGGTGTTGTCTATGACACAGCGGCCGCCCCGGATAAGGAGAAGATCTACCAGTATGACCCGCTCGGACTGTGCAGGTTCTTAGAGTATGAATCCGCGGACCCTGTCTGCTTTGCCAACATATTCACCGCATCAAGAAATGAGAAGATAAAATCAGTATCCTTCTACACAAGCCACGCGAACAGCACATGCACCGTGAAGATATACAAAGACTGCGGAAACGATCCGACAGGCGGAACTCTTGCGGCTGAAATAACTAAGACGATCGCTGCTCCCGGATACAACACGGTCGCCCTTGATGAAGAGATCACCATTGAGAGGAACAGGAAGTTTTCCGTTGTTGTAAGTGTATCTCTTCCCGAACAGACAAGCTCTTCACGCAATAACGCCAACGGCTCCGCGTCAAGAACGGTGACATCGGGCTCACCCGCAATACCTGTTGAATATCCGATAACCGGCTACTCAGAGAAAGCGGACGCTTCGGCAGGCCAGAGTTTTATCTCCTCGGATGGTATCGAATGGAAAGACCTCACGGAAGAGTCCGGGTATGAAAAAGCCAATGTATGCATTAAGGCTTTCGGTACATCCGATGATACCGATACTGGCGGAAGCGGCGGCTGCTCAACGGGACCCGTGATGCTAATGCTGCTCAGTCTTGGAGCCCTGCCTTTTATTTACAAGGGAAGGAAACAGTGACATCAAATAAGCAGGTCATTTCAAAAGATAAAAACCTGCAACACTTTTAATATATATACATTCAAAGGGCCTTTCGACGATCGTCGAAAGGCCCTTTGTGGATCAGTGCAGATTTTTCAATTCGAGCTCTTTTAGAAACCTTCCTGTGCATTCCTGGCGATTATCTCTTCCTGCTGGTAGTTATCGAGGTCCACGAAGTAATCGCTGTAGCCTGCGACCCTGACAAGGAGTCCGCGGTAGTTGTCGGGATGTTCCTGAGCGTCACGGAGAGTATCTTCGTCCACAACGTTGAACTGGATATGGTGTCCGCCGAGTTTGAAGTAGGAGCGAATAAGGTTCTTTACTCCTTCAATGCCTTCCTCGCCTGCGAGGACCGAGGGGAGGAAGCGCTGGTTGAGCAGCGTTCCGCCTGATTTTACCTGATCCATTTTTGCCAGTGACTTGACTACCGCCGTAGGCCCGTTGCGGTCAGCTCCATGGCTCGGAGACGTGCCGTCTGATTCCGGCATGCCTGAGAAACGTCCGTTCGGCGATGCGCCCAACTTCTGTCCGAAGTAGTTGTGGCATGTCGTGCTCAGCATGTTGAGGTGATATGTTGGCCCAAGAATGCTGTGTCTGCCGTCTATTGTCCTGAAAAGGCTGTTATAGACTCTCTTCATAATGTTATCCGCGTAGTCGTCGTCGTTGCCGAAGAAAGGTGTTTTGTTCCAGAGGGTGAGACGCATCTCCTCTTCGCCTTCCCAGTTCTTTTCCAGAGCCGCCACGAGCTGCTTCAGTGTGTATTTCTTATCCTCGAAGACGTGCTTCTTTATCGCTGAGAGGCTGTCTGTGATCGTACCGATACCGCAGCACTGTATGTAGTCTGAGTTGTAGCGCGGTCCGCCGTTGTAGTAGTCTTTGCCGTTCTGTATGCAGTCTCTTATGACAACAGAGAGGAATGTCGCAGCCATCTTCGTTGCGTACTGGTAACGGAGGTAGTTGTCAACTTTTATCTTTGTTTCTACTGCGTAATTGAGCTGTTTTTCAAATGCCGCATAGAGATCGTCAAAGGTCCTGAACTCACTGATGTCGCCTGTCTGGATGCTGACCTGCTTGCCTGTTAGCATGTCGACGCCGTTTGTAAGCGCGTACTCGAGGAGCTTGGGAACATTGAGGTATCCGTGGAGCAGATATGCCTCTTTGCCAGCCGCGCCTGTCTCGATGCATCCGCTTGTGCCGCCTTCGCGTGCATCTTCAAGAGTCTTGCCTACACGCATCTGTTCCTGGATGACCATATCGGCGTTGAAGACTGAAGGATAACCCATGCCGTTGCGGAAGACCCTTGCCGCAGCTCGGATAACGTTGTCAGGGGTGCGCTCGCTGACCTGGATGTTGCCCTGTGGCTGCAGGAGACGAAGTTCGTCAAAGATCTCGAGGCAGATGTAGGTCACTTCGCTCGATCCGTCAGTACCGTCAGCCTTAAGTCCGGCCAGGTTTATGTTCGTAAAGTCGTTGTAGGTCCCGCTTTCGGCTGCAGTTACACCGACCTTGGGTGGAGCGGGGGTATTGTTGACCTTGATCCAGAGGCATGAGAGCAGTTCCTTTGCCGCTTCTCTGTCAAGTGTTCCGTCTTTTACGCCCTTCTCATAGAATGGGGCGAGGTGCTGGTCAAGATGACCGGGGCTCATAGCATCCCATCCGTTGAGTTCCGTTATGGTGCCAAGGTGCACGAACCAGTACATCTGGACAGCTTCCCAGAAGTCTCTCGGTGCGTTTGCCGGTACCCATCTGCAGACATCGGCTATCTTAAGAAGCTCTGCCTTGCGTTTGGGATCGCTCTCACCGGCGGCCATTTTTTCGGCAAGCTCTGCGTGTCTTTCAGCAAAGATGATGACTGCGTCGCAGGAGATATCCATGCCCTGGAGCTGCTCGTCTTTTGCTGTGGCTTCGGGATCTTTCAAGTAGTCAAGCTTTGCACGTGCTTCGGCTATCTGTTTTTTAAGGTCAAGCATGCCGTTTGTGTAGATAAGCCCGTCAAGGGCAGTGTGTCCAAGGGCTCTCTGTTCGCCGAATTCAGTGAAAGTTCCGGCTTCGTAGAGCTTTGTCCAATCCTCAGGCATACGCTCAAAAAGCTTGTCTCTCATGCAGCGGCCGCGCCAGAAAGGAATGACCTTCTCTTCATAGGTCTTGATATCTTCAGGCTCCACTGTGTAGTTCTGCTGTTTTCTGATATTGAGTATCTCGAGGTCTTCCCTGGAATGGCAGGTCAGCTCAGGAAAAGTCGAGACAGACTTTGGCTTTGGGCCTCTTTCCCCAACGATCAGCTCGTCTTTTCCAATATAGATCTTTTTATTCTGGCAGATATGCCTGAAGTTCATAGCGCGCATAACGGGCATAGGATACTTGTTGTCGTTCTCTTTGTAGAACTCAGTCTCAAGAACGGCTCTTTCAATGCAGATTGAGGGATGTGCTTCAAAACTTTCGTCACGGAGACGTTTGATGCGTTCGTTCATGTTTCTTACCTCCCTGGGTGTTGTCCTCAGATATTTATGTCATTTTTAATTTTTTCCCCGACCTTTGCAGCTGTATGCTCAGGTCTGCCGCTTTTATAATAATGCGCCTCATGCGCAGTATCTTCGAAAGTAGGAAGTGCTTTTACCCGCCTATATGTGTGTTCAAACCAAAACTTTCCAGTATTCCTGCGGCTCTGCGTGTCTGGTTTTCAGTAGGAGGCAGCAGGTCCGGAAGTTTGTAGTCCATGTTCCACCTCTGATGTTTTCCCCGGGCCACAGTGTGGTAGGGAAGTATGTTCACTCCGGTTATCCCTTTGAGCTTTGAGATGAACTCACCGGTTGCCCTTACATTCTCATCATCTGAGTTAAGGCCAGGCATAAAGGGAACCCTGATATTGATCATTGATCCAAACTCCGAAAGAGCGACAAGGTTTTCAAGTATTATCGAGTTGTCGACCCCTGTATATTCCCTGTGTTTTTTCGGATCCATATGTTTCAGGTCATAGAGGAAAAGGTCCGTCTCCCTTGCTGCTTCCAATATGACTTTTTTGTCTACGAACCCGCAGGTATCTATCGCCCTGTGGAACCCTTCCCGCCCGCAGGCCTTGAGGGCCTCGATGACAAATTTCGGCTGTATGAGGGGCTCTCCTCCTGAGAAGGTCACCCCGCCGCCGCCCCTGAAAAAGATCTCGTCTTTCCTGAGGCGTTCCATAAGCTGCTCAACGGTGTATTCTCTGCCGCAGAGTTCCCGTGCCTCGGAAGGGCATACATCTTCGCATATCCCGCATCCGTCGCAGAGTCCGAGGTCTGTTGTCAAAGTGCCTTCTGTTGCTGATATGGCTTTATTGGGACATGATCTTACACATGCTCCGCACCCTATGCACTTTTCGCTGCGGAAGAGGATCATAGGGGTCATCGACTGGCTTTCCGGATTGTGGCACCACCAGCAGAAGAGTGGGCATCCTTTCATGTGTACCGTTGTGCGTGTTCCCGGGCCGTCGTGTATGGAGTATTTCTTTATGTCAAAAATGATTCCAGTTATGCTCAATCAGGTTATGCCTCCTCAGATACGTCCAGTTCAGAATGTTTAGCAAAATAATATTTTCTGATAAATCTTTCCTGGACCTGGAACGACCAGTGTACGTCCCTGATATATTCTGCCGCTCCGTTGAAGTCACCTTTGCGAAGCAGCTCTATGAGAGCCTGGTGTTCCTCCAGGGAGTGCAGTTCCCACTCCTTGACGAAGGTCTTGTTTCTTGGAAAATCGTAAAGCCTTTCCTTGTGTATCTTTATGTATTGCAGTATTTCTAAATTGTCAGACATGTTCAGATAAACATTGTGGAACTTCAGATTTTCTTCGTAAAACATTGAATAGTTGTTCTGGTCGAGAGCCTTCCTCATCTGATAGTTGCATTTTTCCATGATCTCAGCGTCACTTTCACGGAAACGGAGCGCTATGTGGACCATGACCGAGGATTCTAGTCCCCCGAGGATCTCATATATGTTTCGGATCTTTTCCAGAGTCAGTGTATTTACTATAACTCCACGTCTTGGGTAGATGGTCACAAATCCTTCTGTTTCCAGCTGGAAGAGGGCATCTCTTAGCGGAGTCCTGCTCATTCCCAGTTCCATGCTTATCTCGTTCAGGTTAAGGAAGGATCCGGGACGGATCTTTCCATCGTTCATCTGAAAACGAAGGTAGTCGTAAACCTGCTCCCTGAGAGATTTGATCGTAAAAAAAGAATCGTTGATGCTGCTCATGACATTACCCCTCTCTACAATTGTATCACAGATATATCAGGTTGCAATACTTAAAAGAAAAAATGTATAATTCAGTCTATCTTATGTTTTTATAAAAACCTGTCTGACAGACAATGTATGGATTTAGTTTCTCGTTGCTAACGTGATATATTTGTTTGCGTTTCGTTTGTTTTAAAATTATCAGGCATTAAATGATCACGTACATTTTATTATATAGCTTTAATTGATGGACCGAAAGTAAAGATAAGCTTTTTATTTTTGTTATAAAATTAATAAGAGCAATATTGCAGTAATGATTACAACTTTTCTGAAAAAGGTTATACTTTATAAGTGATATGATGAAGCTTATGCAGATATCAAACCTAAGAGGGGGATCTTTATGAAAATTAAAGAATTTAAACTGGAGAGACTTTTTGCCAGATACTCTTCAAAAGCTAAATACAGATTGAGCCAGTCTGCGTGCGAGTACTGCACGATGCAGGAAATACTCGATATGGCAGACGAAGAATGTAAAAAAATGTGGGATGGACTGGTTCTGGGTTATACCGACCAGACGGGATTCGCGCCTTTAAGGGAAGCGGTAGCCAAAAGGTTCACCACTATCCGTCCCGCTGATATTCTGGAATTGGCACCCGAAGAGGGTATCTTTATCTTTATGAATACTCTTCTTGATCCCGGTGACGAAGTAATAGTAATGCAGCCCTGTCTGCCATCGCTTTATGAGATACCGAGGGCGCTTGGATGCAAAATAATCAAGTGGCCGCTTCAGGAGACGACTTGGGGATGGAATCTCGATTTCAACTTCCTCGCAGAAAATATTTCCCCCAACACAAAACTTCTGGTCTTGAACATACCTAACAATCCCACAGGCTTTATTCCTGTAAAGACGGAGATGGACAGGATCCTGAATTTAGCTGACAGGATGGGGACATGGGTCTTCTGCGAAGAGACATACCGTGGGATGGAGCATGACCCGGCTGCTGCACTTCCTTCTCTTTCCGACATGTATCCGAGGGCTACGACGATCGGAGGCCTCAATAAATTCGGGCTTCCGGGGACCAGGATCGGCTGGCTGGTCACAAAGAATAAAAACATTCTGGAAAACTGTTCCGCATACAAGGACTATACAACTTTGTGCAATAACGCTCCGGGGGAGATACTTGCAACTATAGCGATGCGGAACGCAACTGACCTGCTCCAGCGCAACCATACGATCGTACTGTACAATCTTAATCTCGCAGAGAAGTTCTTCAAAAAACACAAGAAGCTTCTTCACTGGATACAGCCGAACGGCGGGAGCACAGCTTTCCCTCAGTTGATGAGGCCCTTTGACGTGACAGAGATGTGCGAAAAGGCGATGAATGAAAAAGAGCTTCTCATAATCGGAGAACGAGCTTTTGGGCTTGATACGAATAACTTCCGTCTCGGTCTGGGACGCAGAGACTTCAAAGAGGCTCTTGAAGTTTTTTCCGAAATTATTGAAGAGATGGAAAAGAGCATCTCATAAATTACTTTTTGTTAAAAAAACTGCGGGCTTCAGATATTTCCGGAGCCCGCAGTTTTTTATCTGGCTGAAATGGATCCGTACTTTCCATCTTTCCTGTAATAGGGTACCACCGCTGAAGAATCGTTTTCCCCGCAAAAGAATATATCCTCGGCAAAGCCGAGTTCCTGCAGTATTTTCCCATGTTCGGACTCCATGCAGACTGGAACCAGGTCGGGGCCGAAATGATGCCAGAGCGCCATGGCTGTTATTGCCCCGTCAGTAAGTTCCATCTCGGTGCCGCCGTTTGACGGCGCCATAGCAAGCATTTTTTCTATTATCATTCCTGCGCATACTGTGTCTTCTATTGAGAATCTCCCATTCCGGCCTGAAGCAACCACACATATATGCCTTCCGCTGCAGATCGCATCCCATGCAGCGGCTTCGGCATTTCTTGCGCATGCCACCCTTACCTCGGGACAGTCTTCTGCTGCAGCCAAAAGGGCTTTAGTTCCGTTTGAAGTGGTTATGACCGCGTTTTCCGGGGCGCCGCGTCTTGTTATCTCAACAGGTGAATTTCCAAAATCGAAGCCGGGTATCATGATGCCATCTCTCTCACCCATCAGCATCCAAGCAGGTCCCATCTCCCTTTTTATTTCGAGGGCCTCTTCTTTTCCGGTGCATGGTATCAGCGAGCTTCCGCCGCAGTCGAAAAATGTTGTGATCTGGGTCGATGCCCTGAGCAGATCGACTATAAGCCTGCAGTCATGCCTCTCCATCCTCTCTGATGGGATAAGCACTGCATCAAATAAATACTTCAATATAATATCCTCCTGAATTGATTTACCCAAAGATGACTTAACAGGTATAATTATAGTTCCAAAATTATCGCAATGACCGACAGGAGGTAATGATAAAGATGAAAATTCTTGTAGCTGTTGACTTTAGCCCGGTTGGAAGGGAAGTTGCGCACGCCGGTTATCGGCTGGCGAAGAAGATAGGCAGCGAAATAACCTTTTTCCATTGCGCACCCCAGACTGCGCGTTTTCTCCAGGGGTATGACATAAAAGCCTTTGTCTCTTCAACCGGGAAAGATGAACAGAAAAAGATCGGGGAAATGGCAAAGCAGAAGCTCCATAAAATAATGGAGGACGTATTTGCTGAAAACGGGGTTGCAAAGTCTTTGGAGATAGACGAAGAGGTTGTCTTTGGGGAACCCGGGGACGAGCTTTTAAAGTTTGCCAAAGAAAAGAAGACGGACCTTATCATAGTTGGCTATAAAAGCTACAGTATGATCGAACATTTCCTGGTGGGCAGCACGGCGTCAAAGGTAGCAAGATATGCCCCCTGCTCTGTAATGATCTACAGACCTGACAAAGACTGATCATTTCAGCATCAAAATATAGCAAAGCATGTACGGAGCTTCAAATGGCTTACCATGGAGCTGCCTGTATTTATTTACATAATGAATGTTAGAATATCAACAACAATATAAATAAAGTAATAATCAATCACAGGAGGTCTGCATAATAATGAAAATACTTTTGGCAGTCGATTTCAGCCCCGTAGGGCGGCGTACTACAGGTGCAGGTTACAGGTTGGCCCAGAAGATAGCTTCAGAGATAACTTTCTTTCACTGCGCGCCTCAGACTTCACGCTTCCTGCAGGGATACGATATCAAAGCTTTTGTATCCTCGACCGGCAAGGAAGACCAGAAGAAGATCGAAGATGCGGCAAAGCTGAAACTCCACAAAGTGATGGAGGACGTGATCGCAGAAAACGGAATGACAGCGGGTCTCGCGATAGAAGAAATGATAGTTTCCGGAGAGCCGGCCGATGAGATCCTACGTTATGCAGAAGAAAATAAGTTCGACCTGATCTTCCTGGGGTACAAAAGCTTCAACCTGATAGAGCAGATATTGGTCGGAAGCACCGCTGACAAGGTCATTCGCTATGCTACCTGCTCTGTACTTATCTACAGGCCGGACAGGGCGGAACATATAGACATCTGATCGCACCCATGTTTTGGTTATAATGATAATGCCCGCAGATCAGCTGGCATTATTTTTCGCTATGACTGATGTTTATCCTGGGCTAACAGCGAGACTAGACTATCAGTTTGCCTTTGGCGCCGGCCATGTTGTCGAGCTGGTTGAGTACATTCGCGCCTGCAACTTCGATCTTGGGTTTTTTTGCAGCCTCTTCGCGGGCATATTCCTGGAGCTTTTTCTCATATTCCGCCATAGACCTTTTGATCCCTTCGACATCGCCCTTTACCCACTGAAGGATGCCGTCGGTTATTGTCGTGTACATTTCTTCTTTTGGCTCGGCCTGGATGACTCCGAGTTCTTTGAGCATCTTGTATTCCTCTTTTACAGAATCCATGATATCTTCTTCTGTGATAATCCCTTTTTTGTAGAGGGCGCGGTAGATTATATTTGATTTTGTTTTGCTGTTTTCATCATTTGCTGAAAGCGATTCTACCCTTGATAGAAGCATAGTAATGATTTCTTCAAGACTTATCTGCATCGGTGCGGCCATTTATTTATTCCTCCTATAAGATAATTCTGCTGCATATTTTATCACAGCAGCAAATTTGCAAATACCAATTACAGAGAATATCACATATAAGCTAATGAGTAAAATACGTATTGATTTAATCCGCCTTTGGGACTATTGTAATCCGCAATTCTCTGCAGAGAGGTAATAAGAGTGAAGGTAAAACACAGGCTGAAGCATCTTACTGTAAAAATGGAATTATTTGTCCTTAGCGAATGGTCGACATTTGTAATATCGACCATTGGCTCCCTGTTGTATACCATTGGTGTGATAGGCTTCACACTGCCTTACCGATTCCCGGATGCAGGCGTGATGGGTATAGCAATAATCCTTAAATATGCTATTGGACTCGCGCCGTCAATAACTTCACTCGTGGCAAATGTCTTCCTTCTTCTCTGGGGAGGACGGGAACTTTCTAAACGTTTTATAGCCTGGACAATATATAATGTCCTCCTTATTTCATTTTTGCTTGAAGCCCTCAGTTTCGTCCAGTTTCCTATTGTAAACGACATGTTCCTTGTCGCAATAGCAGGAGGAATTATCAAAGGTGTCGGGGGAGGCATGGTATTCAGAACGGGTGCAAGCATGGGTGGAATGGACATAGTAATTGCGGTGTTGAGGAAAAGATATGGCATTGAGGTCGGCCGTTACAGTTTTTATATAAACATGGTAATACTGGGGGTCTCTATGGGGATAGTGGGACTTGAGAAGATGCTGTATGGTTTTGTAGCGAGCTATGTCTCCGGGCAGACCACGGACAGCGTTCTTTCTTCATTCGATAAACGCCGTCTTGTGCTGATAATGGCAAATGATACCAAACCTGTCGTGAAGTACATATCTGACGAACTTCACAGGGGGTCGACAGTTCTCTACGGAGAGGGAGGCTTCTCGGGAGAAGAACGTCCTACCATCATGTGCCTGCTGACTCCCAGACAGACAATGGTCCTCAAACGTTATCTGGCCAAAAATCAGCCGAGATCATTTATGGTCGTATCAGAAGCATCCGAGGTCCTCGGCAAAGGATTTAAACGCTGGAATCACATTTGACTGCTCTGCTGAAAAGAACCTGACTTTTTAAGCCACCCTTCTCGAAACAGTCAGCATCGATCAGGGAAGCGGTCCGTCCCACCAAATAGGAATGCCTATGGAATAGCCGAACGTGATCTCGCCGCTCTGGTCATAAATTACCATCACCCTTGAGCTGAAGTTCGTCATAGGAGCCGATAGTGCTATGCCGGTCTCCCACCAGCTCTTGTTGTTGTTCCATTCCTTCATGACCTGTCCGAAATTGCCGAATACTTCGAGATTTATCCCGCCCCACCACGACCGTGTTATCGTCTTTGCTGCGCCTAAGTGCAGCCAGTATGCCTGATCTCCGATAAGCGGGTGGGCCGCAAGGCTGAAAAGTTCTTCGTTAGTTCCAAGAGCCGCTGCATATGCAGGGTCATCTCCATCTCCTGTTTTGAGTCCTCCGGAAAGAATTACGTTCCATGTTGGCCAGACGGGAAGGTACATATGGAAACGCGTGTGTGTGATGGTGGTCTCGCCGTTCGGAAACCATATGTCCGAATTTACAAAAAATCCTTTAGTCGGAAGCACCGGATCGTCCAGGTTGTTGAATGTGAAGTTCATGTAGGGCCCGTCGACCGTTTCGTCTTTGAGATATTCGACCCTTTCTACTGCGTAGCCAAGGCCTATCCTGAAGTTTCTGTTGATATCTTTGTACCATGCTATCTTTGCGCTGTAACGTTCAAGTTCAAATGCTGCGGCATTTGCCGGTTCAAGGCCCTCCTCACGGCCTGAAATTACCATTCCGAACTGAGTGTCGTGTTCTGTCCTCGGGGTGAAGTACCTTAGCATTGCCCCCCATTTTGACCCGAATCTGTATTCGGCTGAGCCTACGTCTCCCTCGAAAAATATGTCACGCATCTGGGCGCTCAGAGAGAGCCAGTTGTCAGGATAAATATTGCTGGCATATCCGCTGAGCCCAAATTCATATTTTGAGGGCCGTTCAATAGAAAAGACTATCGCGGCCGTATCTTCTGTAAGGGGCTGAGCACGCCCCTCCACTGAGACGAAATCATCTCCCGTTGAAAGTATCTTCACAGCGTCGGCTACCTTCTCCATGTCGAGGGGCTCGCCTAACCATTCATCATATTTCCCGTGAAGTATCCCGGACATCCTCTCCGGGATACCTTCGAACCTTATTTCTGTTACGGTGGGCCTAACTGCGGAAGGCGGTTCAACATGCGTGAACTCGCAGAATGTTTTATCGGGTTCGCATGAGATGTTTTGAAGCTGTTCGGCCATTGGCTCGGCAGCTGCGACACCTCGTGCGATTATCTCATCGTAGCCATCTGACTGAAGAGCTCCGAAATCTTTTACCTCGGGAGATATCACAAGGTCTGCAGCCGCTACATTCACCTTTACCTGGTGGACCATCAGGATCTCTACTGTCTGCGCCATTACTTCTAGCATTGAGCGCAAAGTTTCTCTTTTTTTTGTGATATTTTCAGGCGAAAGGTTGACGGCTACGACGGGATGGCCGGGAAACAGCTTTTTAGCTTCCAATACCGGCAGGTTTGCTATCAGTCCGCCGTCGACAAGAAGCCTGCCGTTCATCTCCCATGGATCGAATATTCCCGGTATAGAGATTGATGCTCGGAGCGCGGATGCCAGGTTTCCGTCCCTGAGGACTACCGACTCCCCTGTTTCAAGGTCTGTTGCCATTGCCGCGAATGGTATAGGCAGCAGGTTGAAGTCAGTTACCGTTACCCTGATCGTCATTTCATTCAGGAAAGAATAAAGCCCCTTTGCACGAAGCATCCCTCTGTTGCTGCGGGGTTTCTTTTTTCCGTCCATGTACACGTTGAAGATCGAAGAACCGCTGGAAGGAGGTTTGTTGTAGTTATAGTCTTTTACTTCTGCCGATGACCTGTTTGAAATTATTTCCATCAGGTCAAGCTCAGAAATGATCTCCCTCATCTCCTTAGCGTTATATCCTGACGCATAAAGACCTCCTATTACAGCTCCCATGCTGGTGCCCACTATGGCGGCGATCGGGATGTTTTCACGTTCAAGGACCTCAAGCACGCCAATGTGCGCCAGACCTTTGGTCCCGCCCCCGGAAAGCACCAGTACTATTCCCTCTTTGTGAGGGAACCCCCACTCATCAAAGTGTTTCTGGGCCTCCTGTATTGCCTCAGATGGTGAAGCAAGTGCAAGAGTGGACATAGGATGAATGATAAAAAACAAGGATAAAATAAAAGCAAGCGACTTGAGATATTTCCTCATTGTCTTTTCCCCCATCTCTGCTTAAGAATATTTTAATCCTCTCAAACAGGATATGCATCTTGCACAACATTAACATCGTCGTACCGATCTTGTTTGTGCTCACGCAATGATGACAGCTTACGTTACATTATATAGGATAAGAAGAGACCGTTCTGATGGCAGTTTAACAAGAATATTATAATGTTGTTTTGCCATATTAAACAACATTATAAAATGATCTCTCTCAAAGCGCTTATCGGAGACTGCGGGAATATAAGCAGTGAGGTGGCCTCTGGATTCCGGCTCAAAAGCATGCGGGAAAGACGGTGGAAAAGTTGAGTTGCTAAATTTGCAAGGTCAATCCCTATCTTCTCGCCTGAACGGAACGCTGAGGGCTGCAGGCGCGCCGAGCAGTATCCCCTTTCCGGCTCTGATGGAAACGATAGTAAGGACAATTATAGTCATCAGGTATGGCAGAGTGAGCAGAAGTGATGCTGAAATACTTGAGCCCATTGCCTGCATTCTGAGCTGAAGGGCCTCGACTCCTCCGAAAAGATAAGCTCCCAATGCCGCACGTGCAGGGTTCCACAGACCGAATATCACAAGTGCTACAGCTATCCATCCCCTTCCGGCTGTCATACCTTCGATCCACATCTGAGCGTAGACCACAGAAAGATAGCCTCCCCCGATGCCTGCAAGACCGCCGCCGAACATGCAGTAGAAGTAACGTATATATGTGACAGGGATCCCCATGGCATCTGCCGCCCTGGGGTTCTCTCCTACAGCTCTCAGGTTAAGCCCGGCGCGTGTCCTGAAGAGAAACCAGCAAAGCGCGGCAATAAGCAGGTATGAGACGTAGACCATAGCGTTGTGCTGGAAGAAGATCGGTCCGATGAAGGGGATGTCACCGAGAAGGGGCATTTTGAAAGGCGCCATTCCGGCGATAGTCTCTCCGATGACACCTCTGCCGAGAAGCGCGCTTAGTCCGTAGCCTGTGAGTACCATAGCAAGTCCGCTTACTACCTGATTGCACATAAGGGTTATGCACAAAAATGCATGGATCAGCGTTATCGCGGCACCAGCGAAAAATGAGGCCATGATCCCAAGCCAGGGATCACCTGTTGACCTTGTGACCGCGAACCCGGTGTAAGCACCGACGAGCATTACTCCCTCAAGGCCAAGGTTCATCACCCCCGCTCTCTCAGAGACCACTTCTCCGAGTGTCGCGTAAAGCACCGGTGTCCCGCTTCTGATCGCGGAAGCCAGAATAGCTACCAGGAAATCCATCTATTTTGCCTCCTCTGCAGGACCTGCAGAAACTCTTACTATCTTTATCCTGAATCTTGAAAGCGTCTCAGCCGCAAGGACTGAAAAAAGGATGAGTCCCTGAAGGATCTGGATGCTTGCCATTGGAAGGCCCATTACAACCTGAAGGGTGTCTCCTCCTACGAGTAAAACTCCCAAAAGGAATGAGACAAGGGGGACATATATCGGGGAAAGCCTGGAAAGCCATGCCACGGTTATGCCTGTGTAGCCGTATCCCATTGTGAAGCCGCGGCTCATCCTTCCATGCAGCCCTGCTATCTCTCCCATACCTGCCAGTCCTGCTATAGCCCCTCCGATAAATGTTACCAGAATGATGTTCTTCGCTATGTTCATACCGCCGTAACGTGCGGCACGCGGGTTTTCGCCTATTACTCTAATTTCATATCCCCATTTGCTCCATTTCAGGACTACCTGCAGGATCACTGCTAATGCAAGCGCAATAAAAATTCCGGCGTGTATCCTCGTGCTGCCCCAGACCCAAAGCCTTGCTGCATCGGGGAAATTTGCAGTGAAGGGAAAACCCCAGCTCATAGGGTCTTTCCATGGACCGTAGATAAAATACTCTGATATGTTTATGGCGACATAATTGAGCATCAGCGTTGTTATCGTCTCATTGACGTTCCATTTTGCCTTGAGGAAGCCGGCGATCCCTCCCCAAATTCCACCGGCTATTGCGGCGGCTATAAACATTATGACGAACATAACCGCCCAGTTGTCCACAAAGAAAAACCTTACGGCAGCCACTGTGGCTATTGCGCCCATACAGAGCTGTCCCTCGGCTCCTATGTTCCATATCAGCATTTTGTAGCAGATAAGCCCGGCAAGAGCAGTAAGCATTATCGGGATAGATTTGGTCACGATCTCGCTCAGTCCGTATATGCTTCCAAACGCCCCGTTCAGCACGGCCCAGTATGCCTCGAAAGGATTTACGCCAAGTATGGAAAAGAGCAGACCTCCTGCGAAGAGGCCGAATACAACAGCTGTTACAGGAATAAGGACATTGACCCATGCAGGGTTGTCAAGACGAGGTTCAAATTTTAAACGGATCATAGAGAGCTCTCCAGTCCTTGCAAAGTTGCAGTTACAACTATAAATTATATCAGATATAATAGATTGCTGAAGGGCGTGAGAGACTAATGTGGAAGACAACTAAGATTGTTTTGTTTATGGTATTGGCGGCCTTTATTGCAGGACTCATGCCTACGATAATAGATCTAGCAGACAGGACCGTAATTTATTCAGTCAAGGAAGGTCTCTCTCTTCACCCTCAGTTTACGGCTTATTTGTCGTCCTTCTTCCATACAGCGAAAAATTATACTTGGCACATCGTTATCGCTTATGCCTTTATCATTGGAATAGTTATATTCATGGAGGGACAGAATCCTGACAGGACGATACTCTGGCTGTTGACACTGCTGCTTGTTCCGGTGATGGGAGTCATCGTCTATATGATCATTGGCCCCGATCTCAAAAATATGAAGAACAGAAAGCTGTTCAAACCCTCAAAAGGCCTCCCGACAGACAAAACTCCATTTACAGAGGACAAGAGGTTCCTGACAGGCAAAGCTATACACACCACAAGCGGAGCAGACCTGACGATAAGGAACAGGGTCGATGTGCTGATCAACGGGGAAGAGACCTTTGACTCCATTAAAAGCGAGCTCCGGAAGGCGAAGAAATTCATACACATGCAGTACTACATAATCAAAGATGACGGGATAGGCAGGGAGATCAGGGACATACTTAAAGAGGCAGCTTCTGCCGGAGTAAAGGTGAGGGTCCTCTATGATGCTGTCGGAAGCTGGAAACTAAGGCGTGAATACATAGAGATCCTCAAAAAAGCCGGTGTTGAATGTCATTCGTTTATGCCGGTCTCATTCCCGATGTTCCGGAGAAAGATGAATTTCCGCAACCACAGAAAAATAATCGTGATTGACGGGGTCGTGGCCTTCACAGGAGGCCTCAACATCGGTGACGAATATCTTGGAAAGGGGCACCTGGGGCACTGGCGCGACACTCATGTACGCCTGAAGGGGGAATCCGTCGGTGAACTTCACAAGATATTCCTTTATGACTGGTGCATGAGGTCGGGCGAAGATCCGGAAAAAGTATGCGGTAACGTTTCATGTGACGACTGCGGGGACATCCCAGCCCAGGATATTTGTGATCTTCAGGTTCTCCCGCTTCAGGTAGTCGCCAGTGGGATCGACAACGGATGGCATTCGATAGCAATGGGATACTTCAGCATGATCTCAAGGGCAAGGGAAAGGGTTTGGATAACGAGTCCATATATTGTTCCGGGGCCGATACTGATGAACGCAATGACCACGGCTGCCCTTGCAGGTGTTGACGTCAGGGTGATGATGCCCGCCCAAAAAGACCATTTCCTTGTTTTCTGGGGAAGCCGGGGTAACGTAGAGCAGCTGCTGATGGCCGGTGTCAGGGTCTACCAGTATAAAAAAGGATTCATACACACTAAGACAGTCCTTGCAGATGACGATATATCCTCAGTAGGTACATGCAATATGGATGTAAGGAGTCTTGAGATCAATTTTGAGGTCCAGCTGTTTATATATGACAAAGAGCTCAATTCTAAATTTGCTGAACAGTTCATTTCGGACACAGGAGAATCTGTAGAACTGACTCTTTATGAATGGGAAAAAAGGCCGACCTGGCAGAAGATCCTTGAGTCATTTGGCCGATTGTACTCGGCGCAGATATAGATGAACGACAAAGCATACGAGAAAAGATTTTCAGAACATTCGGTAATTTGGGTCATTTTTGGTGCGGGTGTCCTCTCCATCCACTTTTTCATATTTTTTAAAATAGCCGAGGCCGCAGGTGAGGGACTGCTCAGTTTTGCCTGGCTTGCGCTGAGCGCATTCATGATGTTCCTGCTCTTCGTATCGAGAAGGACAAAAAGGATCAGTTCAGCTGTTGGAAGAAAATGGACGGACAGGGTAGGCGGGGTTTGGATGCTTTTTGTCCTCTTCACGTTTTTCTTCCTTCTTCTGATCGATCTTGTAAAAAAAATGACCGGTCTGCCTCTTTCATCCGGAGCCGTACTTTCCGTCTCCTTTTTCCTCAGCCTTCTTTTGCTGGGAATGGGAATAAAGCAGGCCAATACAGTCCAAAAGACTATGATAAAAGTCCCTACCTCCAAGCTTCCCCAAGGCTGCGAAAAACTGAGGATAGTACAGCTTACTGACCTGCACCTGGGACCTTTTGTCGGGTTGCCCCTCCTTGCTCAGATACTCCGGAAAGTGAGGGATGTCGATCCTGACATAGTTGTGGTCACGGGAGACCTGGCTGACGGCAGGCTGACAGGACGCAAGCGTGAAATAGGGATGCTGAGGCGGATCAGGCCTCGGTACGGAATGTACGCAGTTCCCGGAAACCATGACTATTACGACGATATCGATGAGGCCGTCTTCTTCATGGAGTCAGCGGGGATGAGGGTCCTGAGGACAGAGGCTGTCGAAGCCGGCGGGATAATCATCGCCGGTGCCGACGACAAGGATCATCTTATAAAAGAGCAATGGAACCTCTCTCGTTCAGAGATCCTTGTGCTTTCACGCGAAAGGGAGCAGAGAGAGAAATTCCTGTTGCTGCTGAGGCACCGCCCGATAGTTGAAAAGGGCACGGAAGGACACTTTGACCTCCAGCTTTCAGGGCATACCCACGGAGGCCAGTTGTTCCCCCTCTTATCATCAAGGCACAGGATACCCGGATATGCGAGGGGACTGAAAAAACTTAAAGGGGGAGGACTGCTTTACGTGAGCAACGGCGCGGGATTCGTCGGGCCTCCCGTCAGGCTGCTTGCTCCCCCCGAGATAGCAGTGATAGATCTGGTGAGAGAAAATGAAAGACAATAAAGGGCGCGATCAGGAATTGTTCGGCAGGCTGAACGGTTTTCTGCCTGACAACTATTCCGGTCCCGTATTCCCTATTGGGACGCACCTCACCAATGAAATAGATATTTCCGGACTTCCCGAAGGAGAGTGGGTGGCCAGGGGGGTATACAGGATGGAGCGTGAGATCCCATACGGCAGGCAGTACGGGCACAGAGCGCTACTCGATCCATCTTCCTCGGGCGAACTCCTTTCTTTCTGGGGAGGTACGCGCAGATCCGTATACCTCGATCTGGAAACGACAGGCCTTTCGGGGGCAAAAGGAGCATACGCCTTTCTGATAGGACTGGGTTTCAATACAGAGAGCTCATTCAAGGTCGTCCAGCTATTCATGGCTGGCCCCGCCTGGGAGAAGAACTGGCTATGGTCACTGGAATCCGAACTCCCGGGGGGTGACTACGGGCTTGTCACATTCAACGGCAGGGCTTTTGACCTGCCGCTGCTAAGGATAAGATATAGGCTTGCAAAGTCAGCTCCCGGCTGGGACGGCAGGCCGCATATGGACCTGCTTATGCTTGCAAGGCACTTCTACAGTGGAAGGCTTCCCTCCTGTTCCCTTTCATCCATAGAACAGAGGGTCCTCGGCGTCCACAGAAGCGGAGAGGATGTGCAGGGCAGAGAGATACCAGGGCTTTACACAAGCTACCTTTCGACCTCAGATGCAGCTCCGTTGCAGGGTGTTTTTTACCATAACACACTTGACGTCATATCCATGGCGGCTCTTCAGACACATATCGGCCGTCTTGCTGAGATGAGAGGCACAACAGGAAAAGATATGATCAGATGCGGTGATCTTTGGGAGCAGGCGAAAGAGAGAGACAAGGCAAATGCCGCCTGGTCAAGAGCGCTTGATTTCAGGGGATCGGAAAGTGAGGCCAACGCAAAGCTGGCTGAATATGCAAAGGCTGAAGGAAATTTAGGGAAGGCGAGGGAACTCTATAAACGTATGAACTGAACAACAGGATCTCGAGGCTCAGAAAGAAATGCGGGGAAGATGACTGAGGAACTACCCAGGCATCAGGTCCGGATTTTCCTTGCGGTGCTGTTATAATAGTTCGCACTTACAGGTCAGCTTATTTTATAAATAAAGCCAATAACGACAAAAGGCGGGGATATACCGATGTGGAAAGGCCGTTTTTCACAGGACACAGATGAAGCAGTCCAGAAATTTACCCAGTCGCTCGATATGGACTGGAGGATGGCGCTTGCGGATATAAGAGGCAGTATTGCTCACGTACGGATGCTTGGACATACGGGACTTCTTTCAGAAGAGGAAGCCACTGTAATAGAAAAAAATCTTTGCCTGGTCGCTGATGAGGTCAGAAACGGGACCCTGGTCCCGAAGGTCTCTCTCGAAGATGTCCACATGAACATAGAATCCAGACTGATAGAGCTTTGCGGGGCTACAGGGGCCAAACTGCACATGGGACGCAGCCGCAACGACCAGGCCAACACTACGGTCCGGCTCTGGCTGCGCAAAGAGCTTTTGGATATTTGGGATGGCCTGAACGATCTTATCTCCTCCCTTATTAAAAAGGCGGAGGAGCATGCAGAAACAGTCGTTCCGGGTTATACGCACCTGCAGCAGGCACAACCCATCTCCATGGGACAGTTCTGGATGGCCCACGCCCATGCCTTCCTGCGCGACGCCAAGCGTCTGTTTGATGCGTACGATGCTGTCGATGAGTCGCCCCTGGGATGCGGAGCTCTGGCGGGGTCGACACTTCCGCTTGACAGAGAGTTCACATGCAATGATCTTGGATTTTCTTCCGTAACAGGGAACAGCATGGATACAGTTGCCCATCGCGACCACTTTATGGATGTGCTCTATTTTGCAGCTGTCTTCGGCGGACATGTCAGCAGGCTTTCGGAAGATCTCATCATTTATTTTTCGACTGAATTTGGGTGGATCAAACTGCCGGATTCTTTCTGTACCGGATCAAGCATAATGCCCCAGAAAAAAAATCCCGATGTCCTTGAAATTTTGAGGGGAAAGTCAGGACAGCTCAATGGTGCCCTGATGGATCTCCTTACGATGACAAAGGGAATACCGCTCACATACAACCGTGACCTGCAGGACGACAAGCGTTCCCTGCTCAGGACTATAGATTGCCTGCACGGAATATTCTCTGTCCTCCCTGCCCTGATAAGGGAAGTAAAGGTGGATGAAGATGCTGCGAACAGAGGATTCAGGGACGGACTGATCCTGGCTACGGATGTTGCTGAATACCTCGTCCTTCAGGGCGTGCCCTTCCGGAACGCCCATGAGAAAGTCGGTCGAATAGTCAGATACTGCATAGATAATGACAGACCCCTCACATCCCTGACCCTTCAGGAGTGGCAAGATAATATACCGGAAGTAAAGGGCGATCTCATTCCACTGCTTTCACCGAAAAGATCGATGGAACGGAGGGACACCCTCGGGGGGACATCCCCGTCACAGGTAAGGACTCAGATAGAAAATACCTCGCTCCGGCTCATGATGTTTGATAAAGAGGCAAAAGAGTTAAGGGAAAGGATCCCTGAGGGATACTGATCAATAAAAGTGATAAGAGGCCGCCGGATCCCCGGCGGCCTCTTATCACTTTTATATTAATGAAGGACTATACTACAGGTACTGTCCATCCAAAAGGATCTGGCCTCTTGCCCCACTGGATGCCCGTGAGTTCATCGTAGAGTTTCTTTGTCAGAGTTCCTGTCTTGAAGTCGTTGATAGTGTATTTTTTGTTGTTGTAGGCAAGTTCGCCGATCGGGGAGATAACAGCCGCAGTACCGCAGCACCAGCACTCCTCAAGATGTCCGGTATTTATCGCATCAAGAAGCTCGTCCAGACTGATCAGGCGCTCTTCGACGGGGATGTTCCAGGATTCGAGTATCTCTATCAGAGACTTCCTTGTTATCCCTGCCAACACGGACCCCAGAAGGGCAGGCGTGACGACCTTGCCGTCGATCTTGAACATTACGTTCATACCGCCGGCTTCCTCGATATATTTCCTCTCCACTCCGTCAAGCCACAGCACCTGGGAATATCCCTGAGCCGCGGCCCTCTCTCCGGCGCGCAGGGAGGCAGCGTAGTTCCCGCCGCATTTGGCGTAGCCTGTGCCGCCCCTTACAGCCCTTACGTCATCCTTTTCTATCGCTATACGGACAGGATTGATGCCCTCACGGAAGTATGATCCGACGGGGCATGTGATTATCGAGAAGATGCAGTGGTGCGGCGTATGGATGCCCAGTTTCTCGTCAGTTCCGAACATAAAGGGCCTTATGTAGAGAGAAGTGTCGGGCTCGCTCGGTACCCAGTCCTGATCAACTTTGACGATCTCTTTCAGAGCTTCCATCATAATCTCTTCATCGATCAGGGGCAGGCTCATGCGCTCAGCCGAAATGTTCATCCTCTTGACGTTTTCAATAGGTCTGAAGATCTGTATCTTTCCCTCGGGGGTACGGTAGGCCTTCATACCTTCAAATATCTCAGGAGCGTAATGGAGCACTGTCGCAGCCGGAGATATACTGAAGGGCGCAAAGGGAACGATCCTCGGGTCGTACCATCCCTTATTTTTTTCGTAGTCCATGATAAACATATGGTCCGAGAAAACAGTTCCGAATCCTATCTTGCTTACGTCACATTTTGGTTTGGGGGCCGTTGTTTTTTCGATCCTTATCTTATCCATATCATCATCCCTTTGTCGGAAAATTTTTATAACTTTTTAAAAAGCCAAAGGTAAAAATCACCTCATGTGAATATTATATAAGATGTTTATCACCAAGTCCATTAAGGTTAAGCGCTGGAGTAAAAGATATCATTAGTCTATAATTGTCGTCAGGTCACTTTAATGGAGGTGTTCATATGGCCTTTATGCCCGAACACATTTTTAGGGAGTATGACATAAGAGGTATTGCAGAAACTGAGCTTACAGACGAATTTGTGAGGTATATCGGCCATGCGTACGGCACCTGGCTGGTGGACAGAGGCATAAAGAAAGCCACTCTTGGCGGAGACGTCCGCCTTTCAACAAAAAGGATCAAGGCAGCAGCTGCAGCAGGAATGATGAAGGCCGGGATCAACGTAACAGACATAGGTTTTGTATCAACCCCGACATTTTACTGGAGCATGTATCGTTTTGACACAGAGGGTGGAATAATGGTCACAGGAAGCCACAACCCCAAGGAGTTCAACGGCCTTAAGGTGGCCTATGACAAGGCCACGCTGTGGGGAGACGACATTCAGGAGATCCTCAGGATAATTAAGGAAGAGAGGGTGATCACTGCCGAAATCTCCGGATCACTTCGCTTTGCAAGGATAAATGAGGAGTATCTGGACATGCTTGTCTCAAAGATAAAACTCGGATCCCGCAAGCCGAAGATAGTATGTGACTCAGGCAACGGGACAGCGGGGATATATGCGCCGGAATTCCTAAGAAGGATAGGCTGTGAAGTTACCGAACTCTACAGCGAGCCGGACGGTACATTTCCCAACCACCATCCTGACCCGACAAAGAGAGAAAACCTTTCAAAACTGATAGAGACTGTCCTGTCTGAAGGCGCCGATCTTGGCGTCGGTTTTGACGGAGACTCTGACCGTATCGGTGTGGTCGACAATAAAGGTGAGATAATATGGGGGGACCGGCTGATGGCGTTATTCTGGCAGGAGATACTCCCCAAAAATCCCGGCGCCGTAGCTATTTGCGAAGTTAAGAGCTCAATGGCGCTTCCCGAAGAAGTGATCAGACTTGGCGGAAGGCCGATCTGGTGGAATTCAGGGCACTCTCTTGTAAAGGCGAAGATGAGGGAAGAAAAAGCCCTCTTCTCGGGAGAAGTATCCGGTCATATGTTCTTTGCGGACGAATATTACGGATATGACGATGGTTTCTATGCGGCTGGACGTATCTGCCGGATTCTTTCAAACAGCGATAAAAAACTGTCCGAACTTATGTCCGTGATCCCGATATATCCATCAACGACAGAAACAAGGTATGACTGCCCGGATGATCTGAAATTCGAAGTGGTCGACAGGGTGAAGCAAAAGGCTCTTTCAGAGGGTCTTGACACTATCACGGTCGACGGGGTGAGGATCGTTTACGATAACGGCTGGGGCCTGGTCAGGGTTTCGAACACACAGCCGGTGCTCGTTGCAAGATGCGAGGGGCGCACAGAAGAGGCATTGGAAATGATCTGTTCAGATATGAAGAACAGGCTGATCCAGGCGGGCAGTCCGGCTTTTGAATGGGAGTACTGAGGGCCTTAAGATGCCGGATCAAAATAGATATCAAGAAAATCGATATGGAGGATGAGTCATAATGCAATGTTCAAGAGAAATTGAAAAGATGGTATGCGTTGCAAAGGGGCCTAAACATGGACCTGCTCCGATCCCCGAAGAAGGAAAATGGGTCGAGTCCAAACAGATATCAGACATTTCAGGTTTCACTCATGGTGTGGGCTGGTGCGCACCACAGCAGGGGGCATGCAAGCTTACGCTGAATATTAAAGAGGGGATCATCCAGGAAGCCCTTGTTGAGACCATCGGCTGCTCAGGAATGACTCATTCAGCTGCTATGGCAGCTGAAATACTTCCCGGCAAGACCCTGCTTGAAGCCCTTAACACCGACCTGGTCTGCGATGCGATAAACGTTGCGATGAGAGAACTCTTCCTTCAGATAGCATACGGAAGGAGCCAGAGTGCATTCTCTGAGGGTGGGCTTTTCTTAGGCGCAGGACTTGAAGACCTTGGCAAGGGCCTTCGATCCCAGATCGGGACCATGTACGGAACTCTTCCAAAAGGAGTCAGGTATCTCGAAATGGCAGAGGGCTACATTATGGAACTCGGATTGGATGAAAACAACGAGGTAATAGGATATAAATATGTCCAGCTTGGAAAGATGATGGAAGCCATACGCAAAGGTGTCGATCCAAAAGAAGCTTTGGAAAAGAACACCGGCACTTACGGACGTTTTGCTGAAGCGGTAACTGTGATAGATCCGCGTAAAGAGTAAAGAGGGGGAGGAAATTATGGTCACATTTGAAGGCTGCGCAAGGAGAATGGGGCAGATCGAACCTTTTCTTGAGAAGATAGGACTCAATGATCTTGAGGAAGCAAGAGCTCTCTGCCTTTCTAAAGGAATAGATGTTGAGCATATAGTAAAGGGAGTTCAGACTATTGCTTTTGAAAATGCTGTTTGGGCCTACACTCTCGGTGCTGCCGCCGCACTGAAGGCAGGAGTCAGAACAGCTGCAGAAGCTGCGGAAAAGATCGGAGAGGGACTCCAGGCGTTCTGTATTCCCGGATCAGTCGCCGACCAGAGAAAAGTTGGTCTTGGGCACGGTAACCTTGGGGCCATGCTTTTGCGCGAGGAGACGAAATGTTTCTGTTTCCTGGCCGGACACGAGTCATTTGCCGCGGCAGAGGGCGCGATAGGCATAGCCAAAACCGCCAACAAGATCAGAAAAGAGCCGCTGAGGGTAATTCTCAACGGACTCGGAAAAGATGCCGCACACATAATTTCCCGCGTCAACGGCTTTACTCTGGTAGAGACGAAATATGACTATTACAAGGGCGAGCTAAAGATCGTAGAGGAGCGTCCGTTCTCAACGGGAGAAAAGTCGAAAGTCCGCTGCTTCGGAGCTGACGATGTCAGCGAAGGTGTAGCCATAATGATCCATGAAGGAGTAGACGTATCGATCACGGGTAATTCGACCAACCCGACCAGGTTCCAGCATCCGGTAGCAGGAACATACAAAAAATGGACCGTAGAGAACGGAAAGAGATATTTCTCTGTGGCTTCCGGAGGAGGTACGGGAAGGACACTCCACCCCGACAACATGGCAGCCGGACCGGCCAGCTACGGCATGACTGATACAATGGGACGCATGCACAGCGACGCCCAGTTTGCCGGCTCATCATCGGTTCCGGCGCACGTTGAAATGATGGGACTGATAGGCATGGGCAACAACCCCATGGTCGGAGCAACTGTCGCCGTTGCGGTAGCGGTAGAGGAATCTGTCTCGAAGTAAATTTTCTGTATATTGGACACATCAATGTTATCGGGGGTCGGCTGCATTTGCTGTTCCCCGATAATTTTCAGGAGCTGATGTCTTTGACTAAAAAATTGATTTTTATGCTGGTCCTTTTACTCACTCTTTCTCCGGCCGCGGAAGCCAGGGGCAGGGAGATGAAGATCGCGCTTTGGAAACTCCCTCTCAATCTGCCTGCTATAGCAGCAATAGAAAACAGAACGTATGAAAAGGCGTTTGAGGGTGAATATAAAGTTGAATACATCAATTTGCCGTCAGGACCAAAACAAGTACAGGCGATGGCTGCCGGTGAGCTCGACATTGCTGAGGGACTTGGAGCCGCGGCTGTGATCGTGGGAATAGCGAACGGGGTAGACATCACGATAATAGGTGCTAACAGCAGGTCTCCCGAAGCATTCGCTGTGGTCGTTAAAAATTCAAAAGTAAAAGGGATCTCCGATCTGAAAGGCAAAAAGGTAGCAGGATTAAGGGGATCTGTAGTTCATCAGCTTTTTGTTGAACTCCTGCATAACGAGGGGTTAACAGAAAAAGATGTTGAATTCTTCCCGATGCCCATGAATGCGGCGGCATCGGCCCTGATAGCGGAAAGAGTGGATGTGGCGCTGCTTGCCGGTACAGAGATAATAAGGGCTGAAAAGGGAGGGTGCAGGGTCATATCGGACGGCAAAGGCATCGTTGAAGGTCTCAGCCTTATAGCGGCAAGACGGGAATTTGCTGAAAAAAATCGGGCCGCTATAAAAAAATATCTGGAAATAAGGGAAAGTATCCGTATTGAAACGGTCAATTCACCGCAGAAATTTGTCCCTTTGCTAATAAAAGAGACAGGATTGTCAGAAAAAGAAATAAAGATAACTCTGTCTAAATTTAATTACGAAGCCAGGATCACAGAAAGTGATATTAAGGAACTTAAAAAGACTGCAGAATATTTAAAAAATGAGAATATTATTAAATCAATCCCGAACATTAATAACATGTTGTGGAAATAACAACCTTTTTAATTAAGGGTAATTTATCTTTATGTGATTTAAATTCTCTTTACAAGCGAGATAATTTTAGTTATACTCTAAAGACTATATTTGTCTGACTCAAACAGTTTATAATATTACTTAAATATGAAAGGATTGATTTTTATGGCAAAACCAAAAAAGGAAAACTCTGTAAAGAGAGTAAGAAGAAGTCCTGAGGTCCTTATGAAGGAACTTGATGAAAAAATGAAGAAGCTTGAAAGCAGGATATACAAAAAAAACAAAGAAGCAGTACACCACATAGGAACAGCGATACTTAAAAGAGCTAATTTTGATTTTTCTAATTTTTCTGATGCAGATCTTGAAGATATCGTGAATATGACACCTAAAGGTACTGAGATAATAAAAGATATCATTACAAGAGCTTCGGATCAATAAATAATAAGCGATAAGAAAGGCCGCCGGAAAGGCTCCTTTCTTATCGAGATCCTTCATCAGCTAAGATATTTTTTTTCGAATTCGTCCAGCGGCAGCGGCTTTGAATAATAATAGCCCTGAACTATACTGCAGCCGAGGCTCTTTACAAAATTGAGCTGTTCCTCGGTCTCGATGCCCTCAAAGACGATCTGCACGGAGTTTTGCTTGAATGCTTTCACCAACCCTTCAACAAGGTCGTGCGGCAGTTTGCCAAGGAGCCCGCGCTGAACGAAATCCCTATCAAGCTTAAGGACGTCTATCTTAAGTATCTGCAGCAGCGAAAGTGATGAATACCCAGACCCGAAATCGTCTATTGATAGCCTGAACCCATGATCAGACAACTCCTTGCCGTGCGACTTAACCAGGTCGACATGCTGCACCGCTACCGATTCCGTCAGTTCCAGCTCAAGCAGGTCAGGCGGAACGTTGTGCCGCTCTGACATGATCTTCAGATATTTGGTGAAATTGTTTCCTGAAATGTCGAGGTAAGAAAAGTTGCATGAAAGGGGTAAAATTTCCCTGCCTTCATCCATCCATTTCCGGAGTGTCCTGCATGTCTCGCCGAACATGTACATGTCTATCTTTGTTATGAAACCGCTCTTTTCAAAGTATGGGATGAAGATGTTTGGGGAGATGACTTCTCCGCCAGGCTTTATCCACCTTACAAGAGCTTCCGCTCCGACAGCTTTCCCGGTGTAACAGTCGACCTTTGGCTGGAAATAGGGGATGAACTCCCCCTTCCGCAGAGCCTCCCTCATTGATGTTTCTATCTCTTTTTCCCTGTTGATCCTGCTTAGTATCTTTCTGTCGTAGTATGCATATGCATTCTTGTGCTTCTGGGTTATTCCGTTCTTGGCAAATCCTGCGTTGTCAACTGCTATGTCCAGTGAAATACCATGGTCCTCTATCAGATATATCCCTCCGTTGAATATGATGTTATATTTTTTATTCCCTCTGGAGCCCAATTTTTCGAGTTCTCCAAAGATGATCTTTATTCTTATGTCAATGGATCTGAATTTCGCATAGCTGAGCAGTACGGCAAAATGGTCTGCGGTTATCCTTGCGAATGTCTCTTTTGATGGGTCGATGATTCTTTCCAGTACCAGGGCAACGTTTTTAAGGACCGTGTCCCCCTCATCATATCCGAAAGTCCCGTTGATGAACTTGAACTCCACGATGTCTATAAAAAGTATGGCGAAATTCGTATCAGGATGTTTTTTTATTATTTCGGGAGCATCCATGAGGAATCTGGAGTAGCTTTTGAAACCTGTTACCCCGTCTTGGTAGAGGAGTTTTTTAAGTTTCTTTTTGTCCTGTGATTTCGATATATTTACCAATGTCAGTGCGATGACTGTCAGCACGAGGATGGCCGTGACTCCCTTAGCCAGATCTACATAATGCTCATATATCAAGTCGATGAAGGATAGCTTGCCCCTGCTGTAGCTGTGTTCGATCAATATCGCGTTTATTGTCTCTTCGGGGATAGAATTGAGAGCCTTGTTTATAATCGATACAAGTATAGGATCGCACTTTTTGGAGATGCCGAAAGCCACCTGTTCGTTCAGTCCGCCGTAATTGATAGTGTACAAATTGCTGTAACGGGGCAAGCTTATAAGATAATTGGCGACGTATGAGTTGGCGAAAGTGGCCGTTACTTCGTTGTTTACCAGAGCGTCTAAGCACTCTTCCTGCGATGCGAGGTATACGATATCGTCAAATTTATGAAAAGATTCCACTGCCTCCGACAGGAAGTAGTTCCTTGGCAAGGCGATCTTTTCCTCCCTGTTCCCGCCCCTTCTGTTCATCACCATCACTATCGGCGCATTGATAAAGGCCTTGGTCAGCCTGAAATTGTTTTTTGCCCCCCAGATGAAGCTCCTGTTTACACCTGTGAGCATGTCGATCTCGCCGTCGCGCATTCTCCTGAGGGCTTCTTCCCATGAGGGGGAATGGCTTATTTTCATCTTCAGTCCCGTAAACTTTTCGACAAGCTTCAGTATCTCAGCGTTGATCCCTGCCATTTGCTTTTTCTCGGCATCGTAATACTCAAACGGCTGCCACTGAGGGTCGTAGGAGACTTCAAGGACAGATGACCGTTCGATGAACTCCCTCTCCTTCAAAGTTAGGATGGATTCCCATGCCGAAGTTTCCCCGTAATGTTTTTTAAAAAGATCGCTCCTGAAAGAAGGGTCCATCAACAAGATATTCTCCATCGCGCTGTCGATCTTTGAGAGAAGCTCGCTGTTGCCCTCAGCTACTGCGAAGTAAAACGGTTCTTCGGGGAATATCCTTATCAGTCTGAGTTCCGGGGGGATGCTGTTTCCCGAGATCAGAGCACCCTCTACAGACCGCTTATTCATCGCCTCGATAAGCTCTGCTCTCGTGTTGAATTTGATCAGAGCCGGACTTATTCTGATGTCAGCGGCGAGCTTTTCCAGAATTTGGATCTGTCTTTTGGGAGCAAACATTCCTATCCGTCTGCCGTTGAACGAAGATAAGTCGTCATTTGCCAGCCTTTCATCATCTTTGAGGACATAGAGACCCACTCTGCATGAGCCTGATTCCCTTGCCGAGTAGTCAACAGACGCATTAAGGTCTTCATTGTAGTAGATGTGGCTGATAATATCGATTTTACCCTCCAACAGCCAATCGACCAGATCCTTTTCGGGACCGGGGATGAATTCAGGTTCCCAGTTGTTGTACTGTGCTATCTCCTGAAGGAAATCATAGTTGTATCCATATTCTTTATTTTCTGGCGATATGTGTGTGGACCTTTCGGTAGTCAAGTATCCCACCCTTATATTCAGGGGGAGGTCTCCTGCGGCAGCACCGACTGAGAGGGCCTGGAAAATAAATACTCCAAGCACTGTCAGGAAAAGCCTTTTGATGCTTGTTCCGGTCCTTCTTGAAATTGGCAACGCACCTTCTGTCCAAAAGAGGTAATTTTTGATCTTATTCGATATCAGGCTAAAAACCGAATTTTATTATATTTTTTTCAATCCATTTTGACAGCATTGAGTTAATAATAAAGCCAAACTATAAGTGAAATTTAAATCTTATGATCCTGAACAAGAAAGATAACCAGATCGTTCACATTTGTGCCGGTAGGCCCTGTTTTCAACAATGCACCTGCGATCGCCAGAGCGTTGTATGAGTCGTTGTCCTTCAGCATCTCCACAGGATCGCGGCCCGCTGCGCGTATCTTTTCCCACGTAAGTCCGTCAACTATGCCTCCTGCGGCGTCGGTCGGGCCGTCTGTTCCGTCAGACCCTGCTGAAAGGACGACAATATTTCCGGATCCGGAGATCTTTTCTGCCGCGGCGAGCGCAAGTTCCTGGCTCCTGCCTCCCTTACCGTTTCCCTTGACCGTTACTGTCGTCTCTCCTCCCCAGATGAGGCATCTTTTAGCCTTGCCTGAGCCGGGTCTTTTCATTTCTCCCCCGGTGTGTTCTGCTGCCGCAGCCCCTGCAAGTCTTGCTTCTCCTTCCAGGTCCTCTGTCACGATCTTTGAGATATAGCCTCTCTTTTCTGCCGCCTTTTTCGCTGCATGGCATAATCCCGCAACGTTGCCGGCGATCTCGAATGAGACATTATCCAGAGATTTGGGAGTCTCTGACCTGAGAGCAGACTCAAGGTTCGGAGAGAGAGGGATTCCATACTTCATGAGGGTCGCCAGCGCTTCCTGTGATGAAGAAGGATCAGGTGCGGCAGGTCCGGATGCTATCATGTCAAGTTTGTCCCCCGGGACATCGGAGAGCGTGATCTGGAATATTTCAGCAGGCTTGCAGTGGATCGCGAATCTTCCCCCCTTTACAGAAGAAAGATGTTTCCTTACAGTGTTAAGTTCGCTGATATCCGCTCCTCCGAGGAGAAGTCCTGATGTTATATCAGATATGTCCTTTAAGGAGAGGCTCTCCGCAGGTTTTTCAAAAAGCGCCGAGCCTCCTCCCGAAACAAGAAAAAGAATTGTTTGCCCCCCTCCTGCTTCCCGTGTGATCTCAAGTATCCTTTCTGTCGCCTTCAATGTGTTGTGGTCCGGAAGAGGATGTCCGGCTTCATAGATCTCTATCCCGGGAAGGGGCCCTCGAGAATGTCCGTATTTTGTAACGATGGCTCCGGACACTATCCTTTCTTTGAGCTCTTCTGCGGCTGCCTTTGCCATCGTCCAGGAAGCCTTGCCTATTCCTACAAGGATAATTTCATCCTTAAGACGGGTGCCGGATAGGGATCTTTTCACCGCCTTGTCAGGAAGCATCTCAAGCAATGCCTCCCTGAATATTTCAGCTGCGTCCCTTCGCATCCGCCCGATCATCTAATTTTTACAACTTCTGTTTTTATTTAGAGCTTCACGTCGATGATAGCTGTGACCCCAACTCCCTGAACGCGTTTAAACTGCTTCAGCGGGTTTTCGGAATCGATCGGTATAAGCGCCTGCGCCCTGATCCTGTTGAACTCGCCTTCCAGCTGTCCAACAGCTTTTACACGGTCAACTACGGCTTTTGTAGCTCCGCCGACCTGTGCCGCCCCGATCCTTGTCCCGTTTCCTATGGATACTATAGGGACCACTTTCGTATACCCGTCAAACTTTATTCCCTTGTTGAAGGTGAGCGTGTTGATGAAATCATTCAGCTGGGGGCCTATAGCCTTAACCAGGGCTCCTCCTCCAAATATGAGAGCCCCTTCCTTCAGTATGTCTCCAACGCTCGCATAGGCCAGCGGGGCTGCGAAAAGCATCGAACAAACGATAAGCATTGCCGCAACAGTCTTTTTGATCTTCAAAAGAAGCACCTTCCTTTCATGATAAGCAAATATTAAGCGTTTGGCGGGAGTTCTGCATCAGCCTTTTAAGGGATTAAGGCATGATAACAGGGATCGATGGATAAGATCTGCAAAGGGATCAATAACAGCAGGGGATGTTCTTTTTCTTTGCGCTCTCTGTCCTTCACGAAACGTATAGGATGGACAGGCGTGTCCGGACATGTGCATGGTTCTTTTGTTGATCTGTCCAGCTCAGCCATGGCGGCCCTGATCTCAGATGCATTTTCTGCGCTGCTTTTAATGCCGTACTCCCTTATTTTTTCTGCCATTTATCCAGGGGTCGCCTTCGCGTCACCGACAAGGACTGCCTCCGTCGGGTAATTGTTTGCAACATCTGTTCCGTCTATGTTAAGGCTGATTATCTTTGGTCCTCCGACATGGGGTGGAAGTTTCCATCTGTCAGTTCCTGCTGAATCGGCAGTTGAGGCGATCGGCATCTTTCACCCATTTGCTATCCCTTTTCTCTGTTGATATTCTTAAAAAGATAAAGGGAAGGATATGCCTTCGCATTCCTTCCCTTTATTGACTCTTATTTTCAGGAAGAGTCCGTCAGTATTTTTTATATTACCAGTTTTTGGCCTGGATCTCAAAATGTGCCTGCAGGTGATTGCAGACAGGACATTTTTGAGGAGCTTCTTTGCATTCGAATATCGCTCCGCAGTTGCGGCACTTCCAGAAGACTTTTCCGTCCTTCAGGAATACGTGTCCATCTTCAAGGTTCTTCGCGAAATCCTTATAACGTTTTTCGTGTTCGGCTTCGACTTTGGCTATATTACTGAACATCTCAGCAAGTTCCCTGAAGCCCTCTTCTTCTGCTTCCCTTGCCATTCTGGGATACATGTCGTTCCATTCGTAATTCTCACCATCAGCCGCGGTTTTAAGGTTATCGGCGGTGCACCCTATTCCAGAAAGAGCCTTGAAGTGGAGCTTTGCATGCTCCCTTTCGTTGTCAGCTGTCTCGAGGAAGATGGCCGCTATCTGCTCATATCCTTCCTTTTTCGCAACTGATGCAAAATAGGTGTATTTATTGCGTGCCATCGACTCACCTGCAAAAGCTTCCCACAGGTTCTTTTCCGTCTTGCTTCCCTTAAGTTCCATTTATGATGCCTCCATACTCTCATAATTTTTACTGCCATTAATATTTTATAGCTATTACACTTAATGTCAAAATATGTAAGCTATCTTGCCGAGAAGTAACTTGAAGGGTGAAAGTTATGAATGTATACTCTTAAAACCGTTCAAAAAATTACCCAATCTGAAAGCAATAAACGGACCATTTATAGAAACCGTTGATGTAATTGGTAAATTTTCAGTATCAGCCAAGGAGGGAATAATATGGACAATATCCATTCGCCTGAGTCTGAGGTGACAATTTCTTTTTGCGCCGCGGCAGGACTGGGTCTTCAGACAGCTGAAGACCTGACGAGGCAGATGTTATCAAAAGCCGGTTATTATGTATTCTCCACCCGGGAATACATGTCAAGGGTCAGAGGGGGCAATAATTCTACACAGATAAGAGTTTCCACCAAACCGGTAAGGGCCTATGTGGATCGCATAGACTGGCTTTTTGCGCTTTCGCCCGAGCTGCATCCGAACATAACAGAAAATATCACAGAGGATACTAAGATATTAGGTGATGCATCAGCAATGGAGGAGGAAATT
Organism: Synergistaceae bacterium UBA6101; assembly: GCA_002428495.1. Taxonomy (GTDB): domain Bacteria; phylum Synergistota; class Synergistia; order Synergistales; family Synergistaceae; genus Caenicola. The sequence goes on from DIWR01000010.1 coordinate 78,537, forward strand.
TCTTCCCTTGGCAGAAAAATGATAGATCTGGATCTTGCAAAACGAGCATCCGATCTGGGCAGTCCCAAATTTTCTTCCATGATAGTAGCAGGCTTTATCGCCGGTATTTTTACGCTTGGAGAGGATTCGGCGGATCAGCTTATTGAAAAGCGTTTTAAGGATGAAGATCTTTCAGGAAAGAACAAAATGGCGTTCCGTGTGGGACATCAGCTTGGTAAGGAATACGTCGGGGGGAAGCCTGTCGTGCAAATTCCCGTCCAGCCTGGCCGGGAAGAAATTTTTCTGGATGGCAACAGCGCAGTGGCACTTGGTGCTGCTTCCGCAGGCTGCAACTATATAACGGCCTATCCGATGTCGCCGGGTACCGGTGTTTTCTCATATTTTGCGAAAAATGCAAAACTGCTGGGGAGCGTAGTCGAACAGGTCGAGGATGAGATATCCGCGATAAATATGGTCGTAGGAGCTGCCTATGCAGGAGCAAGGTCAATGACCACAACTTCAGGCGGCGGATTTGTGCTTATGTGCGAGGGGATCAGTCTGGCCGGAATAACCGAGACGCCTGTAGTGGTCCACCTTGCCCAGAGACCGGGTCCTGCCACGGGACTTGCTACGAGGACGGAGCAGGCTGACCTTGAACTTGCTCTGCATGCGGGGCATGGAGAGTTTCCAAAAGCACTTTACGCGCCTGTGAACGTTGAAAGCGCATTCAGGCTCGCAGGCCGGGCCTTCCATACTGCTCACAAATACCAGGTGCAGTCGATAATACTGACCGATCAGTATCTCCTTGACAGCGGGTATGACATAGAGAAACCCGATCCTTCGTCCGTGCCTGCCCCCATACATCCCATCAGGACAGAGAAAGATTACAAAAGATACGCTTTCCCCAAGAAAGATGAATATGTTTCCCCCTTCGGGGTCCCGGGATATGGAGAAGGATTCGTCTCCTTCGACAGCCATGAACACACTGAAGATGCTCATATAACTGAGGACAGGTCTATTAGGAAGGCAATGGTGCAAAAGAGGCTGAAAAAACTTGAGGCGCTGACAGCAGAAGCGGTCCCGCCCATCGTTCTGGGACCGGAAAAGTATGACACCGCGGTCATCTGCTGGGGATCGGTATTCGAGCCGCTGAAGGAAGCAATGGAGATACTTGGCTGCAAAAACGCGGTGCTTATAGCGTGTGAGCAGGTCTATCCGCTTTCGGAGGAATTCCGGAGGATCATCTCATCGCACTGCAGGAAGATATTTGTTGAGGGAAACGCCACAGGACAGTTCTCAAGGGTGGTACGGTCCCTCACCGGCACAGGCGCGGATGAAATGATACTCAAATACAACGGGTTCCAGTTCTCCGTTGAAGAGCTGGTCGGGGAACTGGACGAGCTCCTGAGAGCAAGATCATAAGGAAAGGGGACTGCTGACAATGATCAAGACAGCATTTGATTACACAGGCGAGATATCATGGTGCCCGGGATGCGGGGATTATAAGATACTTGAGTCCCTGAAAATGGCGCTCAGCGAGCTTGAGCTGGACCCTAAGGAAGTGGTGGTGGCTTCCGGTATAGGACAGGCTGCCAAGATGCCTCATTATCTGAAATGCCACTGTGTCAACGGTCTTCACGGCAGATCTCTTCCCCTTGCGGCAGGCATAAAGGCTTCCAACAGAAGCCTTACGGTCATAGCTGTGGGAGGGGACGGCGACATGTACGGAGAGGGCGGGAACCACTTCATGCATGCAATAAGGAGAAACCCTGATATCACCAATATAGTCTGCAACAACATGATATACGGACTTACAAAGGGACAGGGATCACCGACAACTGCTATCGGAATGAAGACTTCGACCCAGCCCTTCGGGGTCACGAGCAAACCGCTCAACCCCCTGCTGCTGGCTCTTTCATGTGGCGCAACTTTTGTCGCCCGTGCTTCGGCCGCAGATGCGGAGAAGACAAAAGATATCATAGTAAAGGCGATAAAGCACAAGGGCTATGCTCTGGTAGATATATTCCAGCCGTGCGTCTCGTTCAACAAGGTCAACACATGGCAGTGGCTTTCAAAAAGCACTAAGTGGCTTGACGAAGAGAGGGATGCCTCAGACAAGCTTGAGGCGATGAGGCTTTCAATGGAGACAGACCCATATACGCTGGGCATTATTTACAGGAGCGCACCCGAAAAGACCTTCGAGGAAAATCAGGCTCCATATGAAACGGGCGACGATACTCCGTTATACGCCAGGACGCCTGCCCTCGAAAACATAAGGAAGCTTCTTTCCTGATCTCAGGCGATAAAGGCAGTAAAAGAACAAGGCCGGGCATAAGCAGCCCGGCCTTGTTCTTTTACTTAATTTTACGGGATCATTGAAAGGAAGTAGGAATGGACTGTAAGATCATCGGTGACCTCAGGATGGAAAGATGTTACGAGCATATTTGCCTCCCGTGCAGCAGTTATTGCCCCATGCTCAGAAGAAAGTACCACAACATCCTTCCCCACCGATGAAATGTAGGGAGCTCTGATGAAATACATCGGTATATCTCCCAAACCTCCAAAATCTCCCGTGGTCATGAAACTCCCCAGCTGCCTTCCGTAGGCATTTCGTTTTACTGTGATATCCATTACTGCAAAGTGTCTTCTGTCGTCGTTCTCTATTCTTTTGGCCAATAGTACCATCCCGGCGCAGGTACCATAAACAGGGAGCCCTCCTTTGATCATCGGCAGGATCATGTCGAAAAGCCCTGATTCGCGAAGCAGTTTTCCCTGAGCGGTGCTTTCTCCTCCCGGAAAAACAATCCCATCGATCTTTATGGAAAGATCTGAGGCAGACCGTATTTCCTTAACCGATACCCCAAGTTTGCGAAGGGCTGAGCAGTGTTCCTCAAAAGCTCCCTGGACAGCCACGACCCCTACGGTGAAGATTCTGTCCATTATTATTTTCCGCGTTCAGCCATCAGTACAGCGATCTCATTTTCGTTGATGCCGACCATTGCCTCGCCAAGGTCTTCTGATACCTCCGCAAGGATTTTGGGGTCCATATAGTTTGTGACTGCCTTGACTATCGCAGCTGCGCGCCTTTTCGGATCACCTGATTTGAATATCCCGCTCCCGACGAAAACGCCTTCAGCTCCAAGCTGCATCATAAGCGATGCATCTGCGGGAGTGGCTACTCCGCCCGCCGCGAAGTTTACGACAGGGAGCCTGCCCTCTTCATGAACTGATAGTAGGAGTTCATAGGAGACCTGCAGTTCTTTGGCGGCTTCAAAGATCTCATCTTTTCTCATCGATCTGACCCTTGATATCTCTGCATTCATAGCTCTCAGATGGCGAACTGCCTGGATAACATCGCCGGTGCCGGGTTCGCCCTTGGTCCTTATCATGGTCGCTCCCTCGGCTATGCGGCGGAGAGCCTCTCCCAGGTTTCTTGCTCCGCATACGAACGGCACTTTGAACATAGTCTTGTCTATGTGGTAGATGTCGTCTGCAGGGCTTAGAACTTCGCTCTCGTCAATGTAGTCGATCTCGATCGCTTCAAGTATCTGGGCTTCGACGAAGTGGCCTATGCGGCACTTTGCCATTACAGGTATAGATACGGCGGCCTGGATGTTCTTTATCATCTTGGGGTCGCTCATCCTCGATATCCCGCCCGCCTGTCTGATGTCGGCAGGTATCCTTTCAAGGGCCATAACAGCACAGGCGCCGGCTTCCTCGGCTATGCGCGCCTGATCCGGCGTCGTCACGTCCATTATCACTCCGCCCTTGAGCATTTTTGCGAGATCTCTATTAAGTTTCACCTGTTCACTGATGATCATTTTGATCATTCCTCCTTGTAGTTTATTGAAAAGCGTATTATATTTATAAATGTCAATTGTCATTTATACAATGGACAGATTTTGGTATTTTAAACATGACAGATAGGAGTGCTTACAATGATATATGATTTTATCGTAATTGACCCTGATTCTGATGCCCCTCTATGGATGCAGATCTATCAGGGAATGACTGAAGCGCTTGAGAGGCAGATGATAGGGCCTTCAGACAGGCTTCCTTCGATCCGCGACTTGTCGGAAGGTCTGGATATAAGCCGTTCCCCTGTGGAAAACGCATATGTTCACCTCCAGCTGGATGGCTTCATAGAAAGCAGGCCCAAAAGCGGATATTTCGCGCTCAAAAGGCCAAAGGAGTCAAGGGGCGGACCGCCACTTAAGCCGGACGGATCGAAATATTCGATCCTTTACGACCTGACCAGCACCGGAATAGATTCAAAAACGGCTGACATCCCGGTTTGGAGAAAACACCTGCGTGCTGCCCTGAACATGCAGGACAAGATAATCTCCGGAGGAGACCCCCAGGGTGAGGCCGAGCTGAGGGATGCCCTGGTCAGATACTGCTTTGAGGCACGCAAAGTAAAGGCATCCGCAGACCGTATAGTAATATCTTCAGGAACGCAGCAACTGCTTACAGAACTGTGCAGGATGATGGGAAAAGTCGGGACGGTGGCTATAGAGCACCCGGGATATGCTCAGGGAGAGCGTATTTTTCGTGATTTTGGCTGGAAGGTCGAGTACATAGGCAATGCGGGTGAATTGCCCGGCAAACAACTGAGCGGGCAAAAGTATGGTCTCTTTGCTGACATTACATCCAACAGGCCGCAGATGTCCCTCTCAAAAATATCAAAAAGACGAAAAGACCTGATCGACTGGGCCGAGGAGAATTATTCTTACATACTTGAGGATGACTATAACGGAGAGCTTCGCTATCTTTCACGGTCAGTCCCTTCGCTTCAGGGGACCTGCCCTGAGAGGGTGATATACATTGGCAGCTTCTCCAGGCTTCTTCTTCCTTCCGTTCGAATTGCCTACATGGTCGTTCCCCATGATCTTGCGGAGACTGCCAGGATAAAAAGCTCGCTTTATGATCAGACATCCAGCAAGATAGAGCAGCTTGCCCTCGCAGAATACATCAGGGACGGCCATCTGGAACGCCATATCAGGAGGAGCAGAAAGACATATCAGGTAAAAAGCAAAGAGATGCTCAGTGCACTTAACGAGGTTTTTAAGGATAAGGCTGAGTGCAGGCTTCTGGAAACGTCACTATGCGCAGCTGTTACGATCAAAACGGATGCAGACGAAGGGGCCCTGTTTGGATCAGCTGTATCAGGAGGGGTAATGGTGGATCAGCTCTTTTGTTCGTCCGAAGGGAGTTACACCGCTAATCTCTCTTTTGCCGGGATACCTCTGGAAAAGATCAGGCCGGCGATCGTGGCACTTGGCTCAGCCTGGCATCAATATGTCAGGTGAGCTGTTCGCCCTTCGTTCCCATGTTCTCGTATCTTTTTCTTATCGCGGGGACAGCCTCTACTGTAATTACGCCGGCGAACTTATGACCTGCTTTTTAATGAAAGAGTGCCCTCATTGAAAGAACAGAGGATCTCACCTGAATCGATAAGAGGTGAGAGGATTGCAGCCACAGTGCTCTGTATCAGGACATACTGGGGCAGATTCATGTCAAGTCCGTGTCTTTGAGCCAGCTTGCCGACGATTACATCTCTTGTCGAAGGCTCTGAACATATTTCGAGTATCTCTTCCCTCAGGGCGTTCAGGCATCTTCTGTTGGCGTCTGTGACAGGAACGATGTCTTCACATATGTCTCCGTGCGAAGGGACAAAAAAGTCCGCTTTGAAGCTATCGAGCATGTCAAACGTCTCCATGGCGCTGCAGTGATCTGCGGTGAAGGGGATGCCGTACTTGTTAAGTATCCTCTCGGATATGACCGAATCTGCAGTAAAGAGAACACCGTCAGGAGTCAAAACCCCGATCTGGCCGTGTGCATGCCCGGGAAGAGGGACTATCACAAGCCCCCATCCCTCTATGAGGGTACCGGGTCTCAGTAAAAGGGTCACATTTGAGGGTTCTGCCTGAAGAAATTTATTGGATATTGCCTTTGGAGCTCTTCCTGACCACAGGATCTCTGGTTCCATTTCCGGCATATCTATGAAGGGGGCTTCCCTGGCAGAAGCTGCGATCCCGCATTCCGTCCTCTTTTGTATAAAGGCGTTGCCGCCGACATGGTCAGCGTGAAAATGGGTGTTTATTATCAGTTTTATTTTCCAGTTTTTTTCTTCTGCAAGCCTGAGGATCTTTCTGCCCGACGAAGAGTCGTTTCCGCTGTCAATAAGCACAGCCTCTCCGTTGAACACGTATGCCCCGATGTTGACCGGGCCGCACGCTGCCCATGTGTTACCTTTTATATTGATAAATTCCATCATCGCTCACCTCAGCTTTAATTATAGATCATAGATGAGGCTATATTATTCAAAGAAGTTCAGATATGTGAAAAGGACGGGTCAAACGGCCCGCCCTTTTAAAGAATTTCTGTTTTATGACTAGACTACGTTCGGCTCGACTATGCGTTCTCCGCGCTCGAACCTGCGGTAATCCATTATCGTCGGGTCGATCGGCGGTTTGTCGCCGTTGAGAAGAGCTGTCATTATCTGCCCGGCTACAGGACCCAGCATGAATCCGTGTCCTGAGAAGCCTGTCGCGTGCCAGAAGCCCTTGACATCTGTCTCACCAAGGATGGGAGCCGCGTCGGGGGTCATATCGTAGTATCCCGCCCATTGACGAACTACGCGAATTTCCTTCGCCCTTGGAAGCATCTTGATTATGGTCTTTGCAATGCTTGCAACTGAGTGAGCCGTTGATGTGTATCCAAGCAGGGGCTCATGTGCGGGGCTTTCTCCTGCAATGATCGATCCATGGGGACGCTGCTGGATGTAATAGTTGCCGCTGAAGCTCATAAGCATCGGAGGGCAGACGCCCGGGTCTACAGGCTCAGTGATGAGGATCTCGTGACGCTCCGCCCAGTTGGGGAGCTTGATGCCCGCCATCTTGGCAATGTCCTGTGCCCATGCTCCTGCGCAGTTTATTACCTCTCCGCATTCGATCGAACCGCGGCTAGTCTCTACTGTTTTGATATTTCCGGATTCGACCTTAAGACCCATTACCTCTGTAAACTTATAAATTTTTGCTCCAAGACGTTTTGCCGCTTCCTGGAATGCGAAAGTTGTGAGGAATGGGTCAGCGTGGCCGTCCCTCGCGTGGAAGGTAAAGCCAAGCGCGTCATCTACTGCAACGCCGGGGCATATTTCCTGTGCCCTTTTAACGTCTGTGAATATTTCAGTTTTGATGCCGAGACCGTGCTGAAGTTCCACGTTCTTTTTGAACTGAGCCCATTCTTTGTCTTTGTATGCGACGAGAAGGTATCCGCCCTGGTTGAGTCCTGTGGGCAGGCCAAGCTCTTCATCAAGCTGTTCGAATGTGTCGAGGCATGCGAGCGCCATGCGGCAGTTGAGCTCGAGGCCCCACTGTGCACGTATGCCGGCCCCGCAGCGGCCCGTTGAACCTGAGCATACGGTGTTTTTCTCTATCAGGACAACGTTCTTTCTTCCTGATTTAACAAGGTAATAGGCAGTAGCTGCTCCGACTACCCCTCCGCCAATTATTACAACATCAGCTGTTTTCGGGAAATCCATCATGCGCACCTCCTAGTTATCCTCGGCAAGAAGACCGAGTTTAATTGGTTTCACCGGAGGCCTGATGGTTCCGGGATCAAGTTCTGCTATCGGTTTGCCTGTCGCCTTTGAGAGCTCGCGGAGGATTATGTCTCGGCAGCCTCTGCCCTGGCAGGGTCCCATGCCCACACGGAGTTCTCTTTTGAGTTCGTCAAAGGTGTCGTATCCGCGCGCGATCCACTTGCGGATCTCGTCGATC
>DIWR01000019.1 GCA_002428495.1 Synergistaceae bacterium UBA6101
GTGACATTTTCCCTGATCATTGACACCCTATTGCCTATTTTGCCTATTGCCTATTTTGTGGTGCCTATTTTGCCTTTTTTGCCTCAATGTAACTTTTCATGAATTTTTTCATTAGAAGGTTGTTTTCTTCCGGCAGTCCCACTGTTATCCGAATGATACCTTTGCCCCGGAAACGCAGCAGGCGGACGATTATTCCGTCCCTCAGCAGTCCGTCTCTCAGACCTGGGGATACATCTCCAAGCGGAAGAAGTATGAAGTTTGTCTGTGACGGGATAAAACTGATATCATTAGCTCGGAAGAAATCATAAAAACTCTTTTTTCCATTTCTTACCATTTCAACGCTTTCCGTTAAAAACTCAATGTCGTCAAGTGCTGCTTCCGCGCCTGCTGCGGCCGGCACCGAGACCACATAGGGCTCCCTGACCTTATAAAGGTACTTCATTAATTCAGGATCGCCTGCTATCCATCCGACTCTGAGACCTGCCAGCCCGTATACTTTTGAAAAAGTCCTGCATACCATAAGGTTCGGATATTCGTTGAGCAGTGTCAGTCCGTCAGCTGTATTTTCATCGGCAAATTCTATATATGCCTCGTCAAGGACGAACAGGACCTTTTCGGGTATGGCATCAAGCATTTTCCTAATATCCCGTATACCTGTACCAGTTCCTGTCGGATTGTTGGGATTACAGAATACGACCATCCTGGTATTTTCTGTCACGGCATTGATAAATCCGCCTGTGTCCAGCTCCATATTCTCTGTCATCGGGACCTTTACAGCCCTTCCTCCCATTATCTCAGCCATTTCGGAGTATACCGAGAATGTAAGCTCCCCGCAGACCACCTCGTCCCCCCGTTCGATGAAGGCGCGTCCAAGCATCGTAAATACCCCGTCAAGGCCGTTGCCTATCACGAACTGATCCGCAGTCATGCCATGTTTGCGGGCAAGCTTCTCTCTCAATCTGTAGCACCTGCTGTCGCCGTACCTGTTGCATTCTGAAACGGCATTTTTTATTGCTTCGATCGCCTTTCCTGAGACTCCGAGGTTGTTTTCGTTTGATGAGATACGGACAAGTTCCGGTAATATCGGCCCCGGGTCATACTCTTCCATATCTCTTATATTCGGACGCGCAATGCTGTAGAAAAGCTCTTTTTTATCCATCTCTTACTCCTCCTCAATGAGGGAAATTATCTCTTTCACGGCGCTTTCAGTATGGTCATAGATATAATCTGCTTCCGGAAGGAGTTCTCCGATAGCCACGAAATGACCTTTTCCGAATGCTGCCTGTGCCTTCATATCGCTGCCGGTATCACCGAAAAATACCGGATCGCTGCAACCAAGCCTCTTTGAAAGTAATTCCAGTCCCTCGGGGGATGGTTTGTGAATGCCTGTATCGCTGTGTATTATCCTGTCATCAGGAAAATCCTGCCACCCAAGAGCACTTTTGGCAAGATGCCACTCAGAGAGGTTCCTCCCGGTGTAAACACCTACGGGGAGCGGCAAGTCTTCCCAATTGGATCCAAGCATCGGTATCTCGAGCCTGTAAAGGCCCGGGGCTCCTTCAGTACCGAAGTACAGTTCGGCACACATTTTCCTTACGGCATCTCTGGGTACAGGAGCGCCGTACCTCTCACTTATCCATGATATTACATCTGCGCTGAAAGTGGCAAGCTCCTCGCTAAGCATCTGTGGTGAAGGCAGTGCCGCTGAGAGATCTTTTTTACCGCTGAAGGCTGCTATGGAAAGCATAGTCCATGCTATGTCGTAATCATCGTTGAAAGCCCCGTGTCTCTTAAATATTCTTTCGTGTTCGGAAGTGTATCCGATAGAATCAGTTATTCCCCCGCAGACCGATTCCCATCCCTTCTGTATACCCTGGCGGATGACCTCGGGAAAGGATCTCTCAACATTAAGCAAAACTCCGTCGACATCAAATATCAATGCGTCTGGGACAAAGTCGATTTTCATAAATTATTCCTCCAGTATTTGCAAAAGAGACAAACGCGTGCTATTATATAGCCCATTTGTAAAACTATCAAGCTATCAGTTTAACCAAGTAAAGTGATAGTACGAATGATCATCTTAACTGCTGTTATGATTTTACCTTATCACATCTGCAGGAAGAAACGGAGAATTGACATGAACACAAACCCCAAAGGATGCAGCAACATCGGAGGTCCGGCAGCGGCAAAACTTGAGTACTGCCGCAACAAGGCTCTCAAAATTTTCTCTACGTATGGTTACAGACCATTCAGTCCATCAGAACTCCAGCTCGTAGAGGACGTCTGGGACAAACTCTCAAAATCAAGAGCCAAGCGCCTGATAGCTCTCACCTCCCCTTTCGGAGAACCATGTGTCCTTAGGGGCGACCTTACCCTTTCGGCAGTCGCCTATCTGAGCAGCCATCATGAAGAAAATGAACGGCCTTTAAGGCTTTGCTATGCGGACAGGGTATTTTCAGTCCCTGCTCCACCAAAAAGCAATCTTGAAGAAAACCAGGTAGGCATCGAGCTGATCGGCTGGGAAGGCTCGGGCACCGATGCTGAGGTAATTTCGCTTCTTCTGAGAACTCTTGATGAGCTTTCTATAGAAAAATCGATCGTTGTCATTGGTGACATGTCAGTTATAGCAAAGCTTTTTGAAGGCATTACGGAAAAGAGCGCGGAACAATTGGTGAGCGCACTGCAGGATGGGGCATACACAACATATTCAAAGATCCTCGACGATACCGAGACAGATGAAAAGAGGAGGAAACTTCTTAAAACCCTGCCCTTACTGAAAGGTGATTGTTCCGTTATAGGTGAGGCAATGCTGATGATGGAAGATCCCTCTGTTCTCATGCCGCTCAAAAAACTGTGTGATTCCCTCTGCAAGCTCGGATATTCAGAGAGGATCCGTATTGATCTTGGTTTCATCCGTGACCTCGGCTACTACAGCGGCCCTATATTCAACGCCTATTCTTCTGTTACAGCCTCGCTTCTGGGTGGCGGGGGCAGATACGACGGACTCCTGGCAAAGGTCGGGATGGAGGGAGAGGCTTCCGGCTTCGCACTGAACATCAAAGAACTTGCTGATCATTGTATCGACGGATCTCCTTCGCCGAAAATCATGCTCTGGTGCGGGTGCAGCGATCCTGCTGACGGACTGCGGTATGCGGATGGATTGTACAAAAAGGGAATATCCTTCGAATTGAGCTGGACTGCAGATAAAAATGAGTCAATGAAAACTGCGGGGCTCCGCAAATATAGATATTGGGCCGATTTCACGTCAAAACAGGTGACAAATCTGCTCACGGGACAAATTTCAGATCTGGCAGATTTTGACAGGGAGGTTCTATCATGCTGACTTTCGCGCTGCCCACGGGGCGTTCGCTTGAAGACTGTATAGAAATTTTGGAAGGGTCCGGACTTCCGGTCGACAAACTCAAAAACCACGGGAGAAACCTTGTGGTCGACGAAGGAAGTTTTCGCTATCTGCTTTCAAAGCCCTCCGACGTTCCGGCAATGGTGCATTACGGAGCTGCGGACCTGGCTATAGCAGGGAATGACGTTGTAGAGGAAGCGGGTATATCCCTGGTGGAACTGCTGGATACAGGACGTGGAAAATGTTTTATGGCTGTAGCCGGCACCAAGACAATAGCAGAGAAATTCAACGGCAACACATGCAGCCTGATGGGACTCAAAGTAGCAACAAAGTACACGAGGATCGCCGAGAATACTTTCAATTCATGGGGAGTTCAGATAAAGATCCTTAAACTTAACGGATCTGTAGAACTTGCCCCCGCTCTCGGCCTGAGCGACTGCATTTTTGACATCGTCCAGACAGGGAACACCCTGAAAGCCAACGGACTGATGGTGATCAAAGAAACAGCTCCTGTCTCACTGCGCCTCGTTGCAGGATCTGGATCTGTGCAGCTAAGATGGCGCTCAATGTTCGGAGTTGTGAATGCTATAGAAAATTATGTAAAAGGAGCGGCATCAGCATGAAAAAAGAAACCAAAAGAAAGACCAACGAAACTGAAATAGAACTTTCCCTCGAGTTTCCGGGGAAAGAGAGAAAGATAGAGATAGGATGCGGGTTCCTCGCACATATGACGGATCTCATGTGCAGCAGGGCAGGGATAGGGATCTGCCTTAAAGCAAAAGGCGACACCGAGGTAGACTTCCACCACCTCACAGAGGATATCGGAATTACGCTTGGACAGATGCTTCGTGAGATCGCGAAAGAGGGCGGCATAAAACGCTACGGCTGGTGCATCCTTCCGATGGACGGCTCGCTCGCAAGAGTCGCTCTTGATTTCAGCGGAAGAGGAGCTTCTTACTTCTCCGGCTCGTTCCCATCAGAAAAATGCGGCGACTTTGACATGGAACTCATTCCCGAATTCTTCAGGGGTTTTGCAAGAGAAGGAGGTATTACACTCCATATAACTCTTCTGGAGACGGATAATTCACACCATGCGGCCGAGGCTGTATTCAAAGCGGTCGGGATGGTTCTCAGAGAGGCACTTTCACCTTCAGACCGGGCGCCAAGCACAAAGGGGCTGTGGCTGTGATACTTTTTCCAGCTATAGATCTCTTCGGCGGCGATGTAGTTCGTCTGACCAAGGGAGATTTTTCGAAAAGGAAGGACTATGGACTCTCTCCGCTTGAAACAGCAAAAAACTTCCTTGATGCAGGGTGCACGCATATACACATAGTGGACCTGGAAGGTGCTAAGGAGGGGAGGCCATGTCACCTGGAAGTGCTTGAGCAGATAGCCTCTCTCGGAATGTTCGTACAATACGGAGGGGGACTCCGTTCGGAGGACAGTATAAGAGACGCACTCTCGGCTGGTGCCGACAGGGTAATGATAGGAAGCCTCCTCTTCAAAGATGACGATATGCCTTGTCATATAGCAAGCGAGTTCGGACCTGCTGCGATGCCTGCAATAGATGTTAAAGCAGGAAAGGTCGTTCATTCCGGATGGCTCAGTGAAACAGATATGAGTCCAAAAGAGGCTATAGCTTGGCTCAGTAATACAGGCTTTTCAATTTTTCTGGTTACTGATACCGACCGCGACGGCATGATGTCCGGGACGGACACTGAACAATACAAAGAACTAATGGAAGGGAAAAATGACATAGTTGCTGCAGGCGGTATAACCACTGTGAACGACATAATATCCCTGAATTCTCTGGGCTTGACCGGAGCAATAGTCGGCAAAAGCCTTTATGAGGGCGGGATCACAATTTCAGATGCTCTGTATGCCGCATCAGGAAAGAAACAGTAGGTCATGTTCGGCATAGATATGAGCCTTATCAAATTTGACGAGAAGGGACTTGTTACCATCGTTGTCCAGGATTCAACGAGCGCCGAGGTGCTTATGACCGCATGGGCAAACGAAGAGGCTCTGAAACTTACGGCTGATTCCGGAGAACTGACGCTTTGGAGCCGCTCCAGAAAAGAGCTTTGGAAAAAAGGCGAAACCAGCGGGAATGTGATGAAGGTAATTGAGCTCCGTATTGACTGCGACGGCGACACTCTGCTTGCCATAGTGGAACCTGCCGGACCCTCGTGCCATACCGGAAGGCGGACCTGTTTTTACCGCTCAATATGGGGAAAAGAAAACTCAACAGAAGCTACATTCCTTGGGCGTTTATGGCACTACCTGAACATAAGGAAGACAGAGAGTCCGGAAGTGAGCTACACGGCAAGGCTCCTTGCAAAAGGACCTTCAAGGGTCGCCCAGAAGGTCGGAGAAGAGGGAGTAGAGACTGCGATAGCTGCAGCAACAGGAGACAGGGATGGATTCCGTTATGAGGCGGCAGACCTGCTTTATCACCTTCTCGTAGCCTGCATCTCTTCAGGGGTTTCATTCAAAGAGGTACTTGATGAGCTTATGTCACGCCACAAAGAGGACAGAGACTGATGATAGCGATAATAGACTACGGAGCTGGGAATCTTCAGAGTGTACAAAATGCACTAAGCTTCATCAAATGTCCGTCTATAGCAACCTCAGACCCGGCTGAAATAGATTCGGCAGACGGGATAATCCTTCCCGGAGTAGGTGCATTCGGCAGTGCTATGACTGAAATAAAGAAACGTGGGATGGCCGAGACGATCATTAGTGCCGCAAAGAGCGGAAAACCCTTTATTGGCATCTGTGCAGGGATGCAGCTGCTGTTCGAAGAGAGCGAAGAGAGCCCCGGCGTTCCCGGTCTCGGAATACTTCGCGGAAAGGTACTTCTTTTTCCATCGGACAAAGGACTCAAAATTCCTCACGTGGGGTGGAATTCGATCAAGACAAAAAAGGAAAGCAGACTTCTTGAAAAGCTCTCCGGTTTACCCTACATGTACTTCGTGCACTCATATTATGTCAGTGCGGATAATAAAAATATCGTCACAGCCAGAACTGATTACGGCGTAACTTTTGACGCAGCCGTTGAACAGGGAAATCTTTTTGGATGCCAGTTCCATCCGGAAAAGAGCGGGGCTGAAGGCATCTCCATATTGAGACGTTTTGCGGAACTGGCGGGAGGAAACTGAGAATGTACGCACAGAGGATAATTCCATGCCTTGATATAAAAGACGGGAGAGTAGTCAAGGGAATAAATTTTGTTGACCTGAAAGACGCAGGTGATCCGGTGGAATGCGCTGTCGCCTACGAGGCGGCAGGGGCTGATGAAATAGTATTCCTGGACATAACCGCTACAAGCGACGCCCGTAAGACTGTCGCAGAACTGGTAAAGGCTGTGGCATCCAATGTATTCATACCGATCACAGTCGGAGGAGGGATAAGCACTGTCGACGACATCCGAACGATCCTCAGGGCCGGGGCGGACAAGGTCTCCCTCAATTCTGCCGCAGTAAAGAGACCTGAGCTCATTACGGAAGGCGCAAAGGATTTCGGCAGTCAGTGCATAGTCGCAGCGATCGATGCAAAAAGAAAAGGTGACGGCACCTGGGAGGTCTATACCGCCGGAGGGCGCACGGCGACAGGGCTTGATGCTGTCAAATGGGCGTTAGAAACAGAAAAGCTGGGAGCAGGAGAGATCCTTCTTACCAGCATGGACAGGGACGGCACAAAATCTGGCTACGACCTTGGGCTCACCCATGCTGTAAGTTCGAAGGTAAATATCCCCGTCATAGCTTCAGGAGGAGCGGGAGACTATTCGCACTTCTACGATGCTTTCGCTGAAGGCATGGCAGATGCAGTGCTTGCCGCATCGCTGTTTCACTACAATGAGATCCCCATTCCGGAACTGAAAAAATATCTCTCCGGCAGGGGGATCTCAGTAAGACTGTAGTCTAATACCTCTTCTTCATGCGCACACGCGCCGCACCGGCATGGGCTGGGAGTCCTTCATTTAGGGCCATTACTTCAGCAACGGGGGCCAACAGATCTGCCCCTTCGTCTGTTATACGCTGGAATGTGCACACTTTGAGAAAGGTCATTACAGATAATCCGCCCGTATACTTAGCCGCTCCCATCGTAGGGAGAGTGTGGTTTGTACCTGCCACATAGTCTCCGAAAACTTCTGCAGACCCCTCACCAATAAAGAGGGATCCGTAGTTTCTAAGTAATGGGATAAGCTTATCCGGTTCTTCGGTATTTATCTCAAGATGCTCCGGCGCGATCTCGTTGGCAGCTTCTGCTGCCTCTTCGAGTGAGTCTGCAATCATTATGATCCCGTTTTTATCCCAGGCCCCAGCGGCAATATCCCCGGCATCAAGCCTTTCGAGCTGCTCCTTCACCTCTGCTGAGACCCTCTCCGCAATTTCTTTTGACGTGGTTATCAATATGCCCGCTGCATCGACGTCATGCTCGGACTGCGCAAGGATGTCGGCAGCGATAACAGCAGGATCTGCTTTTTCGTCTGCTATGACCATCACCTCGCTTGGGCCAGCGATAAAATCTATTCCGACCTTACCGTAGACCTGCCTTTTTGCTTCCGTCACATACTTATTTCCGGGGCCTACGATCATAGCGACCGGAGCTATACTGTCCGTTCCATATGCGAAAGCTGCTATAGCCTGAGCACCCCCGACGGCATAGACTTCATTCGCACCTGCGATCTTGAGTGCCGCCAAAGTCGCCGGATGCGGCAGACGGCTTCCGGCCATTGGCGGAACAGCCGCACATACACGTTTCACACCCGCTGTCCTTGCAGGTATCACAAGCATCAGTGCCGTAGAAAAGAGGGGGTGGTTTCCTCCGGGAACGTAACAACAGCAAGAATCGACCGGAATTACACTGTGGCCCAGGAATATTCCCCTTGAGGTCTCAGTCGCAAGCAGAGGTTTTATTGTGTCGCGCTGCAGCAGGGCAAAATTCTTTATGTTGTAAGCAGCCTGCTCAATAGCCCCGCGAAGTTCATTTGATATTTCAAGATATGCTTTCTTGATCTCTTCCTCCGGGACTCTGAAGGAATCCATGGCAGCGCTGCCAAACTTTTGGCTGTAAAAAGAGAGGGCACTGTCTCCTTCTTTTCTGACATTTTCGATTATCTCTTTTACCGATGTAAAAATTTCCGGATCATCTTTAAAGTTTTTCTCTGCTGCTTTTTTATAACAGAACATTGCTATCACTCCGTTCAAAGACCTCTATATTTATCATGTTAAAATAGCATCTGAATATCTTGGTGTCAACAAATTTGCTTTTTTGAGAGTCAAAACTTTTAAGCGATCGTTCAGTCATACATATCGTCCGATCGGCTCTGACATTGTTTTTCAGGTACTTTCATCTTATAATCGGATCAGACATCAACAGGGGGTATGGTTTATGAGAAGAAAAGATAAGGAAGTCACATCTCGTGCGTGGGTGGCCGATGTGCTGGACAGAGGCGTATGGATGGAACTTGCGATGGCTGACAAAGAAGGCCGTCCGTATATCGTCCCTCTAAACTACGGGTTCAAAGATGATTTCATCATCGTCCATGGTGCCAAAGAGGGCAAAAAGATAGATCTGCTGAAGGAAAACAATAAAGTCGCTTTCAACGTTGCGATCGATACTGAGGTAGTCCGCAACGAGGAAAATCCCTCAGAATTCAGTATGAAGTATAAAAGCGTCTCCGGACTTGGAACAGCTTCTTTCATAGAGGATCTTGACGAAAAAAGAGAAGCTCTGAAGATACTCATGGAACACTACCGTGGTCCAAAAGAACCCATGACGGAGGGGATGCTTAAGGCAACAGCAGTAATAAAGATACAGATAACCGAACTGACCGGAAAGAACAACTTTTACCCTAAGCCCGAATGATGAAAGATAAATAAACGGAGGATCACCCTATAGCCGGAGATCCTCCGCATTTTTCCCTTTTACCTGGCTGCAGACTAGTCTGAAAGAGAACCCTCTGTCCGTTCCTTTATGTATTTCATGCGGACCTGGAGTATTCTGTGATTCTGGACCTGGAGCACGTGGATGTCCCACGATCCGTATGTTACAAGCTGTCCCTGCATCGGGAAGTCCCCCGAAAGCTCAAGGACCATCCCTGCCAGCGTGTCGACGTCCTCAAAAGCTGTGTCGAAAGGATAGGCAAGCGCATCAGAAAGCTCTTCCAGGTTTACCTGTCCCTGGACCAGATATGTGTTCTCATCCTCTACCTGTATCTCGGGAATTTCAGTATCATATTCGTCCTGTATATCTCCGACTATCTCCTCAATTAGGTCTTCAAGCGTAATAAGACCGGCCATACCGCCGTATTCATCTATGACTATGGCGATGTGCGTCCTTGATTTTTTCATCGTATCAAGAGCTTCATCGGTCTTCATTGTTTCTGGCACAAAAAGCGGTTTTCTCATGAGTTTCAGGATCGATATGTTTTTTTCGCTGCGTGCCAGGGGACCAAGAAGGTCCTTCGCATAAAGTATTCCTATGACCTGATCCAGGTCCTCCCTGTATACGGGGATCCTTGAATGTCCGCTTTCAAGATAAATTTTGACTGCCTCTTCAGCAGTTCCGTCCTGCTCTATCGCATAGACATCTGTCCTCGGCTCCATGACCTCGGAGACCCTTGTTTCCTCAAAGGCTATGACTCCATGGATCATCTTGCGTTCATCCTCTTCAAGCGCACCTGCCGCGCTGCTCTCAGAGACGATGTGGTCTATCTCCTGGCGGGAGATCAAAGAGCTGTATGAGACAAGATCCATTCCTGCGATCTTTCCAAACAGTTTTAGGACGGCTCTCAGAGACCACGTAACAGGAGTCATTATCGTGCTAAAAAACTTCAGGAAGGGGAGAGAGAAAAGCAGTACGCCCTCTTTTTTTGCTATGGCGAAATTTTTAGGCAGGATCTCACAGAAAACCACGATCAATACTGTCATAGTGGCCACAGCAAGAGCTGGCCCCAATGCACCAAAAAGCTTAAGCGCCAGGGTAGTTGCAACGGCGCTTGCGGCAATATTTACCAGATTGTTTCCAATGAGAGTAACGTTTATTGCTTTGGCTGTGTTGTCTACAAGCCAGAGAAAACCCTTTCGGCGATGAGGATATTCATCAGATAGAGCGAGTAACTTACCTTTCCCTGCTGCCGTTATTGACGTCTCGGTTGCGCTGAAATAAATCGAGAGTATCAGCAAAACGACTAGCAGGATGATACTGCCCGATATGTCGGAACTCACCAACAATCTACCTCCTTGATAATTAAAGCGCCTTATTTTTAATGAAAATGCGCTCACACATGCATAGCATAGCACAAACACCCGGAAAAAAGGGTGCGTACAAATATTTAATTATTGGGGCAGCATGGATCTGTCAAGATTTATATCTCTCCGGCACGTTCACCGGTATATGAATTTATAAATTCAATTGCCCGTTCCAGCTCAACATCCACACCCTCAGCTATCTTCAGCGCATTGTCAAGTGTCATTGGTATTCGGATGGACGGCAAAACTCCACCTTTTCCGTTACGGCTGTCTATCTGAATTTTCTTGTCCTTATCCAGAGACTGCCCATAAGGCCAACGCACAACAATATTCCCTGAAATTTTAGCCTCGTCCCCCGTCAGCCCGAAAGAACCGTTAGTTCCATAAAATCCCATAGTTTCACCTTGGAGAAGGTCATTTATTCCCTTTGCCAACCCCTCTCCCGAACTCACGCATTTCGAATTGATAAGAGCAACAACCGGCCCCTCGAAGTATGGATCTGCGGGATCAATGTAGAGTCCGTTATCAGATTGGCTGGTTTTTACGGAAGGATCGGGGCATATCTCCATTTTTCCTGTCACTGTATTGTAAGCATTCTGGTATTCGTAAAGCACTTTTTCGGTATAGAACGATGCAAGCATGTCTGCAACCATTGAATCCAGACCACCGACATTGTTTCTGATGTCTAAGATAAGGCCCCTGACCCCGGCTTTTTTGAATTCACTCAGGGCATCCCTGAACAAACCGAGCGTAGAGGGAGCTTCTCCTATTCCGTTAAGGTCAAGATCAATTTCTCCCCATACCCTGATATAACCGATGTTTCCCATTAGAAATCTTTTTTCGACCATCGACAAGGGAGGATCCTGTGGATCTTCCGCGTCCAGGATCAGGTCCCTCAGACCGTCGGAGACCACACAGGCGGGATAATTTTTGCGTAAGGATAATCTCTTATCATCATAAGAGCATAAAGATATTTTCCCTCTGCTGCGGTCAATATTTGAGAATGTTATTGTTACTGACGTATTTATCGGAGACCTTGTAAGATATCGGACCCTCTGATTGACAAGATCTTCATTTGTTGCAGGGTTGGAACCGAAGATGACGGGTACTTTATCCAACACATCCTCGACGGGACGGCCATTCCATTCAATGATCTCCGCTCCTGGGCGCACCCCCTTTGCATAAGCCTCTCCTGATCCATCCACCCAGTTTGCTATCAGCTTTCCGTTTGATAGTTTTATAGCTGAAAATCCAAACCCGCCTCCTATAAATTTATTATCGATCTCATGGATCGATGTCATATATACATGTCCATCGGGAATGCTGTACAGGTATTCTTTCAAGGCCAAATAATAGGCTGTGAAATCATTTGATTTTTGTGCATTGTCAATCTTGGGTCCGGTTTTTTTGTATAAGTATTCCCAATCAATTTTTTTCCAATCTGTAAAAGCGTATTCGCATGAAATTTTTTTATGAAGTTTTTCAAATGATCCGCTCCACGAAAGTCCGCTAAAATCTTCAGTTAGAGGAGCAGCATATCCATCATTTTGAGACAAAGTACTGCCATCAGCAGCCATGCCCGGCTGACATAGATAAAAAACTATGAATAGGAAAACCATGATCACCCCACTGAAACAGAACAAAGGCAATGCTGTTTTTCTCTCCATCGTATATTCTCCCTGTAAACAATAATTGATAAGCCTGCGGGGGAAACCGTTTTTTATCTTCAGAACATATCCACGCCTATTTTAAATATTAAACAAAAGATTATCAACTTTTATGCCACGGTTGACCAGCAAATCGATCCGGACACCGAATAACTCTAAAAACAGCATAGAAAAAGCAGCCCTTATTATGGGTCAAGGGGCTGTTTTATTCAGCCGGATCATTCAGAGGTATCTCAGTTCCCTGCTTTTTTAAATTCGGGAAAAACTTCAGTTACCCTTTCCAGGATCCCGTTGATCTCAGCTATGGCTACACCATAATTGGTTATAGGGACATTCTCCGCGTCAGCTTTGATCATCCTGGACATCAGCTGTTTTCTTGTGAACATGCATCCGCCGCAGTGGAGAATAAGCGAATATTCCTTCAGGTTGGCGGGGAAATCGAGCCCGGTGGAAATATCCACAGTCAGCCCATTGCCAACCCTTTCCTTCAGCCACCTCGGCAACTTTTCTCTTCCTATATCCTCTTCCAGCGGCGCATGGGTGCATGCCTCCGCTACAAGTATCCTGTCACTCTCCTTCAGTCCGTTGATAGCCCTTGCTCCCCTTACGAAGGTCGCAAGATCCCCCTTGTTCCTGGCCATAACGATGGAGAATGAAGTCAGGGGAACATCGCGGGGGAGCAGCGAATTTACCTGCGGAAATACCTGCGAATCCGTTATGACAAGCGCCGGGGGTTCTTTCAGGGAATCCAGCAGCCGCGGGAACTGATCCAGTGTCGCAGTGAGGGCAAGCCCGCCGTTGTCCAGGATGTCCCTTATAACCTGGACCTGGGGAAGTATAAGCCTTCCTTTAGGTGCCTGGATGTCCTGCGGGGCAACAAGCACGACCGCGTCTCCCCTGTTGAATATATCACCGACAAAGGTTGGGCTCTCAAAATCTGTAGGTGCATTTTTTACAATGGATGAAAGAAGCACAGCTCTGCATTCTCTTTTGTTGACTGATACGCACGTAAAAGGTATGCCCAGGCCTGCCTCAAGGTCCGACCTTACAGTTTCGGCCTTATCCGGGCCAACTCTGTCGATCTGGCTGAGTACCCCTATAACTGGTATCTTCCTCTTCCTCAGCTCTTGGAGCCAGCCCCTTTCCAGCGATGTATCATCCGCATCTGCTGCAGAGACTATGAGAAGGGCAAGGTCCGTCCTGTCCATCATCTCCATTGTTCTTGAGATACGAAGCCTGCCAAGGTCTCCTTCATCATCAAGACCGGCTGTGTCGATCACGGCGACGGGTCCCAGAGGCAGCAGCTCCATGCTCTTTATCACGGGATCGGTGGTCGTCCCCGCATGGTCGGAGACCAAAGCTGTCTGCTGATCCGTTACAAGATTTATGAGGCTTGACTTGCCCGCGTTGCGCCTTCCGTAAAACCCTATGTGCAGCCTGCTGCCCCTTGGAGTCTCCTGAAGATCCATACTGTCACCTCAATATGATCGAATTTACGTCTATCTTATTGCGCTGAAGTCCGTTCTCTAGCATAAAATTCTGGGTGCGGATAAGTTCTTGGATATCCGTTTTACTAATGGAACTGTCGAAATCATACCATGGAGTCATCATCTTAACTCCTTCCATGGGAAGCCCGGTCTCTTTCTGTGTCATTTCAGCAGCTTTATCAGGGTTCTTTTTTATCCAGTCCAGAGTCTTCTTATGTGATTCCATGAACTTGGATATCGCCTTCGGGTAACTTTTCGCAAATTTTTCTGATGTGGCGATGACTATTGTTGCATCTACAAGCCCTTCTCCATTTCTCAGCATGCGCGATCCTGATGTGAGAGCTTTATAGGCAGCCGGACCTGCAAGAAGAGCGGCTTCTACACTTCCGGTCGCCAGCGCGTTTGCTCCTGAAGAGAGGTCCATCTGGACAAATTCCACGTCCTTTACGGACATGCCCTCTTCATTAAGAGCCGCCGCAAGCAGCTGGTGCAGTATAGTTCCCTTTGGACCTGCCACTTTTTTGCCTTTGAGATCCTTGACACTCTTTATTGCCGGATCTTTCACTACGATCATGAATGCCTTTGGCGCCCTCGAATATATACCTATGATCCTTACATCAAGTCCTTCTGAGGCTGCAAGGATGGCTGATGTCGAACCGAGGCAGCTTGCTATTCCAATTTCTCCTGCAGCAAGAGCTGCAGTCTGTTTCGGACCCTCTGTTATTTCAGGGAAAGATAGATCAACGCCCTCATACGCTTTTTCGAACGTCATATTGTATTTTGCTACGATCGACGGAATATTCAAAGGCGCCTTTACATATGTGATACCCAGTTTTTCGGGCATATCTGAGGCAAAGGACCCGGTTACTGCAACTGAGAGTACAAGCAATGCAGCTAAAAATATCTTTCTCACAAAAATCTCTCCTTTTGATCTATACGTTGCTTACTATTTTTTAATTTCCTTTAAAGCCCCTGCGGGTGGCAATAGTCATCAGTGCTGCCTCTGATTCAGGAATTCCGCCCCTTTGACATAACGGCTTTGACAGAAACTGCCTTTATCTTCCCAAGCTTCCCTGTCAGAGCGCTTATTTCGTCAGGCGTGGCGTCAAGGATCAGAGATATCACACTTAACCCCCGTTCCCTGTAAGGGACGCCCATTCTGCCTATTATTATTCCGCTGTGTTCATGGAGGACATCGTTGACCTCTCTCACTGAATCAGGATCTTCAACTATTACAGATGCTACTCCTATACGAGTTTCTTCCATCAGATCTTCACCTGCCTCGTAAAAAATTAAAAAAAAAAGCCTTTCGCAAAGCGAAGGGCTCCTGACAGCATCATGACCAATGACTTTCAGCGACCCTTCCCTCTGCACGGTAAATTTCCCTGCAGACAGACAGTCCGGTTATAGGCACTTTATCCGCCCTGTCGGAGGATCCGACAAAGAAGAAGTTATCATTCCTATAAATTGATACTTGGAAAAGTATAAATGATTTGTGATAAAAGTGTCAATGTCGCGCTGTTTTGTTCATAGTTTTCACTTTTTCCCATATAAATCTAAATCAATGAAAAAGCAGAGTTATCTGAAATTTATGATAATTAAAAGTAAAACTTTTTCGTGGTATAATTATAATCGTCTTAAGTATTTGACAGTTTGTCTTTTCATCGTGGCAAACTATATCAAATGCGCTCTGAAAAGAAGCCTTTACTAAAATAAACGGGAGGTAGATATTATGTTGTGGAAATGTTCAGTATGCGGTTACATCCATGAAGGACCCGAAGCACCCGAAAAATGCCCCAAATGCGGAGCGGAAAAAGATAAGTTCACGGCTCTCACGGAAGAAGAAGCAAAGAAAGTCCTCATGTCAGTCAGAACAAACGACATCCACATGGAGATAGTAAGGCTTGCCAACAAAGTTAAGAGGCTTGCAGAAGAGGGAATAGAGATCAACCTTGATCCTCCCTGTGTAGCGCTCTTCAAGCAGGCAGTAGAAGAAGCAACAATGATCAAGCAGAGAAGCAAGGCCGAGATCGCAGGCCATGTAAGCAGAGGCAAGTGGTAATATCCGTCTGATAACTGAATAAAAAATAGGGGCTCCCGTCAGGGGTCCCTATTTTTTATCAACAAGTACCTTCAGTTATATCTTTTCAAGTTTTTCTTTAAGTCCAAGTCCGTCATGCCAGGCCTTGCCCAGCTCTTCGCCAACGGACCAGTAGCGGTTGTCGGGCATACTGAGACAGAAGGGTGAGACCTTTGTTATATCGGGGGCTCCGTTAGTCAGATATTTTTCTTCCGACCAAACGTTCCTGATCTCACCAATAAAAAGAGTATTCACCTCAAGCCGGACAGATTCTATCAACCTGCACTCCATCGTTACTGGACACTCGCGTATCATCGGTGCGTTTTTCAGCGATCCGTAAAATACGTCAAAAACTTTTGACTTGTCATATTCTCTTCCGCTTACGAGACCCATCAGATCTGTCTTTGCGATCAGATCCACCGAAGGTACGTTGATGCTGAACTCTTTGTTTTCAAAAATCCCTTCTGCCGTGAATTTATTACCTATCGCGATACACATCGCGTTTGGTGAAGCGTTTACGCGGCTGACCCAAGCCACTGCCATGAAATTAGCCCTTCCCTCCTTGCGTGAACCAACGAGGACCATAGGCATGGGAAGCAAAAATGCATTGTTTCCGATCGATATTTTTCCCATTTCACACACCTCCGTATTTCAAAAATAATAAGTATCATACAGTGATAATGTCCAGGCTTGCACAGCTTCAGTTTAACATCATTCAGCAAATATCGATGATCGGACTAAAATTATCAAGCTTCATTTTCCTTCTTTACTGCTATCATATACAGGACACATATCCCGGCAGTTATTTCGAAGGTGGTCGAATTGTTCGATTTTTTGATCAGAAGGTTTATTGCTGACAGCCAAAACCACGAAGACCCTTCCGTGAGGAAAAGCTATGGCGTTTTTTCAGGCATCATCGGGCTGATCGTGAATATTGTGCTCAGCCTGAGCAAGATCATCGCAGGAACGGTCTTCAACAGCATATCGGTGACAGCTGACGGCATAAACAACATGTCTGATGCAGGATCATCCATAGTGACCCTCATCGGCTTCAAAATGTCCGGCAAACCCGCAGACAGGGATCATCCTTTCGGACACGCCAGGATCGAGTACCTCACCGGGTTTATCCTCGGGATCGCCATATTGCTGGTAGGGGTAGAACTTATAAGGTCCTCGGCAAATAAGATAATGGATCCGCAACCTGCGACCTACTCAACGATAATGTTTATCATCCTCGCACTTTCAATCGCCGTAAAATTCTGGCTGAGCAGGTTTTACGCAAAGATAGCGGAGATCATATCATCTTCAACGATAAAAGCTGCTTCAGCAGACTCTACTAATGACGTCCTGGCCACTTCAGCAGTTCTTATTGGGGCACTGATATCCAAATTTACAGGGGTTGAGATCGACGGTTATATGGGCATAGGGGTAGCACTTTTTGTTCTCTGGTCGGGAATTCAGATACTTAAATCAATACTGGACCCTATACTGGGGCAGATGCCCGACCCGAAGCTCGTTGAGAGTATAGAAAAAAAGATCCTTTCATATGATGGGATATTAAACATTCATGATCTTGTGATTCACAATTACGGCCCTGCAGTATATTTTGCCACCGTGCACGCAGAAGTTCACGCGAACGAAAGCTTCTTAAAATCACATGACATCATAGACTGCATTGAAAGAGACTGCGCCAGAGACCTCAATATCAACCTGGTAATACATATGGATCCGATAATTACCGATGACGAAGAGGTCAACAGACTGAAAAAGATGACCGAAGAGATAGTGACAAATATTGACCAACGCTTCACCATACATGATTTCAGGATAGTGAAAGGCGAAACTCATACCAACCTGATCTTTGACGTTGTAGTACCTGCCGAACTTGATGTCTCAGCGACCAAACTTATCCATAGGATAGAAAAAGCGATAAAAACTGAAGACCCGAATTATTACCCTGTGATAACGATCGACAAAAATTATGTCTCAACCTGCATCAACGGATCTATCTGATCGTTTGCACTCCAACAGATAATGAGGCTGTGTGAAATCTTAGGATTTCACACAGCCCCCACTAAATTGATTCCAACTACTAAAGTCTGTTCTCTTTTATTCTCTGAATTTTGTTCAGCTGTTTTCTCTCTTGTCCAGCGCAGCTGCGATCCTCTCCAGCCCCTCAGCAAGCTGTTTTCTCGTTGTTCCGACGTTGAGGCGGGCAAAGCCGTCTCCTTCGGATCCGAAGTCAAGCCCCTTGTTCAGTGCCACTCTTGCCTCTTTCACCAGGAACTCGGGGAGGGTATTGCCGTCAAAACCGTAGCCCCTGAAATCTATCCAGAAGATATATGTACCCTCGGGATGGTCCATCTTTGCTTTGGGCATCCGTTCCCTTACAAACTTCTCCGCATAGTCCCTGTTGCCCTCCAGATATGCCACCATTTCGTCAGCCCAGTCCGCACACTTGCTGTAGGCAGCCTCCATTGCCACGAGGCCGATGGCGTTCAGCCTTGAAAGATGGAACCTGACAAGCACAGACTTGTACTGCTCCATCAGCGAACTGTCAGGGATGACCACAACTGATGAGGAGAGGCCTGCAAGGTTGAAAGTCTTGCTCGGTGCGATATAGGTGAGGGTGCGCTTCTCCATTCCGGGAATTGTTGCGAGGCATGTATGCTTCGCGTCGCTGAATACAATATCCTGATGTATTTCATCAGAAAGGATCAGCATATCTTTGCGTTCCGCTATCTCAGCCAGTTTCTCAAGCTCGTCCCTGGTCCATACACGGGAGACTGGGTTATGCGGGCTGCAGAATATAAGTGTACGGCATGTCGGGGTTATAAGTTTCTCAAGACCCTCAATGTCCATCACGAATCTGCCGCCCTCCCGTTTCAGTGGATTTTTGACAACATGCCGGCCCGATGTCTCAATTATCTCGTAAAAGGGGGGATAGACCGGAGTCTGAAGTATTATTCCGTCACCGGGTTTCGTATAGGCCTCAATAGCAAAGGCAAGTCCTCCGACAACGCCGGGAGCCCAGCTTACTGCGCTTTTGTCGAAGCACCATTCATGCCGGACCTTTTCCCAGTTTACTATCGATTCGATAAGGCTCTCCTTTACGACGGGATAGCCTAGGACCCCGTGCTTCAGCTTCTCCTCTATCGCCTCTATGACCTCCGGAGGTGATTTAAAATCCATGTCCGCGACCCAGTAGGGCAGCAGGTCAGGATCCCCGAAACGTTCTCCAATAAGGTCCCACTTCATCGAACTTGTGTTGCGGCGTTCTATATATTCATCAAAATTATACTTACCCATTTAAAGGCCCCCCATAAAGAATAAAAAATAATATAACTTGTTTAGACGATAGCTGCTACAGCAAAATAAAGCACAGACGGACAGACAAGACATCCCAGTCCGGTATAGAAGGTGGACGTCATCGCCGCATATGGTACCAGTGCAGGATCTATGGCAGCCATTGCCGCAGAAGTTCCGCTTGTCGTTCCCAGAAGGCCGCCGAAGATGATCGCTTCCCTTGGAGTATCTATCCTGATCACCTTTGAAACAAGGGGCGTTATGACCATTACCGCTATCGTTGAAAGGGCGTAGGAAACAAAGGTCACCAGCCCCACCACAGCGAAGGCGGTAACGAGTGGATTCTTTATCAGTATTTTTTCAGCTATCTCAAAAAGTCCAATCATTCCATGCCTTCCTCTCCCTGTTTCGCCTTCGAAGAGGAGATCCTGCTGACGAAAGGTATAAGGCAGAGGCTGAGGACAGTGAGAGTGATACCGCATAGTATTGCAAGCCATCCGCTCCTTACAGCCCTCACGACGTCCTGAGATGCCGACATAGCTATAACGACAGGAATATACATATTCTGCCAAAACTTGAGTCCGGAGCAAAGACGCTCGTTCCTCAGGCTGTTCTTCACAGTTTCCGAATAGCTGCACAGAAGGAGCAGAAAGAGCATGGCAAATCCGACCCCGCCTACGTTGGCATTGAGGCCGACAAGCCTGCCCGTGACCTCTCCTACAAAGAGGCCTGCAAAATAACAAACAGCAAGCAACAGAACACCATAGATCACCAAATCACAAACACTCCAGTCAAAATTGGTCAAAGTCCTCGTAAAACAGGATTCACAGCTTAATTAATTTAATCCATTTTCACTGCTATGTCCAACAGAAATAGAAATATCTATGACTACACTTATCTCCAAAGGATATACAGCCCAACATTTCTCGGTTAAAATCTTAAGGGGAATGTTGAACAATTTCTAGTATTTGGAGGAGGATTTTCATGAAAGCTACTGAGGCACTGAAACATGAACATGAGGCAGTGAGGCTCATGATGCGAATTATGGAAGCCATCTCTGCCAGGGTAAGGTCAGGACTAAAAGTCCAGCGTCAGGATCTTGACAACATGACAGACTTTCTTAGGGTCTTCGTTGATCGCTGCCACCACGCCAAAGAAGAAGAGATACTCTTTCCGGTGCTTGAAGAGGCCGGGATACCCAAAACTGGTGGCCCTATCGGAGTTATGCTTGTCGAACACGAACAGGGAAGGGAGTACACCCGCAACATAAGCCGAAACCTTATAAACTTTGAAGCTGCAGATAACTCCCGGGCTATGGAGCTCTCAAACAACATAAAGGCCTACATTGAGCTCCTGGATGAACACATCCTCAAAGAGAATGATGTCCTCTTCCAAATGGCAGACAAGGTGCTTACTGAGGAAGTTCAGGAGAAACTTTATGATCGTTTTGAGGAGCTTGAAGAAGAAGTGATCGGGCTCGGAAAACACGAAGAACTTCACAAAATGCTCGAAAAAATGAGCGCTGTTTATCTAACCTAAAATCAAGGAGCCCGAGATAAGCCGGGCTCCTTCTTTCAACCTTCAGTGCGGGAATATGTAAGTTTTCCATGGCTTGACTCGCCGACCCTACTGCACTTGTTTTTTGTTGTACCCTTTGTCATCGTATGGCTGTAATTTTTCAAGCCACTCTTTTTCCATGTTTTCCAATTCCCAGTTAATATTTACGATATCTTTGCATTCCTTTTGTTCTATAACTTCATATGAAAAATTCTCCGGGCCAAAATCGTTCCAGTCCTTTTGTAATCTTGTATTGGGATGTTTGTTTGCCTCCAGCTGCATCCGCAGCGTCAGCCAGCGGTTTTTAAGGTTAGAGCTCGTCCCGATCAAAACCTTTGCATTTTCATTGTTTTTGATCTGATACACACCCATATAAACTTTCATTTGTTTGTATGCTTCAATCAGTTCCTTACGTTTATCTTTATCCATATTGAATTTCCTCTCTTTTTGGATCCCCTGCTCCATTTGTATCGGATCAATAACCTGCTTCCTTTAGCAGTCGGGACAGAACGGACAGCCTTTCACCGATTATTTCCCCGTCCTGGCTTAATGCCTGTGAAAACAATTGAATATCCTCATCGATCATCGGGTTGTCTTTGCATACTTCAATCGTCATCGCATCACCCTGTAATCCGACACGGTCGATCAACGGGTTATCAGGGTCATAAAGTTTAGGATAGCGGTATGCGTTTTGAAAATAGAGGTAGCTCCTGCAAGTAAGGATCGCCAGGTCAAGAACGCGGTGCATAGGAAGCTCCTCAGATTGGCGGGACCATTTTTCACCTGTGTACCTCCAGACTTTGGCAGAAATATCAAGCTTCCCTCTGTCATTCCATTGCGCCAATCCTAACGAAAGTCCCTTTGCATCTGTGTTATATGCCTTGCGCCCGTCAATATTTTCATAGTCCTCAGATACAATGACCGGTTTGTGTTTTAATGTTTTTGGTATCTTCACCATATGCATCTCTCTTCCGGTAATTTTAGTAATTTAGTAAATTACTAAATATCATAACACTCATTATTCCATCGGTCAATTTTGCACTTTGGGTTGACTTAAATGTCAAAGTAGGTTATCCTTGCCCGCAATATCCCAAAAACGAAGGCGAGTGATCCCATGTCAGCTGAACGAAGCAAGGCTATATTTCTGAAATACGACGCTCCCAAATCATCGACTGCACTTTTCATCAAAGCAGGATCACCGCGACCTCGACCGTAGACCTCCCTCTTTAGTGCCGTGGACTTCATGCTTCATGGCCGTTTCAAAATATTTTTGACCTCTTAATCTAAAAACGATCTGCAACTGCGGCACAAATCTGCGCCGTAAAACTTGCCTATACGCTTACGCGATCAACGGACGCATTTTTATGCAGACCGCTGACAGCTGTTTATTTGATGATAAGAAAGGAAATGATCTTATGAAAAACATACATGAAAAGAAAATCGGAATGGTCGGGTTCGGCCACCTTGGACGCTCTATTGCAGAGGCATTGCTCAACGGAGGATTCCCGAAGTCAAACCTCATGATCTCGTACAAAGGAAGCCAGGCCACAATGGACAGGGTATCAGGGCTGAAGCTGGAGAACTGTGTCAGGGATTCTGAGTACCTGATGAAAAACTCTGACATCATCATACTTGCGGCCAGGCCCCAGAACATCAGGGAGATAGCAGAAAACTATGTGAGGAAGGACACCCTGATACTTTCATTCATGGCGGCCCTTCCCCTTTCAGCCCTAAGCTCATTTTTTGACTGCAGGATATCACGAGCTATGTGCAGCGGCCCCGAAACGATATCAGGGGGAAGGGGCATCTGTGTCCTCCATCACGGGACTGATGCTGCAAGGGAACTGGTAAGCCTTTGTGAGATGAGAGAAATAGAGATCAAGACAGAAGATGAGATAGACGCATTCACCGCCGGAATATGCATTCCCCCCATCCTTATGAATATAAAAGTGGATGAGCGGGAGAGGAAAAAGGCACTAAAAAAGATGGCCCTTCGCTGGTCCGTATACCGTGAACTTTCCGGCTGGATCGAAGCAGAACTTGCATTATCAGCTTCTCAAAACGACAAAAAATCCCTCGAAAACGTCTTGACAAAGGGAGGGGTGTCAGAAGCGATGGTGACCAGCCTTATTAACGGAGGATCCTTCTTCACCTCTGTAGAACGGGGCATAGAACGCTGTGCCGAGCTGAGAACGGAGCTTTGTAAAAGCCTTGCAGTGAAAGCGGCATGATTTCTGATATTAGATATGAAAATACAAAACCGGCCGACATTCAGCCGGCCGGTTTAATTGCATCTATGTCAGGTTTTTCAAAGACACAAATCAGTACTTTTCTTTTTTATACGATCATCTGGTGTTCCTGTACGTTCTCTCTTCTCCAGAGGCAGGTCTCCTGCCGGACGCACTCATGACACATCGAACCGACTTTCATATCCTTGTAGCCGGGACCTGTCCCTATGATAGTGGAATTCGAGATCCTGGGCAGAAGGAAGTGGGAATCGTTTACACGAAGACCTATTGTCTTTCCTCTGCCAAGCCTGTAAAGGTCGCTCTGGCCCGAAACCTCCCAACCTGTAACTGAGCCCGGCTGCATAGAAGGTCCTACGCCCCAGCCCTTTTCCTTGGCCATCTCCTCCACTGTCTGCCGGAGAAGTTCGGAGAGCTCACCAAGGGCTTTTACGGCAAATGCGTCAACATAGTACATCAGAAGGTATTCCTCCTGAATTGAATATTTTTCCATGGCTTCAACTATTGCGGGGCCAGCCGTGCATAATCCAATGACAGCCTTTTTTGCAGGTTCAAGATAGCTGATCCTTGGGCCAATGTAAAGTTTTTCCCTTATGTCCTCCGCCGGAAGGCAGAGTCTCAGCATTTTATCCTCTTCAATGCCTTCAACATCAAATACCTCATATACGGCTTTCAGGTCCAGAAGTCCGATGCCTTCCTTATAGGCCCTTTCAGCAGCCTCAACCATTTCAGGGCCCGGCTCCCTTTTGCCTTTGCTTTTCATGTTTGCGAGCAGGTCTTCCCATGTAAAATTGATCTTATCCAATGTAAGCAGCATTCTTTCCCCTCCCGTTTACTATTGGCCTTGTCATACTACGTGCTTGTTATCTTTGTAGAAAGGGCAGTCCTCTTCAAGACACTCAAGGTTATATTTACCGAAGGAGCACTTGATCTCTTCAGGGCAGGAGAGGGCGCACCCGAATTCATCCAACACTGTTTTGGTCGCATATCTTATCGCAATGAAAGCATTTCTTTTACAGCATCTGGGACCTCCGACGTCTGCCATTTCCCTGAGAGACTCCGCCGTAGCTCTGTTGCACAAGGACCATGTGTCTTTGGATAATGGAGTCGTTTTCGTTATCACACTGAAAAATATTCCTACCCCTATAGCTGCGCCGCATGTGCCATGGGTCCCGCAGAAAGCAGGAAGTACCTCCTGTGCTCTTTTCTTTACTATTTCCAGTTCTTCACTGAACTTACTGCCTTCTACAGATCGTTTTTTCTGTAAAGCAGTTAGCAGAACTGCCGGGACAAGATAGTGGTGCGCATAATTATGCATAGGGAATTCAGGGTGCTGCATTATATCAAGTGCTATGTCCATTGGACATTTGTATCCCTGAGAATCAAAATTTTTAGTACAAATTTCTGTGATTATTTCGAATGCTTTTTCTTCTATAGGCATTATCAAAACCTCACTTCCAAAAGTTTGAGCCCTTTACCCTGGAAAATGGCGGGGAGTTCTCTCCTGTCCCTCTTTGTTCGTATGAATATGGCCAGGTTCCTCTCCATTGAAAAGCCTTCTTCAGCATCTCTGTAGACCGGCTTGGATCCTTCCACTATGTCAAATACTTTCCATTTGCTGTCTGTGTCGATAAAGTAGCCTTTCGACCTGACTATATCTTGAGGAAGCTCTTCAAGTATCTCCCTGAACTTCTCGGGATCTCCCTCCCAGAAGATGCTGTATGAAGCGAGCTTGTCAGGCGGGAGAAGATGGGCATCCATGCTCTTCAGTTCCTCGGCTATGAATTCTTCCCATTCTTTCCATTCGGGGATATCTTTCGCCTTTTCCGGATCTTTCTCACCGGCGAGGATGAGTTCCCAGGAAACTTTTCCGTATTCCGCATGGGTTATTTGGGCATCAGGGTTTAGCTCCCTGACATGTTTGTCCAGTGCTTCAAGCTCTTCCTGAGATACCAGATCTATCTTGTTTATTACTATGTGGCTGGCCGCTTCAACTTGTTTGATGACCGCGTTGAACAGGTCAAGCCAGTTTTCAAAGCGCAGAGCGTCTACAAGGCAGATATTGCCTTCAAGTTTGTAAAAGTCGCTGAGCCTTCCATGCCCCAGGTCACGTTTTATGTCTGTCGTGTCTGCTACTCCGCTTGCCTCTACAAGCAGCACTGTTGGGTCGTAATCGTTGAATATCGTGTACAGCGCCTTGAGAAAGTCTCCTTTGGCACATGCACAGAAGATCGAGCCCCTGCTTATCTCAATTATTTCAAGTCCCTTTTTGCGGACTACGTCACCGTCAACTCCGGCCTTTCCGAATTCGTTCATAAGGACGGCAGCCCTTTCACCATCCGGAACTGTTTCAAGAAGGTTCTGCAGCAGGGTGGTTTTGCCGCTGCCGAGGAACCCTGATAGGAGAAAGACTTTGCATTTGTTTTTTGTTGCCTGTTCAGCCATTTTTGACCATCCTTTAAAATGACATATTGCCGATAAAGATCTCCTGAAAGTCCTTATGGCTTGCAAGCTCTATGTGTTCCGCCCTTTTGATGATACGGGCGGCTGTGTCCCACAGTGACGGGTCCTTCAGCATCAGGCATGCCCCGGCACCGGCGCTGTTGCCTATGGGGTGTATCCTCTCCCTTGCCACGTCGGGTAGGATCGATAGCCTCACCGCGTTTTCTATGTCTATGTAGTTGCCGAATGCCCCTGCTAAATATACGTTTTTGATATCATCCAGCTTTTTGCCCGCAACATCGAGGAGGATCTGCGCCCCCGCAGCTATTGCTCCCTTTGCAAGCTGTATTTCACGTATGTCCTTCTGGGTTATGCCAACTTCAGGATTGCTGCCGTACTGTCCTTCTTCTGCGAGTATGAAGGAAAGGTCTTTGCCCTTCTTACCTTTGTATCTGTTAGACAGATGCTCTTCCAGTTCCTCTTTATCCGCAAACCTGCCGCTTTCTGTTATGACACCGATTTTCAGTAGTTCAGAGATGGCGTCTACGAGACCGGAACCGCATATACCTATGGGCGGCATGTCACCGATGGTGGTTATGCTCATGCCGCTGCCGTTTTTCTTTACGCTGTCTATTGCGCCGGGAGCGGCCCTCATCCCCATTTTTATTTTGGCACCTTCAAGGGCGGGACCTGCTGCGGCGGAGCAGCAAAGCATGAAGTCGCTGTTTCCGAGAACCATTTCGTTGTTTGTGCCTATGTCTACAAGGAGCGAAAGTTCTTCGCTTTTATGGATGCCGGTGTATATTATGCCGGATACTATGTCCCCTCCGACGAAGCCGTGAATGTTGGGGAGAAGCTTTACTTTGACCCCTTTTTCGGCATTTATTCCAAGTTCTGAGGCCTCAAATTCAAGGCTGTCGTAAAACTGCGGCTGAAATGGCGATCTGCCTATGCTTTCCGGGGAAACACCGGCGAATATGTGTTCCATGGTAGTGTTTCCTGCAACTGCCATTCTGTCTTTTGCTGAGAGTTTGCGCCCGGTCTTTGAGAAGACTTCTTTGATGAGTGAGTTTATCTGTTTCGTTACCGCTCTTTGCAGCTCCGACAGCTTTTCAGGGTCATTACCTATGTAGCTTATCCTTGATATTACATCGGCACCGAATGAAGTCTGGGGGTTTATGGCGGAGGATGCGGCAAGGGTCATCCCTGTGCCCAGATCGACCAGGTAGGCAACTATTGTCGTGGTGCCTATGTCGACCGCTATGCCGCTGCCATTGTCACCGCAGCGTGCTGTGTCTGTATTGTTGCTGTTTTCAAAGGTGTCAAGAACTTTGATACTTTGTGAGTCCTGGGCAGGGATAGTTACCTTCATGCCGCCGGATGCCTTTGTCTGGCAGGCCAGCCTGAAGCCCGATGAAAGTTCTTCTTCGGAGAATATCTTTTTCTCTTTTGATGTCGGCTCGGGAATAGTCCCGCTTAGTATGACCCTGCACTTGCCGCAGAGGCCTGTGCCTCCGCATGGCTGGTCTATGTAGATGCCGTTGCGGAGAAGCAGCTCTCCCACTGTTTCACCGGGGAGATGTTCTGTCCAGCTGCTGCGTTCTGTGATAAAGACTTTTTCGTTTCTTTTTTCATTCATATCAATTCACCTTTGAAGGAACTCTTTTTCCTGTCTCTGACTGAATAAAATATTTCTGTCCATAGGTGCACCTCCGTACCGCCTGACGTTTCAGCCTTTTCATCTGTCCTGCTGCTTTCAACGATCGGGTTTTCTGCCCCGGTCTTTTTTGCACGGTCACAGATCCATGGGGCCATATAAGATTCAGCTTTTTGGACCGCAGTATCCAGATCATCGTAGTCGCAGATCCCTTCAGGCAGGTGGACACGGAAGGTATGGCCCTTCATCGGAGTTATCCAGACTGAATACTTCATTGAAAATGAGCTTACAGCAGCACCTACCGCTCCCGCAACTTCCGCATAGGGAGGAATGTTGCCCTCTTCGCCAAGCAGTTCTGCCGCCTCTTTTATGAAAGCCCATGCAGGAGCTCCTATCCCAATTATTTCGGAATTCACCCTGAATTGAAGAGAGGGGCCATTTCGACGGCCGTTGAGCAGCATATTTGTGAGGAGCTTTTCAGTATCCTTCGTCAGATATGATCCATTCCCGTTGAGAAGCATGCTTTTTTTGAAAATGTTAAGAGCTGCAAGGGCAACGAATTTCTTATATACTTCAGCTGCTGTCTCCTCTGCGCTACTTTTATGTCCGGACATTATTTCAGCGCCTGCCCTTGAGGCCTCCCTGTTCCACTTGTCAAGTTTTCCAAGTACATGCAGGGCATCTGTAGGAGTAAAGCCCGCGAAATCAAGCAAACCGTTTTTTTGCATTTCTTCCAGCTTTGAAAAATACATTCTCGAAAGATATCCTTTTTCCGCAAGAGCTTCCCTGCTGCAGATGCCGTTTTTCAAACCCTCATTCAGCTTTGTTTCCAGAACTCCTTCTTTGGACTCCGTCCTGTTCTTAACTATGAGGAGGGGTTCTTTAGGCTCGTTTGATTTCTTCGATGGGATAAGACTCTCTCTCAGAGCAGGGGCTTCAGAAACAGCCGAACATAACGGCTTTACCCTTCCGGGGCCGATCTCAAAGAGATCCCCCTTGTTGTCGTACCTGACTCTGCTGTCACCGCCAAGGCCGACAGTAAATATATCTATTGCTTTTATAAGGGTCCTGTGGCTGCCAACGCTTGCTCCATTCGCAGAAATAGCAGGATCCCCGTTTTTGTCCAGGTAAATAATATCGGTCGTCGTACCTCCGATGTCCACGACCCATGACCCTCTTTCAATGCCCTGTGCCTTACCGAGACAAGCGGCTCCTATCGCGCTTGCCGCCGGGCCGGAGACTATCGTCTCGATTGGATGGGCCTTCGCCCACTCCGAACTGACCAAAGAGCCGTCACCCCTTACCACAGAAAGGGGTACATCGATACCGCGGCTTTTAAGCACCTTTTCCACTGACCCCAGAAGATCCATGACTATCGGTATGAGTCCCGCATTGAGTGATGCAGTCGCGGCACGAAGTATGGCATCCAGGTCGGAGGAGAGTTCATGTCCGCAGGTCACAGGCATTCCGGGACAAAGTGAAAGGATCTCTTCTTTTGCCGCTATTTCGTGGGATGGATTCCTTACAGAGAAAAAACCCGATATCGCTGTCGATCTGACAGCGCTCTTGAGTTTTTCGAACGAGGTCCTGAGGCTGGACAGGTCCAACGGAGCCTGCTCGTTGCCCTTAACATCATGCCCGCCTGATATTAGTATGATCTTATCTGTGCCGAACTTGTTGCTGTCTATTGCTTTCTTTACCTGGGCTTCATCATAGCCAATAAGCACAAGTCCCGATGCCCGGGTCTTGCCTTCGACTACCGCGTTGGTCGCAAAGGTGGTCGCAAGGTTTACCGCCCTTATGTCTTTGACGTCTATCTCTTTTGAGATAAGATCCAGCCCCCTGCCTATGGTGCCGACAAGGTCGTCATGGTCCGTAGGTGTCTTTGCCGAACCTGCCACAGAAGCGTCTGCAAACCTCAGGAACGCCAGATCCGTAAATGTTCCACCGGCATCTATACCAAGTATTCCGTCTCTTTCCATTTCAGATACCAGATCCATTTCTTTGTTGGTTTCGTCTCTATCAGTTCTGAAAATCACAACGTGATATTTCTTTCAACAAGTGTCTTTTCAAGCTTACGCATTTTTGTAATGGACTTATCTTTATTAACAGCACCTGTTTCTATAACCAAAGCTTCAACAGCTGTTATTACGGAAGCAATTGAATAATGGTCTTCTGTCTGTTCAACACAAAGCAAAACGTCCGCATACTGTGCGGCTATGCATAACTGGCTGTTAGTGATCACTATAGTCTTGATCGAATTAATATGTCCGTACTCTGCAGCCTTGATCGATGTGACGGCATAATGCGGACCACCCATGGATATAACTACTATCACATCATTTGGACCCATGCCGCTCAGCGCATCGTAAATCTCATCCTCGCCGTAGCTTATCATAAAAACATTATCCATCATTTGGCTCAGCATAGAATGTAGGTATATTCCCACTGCACGGGAAGACCGAACTGCAACTATATACACTTTTCCGGCATTACTCAATGTCTGCGCTGCTGAGCAGACAGCCTCCGCAAGATTGTTGCTGACCGAGGAAGTAATAGCAGAGATATTGTCTCTCGCGACCCAAGTCAACACATGGAAATCGGGCCTCTCTTTTTCCAGCGATTTTTCAACATTCCACCAAAGCGGTATTTTGTCGTCTATTATGTAACTTTGAATTCTTCCTATCATATCGCGGTAGCTTTCAAAGCCCAGTGATTTCACAGTCCTTACTACTGTTGCAGGACTTATGCTGCTGTTCCTGGCAAGTTCTTCAACGGTCCAGAAAGCTATTTTCTTGTGATTCTTGATAATATAGCTGCACAGCTCTCTCTGTCTTGGGCTTAATTTCATCCCTTCATTCCTGAATACGGAGAAGAGATCGTCTATTATTTTATTTTCTACCGACAAAAGACCTTCGTTGTTCATGATCCCACATCTTTTCAGTTCAGGATATATTACTTTTTCGCAGAATCATTTTTTAGTTATTACTACCTCACCGGTAGTTCCGTTGAGCTCTACCCAGTCTCCTGTTGAAATGACTTTTATCGGATCCACATCTGTGAAGTCCACGACAGCCGGTATATTCATGCTTGCTATGGCGACCCCAAGGCGCGCGTCGATCTTTGTGGAGATCCATCCAGCAGGTTTAACGCCCGCGATCAATGCTCCTTTGAAATGTGCAGAAAAACCGTTTGATCCTTTTGCACATGGGACGACCAGTATCGCATTTTTGATAGATATGCCGTAATTGATATTGCCCTTTTCATAGACTACTCCGTCGACATCACCCAGGGCTCCTGAATTCCCTGCTATGCTGTCGGGGAATACTATTGCAGGACCCGATGCCGTTCCTTCCAAAGCACCTCTGCCTTTGATGACTATCTTTTCCATCATTCGGCCTCCTCCCATCTGCCCTTTACCGCCGCGTCTATGCAACGCTTGATATCTCCGTAATAGACCGGCACTTTTGTCTGGTGTCTTATGCCTACCGCCTGTTTAACTCCGTTCATCACCATTCCGGTCGCATGTTTATGGCTATCTTCTCTCATTACTATAGGACAGCTTCCGGTAAGGACAAAGGCCCCTGAATCCTCAATATCTTTGGTATAACAATTGACATCTGCCATCGCCTTGGTTGCGTAATCGGTCCACACAAAGAGTTCAGTACCCTCTCTTATCTTTTTGCCTTTGATGTATTCAGATATCTCTTTCAGTTCATCAAGGGAAAGATGCGGGCAGCCAATGCTTATATAATCTACCGGACCACTTCCCTCATCGCATATCTTAGACAAAGATTCTGCAATATCATTTTCGGTTATTTCAATTTCGTGCCTGCATGTTTTTCCTCCTGTAGCCATTTCAAGAGTCTGAGCTTCAGGCGTTATCCCGACTATGTGACAGAGTTCAGTTGCGCTGGACACTGATATTGAGGACGAGAACTGACGCATCCTGTTTATCTCGGGCCTTTTGAAATCTCCGACTAAAACCGGCACTACGTTTTTGGGTAATTTTTTGCCTATCGTGTAACCAAGAACGTCCCATTCCGAAACGCTTTCCACATCACACTTCACCCTTACAAGGCAGTCAGCATATCTGTTTTCTTTGATATGCATCCCCCACTTGGGCGTCCTTCCCGTTATTGCTGCACATACCGCAGCCTCGACTCCGTCGGAATTGCCATAAGCTCCGAAAAAGGAGTTGCTTATTACGACATTGCTCGACTCAGTTGATAGGAAATGCTCTCCCATCAGGGGAACCCATCCGACATAGTATGGGGTACATGATTCTACGATCTTTACTC
The DNA here is from genome assembly GCA_002428495.1 of Synergistaceae bacterium UBA6101. Taxonomy (GTDB): domain Bacteria; phylum Synergistota; class Synergistia; order Synergistales; family Synergistaceae; genus Caenicola. The sequence goes on from DIWR01000019.1 coordinate 31,364, forward strand.
CCATCTTCCTCGCGGCTCCGGTGTAAACCTTGTTTTTGTCGCTGTATTCCTTTGAAAGGTGCGTCTTGTCACAGTTCCACATGTCGCAGCTTGCGGCACAGGTCTGGACCTTGCATTCCGGAGCCATCTCGCCCAGCTCGATATCTTCATCGGAACAGAGGTAAAACTCTGAAAAGATTTTTTTGTAGTCTTCACCATGCTTGTAGCAGTCCAGATAGTGCTGGGCGCCTATAAACAATGTAGTTCTTGAAACTTCGCAAAATTCTTCCGCACCAAGAACTTTAGCATAGCGGACATTGAATTCCATCGCCTTCTGTTTGAACTTCCCCATTTTGCCGTCTAGCATTGCCTTTTCATGATCTGTCAACTTCAACATCTGACCACTCCTCTGCGGGATCCTTTATTGTTTTCCATTATCTTGTCTACCCAAAGCGTAAGTGTTACAAAAATAATTATTACTGTACCTAAAACGGACTGGTTATTAAAACTTTCCTTTCCAAGCGTTACTCCAAGAAATAATGCAACGAGTGGATTAACAAAAGAAATACTTCCCAGACGACTTGGAGGTTCAACTGACGCAAGCCAGCTGTATGACGAGAAAGCCACTATTGATCCAAAAATAATCAGATAAAAAATACCTTTGTATGCCACTGACGGTATCGTTATAATTGAAGGCATCCTTTCACCCATTGCTCTTCCCGCTGCAATTTGAAAAGGAGAGCTGATAAGCATTGCAATTCCTGAAGAAAATAAATTTGAAGCAGGTCTGGGACATACTTTCAAAAGTAGGCTTCCTACCGCCCAGGAAAAAGAACCTGTCATAAGGACAAAAAGGGCAAGAGGACTGATCAATAATTTCGTTCCCGAAGGATCTTTTGAGAATATTATCAGGCTGACCCCAATGATACCTGCGCTAACACACAGATAGTTCATAAGCGACTGTTTTTCCTGATGGAAAAAGATCCTGTCAAGGACGATCATCATTAAAGGTATTATCGATTGGATAACCACAACAATAGAGGATGGTACGTATTTGCATGACCATGATGTACTGGAATTCGAAATTGCCAGAAGAAAAAAAGCCATAATAAAAGTATTGATCCATTCTTTGCCTCTGGGGATAGGGTGCTTCCTGAAAGTGCACCAGAAAACTATGACCATCCCGGCCACGAAATATCTTAAAGCAGAGGAATGAAGAGGAGGAAGGTATTTCACTATTACTGATATTGCAAACGCAGTTGATCCCCAGATAAAATAAGTCGCCAGATAGGCCAGTATTAGTTTGATGTTTTCCTTTTCCTCAACTAACCTGGGCATATTGATCCACCTGCTATCCTATCTGCCAATTCTTTCCAAAAGTTCTTTTGCATTCTCATGTGAGTCATCAATTTCCAAGGTCTTCAATAAAGCCTGTTTAGCATCTGTTGTTGATCCTGCCCCTGACAGGGCCAGTCCGAGATAAAACCAGTAATCCGGATCGTTTTTCAGTTCTCCGCCAAGATCTTCAAGTTGTTTTACAGCACTTCTGTAATCCTTTTCGGCAATACATTTCTTACCTTTTGCAAATCTGTTTTGGGCAATTTTGGTTTTAATTTTGCCCCAACCATATATAAATACTGCCATTATGAATAAACACAGCAGGAGGTCTATCCCCTCTGAAATACTCATTAAATCATCCCCCTGTTTCAACAAGGGTCCGGCTCATAAACCCTGCTGCCGGACCCCGTTGTTTTTTTATTTAACTAACAATCCTCTATGCAACTTTTTCTTCCATGTTAAATTCTTTTATTACTTCGGCCTCGCCTTCGCGCAGCGCATTTGCAGGGATATCAGCATGCCAGCCATTCAGCATTCTGGTAAGAACTATGCAGGCTACCGCAGATCCGGTAAGGATAAGCGCAGGTGTAAGTATGATCCCGTTGGCTACAAGGCTTGGTACAATTGTAATGATCGCTATCTCGAAGAATGAAATAAACACATAAGCAAGTCCATAATCCTCAAGGGTCTTAGTCTTGAAATCAGGGTCAACGACTCTGAGCAAAGTAACTCCCATTGCCACAACTCCGGTATTCCATCCATAAACAAAGATACTGCGCTCAAACCAGAAGTTGTGGAATACTCTGCGTCCCAGGAAAAGAGCGAAAGATACGCAAAGGAACACACCAAATGCGAAAAGCAGCAACATCGGCATCGCATACTTGACAACAACAGAGATTTGGATACTTGCAACACCAAATGCAACAAGATAATCGGTGACCCATGATCCTATCCTGTTCATCACATGTTTGTCGACATAATGGCCCAAATGCATTCCGTCAAGTATTTTTTGGATCAGAACGCCAGCAAGCATAGAAAGGCACATCATTGGTATCTCGTATTTCCCCGGCATCAGTGTTTTTGTCAGAGTATAAACATAATAACCAATTGCAAAAGCTGCCATTGTCAATGCAAAGTGCCAGGTAAACGGATCAAGAGCTATCGGGTTGACAGTCTCTTTACCCATTGAAACTCTTTCTTTCGCAGGAACAAACCCTGTAAGCATACTTTCAGGAAGGCTTGCAACGTCTTTTACAAGTCTCGTCCAGCCTCTGCGTGTTGCGATGTTGATCAAGATCATTCCACCAATAACTCCGGAGAGAAGTCCTACTGTGGCTGATGTATAACCAACAGTCAAAGCCTCTTCCCATCCGTAATTCTGGAATGTTTTGCCTATAGCTGTAGCGTAACCGTGACCACCGACAAAGCCTGCCGGAAGCATAAGTGCAAAACCTTTATGTATCTCAGGAAAGAGCGGCGAGAGGACAAAAATACCAAATAGAAGAGCTGCACCAAACTGCCAGAACTCAGCGCCAAGATTATAAAAAAAGGTGTCTCCAATATCCTTTACCATTTTACCAAAGGGAACTTTCTTTGCATGTTCATCCTTACCAAGGAATAGTGTCGCGAAAAGTACTACAACAAGAAGATACGGATAAGATGACATATACGGAGATCCGCTTTCTCTTACAGCGAAGGGCAGGACATCAAGGAACTGCCACCCGCAAAAAAGAGCAATGAATCCTGCGATCAGCGAAGATGGCATGTAAATATACTGCAGCAACTTGACCTTGGAACGAATAAGATGAGCAAAAAGCAGGATGATCGACATTAATCCAAAATCCATAAGCATTTCATAAGGTCCGAACATTTAATTTTCCCTCCTGTTATTTTATTTCGTTATTTCTTATTGCTTTATAAATAACTGTCTGCCGTAAGAAAATATTTATCTTACGGCAAACAACGATCCACTATTCTCCGTACACCTTACCGGTCTCAGGGAGCATTTCTGATATCTCTCTTCTTATTTGAGAATCTACCTCCGGATCAACAGGAAGCGGTTTATGGTTCTCAAGATAGCTTATCGCCAACAGCCTAGCCTTTTCTTCAGCAGTCAGTTTGCCCTCTGCTTCCCAAACCATTCTTGGTTTACGGTCGGCAAGGACAGGATAGAAGAACTCATCTCTCATATGCGCAGTCGTATGCTCGTCTCCCAGATAATTACCTCCGGGGCCAACTCTCTTTATACAATCAAAGGCCAACTTGTCCGGGTCAACTTCAATACCGGAGAGGACTCTTCTTGCCATGCCTGCTATGTCGTTGTCAATAACATAGGTCTGGAGAGATATCGTAAGTCCGCTTTCAAGAAGTCCTGCTGCATCATGGATGTAGTTCGCTCCGGCCATAGCTGAAAGGAGAACATTGACAGCAGGCTCATAGGCAGACTGTGAATCAGGGATCTTTGATTCACTGGGACCTGCGGTGTTGTAGATCGGAAGATCATAGCGCCTTGCCACCTGCGCAGCGGCGGCATTCATCATGCCCATTTCGACCGATCCGAAGCAGAATGCTCCTGTACGAAGGTCTGTTGTTGTAGGTACCACTGAGTACAGAGTGGGATGTCCAGGGTTCAGAAGCTGAGTGGTGATTATACCGGAAAGTGCTTCGACGTTCATCTGGACCAGTGTTCCTGCAAGTGTGCCGGGGGATGTTGATCCGGCCATCGGAGCACATGGTGTTGCAAGAGGAATACCCATCAAACATGCGGTCTCCATAAGAGCAGTGTAGTCTTTGTCTAGAAGTAAGGGGCTCATTATGCAGGTGATCATTGACATGAAGGGACGTGCCTTGAAAGCATCTTTTGATCCTGCTATAAGTTCTGCCATTCTGGCGAGCTTACGTATCCCGTCAACTGTGTAAACTCCGCCCATTACATGCTTTGATGTATTATTGATCGCGGCGTAAAAACGGTTGACGTCAACGACCGGCTTCTGAAGCTCACACGGGAAACATGTTATTACAAAGAATTCAATGTCATCGCATGCGTCAACTACCCTTGCTGCAGCTGCCACGTCCCTGATGTTGCTTGAACGGCGTTCCCCTGTGTGTATGTCAAGGATGTTCAGTGCCGTACCGCCTGTTCCCATGTGTGTACGTGTCCCGGAAAGGATAAGGTCGTGTTTAGGGTCACGGCCACAAAGCGTGATCTCTTTAGGGGCCGTTTCTACACATTTCATAACCAGATTACGGTCTATTTTGGCGATCATATTTTTTTCGTCTACTTCTGCACCCGCTTTTTTCCAAAGGTCAAGAACGGGTTTATAAGCTATTTTCACACCGACCTGTTCAAAAACATCCATGCTTGTATTATGGATGTGGGAAATGCCCTCTTCTGTCAAAGGTTTGTAAAAACCTCCGTTAAGCACCTTTCTCTCTTTTGCATCTCTTTTACGCGCCATTTTTATACCCTCCCTGCTATGCCATTCCTAAAAGCTGTTTAGCTATGATGACGGCCTCGCTGGCATCGGCTGAATAATGGCCGCCTATTTTTTCTGCATACATCGGCGACGTAGGCGCTCCGCCTATCATTACCTTCATATCTTCAAGAAGGCCCTCTTCCTTCAGCATTTCAACAACGTCTTTCATGTTTGCCATAGTAGTCGTGAGCATTGCCGACATTCCAAGGATGTTCGGCTTAAGCTCCTTTACCTTTTCAATTATCTCTTTGGCAGGTTTGTCTACTCCGATATTTATAACTTCAAATCCTGCCCCTTCAAGCATCATGCCTACAAGTTTGATACCTATATCGTGAAGGTCGCCTTCAACGGTGACTGTTACTATCCTGCCTGCTGCTTTTACTCCTGCTTCTACAAGAGCAGGTCTGATAATATCTATACCTGCCTGGAGGGCTTTTGCAGATACCAAGACTTCCGGTACGAACATCTCACCGTCTTTGAAAAGTGCCCCTACTTCGTTCATGCCTGCAATGAGTGCATCGTTAAGGATCTCACCGACCGGTATTTCTTTTGAAACAGCTTCATTGACCAGTGAAACGACCTGAGATGTAGCTCCGTCTATTACCGCTTCCGCGATTTGTTCAAACAATTTTTCCTTCATGGTTTATCTCTCCTCAGACCCTTAATTAACTATCCTCTATCTCCAGTACGCTTCATCAAAGA
>DIWR01000021.1:0-1072 GCA_002428495.1 Synergistaceae bacterium UBA6101
CTAGAGTCACTGGATCCCCGATTTAAGCACTCGGGGACGACGGTTCAAAAGACCTTCATTCACCGCTGAATGGTTCTTTCAGCAAATTCTCCGCAGCGCAACGTGTTGCAAATTCACTGCGAGTGTTTCCCTCGCAGTTTCTCCGTGGCTTGAAAAGCCACAGCCCTACGATAGTTACCAATATCGCAATTGGGGCAGATCGTGGATGATAGCGACGCAACATGCAGCGGTCCTAGCTAAGACGTATTGTGCATACGTTGAAGCGACTGACCACAAATGTTGCTAAGCTAGCGCTCTGAGATGTCCCAATTGCCCCAATTGCCCCCCTATCGGGAGATAACCCGGGGCCCAAGATAGCTCCCATCCAAAGACTGGAAGAATATCTCGATCAGTTTCTGCCCCTCTTCAGGGTCTACAAATCTTCTGTAGGCTGTTTCGTGCCATTCCCTGAGCTTCATCCTTACACTCCATGTGTGGCGGCGGTACCAGCCGCGCCAGTAGTCTTCCCTTATCCGTTCATAAATTAGGACCAGGATGTCTTCCGGTTTTTCAGGCAAAACGATCGGTATCGGGACCTTTTTCAGCTTTTCCACAGTTATATGTCCGTCCATGACGAATCGTACTGCAAGGTCCTTTTGCTTTTTCGCCGGAAGGACCGAGATCCTGGTCAGGAAAGCCGCATCAAGATGGGTAAGCTCTCCGAGGGATTCCATAAGGTCCAATGCAACGGGATCTACCGTAAAGTTTTGCTCCCTGACCATCTCCCCCGCAGTTATCGCATGAGAGGCTGATGCGGTGAGCAGGAGCAGAAGGGCTGTCAGGATAAGTTTTTTAAATAAGCGGTTTCTTGTCAAAGAGTTTTCCTCCCAGGGATAGTGGCGAAAGACGGCTGAGGTGGCTGAGCGGTTGCTGAGCAATGGCTGAGCAGTCGTAAGGGCTGGCAAGCGATTGGCAAGCGTGGGCGAGCAGTCGTCAAACAGTCGTCATAACCTAATGAACCTTTTTCGTTACGGCATTGGCCTAACTCTCCGTCGTTCCCGTATGTTCCTATCGGGAGAGCACTGTTTTCCGT
>DIWR01000021.1:1124-24141 GCA_002428495.1 Synergistaceae bacterium UBA6101
TTCGAATGCGCTTTGAGATCGGGAACCCAGCGTCTTTTGTTTAGGACCTAAAAAGCTTGTAGTAGCCAGAATCTAGAGTCACTGGATCCCCGATTTAGGCACTCGGGGACGACGGTTCGAAAGACCTTCATTCACCAACGGATGAACCGCCCGCCAATTTCTCCGCAGCGTTTCTCAGCTGCAAATTCCCAGCGAGTGGTTTCCTCGCAAAATTTCCAGGCGTAGTCATATTCTTAGCGAAGCCGTGGTCTTAGCCTTACTTAACCGCCTGATGGAATCAGGCAAATTCTCCAGCGAACATGGTTCTCAGGTCGCGAATTCTCCGCAGCATGGTCTTTGCTGCAAATTCACCGCAGCGTAGACGCCGCAAATTCTCCAATCAGCCCTCAGTAATTCTCCACCAGGCTGATTTCAGAGGGTGTCAGCCTGTACAGCCTTGCCACCGATTTATTTACTGCCCTTTCGGCTTCGCGGATCTCCTCGTTGACTTTATCGGACCTCTCCTTTTCAGACATCGAACAAAGTTTCGACAGCGCCATTGCACCATTTTCGATATCAGTCTTGCGGTTGACGTGGAAGCTGTTGGTCGGGCTGATCTTCTTTATCGGGAGGACAGCGAGATTCGCGGGCTTGACTTCGTAGTGTTCGTTGAGCAGCTCTGTGCAGATCCTCCTCATATAGAAGTCCATAAGATTTGAGTTCAGGAGGCCGAGGAGATAGAAATCTCCTGAGGCTATTATGCTGGTCTTGTCGTTTGAGAACAGGCCGTTGGTGTCCATAGTCGCCGATATGTGTTTAACGATCGTCGGGCAGATGATCTTTGTCTTTTCAAATTCTTCGTAGTACCTGCACGAGCGGAGTTCCCACCAGTAGTCGCCCTTGTCCCTGCGCTTTGATGCCTTTTCCTCGTATTGCGCCAGGTGTTCCGCTATGGCCGGGTATTGTGTGCAGAGCCATTCTTCCGGATAAAGGTCGCCTCTCGTCCTGTCCGTGATGCCTTTGGGAAGGAAGACCAGGTATTTTTTGACTGTCGGGATGGCATATCTTTTGACATTTCGCCCGGAGAGGAAGGGCCTGAGTATCTTTGAACTGTTTGGATCTTTTGCGATAAGCTTTTCGGCAGTCGCCCTGTCGGGGGCGAATGCCTCGTTGAGGCCCGTGAGTATCCCGCGGCAGATATGGCCTTCAACGTATTCCTCAAGGGGCACTCCTATATCGGTTATCTTGTTCATTAGTGCCGTTGTATCCTCCGGGTCGAAGACCCATCCCTCATCGCTCAGCGCTGAAAGGGTCTGGATTGCAGACTGTTCTTCGACATAGAGGGATATGTTTTCGTGGTCTGCGTCCTCAACAACGGTCACATTGATGTCTTCAGAAGGAGCGTCGTTTGAACCGATAACAATCGACAGCGGGGTGGAGATGCCCTTAACAGGAGGTATGTTTGCATAGTCGACTATCTCGGTTATATTTTTCTGTGAGAGAAAGTGACGGAGACCAATTCCGTATCCGGAACGCATCCACCTGTTTGACATAAGTACACCGACCCCTCCGTTCTCAGTGACGAGTCCGAAAGCTTTTTCTGCGTAGTAGCAGTAGAGGTCTGTGTTGTGTGAGAAAGATGCGTATGACTCCAGCTTATCTCTAATAAAGGAGAATTCATCCTGTTTCATGTGAGGCGGGTTTGTTGCGATGACGTCAAAAAGCATGCCTTCAAAGAGGTCTTCGGTCAGAATGTTGCCCCAGACGAACCTTCTGTCGTCTATTTTTTTGTCTGTTTCGATCCTGAGCATGGTCTTGAGTATCTCAAGGGATCCTGCATCGTAATCAGAGGCGTAGAGGGAGCCCGTAAGGAACTGCTCCGTGAAGTTTTTTTCTGTCCTGTCCGCGTGGCTGCCAAGGTATTTGTTGAGTCCCGAGCGCAGGCTCGCGACGAGCCCTGCCATTGCATGCAGCATCTGTCCCGACCCCGAGGCAATGTCGCAGAATTTAAGATAACGAAGTGATTTATCTATCTCTTTCGCCTTTGCTCTAATTACAGTATCGTCGAAAAGGGCGTATCCGAATGAGAAGTATCCGTCAACAGCTGCGTCGCTGAGCCCGCATGACTTCCTGATGTGTATTTTAAGGGCTCCGGAACAGGTGTGGGTCAGAATGTCTTCAGGGATGTCAACAGTATCGTGAAGAGGTGATTTTACAAAAAAGGTACGCCATCCCTCTCCCGTGGAGGGAATAAGAGCGACGAAAGCGGCATCCGTGCCGGTCCGTGTGAGATGGTCCCTGATGAAGTCGGCACAGTGAGGCGCGGCGTCAGAAATAGATACTCCTATCTGTGTCTTGACCAGAAGGACTTCGATCCGGGCCCGTCCGATCTCCGGAGTCTGGCTTCCAAAGAGGCGGTAGGATGATATGTGTTTTTTATATTTGTCCCCGATATGGATGCCTGAGCGGATCCACGCATCGTCCTCATTCAAAGAGGGCAGGTAGGTCCTGATTTCCGAAAGGTATTCATCGAAGTCGATCAGCGCGTCTGAAGCCTTGAGGTCGATAATATGCGACTTGCCGGTACTGTGCATGCTGTCACCGCCTGACGTGTGTTTTTGATGTTATTTCTATGATGATAGTATAGAGCATTTTGGGCAGTATTGAAACTTTGCATGTTTAAGTGTCATTGGCATGCGATAGGCAAGCAATGGTTTTAAAATCCATAGTGCTCGAACCATTTCGAATGCGCTTTGAGATCGGGACCATTAGACTTGGCAACTACCGACTATTTGACCTAATAGGATAAATTTGTTATTATAATATTACTTAAAACTAAAATATTATTACAAGATAATTACAAAATGGGGCGGTAAGATGGAATATCGGGGATATGGAAAATTTTTAACTGAGAGAATTCGCCGGGAGCGGTATGGAACGGCTATATATGCGGATGATGTTGCAGTTGTTCTGGCTTTGAAGTTTGCAATACCCATGGAGCATGCGAAAAAAGTAGTCAATGTAAATCTCAAAAGGTTAGCGGACAGGGGGGTCATTGAGAGACTCAAGGCTGGAATATACTACAAGGCAAAAGAGACGGCATTTGGGAAAACCAAGCCAAATATCGATGCTGTGATGACTCGGTTTTTGACATTAAATGGCGAAGAGATAATAGGGTATGAAACAGGCGTATCTTTTCAAAACAGCATCGGACTCATTACTCTGATGCCGAAGATAAAAGAGATCGCAACAAACCGACATCGTATTAAATTAGACCCAAAGTGCCATATTGCTGTACGCAAGCCCAGAAGGAAGATCAGCAAAGATAATTATAAATATCTGCAATTTATCGATCTTATAGATGAATTCCCGACCGCTTACATTGATGCTGCGGATCCCTGTATGCTGCTTAACAATCATATTAACAAACAGGACCTTGATAAATTAAAACTTATCAGTATGGCTAAAAAATATTACGCAAACAAGACATTGCTAAGGTTGCTGGATTTGCTATTCGAGGCCGAAGATGAGACTGCATAAGGACAGGGATGCTTTTGGAGTATTGTTGGATTCCGTAAGTGAGCGGACAGGGATCAGGATGGATATTCTGGAGAAGGATTATTATGTTACCCTCCTGCTTAATGAACTGGCAGAAAAGCAAGCAAAACTGCCTGCCTATTTTAAAGGAGGAACTGCTTTATACAAGGCTATTGGCAGAATGAAAAGATTTTCTGAAGATATTGATCTAACAGTAGAAATCAAAGACTGCACGAAAAGTCAGGGCAAAAAACGTCTTGAAAATGCAGCAAACTCATACTCATGCATGGGTAGAACCCGTGATAAAGAAAAAGAAAGCAACACAAAAGGAAGTATAACCGGTGTCTATAAATATTTGCCGGTAACTGCAATAGACGAAGCAGATGCGTTGCAAAGGTTCGGATATGTAAAGGTGGAAGCGACCTCATTTACGATCAGCGAACCAACGGAGCCGCTGAAAATAGAGCCATTGATATATTCACTTTCAGGAGAAGATCACAAAAATTCGTTGAAAAAATTGTATAAAGTGGAACCGTTTGATTTAAAGACGATAAAGATAGAAAGAATATTTGCAGATAAAATTTTGGCTGCGGAATTTTATTATCAAAGGGGTCTTCTTTTTGATGTATCAAAACATATTTATGACATAGCGATAATGATGGAAGAAGATCGCATAAAAAGGTTGATGTCTGAAGAGGAGGATCTGATCAAGATGCTCTCGTATAAGAGAATGGAAGAAAGGGAGAGGATAGGCAGTGATTTAGCAAATAAACCCTTTGGCGATTTTTCGTTATTTAATAAGTTAAGTAATGACAAACAATTAAAGACGGCCTTCGTGAAGATGCAGGACGTTTACGTCTTCGATGATAAGGATGAAGCGGAATACGAAAGACTGGTTGAAAAATTAGGAAGTTTGTATGAAGTTCTATTAAATTTAGATGAGGGTTTGCGGTAATAGTTTGCGGCGAGGGGCGGGTTCGGGGAATTTGCAGCCTTTGGCTGCGGTGAATTCGCGACATTCGTCGCTGGAGAATTTGCATCGCTTCGCATCGCGGTGAAGGGGCGGCTGAGGGATGGCTTAGCAGTCGCTGAGCGGTTGCTGAGCAGTTGTAGGGGCTGTCAAACGATCGTCAAACGTTGTCAAACGGTTGTGAGAACCTGCCCTGAGGATCAACCCCGTTCCGTCGTTCCCGGACGCCACTAAACGGGAATCCAGCGGCTTTTGTTTAGGTCCTAAAAAGCTAGTCATAGTCAGAATCTAGAGCCACTGGATCCCCGATTTAGGCACTCGGGGACGACGGTTCAAAAGACCTTCATTCACCGCTGAATGGTTCTTTCAGCAAATTCTCCGCAGCGCAACGCGTTGCAGATCCCCCGCGAGTGTTTCCCTCGCAAATTCTCCGTGGCTTGAAAAGCCACAGCCCTACGATAGTTACCAATATCGCAATTGGGGCAGGTCGGAGATGATAGCGACGCAACATGCAGCGGTCCTAGCGGAGGCGTATTGGCCATACGTCGATGCGCAGGACCGCAAATGTTGCTAAGCTAGCGCTCCGAGATGCCCCAATTGCTGCCTCTACTTGACAGGAGAAGGACTAGAGTGCTATCATTCCTCCGTTGCGCGGAAATAGCTCAGCTGGTAGAGCGATGGCCTTCCAAGCCGTAGGTCGCGGGTTCGAGTCCCGTTTTCCGCTCCAGAATATTCAAAGCCCCTGCCAATGGCCGGGGCTTTTTTCTTTTGCCGAGGCCCATACGGGAACGACGGAGAGTAAATCCGATGTCAACAGTGGTCTTGAACCTCCGCAGCCAGAGGCTGCAAATTCCCCGGCGGATGCTCTCTTCGCCTGCCTTAACGACTGCTTGCCAACCGCTTGCCCACCCCTGCTTGCCCACTGCTTGCTGCATTTCAGATTCTAACCGATTCTGATCACTTACTATTCAAAACTGATCAGAACGGATATAATGTACTTACCGGACCGGCGAGGTGATCGAATTGAAGAGTGAGAGTACAACTGCTGAATTCAAAAGGGAATACACTGCGGATATCAGCAAGACAGTGATCGCATTTGCTAATACCGATGGAGGAGAGATCTTTATCGGTGTTGCAGATGACGGAAGAGTTGTCGGAGTTGAAGAGGCAGACGAGATAATGCTAAGGACGATGAACAGCATCAGGGATGCGGTCAGGCCAGATGTTACCATGTTCATCGACTGCGAACAGAAAATTGAAAATGGAAAGAACGTAATTCTCATAACCGTTCAAAGGGGCACGGCTCCACCGTATTATCTGGCCCGTCAAGGTATAAGACCTGAGGGGGTCTATGTCAGGCAGGGACCTTCAACAGTTCCGGCCACAGAGAGCATGATCCTTAAAATGATCAGGGAAACCGGAGGGGAGAGTTACGAGAGGACTCGCTCTCTTGAACAGGTGCTGACTTTTGGTTTTGCTTCAAAAGTTTTTAAGGATGAAAACATTAAATTCGGAACAGAACAAAAGAGATCCCTGGGCATCATTGGTGATGACGGGGCATTCTCGAACCTCGGCCTGCTCATTTCCGACCAGTGCAGGCATACTGTAAAGGCTGCTCTTTTTGAGGGAACGGGAAAGACACTTTTGAAGGACCGGATAGAATTTTCGGGTTCGCTTTTGAAGCAGGCAGATGAAATATTTGCATATATTGACCGTTCAAACCGTACAAGTTCTGAATTTTCGGGACTCAGACGGATCGATAGACGCGATTTCCCCAGGGAAGCTGTAAGGGAGGCCTTGTTGAACGCGATCGTTCACAGGGACTATTCTTACAGCGGGAGCACCTTGATAAGCATCTTTGAAGACAGGATCGAGTTCGTCTCTTTGGGAGGACTTCCGAAAGGAATAGCATACAGCGACCTGATGCTCGGCGTTTCTGTTCTTCGGAATGAACGGCTTGCGGATATTTTTTACAGACTGCACCTGATCGAGGCTTACGGAATTGGAATGCCGAAGATAATGGATTCTTACCGCCATTTCAGAGTAAAGCCGTCAATAGATGTCTCTGAAAATGCATTCAGGATAACATTGCCGAATACCAACTTTACAAGCAGGGTCGGAGTGGACCGGGATAGGTTGGCTCATGACGAAAGAAAGGTAATGGACTATATTACATTGAATGATAATGCAGGAAGAAAAGACATTCAGGCTGAACTTGAGCTTTCTCAGAGCAAAGCGATCCGCTTACTCAGAACATTGATCGAAAAAGAAATGATAGCTGCAAACGGCAGGGGAAAGAACACCAGATACACGACAAGGAACGAATAGGAAATATTAAGGTCCATAATAATATCTATTTGTGCTATTCTCAGACGAGACTGTTTACATCAGGGGAAATGAATATGAAAAAACTTACTGTTTCTTATAAAAAGTTAAAAGCCGCCGGGGAACGTCAGGGCTGGTGGGATTCTGAGGGGCTTGTCGCCGCACTTTCGGGCGGCGGGGACTCTGTCGCGATGCTCTGGCTCCTTCACCGTTTTTATAAAGGAAGGTTAGTTGCCGCACACCTTGACCATTGCACACGTGAGGGGATGTCTCACGAAGACGCGGCCTTCTCGAAGGATCTTTGCGGGAAGTGGGGCATCAAATGCATAGTGAAGACTGTCGAAGTATTTCAGGAACGACTGACGGGCGAGTCTTTTGAAATGGCGGGACGCAGGGAGCGTTATACCCACTTCTATGAGACAGCGGAAGCTGAAGGTCTGCCATTTATCGCTGTGGGGCATTCAGCTGACGATGTTGTAGAGACGCAGCTCATGAATCTTTTCAGAGGGACGGGGCTTGACGGACTCAGAGGTATTCCTGAGAGACGGGGCATGATAGTCCGTCCGATCATTGATTTTCGCAGGGATGAACTCAGAGGGATACTTCGTGATAATCGTGTTGAGTGGCGTGAAGATGCCAGCAACGCGGACACCGTTTACAAAAGGAACAGGGTAAGGGAAGAGCTTATACCGTGGATCAGGGAAAACATGAATCCGAACTTCGAGTCATCCATGATCGGCCTTTCTAAACAGATAGACAGGGAGCTTGAGCTAAAGCAGAAAGTTACAGAAAAACTCCTTGCAGATGCCGTCATCGCAATGCCGCCCGCGATCGTCTGCTGGTCTCCTGCCTTTATAAAAAATATCCCTGACACGGATCTGGCGGATATGCTTCGTCTTCAGGGCATTATGCTGGATCTTCCCAGGCTCGACAGGGACAGGACCCTAAAACTGGTCGCCCTTATCCGTAAGGGCGGGAACTGGCGCTTCCAGTGGGCAAGGGACATCGAGGTCTGCTGGTCGAACAGGGGAATGGGATGGCTGCACCGTGAGGATATTGGAAAAGGCGTAGCTGAAAATAGGCAAAATGCCGGAAAACCCGTCCTTCCATGGTGGGCGAGATAGTAATATTTATGTTATTATGTCTAGTGTTTTTGAGCGGAAAAAACTTCGGCGCCGGGGAGTGTTTCTCACTTGGAATATAAGATCGGTAAAACACTTATTTCTGAAGAAAAACTGCAGGCCAAAATAAAGGAACTCGGCGAGAGATTAAGCAAGGATTATGCCGGAAAACAGCTGATCTGCGTGTGTGTCCTCAAAGGCGCAGTAATATTTCTTGCAGATCTTATCAGGCACATCAGTCCTGAGGTGGATGTAAGGATAGACTTCCTCGCTATTTCCTCTTACGGGGCATCGACGAGGAGCAGCGGTGTAGTGCAGATCCAGAAGGACCTCAGCACAGACATTTACGGCAAAAATGTCCTTATAATTGAGGATATTGTCGATACCGGACTTTCGCTGAAGTACATAAAGTCGCTTCTGCTTGAGCGTAAACCGCAGAGCCTTGCGATATGCGTCCTTCTTGACAAGCCTGACCGCCGCAAGGAAACAGTTGAGGTAGAATATACGGGGTTTACGATCCCCGATGAGTTTGTAATAGGCTACGGGCTGGATTATGCGGGAATGTTCCGGCATCTGCCGGCTGTGTTCATTGCCGAGCCTGTTGCGTAGCAACAATTGGCTCGGCTGCAACGCACAGCGTTGCGGGAGTCAATGGGAAATCGGTTGGTAATCAGTTGCGAGTCGATTGGAAAATAGATGTGAATTAGTCAACCACAACCTAGGAATGGAGTGATTTGGTGCAGGAAACGACATTTTATTTTCAAAATCTAGATATTTATCAACTTGGGAAAAAACTAGCTATGGAAACATACAAAATTACCAAAAGCTTCCCCCAGGAAGAGAAATTTTGTTTGATTAATCAAATGAACAGGTCTGCAATATCAATTCCTTCAAACATAGCAGAAGGAGTTTCAAGAAACGGAAAGAAAGACAAAATACATTTTTTAAATATAGCATTTGCATCATTGATGGAATTAGTATGCCAAGCAGAAATATCAAACGAACTGGGATATTTATCACGGGAAGAATTCTGTGATTTCACTCATAAAGCAAAAAACTTTGTCGTAAAGCTTCACAATTACATTGCGTATTTAGAAAGAGACGCAACCGAACTATAAATAAAATAGAGTCTGAATTTGAATTTATTGCAGTCTTTTTTGCCATTAATAACAACCGATTTGCAATCGATTCCCAATTGACTCGCCATTGATCACCCGCCGGATGTTTTTCCGGTAGATTTGTAAAGACATGAAAGCGAGGTCACACGTTTGAAGAAAACCTCTAAAAATGTTGGGATGTACATAATACTGATCGTTCTTGTAGTCAGTCTGGTGAATGTATTTTTGACTCCGGATGCGAACAAAGCCGGTCAGGGTGCTGAAGTACTTCCTTATAGTCAGTTTTTGAACGAAGTAAACGCAGGCAATGTTGCCAAGGTCAAGATCGACCGCGAGCAGTTGAAGGGAACGTTGAAATCGGGCAAGGAGTTTACGACATACATCCTTGATCCCGGAACTCTGCCAAGTGAGATATCCCAGAAGGGCGTTGAGGTCGAGGTAGTTCCTCCTCCGAAGAACTCCTGGCTGACGGCACTGCTTACCTCCCTGCTTCCCACGCTGCTTCTGATCGGTGTATGGATCTACTTCATATACAACATGCAGGGCGGGGGAAACAAGGTAATGGGCTTTGCAAAGAGCAAGGCCAAGCTCTTTATGGACAACAGGCCAAAGGTGACGTTTGCCGATGTCGCCGGCTGTGACGAGTCCAAGGAAGAGCTTGAAGAGGTAGTCCACTTTCTCAGGGATCCCTCAAAGTTCACCCGGCTTGGGGCAAAGGTGCCTCGCGGAGTGCTGCTTCTCGGAGCGCCCGGAACGGGCAAGACGCTCCTTTCCAGGGCAGTTGCCGGAGAGGCTAATGTGCCATTCTTCAGCATAAGCGGATCAGACTTTGTTGAAATGTTTGTCGGTGTCGGTGCCGCGAGGGTAAGGGACCTTTTTGAGCAGGCCCGAAAGAATCAGCCATGCATAATATTCATAGACGAAATAGACGCAGTAGGACGTCATCGCGGTGCAGGTCTCGGAGGCGGCCATGATGAGCGTGAACAGACACTCAACCAGCTTCTTGTCGAGATGGACGGATTTGATGCGGGAACAGGCATCATCCTGCTTGCCGCAACAAACAGGCCCGACATACTTGACCCGGCGCTTCTCCGTCCCGGACGTTTTGACAGGCAGATAGTCGTGGACAGACCGGATGTAAACGGAAGGCGTGACATACTTAAGGTGCATTTGAAGGACAAGAAGGTAAGCAGGAAAGTTGACCTCGATGTTATCGCTCGCAGGACCCCCGGTTTTGTCGGTGCTGACTTAGCTAACCTTGTAAACGAAGCCGCGCTTCTTGCCGGACGGAGAGGCAAGGCCAACCTCGGAATGGCAGAGTTCGAAGAGGCTATCGACAGGGTGATGGCAGGTCCCGAACGAAAGAGCAGGGTAATAAGCAAGAAAGAACGGGAGATAATCGCCTATCATGAAGCCGGACACGCGCTTGTGGCAAGCAAGATCAAAGGCAGTGACCCCGTACATAAGATATCGATAATCCCGCGCGGACACATGGCGCTTGGGTACACACTGCAGCTGCCGGAAGAGGACAGGTTCCTCATATCTAAGAAGGAGCTTTCGGACAGGATAACGATACTGCTGAGCGGTCGGGTAACTGAGCAGCTCAAGTTCGGAGATGTGACTACCGGTGCTTCTAATGACCTCGAAAGGTCTACTCAGATCGCAAGGCAGATGGTAACACAGTTTGGCATGAGCGACAGGCTTGGACTGGTGACACTTGGCAGGAAACAGCATGAGGTATTCCTTGGCAGGGATATCATGGAGGACAGGAACTACAGCGAGGAGATAGCTTACGCGATCGACCAGGAAGTCCGAAGCATAATAGATGAGTGCTATGACCTGGCAAAGAATATACTTACTGAAAACAATGACCGTCTTGAAGAGATAACAGCACTGCTTCTGGAGAAGGAAGTCCTCGAGGGCGACGAGCTTGACGAGCTTCTTGGATACCCCAGGAAAGAAGTTTCGGCTTCAGTCGACGGAGATGAAGATGAGACAGAAGATGAAGCTTACGCTGAAGAGAATGAAGAAGAGGAAGACAACGGCTCAGAGGTGCAAGAGGAAGAAGATAAAAAGAAGCAGCAGGCAAAAGGCAGCTCTGAAGATCAGGACGATGACGATGAGGATCCTGACGACGAGGAAGAATAGAACATAAGATAGGGCTGTGTGGAATCTTAGGATTTCACGCAGCTTCTTTTTTGTGTTTTTCATTATATATGCTATAATGCCCATCGTCACGGGATGTAGCGCAGCCTGGTTAGCGCACCTGCTTTGGGAGCAGGGGGTCGTCGGTTCGAATCCGACTATCCCGACCATAGAATTTATAAAAGCTCAGCGAGATTATTTCGCTGAGCTTTTTTTGCCGAGCGGTAGCTGAGCCGTCGCTGAGCAATTGCTGAGCAGTCGTAGGATATGATGGTAGCCCTTTTTCGTCGTTCCCGAATGCATAGATCGGGAATCCAGAGGCTTGGGGTCAAGTCTTCAAAAGCCTGTCAGGGCCTAAATCTAAAGACACTGGATCCCCGATTTAAGCACTCGGGGAAGACGATTCTATGAGACTTTTACTTAGACTTGGGGTTCGCAAAGAAGGACCTAATCACCGTCGTTCCCGAATGCACATATCGGGAATCCAGCGGCTTGGGGTTTAGGTTTGCATATTCTGTCAGGGCCTAAATCTAAAGACACTGGATCCCCGATTTAAGCACTCGGGGACGACGGTTCGTAAAGCTTTCATTCACCGCGACCGGTTCTGTCGCAAATTCTCCGCTGAATGCATCATTCAGCAAATTCTCCGCAGCGTTTCTCAGCTGCAATTTCCCCACGGTGCTTGCACCGTAATTCCCCGCGGCATGGTCCTTGCCGCAAATCTCCGTATTCCCCACATAACATTCACACACATAAACGTTATAATAATAACGTGATAAGATTTTATCATGCTAAAGATATTGACTGGAGGGATCCATATGACATATGAAAGTTTACAGAGAGTGAAGAAAATAGCTGCCCTGATGGCGGCATTTGTTCTTATATCCGGTACAGCCATCGCTGCTCCAAAGGAAAAGAAAGATATGCCGAAGCAAAGCCAGGAGAACGGCCCGGTATGGCAGGATACACAACAGCAGAAAGAAAAGAAGGACAAAGTTCTGATCCGCGAAATGAAGTACACTCAGGGAGGCAAACTGTTGGTCGTCTTTGGATACCCTGAAGGTAACGGTTATCCTCCATATCCGGGATATCCCGGAAGGCCGGGCAACCCAGGCAAACATTATGGAAATAATATTCGCTGGGATAAAAACGAACCCATCACCATCACCGACAGATTCGGCAGGACGTACGATACCAGAGTTGTGAGATCTGAGAGGAACGTTCTCGAACTTATTGTCGACGGGTTGTACGGCGGAGCACTGTACAACTTAAATATTGGGGGAGTATACCTCGATGATGTTATAAACGGCGTAAACGGTGAATTCTGGGCCAAAGACAACTGGAAGTACAGGAATTAGGATCTGCGGCGAGGACCGTGCCGCGGTAGTCAGTAGGAATCAATAGGGAATCGGCTGCAAATCAATTGTTTGGACCGGTGGTGGAAATCCTGCCACGGTGATCAATCGGTCGCGGTTGGGAGTCTATTGTAAAAATCTGTGAAACTGACCATTTCCGTCGTTCCCGAAGCATTCGGGGACGACGTTTTTTTTGGTTTTGGAATCTTCTTCGACTGCTCAGCCATGTTGTTAAAACAACTGCTCGTCAATCGCCCGCCTTTGTGTTTGCTTTTTTAAAACTCTGTTTCCTGATTGGGAAGCCGCAGAGTGTATTTGGGTTTGTTATTGTACTGCAAGACCAAACAATCAGAAAATTAGAATACTATTTATGTATGCATTATACATAATGGAAATCAATACTTAACATAGTTCCACTGAATGGAATATGTGTTTTGCCATATGGAATTATGCGCTTGCATTACTATTTTTAAAACTTATATTTGTGTCAGAGCAATAAATAACTAATAGTCTGATGGGAGGTAATGTTATGTTTAAAGCCAATGTTGGTTCAAGTATTGCACCAGAGGCAAAGAAGGCTGGGATCGAAGCCGGGCTAACTGCGAAAAACGGCCTTGACGCCGTAAAAATGGCATTTGTCTACGGAAGCTGTGAATATGATGTTGACCAGATGATAGCCGGTGTGAAAGAGTCAATACCGGGGGTTCCGCTGATTGGCAATACGTCGTTTACCGGGATCATTACCCCGGAAGGATTCGTGGGCTCTGATGGCGGATTTGTCGGTGTGATGGCATTTTCGGATGAAAATATGAAGGTAGGCATCGCTGCCTCTGAACGTGGTAAAAACCCAACAGAAACAGGCAAAGCCGTTGCGCTTGAAGCAATGAAAAAGGCGGGAAAAGACACGGCGCCAGCGTTTTTTTATATGGCGGCCTCTCCTGCGGAAGAAGAATTCTACCTCAAGGGGATCAGCTCAGTGATCGGCAGGGTCCCGTTTTTCGGCGGAAGCGCGGCAGATAATACCATCGGTGGTGAATGGAAACTTTACACGTCCGGCACGAGTTTTGCTGACGGTCTTGCTGTAGCGTTTTTTTATACGGAAGTAAAAATGACGAACCTGTTTACGGGAGCGTATCGCGAGACGGATGATTTCGGAGTAATAACAAAAATTGATGGGAACCGTACCCTTGTTGAGATAGACGGTGTCCCGGCCGTAGAGAAATATAAAGAATGGACAGGCTGCAGCAAAGAAGCGGTCACAGGCAGAAACCTGCTCGTTACATGCATCAATTCTCCGCTCGGAGTCAAAGACCGCCTTGGTGATCTTATAGCGATCCGTCATCCGATGAACGGCAACGATGACGGTTCAATGGCGATTGGAAGCAACCTTGCCGAAAAAACATGCATTATACGAATGGAAGCGACTCAGGACGAGCTGATCGATTCAACGGGAAAGACACTCAAAGAACTCATAGCAAAGATGGAGACAAAGCCTGCCGCGTTTCACCTGGTGCATTGCGGCGGACGCAGGGCGGGCATAGGTGACCGTATAGGCGAAGTTGCGAAGCAGATAAAGGAAGCAGCCGGAGATGTTCCGTTCATCGTTGAATTCACGTTCGGTGAATACGGGTTTGAAAGCGATAATAATAACACCTGTGGTGGGTTGATGCTTTCATTTACCGGGTTTTCAAAGTAATTGCCGGCAAACAATTATTGGGGAGGAATACAGCTATGAAAATGATGATCAACGGGAAAGCGGCAGACGCTTCCGACAAAAAAGTACTCGAAGTAATCAACCCGGCAACCGGTGAACTTATCGACACTGTCCCGGCGGCTTCGGCGAAGGATGTGGAAGATGCCGTAGCATACGCAAAAGCGGCGCAAAAGATATGGGCCAAGGTACCTGTCTATCGGAAAGCTGAAATAATGATGGATTTTTTAGCGCTGGTAGAGAAGAACAAGGAAGACCTCGCACAGACACTTTCGGCAGAAACGGGCAAGCCGATATCAGAGGCGAGAGGGGAAATCGGTAATATTCCCATAGCATTCAAGGCATTTTCGGAGAAAGCGAAACACCTCTATGGCGAAGTCGTTCCGTCAGGACTTGAAGCCGGTCAGGATAAAAATATTCTCTTTACGCAGAGAGAGCCTATTGGTGTTGTGGCATGTATAATACCATTCAATTTCCCTTGTGATCTCTTTGACCAGAAGGTCGCTCCGGCGCTTCTTGCGGGAAACGCGGCTATAGTTAAGCCGTCAACGGACAATCCTCTTACTCTCTGCAAACTGACGGAGATGTTGGTCAAAGCCGGTGTAACTGACGGCGCTATCCAGATAATCACCGGGCGCGGCTCAGTCGTGGGAAATATGCTGTGTTCGAATCCGGATGTGCATCTTATTACCCTTACCGGTTCAACGGAGGTAGGCATTGAAACGGCTATAACGGCTGCAGGAAACCTTTGCCATGCGGCTCTTGAACTTGGCGGAAACGATGCTTTCATCGTCCTCGAAGATGCGGACGTAGATCTTGCGACGGATGAACTCATCTGGGGCCGCATGTATAACACCGGTCAGGTCTGCTGTGCGTCGAAGCGGTTCCTTATACACAGGAGCCGAGTCGGAGAATTTGTCGAGAAGTCCGTTAAGAAAATACAGGCGATCAAGCGCGGCATGCCGTCAGACGAAAACACGAGGCTGGGATGTCTCATCAGTGAAAAGGCCGCTGTTGAAGTTGAAGCACAGGTAAACCTGACCGTTGAGCAGGGCGGGAAAATAATCCTCGGCGGCAAGAGAAGCGGCGCTTTCTATGATCCAACTGTAATTGTTGATGTCCCGAAAACTGCCGATGTTGCAAAAGACATGGAGATATTTGGTCCCGTTGTTCCGATCGTGGTTTTTGACACGGTTGATGAGGCTATTGCTATCGCAAACGCGTCAAAGTTTGGGCTTTGCGGCTGCGTATTTTCAAAAGATATGAAGGAAGCCTTCTATGTCGCCAATGAACTTGAATGCGGCGGAGCAGTGATAAACGGTGCGAGTTTTTTCCGCAGCTTTGAAATGCCGTTTGGAGGATACAAATTCTCGGGAATAGGCACAGAAGGAGTGTTATCAACTTTCAACGAAATGACACGCACGAAATCTGTCGTGCTGAAGAATATACTGAAATAGCGCATCATATGCGTTTTTTCAACCCGACAATACGCTTGCGGCTGGCTGGGGATGATCGTTATCTCCAGCCACGGGTGTAAGTTTATCCTTCCGTATATGCCATCTTGCGCGAAAGCCGGAGAGCAGAGGATCTGACCTCATCTATGATCTGTGGGATCTTTTCATCTGTGATTTCAGCTGTGGTCCCGCTTGCGCTTATTGATGCTATAGCATCGCCGCGATAGTCAAATACGGGTGCTCCGATACATCTGTGTCCGATCATATATTCCTGATCATCCATCGCATAGCCCTGCTCGCGTACTTGTTTAAGACATTTTTTGAAATCGGTGAAATTTGTGATCGTGTTTTTTGTGAAACGTTCGAATTTGCATGCGTACATAGCCTTCTCAAGTTCACTGCCCGAAAGGCAGGCCAGCAGACATTTGCCCATTGACGAGCAGTAGGCAGGCGAACGGTAGCCTACCTGAGTGTAAAGACGTGTCATAGGGTAGATGTCGATTTTTTCGATATAAATGACTTCGTGTGAGTCCAGAACTCCGAGGTGTGCTGTGAGATTCAGCTTTCTCCTGAGTTCGGCAAGGATCGGCTTTGATTCTGTCTGTAGTTCGAGCCCGTTAATGTGATAGCTGACAGATTCTATGAGCTTGAGCCCTATTGAATAGCAGTTGTCTTTGTCTTTTTCAACATAATGCCTGTTGTTCATGCTTTGTAAAAGGCGGAACGCGGTTGTTTTGCTTATCCCGCTCGCGGACACGATCCGAGTCAGACTCATTGGCGTCTGAGCCTGTGAAAGCAGTTCTATGATGTCAAAAACACGGTCGATCACACGTACGTTACCCTGCATCAATTTTTGACCACTGCCCATAAATGGATATGTTCCATTCTGTATTGTAAGGTCCTGTTTATGTATATCATGTATTTATTATAACCAGATCGGTCAATTTTATATATCGCTTTTTTGATTTTTTATTTGCCTGTTTTATGACGAAACAATGGCCTGACCTTAGCCTCTCCACTTTCATGGTAAAGACGGATGACGCATTCCCCAAAAAGCTATATATTAATAAAGTTGTATTTACTCAACTTTCCCACCTCTTGCTACTAGTGGATTCAAAACCTCTGTTTTTCGTCTTCTCTGTATGTTATTCAGCGGAGAACCAGTGGTTCTAAAATATTGAAGTCGTATCTGGATTCCCGCTTAAAAGCATGCGGGAAAGACGGCGGGAAAGTTGAGTTGTATTTATATAAAGGAGAGAATTTATGTCTGACGAATTTAAGCTCTTTTCGCCATGGCCCATGTCCGGGGATCAGCCTGAGGCAGTGGAGAAGCTGGTACGGGGATTTGAAAAGCCCGGGGCTGTGCAGACGCTGCTTGGAGTGACGGGCAGCGGTAAGACCTACACGATGGCCAATGTGATCCAGCGGCTGCAGAGGCCTACTCTTGTAATGGCGCATAACAAGACCTTGGCTGCGCAGCTCTACAGCGAGTTCAAGGAATTTTTTCCCGGGAACTCGGTCAATTATTTTGTCAGCTATTATGACTACTACCAGCCTGAGGCCTACATGCCGGCTCAGGATATTTATATAGAAAAGGACGCCTCGATCAACGAGAGGATAGAGAAGCTGCGGCTTGCGACGACCAAGGCCCTGCTGGAGCGGCGCGATGTAATTGTTGTTGCAAGCGTCTCCTGCATATACGGTCTGGGCAAACGTAAAAACTATGAGGATGCGATCTTCCGTTTCGCCGTGGGTGAGCAATGGGATCGGAGGGCATTCATGACGAGGCTTCTGGATAATTATTATCAGCGCAACGATCTCGTGCTCCAGCCCGGAAACTTCCGGAGCAGGGGAGAGTCCATGGAGATATACCCCGCATACAGCGATACGGCAGTGAGGGTCATATTTTTTGATGATGAGATAGAGCGTATAGAGGAGATAGACCCTGTGAGCGGAAGGGCGATCCTTACCAAGGACCACACGGGGATATTCCCAGCCCAGCATTATGTTACCTCTTCAGATGCAATAAACAATGCGGCAGAGCTGATAGAGAAGGAACTTGCGGACAGAGTCACGGAACTTGAGTCGGCAGGGAAGATCGTTGAGGCCCAAAGGCTCAAGATGAGGACCAAGTATGATCTTGAAATGCTTCTTGAGGTCGGCTACTGTTCAGGGATAGAAAATTATTCGCGTTTCCTTGACGGACGTGAGCCCGGAGACGCGCCGGGAACTCTCATGGACTTTTTCCCGGATGATTCACTGATCTTCATCGACGAATCCCACATGACGCTCCCTCAAGTGCGTGGGATGTACAACGGAGACAGGGCAAGGAAAGAAGTCCTTGTCGAGCATGGCTTCAGGCTTCCGTCATGTCTCGACAACAGGCCGCTCAAGTGGGCAGAGTATGAGCCGCTTCTAAAAAACGCGCTCTTTATCTCAGCTACGCCGGGGGATTATGAGTTTGCCAATTCAGAGAATGTTGTGGAGCAGCTCATACGCCCGACGGGAGTTACAGACCCGATAGTGGAGGTCCACCCCGCAACGGGACAGGTGGATGACATTCTTGGCGAGGTCAGGCCGATCATTGAAGCAGGGGAGCGAGTCCTCATATCAACGCTGACGAAACGCTCGGCGGAGGACCTTGCTGAGTATATGGCAGAGCTGGGGATAAAGGTACGATATATCCATTCTGAGCTTGACACATTTGAACGGGCAGAACTGCTTCGCGACCTCCGGCTTGGGGTTTTTGCCGTTCTTGTGGGAGTCAACCTCCTCAGGGAAGGAATCGACCTGCCGGAAGTCTCCCTTGTGGCGATCCTTGATGCGGACCGCGAGGGGTTTATGAGGTCACAGCGGTCGCTGATACAGATGATAGGAAGGGCTGCAAGGAACCAGGCCGGGAAGGTAATACTCTACGCGGACAGGATAACGGACAGTATTGATGCCGCGATGAAGGAGACGGAAAGAAGAAGAAACCGTCAGATATCATATAATGAAGAACACGGTATAATACCTCAGACAATATCGAAGGCTGTAAAGGACCTTCTGCCCGCGGAGCTTCTCGAAGACGGAGGATATGCAGGCAGGAGGGCGGCTTCACCGCTTAAGGACGCGGAGAATGCGCCTGATATACATGAGCTTGAAAGAAGGATGTGGGCCGCGGTAGAAAAGCTAGATTTCGAGACTGCCGCGGAGATAAGGGACGATATACAGAGACTGAAAGGCGATGCGAAAATTGGAACAGAGCATAAAAATTACAGGGGCAAGACAGCACAATTTAAAAAACATAAACGCAGAAATTCCTAAAAACCAGCTCGTAGTGGTGACGGGCCCATCGGGTTCAGGCAAGTCCTCACTTGCCTTTGACACTATTTATGCCGAGGGGCAGAGACGATATGTTGAATCCCTCTCGTCTTATGCCAGGCAGTTTTTGGGAATGGCTGACAAACCTGACGTGGACGACATTAGCGGGCTGTCTCCGGCCATATCTATAGAACAGAAAGGCGCCGGACACAATCCGCGCTCGACTGTCGGAACTGTTACAGAAATTTATGACTATCTGAGGCTTCTTTTTGGCAGAGCCGGTACTCCACACTGCCCAAGCTGCGGCAAAGAAGTGCGCCGTTACAGCGTTGACGAGATAGTGGACAAGATATACAGGGACTATGACGGCAAACCGATAGAGATACTCTCCCCGCTTATAAAAGGCAAAAAGGGAGAGTATAAGAACCTCCTGCTCAAGCTCCATCAGCAGGGCTACCTCAAGGCCAGGGTGGACGGGACTGTCCTCTGGCTTGAGGAGGAGATAGAACTCGACAAGAAGAAAAAGCACACTATCGAATGCGTCATCGACAGGCTGAGGGTGAAGGAAGAGAACCGCCAGCGGCTTTCGGAAGCTGTCGAAATGGCAATGAAACTCTCTGAGGGATTTGTTCTTCTGGTCTCCGTGGGCATGGATGACCTTGAACTCACGGAAAAGTACATCTGCCCGGACTGCGAAATAAGTCTGCCGGAAATCGAGCCGAGACTTTTTTCCTTCAATAACCCGTACGGGGCATGTCCCGACTGTTCAGGCCTTGGGGTGCACCTCCATTTTTCCGAGGAACTTGCTGTCAATCCTGAATATCCTATCGGAGACGGCGGTTTTATCCCGTGGAAGAGCATGAAGTATATGATACAGAAGGCGGAACTCATGGCCGCCCGTCACAAAGGCTGGGACCTCTCCAAACCATTTAAGGACCTTCCCGAAGATGCGAAAAAGGCCCTCCTGTATGGAACTGATGAAGTGATCCCGATGATATTCAGCGACAGGAACGGAGACTGGGAATACAACGGTCATTATCCCGGACTGCTCCCCTGGCTTGAGAAACGCCTTGGCGAGACTGAGTCTGATAACTACCGTGAAGAACTCCTGCGCTACCGTACAGAAGACATCTGCCAGACCTGCAGCGGCGCAAGGCTCAAACCGGAAGTGCTTGCTGTCACCCTTGGAGGTTACAACATAGCTCAGCTTACAGAGATGCCTATTGAGGACCTTATCAAGGTCCTTGACACTATGCAGCTGGGCGCAAGAGAGCAAAAGATAGTCGGGCAGGCTTTGACGGAAGTCCGCAAAAGACTTGCCTTCCTCAACAACGTAGGCGCGGGATATCTCAGCCTTTCAAGGCGTGCTGACACTCTGAGCGGCGGGGAGAGCCAGAGGATAAGGCTTGCCACCCAGATCGGATCCCAGCTTACAGGAGTCCTGTATGTACTGGATGAACCGACGATAGGGCTTCATCCCAGGGACACGAACAGGCTGCTGGATACGCTAAAGGATATCAGGGATATAGGCAATACTGTCATAGTGGTCGAACATGACAGGGAAACGATGATGGCAGCTGATCACATCCTGGAGCTTGGTCCCGGGGCGGGCGAAAACGGCGGGAACCTTATCGCGTGCGGAAGCGCAGCCGACATCATCAGCGGAGACACCCCGACAGCCCTCTACCTCAGGGGCGAGGCGGACGGGACATACAGGCCCAAACCTAAGAGACGGAAGGCGAAGGGAAATATAAAGGTAACGGGGTGCCGTGAGAACAACCTTAAAAATATTGACATTGATGTCCCGCTTGGTGTCCTTGCTTCACTGAGCGGCGTCTCAGGCTCCGGAAAGAGCACATTCCTGTACGAGATACTCTATAAGGGTCTCAAGGGAAAGTTCGACAGGGAATACCGGGACCGCGCAGGAAAGTTTGACAGCATTTCGGGTTACGAATCACTGAGGAACGTGGTCCTGGTCGATCAGAGCCCTATAGGAAGAACACCGCGCTCGAACCCCGCAACTTATACGGGCGTTTTTACCCCAATAAGGGAGTTCTTCGCGCAGCTTCCCGAATCAAAGCTCAGGGGATACCAGCCGGGCCGTTTCAGCTTTAACGTAAAGGGCGGGCGCTGCGAGTCGTGCAAAGGCGACGGAGAACTCAAGGTCTCTATGCTCTTTTTGCAGGATGTCTATGTCAAATGCGATGTCTGCAAAGGAACGAGATACAACAGGGAGACCCTGGAGGTAAAGCATAAAGGGCTTTCGATCGCGGATGTGCTTGAACTGACGGTAGACGAGGCCGTGGAGCATTTCAGGGATATTCCAAGGATAGTGAACAAACTTAAAGTGATCCAGGAGGCGGGGCTGGGGTACATAAAACTTGGACAGCCTGCGCCTACTCTCAGCGGGGGAGAGGCTCAAAGGGTCAAGCTCGCGACTGAACTGAGCAAGAAGTTCAGAGGCAGCACCCTCTATCTCCTTGACGAACCGACGACGGGGCTGCACTACAACGATGTCAAGAAGCTGCTCAAGCTGCTGCACAAGCTGGTCGATCACGGAAGCTCAGTGCTCGTCATAGAGCACAACCTTGACGTCCTTGCCTCGGCTGATTACATAATGGACCTTGGTCCGGAAGGCGGGCGCAGAGGCGGAGACCTTATCGCGCATGGAACACCTGAAGAGATCGCCGCCTCGGACGGACCGACAGGGACGTACCTTGCGGCATTTTTCAACGACACTAAGGAAGGCAGGAAAGCCGGATGAGAGAAGAAAAGGCAAGTGTAAGCGAAGACATCTGCTGGGGCAGGAATCCGGTATTTTCCCTGCTTGAGGAGTCACCTGAAAGGTGCATGAAGGTCCTGATCTCAAAGACAGCCCAGCCTCATATAAAGGCCAGGCTCCAGGATCTCTGCAGAGCTGCCAACATTGTCCTTCTGACTGTGGATCCGGCAGCTCTTGATAAGATGACGAACAAAGAAAATCACCAGGGAGTAGTCGCCTACATGGCGCCGATGAAACTCTGGGACGCGGAGGAACTTATCCAGATGCTTCCTCCTGCGCCCGAGCCCGCAATGGTGCTCCTGTGCGATCACCTCCAGGATCCGCATAATCTTGGAGCCGTGATCAGGAGCGCCGAAGCCGCGGGAGCGTCGGCAGTGATGATACCCAAGCGGGGCGGAGCGCTTCCGACAGGAACTGTAGTAAAGACCAGTGCAGGAGCCGCTCTGAGACTGCCCTTAGCAAAGACTGGAAACGTATCCCAGACGATAAGGCTGCTGCAGGAAGCAAATTTCTGGGTGGTAGGTCTTTCGATGGATGCCGAGGAGACACTCTTCAAGGAAGATATGCCACCGAGGGTAGTCATAGTGATCGGCGCCGAAGGCGACGGCCTGGGCCGGGCAGTAGCGAAGTCATGTGACGAGCTGAGGCATATCCCCATGGCCGGAAAGACCGGATCGCTGAACGCATCGGTGGCGGCGGCACTGGCTCTCTTCGAATACACAAGATCTCGCAGGTGAACCATCTGCGGGAGTCAATTGGTAGTCAATAGGGAATCAATAGCAAATCAATTGGTAGTCAATAGGTAAGACCTAAACTCCCTCACCGTCATCCCGGTATGCTGTTGAGCCGGGATCCAGGTCTGTCCTTGTTTTGAACCCCCTCCCGTCATCCCCGAGTGCTTAAATCGGGGATCCAGTGTCTCTAGATTCTGGCTATGACTAGCTTTATAAGACCTATACACAAGCCGCTCGTATCCCCGTTTAGCTGCGTCCGGGAATGACGGTGATTGGAGATTTTCTGTTTTTCAGGTTTTACAACTGCTTCCCAACTGCTTCGCGGGGATGAAATCGCCACTTCGCGCGACTTCTTCATGCCGCACTTCTCAACCGCATTAAGCATACGTCGAAGGGAGGCTCCGCAAGTCTTGCTATGTTAGCACTGCTATAAATCACAATTGCTATAAATCACAATTGCTGTCAATGATCAGGGAAAATGTC
>DIWR01000016.1 GCA_002428495.1 Synergistaceae bacterium UBA6101
ATGCCCTCTCTCCCTCCTTGTGCTTGTTCGCAGAATCCCATAGGGATTTTTTTGATATGGTGATCAGTAAGGTTTTGTTGCATAAAGGTGTATTTTGACGATGGTATCAAAAAATTATCTGCGTAACAATTTTTTGATACTAACGAGGAATATTGTTATTCTATAATAAATTTTTGTCAAGGGGAAATGAAATTTCTGACAAATAAAACAGCAAGACAGTTGAAATGTCTATTCAACTGTCTTTTTTGCCGGGACTTTATGAGCTTTCTGAAGCTTTTCCAGTTTCTGTACGTCGCGGATATAAGAGTAGATTGTGTACTTTGTGTTAGCCATCTCTTTTGCCACCCTGTCGACCGAGCCCTTCAGAAGGAAAAAGCCTCTGTCATGAAGTTCTTTGATGACTTCTTTCTTCTCCGGTTTTGTAAGGTAGTTGAGAGGAGTTCCTATTCTTGTTTTTACCTGTGCAAGAGAGTCGGTCACTACCTCTTCAAGATCCTGGGCATACCATTCACGTATAGGTACCGGGAATTTATCCGGTTTTTGAGGTTCTGCCTCGGGAGATTCGGGGTATTGTTCGACCTTTTCCATTTCTAGATGAAGAATGCTCTCGATCAGTTCCTGCGCTGCCACAGCCTTACTGATATCGTAATTGATGCACATGAAGCCGATCGTTTTATCATTCTCATCCCGGATAAAGATCGCACTGCATTTGATCAGTTCGCCTCTGTTGTTGCGTGCAAGATAGTTATAGATCCCTTCCTTGTTATGGTATTCCTCAGACTGGAGCATATAGAGGCCGAAGTCAGTCATTGGTGCGCCAGGTGCACGACCAGTGACATGACCGTTTTCACACATGACAAGAGAGTGTTCGGGCATGGTGACATCGTGTAGATTGACTTCGTAATCTTTCCCGAGGATCTTAGCAAGACCGCGAACGACGGGTATCAAAATTTTCAATTTTGGATTCATTTTTAAATGTTTAGACAAATCAACACCCCCCAATGTTCAGACATTTTACACCGAAATGACAAACAAAGGAACAATTTTTTGATACTGAAGAAAAAAATTGCCCGCCTGTAGGTTTGTCCTCTCAAATGCGCTGATACAAGCTTTTAACTCGTGTGATCTGAATCAAATTCTGAAGCGGTTTTAACTGAAGCGGTTTTAATTTGACAAAATGTACCATGGTGATATAATCCGCTTTGTCAGACATTTCGGGGAAGGAGGAACCGCCATGCTTAAAAATAATATCGGCATCAACAACATGATGATGTGCATGTACACTCAAGGCTCCTCTCCTGATTTGGCGGGCGCTTAGAGCGTCGATTGCAAAGATCAGTGAGACCGGGCCTTGATGGGCCCGGTCTTTTTTTTTTCGCGTATAAAAAACAAACAACTGTAAGGATAAAAGGAAGGTAGAACTTATGATCGAAGTCAATGGACTTGGTAAAAAATTTGGAGAGCTTAAGGTCCTCAACGATGTCTCCCTTAATGTTGAAAGGGGAGACGTATTCGGTATCGTAGGGCATTCAGGGGCGGGCAAGTCTACTTTGCTGCGCTGCCTGAACGGTCTCGAAGGATATTCTGAAGGCTCTGTCCGCGTAATGGGGCAGGAAGTATGCGAACTTGATCCAAAAGGGCTGAAAGAACTTCGCAAAGAGATGGGCATGATCTTTCAGAATTTCAATCTGATGAACAGAAAGAACGTCTACGAAAACATCATGTTCCCTCTGGAAGTCTGGGGAGTTCCGAAGAAAGAGGCTGAGGAAAGGGTAAAAGAGCTTCTTGAGCTTGTTGGTCTCACTGAGAAGAAGAATGAGAAAGTCAGGAACCTTAGCGGCGGTCAGAAACAGCGTATAGGGATCGCAAGGGCCCTGGCGCTCAAACCTAAAATACTTCTCTGTGACGAGGCGACTTCGGCCCTTGATCCGAAAACCACAATTTCAATCCTCGATCTGCTGATGGATATCAATGTAAAGCTTGGCGTAACGATAATAGTTGTCACACACCAGATGGAAGTTGTCAAAATGGTTTGTAACAAGGTCGTGATACTGGACGGGGGCAGGGTCGTGGCATCAGGTGATGCGGACAACCTTTTCCTCGCTCCCGGAGAAGAGCTTCGTAAGCTTATTACAGACGACTACGCTGTGATCCCCTCCGGCACCAACATAAGGCTGATGTTCCCGCGCGAGATCGCCAACGAAAGCATAATAACCAGGATGGCCAGGGAGCTTGACATAGATTTTTCTGT
Source organism: Synergistaceae bacterium UBA6101 (assembly GCA_002428495.1). GTDB lineage: Bacteria > Synergistota > Synergistia > Synergistales > Synergistaceae > Caenicola. Next base: position 2,252 of record DIWR01000016.1, read on the forward strand.
GGTAGGCGGGAGGATAGAAAGGTATCGGGATACTGTGATGGGATTTTTAATAATAAACGTTTCAGATGCTGAGCTGGAAAAAGTGATCGTCTGGCTGAAAGATAACGGAATGTTCTGGGAGGTAATGAAAAATGCTGAATGAACTGATCTTTGCACTCTGGGAGACGCTTTACATGATAGCGCTGTCCACCCTTTTCTCAGGGATATTTGGATTTGCTGTGGCCATTGTGATGATACTTACGGGGACAAATGGACTTAGGCCGAACAGAGCAGTCTATTCAGTGCTTAATATCGCAGTCAACCTGTTGCGCTCATTCCCTTTCATAATACTGATGATAGCAATAATACCACTTACAAGGCTTATAGCAGGGACTTCCATCGGAAGCACGGCATCGATCGTTCCTCTTACCATAGCGGCAACGCCGTTTGTTGCACGTCTGATGGAGGGCAGCCTTCTCGAGGTCGACCCGGGGGTCGTTGAGGCGGCAAAGTCATTCGGTGCCGGCGATATGCAGATAGTGTTCGGGGTAATGGTCAAAGAGGCAATGCCCTCTATAGTGCTCAACTGGGCAGTAGTTGCCATCAACCTTCTCGGATATTCGGCAATGGCAGGGGTAGTCGGCGGCGGCGGCCTGGGAGACCTTGCTATCAAGTATGGATATAACAGATTCCAGACAGACGTAATGATCTATTCTGTTGCGATACTCATTGTGATAGTCCAGCTGATACAGTCTGTGGGAAATAAAGTTTACGAAAAGATAAAGTAGCATCCGGTCATCTTGGGACATTTCAAGGGAGGTGGAGCCTATAGATAAAGGAAGCGATATGTGCGGTATGTATGAGAGAGGAAGAGTAACATCGTGCGGTACAGGCGCGGCATTGACCGTGGGGCTCTGCCCCTTAAAAAGAAAGGATGGTATTTGATATGAAAAAATTTGCAATAGCGATTTTACTATCTCTGATAATTCCAACAGCTCTTTTCGCGGCTGAAAAGACTATAACGGTAGGAGTCACTCCCTTTCCCCATAAGGACATAATGGTCGTGGTCAAAGACCTTCTCAAAAAAGAGGGATATGATCTCAAAATAAAAGAGTTCACTGACTATGTAACACCCAATACAGCTCTTGCTGAAGGCAGCCTTGACGCAAACTTTTTCCAGCACGTCCCATATCTGGAAAACACAAACAAGGAAAAGAAACTGGATCTTGTATGGGTGGCAAAGGTACACATAGAACCGCTTGGTCTCTATTCCCAGAAGATCAAAAAGCTCAGTGAACTTAAAAACGGAGCCCAGATAACTATCCCCAACGACGCTACAAACTGCTCAAGGGCGCTGCGCCTGCTTGAGAAAAACGGACTGATAAAGGTAAAGGCAGGAGAGCTTGTCACAGCCAGGGATATTACAGAAAATCCCAAAAAGATAAAAATAAGGGAGATCGAAGCTGCGCAGCTTCCAAGAACGCTTCCGGACGTTGATGCATCTGTCATCAACACTAATTTTGCAGTGGAGGCGAATCTCATCCCGGCAAAGGACGCGATCATTATTGAGGGCAAGGATTCTCCCTATGCCAATGTGATAGCGGTCAGGGCTGCTGACACAAACTGCCCGGCTGTAAAGGCTCTGGTCAAAGCAGCTAATTCAAAAGAAGTCAAAAAGTACATTGAAACAGAGCTCGTTCCGAAGGGGATAGTCCCTGCCTTTTAAGGCAGAACTGTATACACGGTTTCTATCTCCAAAAAAAGCGGAAGCTCCTGAGGGGCTTCCGCTTTTTAATGCCTGTTCAATTGATTTTAGAAGTAGAGCTCGTACTCCTGTGGTGTAGGGGCGTTGTAAACATACTCCGCCTCAGCCTTTTTTGCCTTTACCCAAAGTTCGATAAGCTTTTCCGTGAAGACAGGCGCAAGATATTCCCGATCCTTTTCAAGGCCCGCCAGGACTAAGTTGAGGTCAAGCGGAAATGTAAGTTCATCCTTTGCATCTTGTGACTGATAACCCAGCGCCACCGGGTCAAGACCCTTTATTATGCCGTCTGCTCCTGCAAGGACCATAGCCGCGAGGAAGAAATAGATATTGGCAGAGGCGTCGCCGGTACGATATTCGATGCGGGTCTCTTTTTTGCTGACATATCCGGGGATCCTGACAGCAGCAGCACGGGAGCCTTTTGCAAAGGTCGCGCTCACCGGAGCCTCATAGCCGTGGACCAGGCGTCTGTAGCTGTTTGTGCTCGGGCATGCAAAAGCGAGGAGGCTTCCCGAGAGGCTGTGTTTGAGAATGCCTGCCGTGTAGGAGAGTCCGGCTTCCGAAAGGTTGAAAAGTGCCTTGCCTGGGAAAATGGATTTTCCTTTGTTTTCGAGGAACTGGTGCACGTGCATACCGTTTCCGGGCATTTTGTAAAGTGGCTTGGGCATAAAGGTGACGTAAAGCCCCATCTCTTCTGCTACCTGCCTGATTATCCATTTGGCAAGGGAGACCTGGTCTCCTGCCTTGTCTATATCCATGAAATCAAGCTCAATCTCAAGCTGTGATATAGCTACTTCGTGATGGTGATATTTTACCGGGATCCCTGCAACTTCCATCAGGCTTACTGTCTCGTTCCGGAAATCCATGTATTTGTCCTCAGGGGGCATCCTGTGGTATGCCTTGTTCGGATCGACCCTTGGCGCCACAGAGAAGCCCTCTCCCATGCCTTCCGATGACGTTACTCTGTAGTTTGCGTGGTCTGCCCCGGCGGAATATTCAACATCTTCAAAGACATAATATTCAAGTTCCACAAGGACCTTGGCGTTATCCGCCACACACATTTTTTTGATATACTCCTTCGTTTTCTTGACAATGTTTCTTGGGTACTGGTCAAATACTTCCCTCTCCGTTGAGACAACGTCGCAGAGAACATGCAGCATCCTGTAGTCTCCGCGTAATTCAAAGAAAGCTGTCGTCATGTCCGGAATAGCGACCATGTCCGACTTGTTTACCTTGGCGTAGCCGTAGTTTGAAGCATCAAATCCTATCCCCGCATTGAGGACCTTTTCACTCGCATATGTCCTTGGAAGGGATACGCTTCGTATATTTCCATTGATGTCTACCATTAATAAGTTTACAAAATCTGCATCTTCCAGTCTTCCGTTGTAGCGCTCAAGCTGCATTCAAGATCCCTCCGGAGGTAGGCTTTGGATTCAGTCCCGTCTATTGTATAAATGGGGTAACTGGAAGTATATCACGTAGCGAAAAATAAGGAAGAATAAAATGAGCTTTTGGGAATGGGTCCGGTGACCGATCATTGATACAAAGGAAACTTAAGATTGAGAAAGTGAGAATTTCAAAAGAAAAAGAGAGCAGGCGCCCTCAAGAAGCCTGCTCTCTTTTTTTCAGTGCGCCCGACATGTGCGCAGGCTAGACGGTGAGAGACCGTTACAGGCTTTGCAGTGGGAACTGTCAGCCGAAGGCAAGGGTGTCCATCGCGAGGTGGAATCTGAAGGAAGCCGGAGGCAAACCCTCGGTCCGACGAACAGAAACCGCATATAAGGCATAGTTGGGACGGATGAGTCTGCTGAACAAGACAAAGTCCAACACTGCACGGATCCCATGGTGTAAATGCGGCGGATAGATGAGGGGAAAGTCTGTGTACTTACTCGGGGAGATCTTGAGGTCGGTCGGGGAGAAAAAAAAAAACTCTCCCAACAACCCATGCGGCGACGTATGGCTGAACCTCAAGAAGTCAGCAGAAGTCATAGTACTCACTGAATCAGTGAGGAAGGACCGAACGGCAACAAACTTCTCAAGCGAAGGAAGGTGGGGCAATACATAGAAAGCAGAAAACTGTGAAAACAGACTATTCATGCGAGGACAGGCCGGAAGCCGAAAGTAACATGAAAGTGCCGAGTATTGTCCACACGGAGACCGCAAGGGAAGAAAGCGCAGAGACGCTGCTCGAACGTATCCTCAGCAGAACCAACATGGCAGAGGCATACAAAAGAGTAGTAAAGAACCACGGTTCATCAGGAATAGACAAAATGACAGTGGAAGCAATGTATGCACACCTGAAAGAGCACTATGCAGAACTGGTGCGGAGCATAAGCAAAGGGAACTACAAACCGGAACCTGTAAAACGAGTAAACATCCCGAAACCGGACGGAGGACAAAGGAAACTTGGAATACCAACGGCAATAGACCGCATGGTACAGCAAGCCATATCCCAAATCCTAATGCCCATCTTCGAAAAGAAATTCTCG
>DIWR01000004.1 GCA_002428495.1 Synergistaceae bacterium UBA6101
GATCGACGAGATCCGCAAGTGGATCAATGCCGGCTACACAAATTTTGAAGAACTTAAAAGGATCCTTCGCGTAGGCATGGGACCCTGCCAGGGCAGAGGCTGCCGAGACATAATCCTCCGCGAGCTCTCAAAGGCGACAGGCAAACCGATAGCAGAACTTCTGCCTGGAGTCATCAGGCCTCCGGTGAAACCGGTCAAAGCCAAACTATTGGCCGAAGATAACGAATAGGAGGCAGGGTGCTATGACTGTAAAAACAGCTGATGTAATTATAGTAGGCGGAGGAGTTCACGGAACATCCACCGCGTATGAACTGGCGAAAGCCGGCTTGAAAGCAGTCCTTTTTGAGAAGGAATATCTTGGCTCAGGTGGCTCAGGCCGTTCCGCAGCCGGTCTGCGCCAGCATTTTGGAACTGAGATAAACCTTCATATGGCCAAGTACAACCTCCAGGTCTTCCCGACACTTGAGGAAGAGCTTGATACAGGTATGCCTCTTGAGTTCACTCAGTGGGGATATATGTGGGTAGCATACGCTGACAGCGTTCTTGCACAGCTTCAGAAAAACGTAGACCTGCAGAGAAGTCTGGATATCCCTTCTGTCATGATGAAGCCTGATGAAGTAAAAGCCCGCTGGCCATATCTCTGCATGGACGGCATCATCGGAGTTGCGTTCTGCGGTGATGACGGCCACATAAACCCCCAGACGCTGACCCTTTCATATGGTCACGCAGCGCGCAGGCTTGGCGCAACAATAAAGACATATTGCCCTGTAGTGAAGCTTCTTGCAGAAAACGGCAAGATAAAGGGTGTTGTCACCGAAGACGGTGAAGAGTGGCATGCGCCCAGGGTCCTTCTCTCTGCCGGTCCGTGGTCAACACTATTGGCAGCTACTGTGGGAGTAGAACTTCCTGTATATCCGGAACGTCATAATCTGCTCATAACCGAGCCTGTTGAAGTCTTTGACTGCCCGATGGTCCTCTGCCTTGATGACGGCGCATATTTCAAACAGTGCCCTAACGGGACCTTCATGTTCGGACGCGATGACCCGGGCGAACCACACATCACAGAGTCCACAAACAGCGCCAAATTCCTCGAAGGAGTCACCAAGAGCGTCCTGAAGAGGATCCCGGCACTTAGCGGAGTCAGAGTTGTGCGCCAGTGGTCCGGGCCTTACGATAATACACCTGATCATAACGCGATCATCGACTGGACTCCGGTTGAAGGCCTGTTGGTGGACTGCGGCTGGAGCGGTCACGGACTTCAGTTCGGACCCTCGGGCGGACGAGTCTGCAAAGAACTCCTTATGGGCGAAAAACCCTTTGTAGACCTTTACCGTTTCCGTCTTTCGAGATTTGCCGAGAACGACCTTTTCTACGAACCGGCATTCATTTAATATCACCACAAAAAAAATAGATCAAGGGGCGGACACTTAGGTGACCGTCCCTGTTTTTTCGTCCTCTCCCGGTGCCCCGAAATGAGTAAGCGTCAAATACCCCGGATCACTGGACGTTATCCAGGTCCGGGATATTTGACGTTTACCTTATAATTACTTGCATAATGCAGTGATTGGAATTATATTCAAAAGACGTTCAAATAATACTGTAGAGGTGAGAGCCAATGCATGAAAAAGGGATCGAAACTTTTTTGGCGGTATCTATGTCCAGGACGCTTGGAAAAGCGGCTGAACTCTTGAATGTTACTCAATCTACGGTAAGTTACAACCTGAACGAGCTGGAAAGCGAAATGGGCATGATGCTTGTTGACCGCCAGAAAGGAATGAAATCGATCAGCCTTACGCCTGCAGGCGAGAGCTTTCTGCCCCTTGCATTGAAATGGCAGGAGGTGAGCAGAGAGATCGCGAACGCTCGCAATCCGGGATCTGCCTTTTCACTTGCAATAGGAGGTTCTGAGACAGTAAACTACAGGCTTCTGCCAAAAGTATACAAGGATCTGCTGGAACATGAGCCCCCTGTTTATCTCAGGTTGCTGACAGACCCCACCGACCAGATGTACCAGGCAGTTGAAAGCCGCGTAATAGATCTTGCAATTGTCCTCCATGAGGAAACAACAAGATATGTTCAGATAGATCCCTTTTTTATGGAAAGCCTCGTAGTTGCCAGAATACCCAATGAAGATGAAAATGTTTCAAATGTCATCCAACCGGAGTTTTTGATGCCGGAGCTTGAGTTCTACATTGAATGGAGCAGGGGGTACCGTCTGTGGCACGACCATATCTGGAATCCTATAAGAACTGCCAGGATGAGGCTTGATTCTGTCAATCTTGTTGGCTCCTTCATGGACAAGCCGGGGCAGTGGTGTATGGTCCCCTGTTCTGCCATGGAAGAGCTTAAGATAGGGAATGAGATGATAGTATTTCAAAAAATCTCCGAAGCACCCCCAGATCTTGTTTACCACAAGATAACACACAGATACCCCAGGGCCAGTGCGCTTCCGGGACTTTCTATCTTTGATGAGGTAGTCCGGGAACACGGATTTGGAGTAAAATAGAAGCGGAGTGATACAACTGGACCTAGCGTTTTATATAGATCATACAAATTTGGATCCTGCAGCGACAACAGATGACATTTTCCGGCTTTGCGACGAGGCATCGGAGTGGAATTTTGTATCTGTCTGCGTCAATCCGTGCTATGTGGCTCTTGCTTCCGAAAGACTTAAGGGCAAAGGTGTAAAAGTTTGTTCTGTTGTGGGGTTCCCTCTGGGTGCTAATACAATGTCGTCAAAGGCCTACGAGGCAGAGAGGGCTTATAAGGACGGGGCGGCAGAAATTGACATGGTGATGAACATATCATATGCCAAAAATGGTTCGTACGACCTGCTCAGAGAAGATATTGCAGGGGTCGTGAGAGCAGTTCCAGTCTGTAAGGTCAAAGTGATCCTCGAAACCTGTCTTTTGGAGGACGATGAAATAATAAAAGCTTGTAATGAGGCAGCCAGGGCCGGCGCGCATTTTGTAAAAACTTCAACAGGGTTTTCATCCGGAGGGGCAACTATCAGGCATGTTGAACTTATCAGAAGCTGCCTGCCTCCTTCAATAGGCGTTAAAGCATCAGGGGGGATACGGGACAGAGAAAGTGCAGAGGCCATGATAGCAGCAGGAGCCAACAGGCTTGGTACGTCACGTTCCGTTTCGATATGTAAAACAATATCTGAGTAAAACAGTAAAATTTTTAATATTCAAAAATCTTAGAGTTGCCTTGACAGATTAAATTTTATCAACGAATATTAACAGTGTTTGTGCATAAAAGCAGCATATGCAAAGTCTCCACAAGGGAGGAATTTTTAGTGAGCGAAACAGAAATAAAAAAAGCAGAATTGGTGCAGGAAGGAGATCAGAAGATAGATCTTGAAGACCTTATGCGCAAGTATGATACAGAAGCGCGCTTCAGGACACTGGAAGGCTGGCAGTTAAAACTAGTAGCTTTGATAGCTATAGCGATGTCGTGCTTCCATTTCTATACTTCGGGTTTCGGACTTCTTCTTGCTCAGAAACAGGGAGCGGTGCATCTTGCCTTTACCCTTTGCCTTGTCTTCCTTCTCTACCCTGCAAGCTCCAAGCACTCTAAGACGAGCGGGATCCCTTTCTACGATTTTATACTCGGCGCGGTCGGTGTGGCTTCAGCCATGTATCTTGTTGTATTTTTCAACGACCTTACTACGAGGGCCGGACTTCCGACACGAACTGACCTTATAATGGGATTCCTTCTTATTGTGACATTACTGGAAGCCACGAGGAGGATATCTAATCCAGTCCTGCCTTGCTTAGCTGTTCTCGCTCTGCTTTACTGCTACTTTGGCCGCTCGCTTCCGGCAATGATAGCCCACAGGGGATTTTCGGTGCAACGCATTGTAAATCATATGTATCTTGGAACAGAGGGCATCTTCGGCACACCGCTGGAAGTATCTTCTACCTTTGTGTTCATGTTTATACTTTTTGGGTCTGTTCTTGAAAAGACAGGGCTCGGAAAATTCATCATTGACCTTTCCATGGCGCTGGCCGGATGGTCTACAGGCGGTCCTGCAAAGGTCGCTGTTGTCAGCTCAGGTCTTATGGGTACAGTTTCAGGTTCATCCGTTGCAAACGTATGTACGACAGGTATGTTCACGATACCTCTAATGAAAAGCGTTGGCTACGAGCCGCATTTTGCCGGAGCAGTTGAAGCAGTTGCATCCACAGGTGGACAGATCATGCCTCCCGTAATGGGTGCAGGCGCTTTCATAATGGCACAGTTCCTGGGGGTCCCTTACCTGGAAGTAGCTCTTGCTGCAGTAGTTCCTGCACTCCTCTACTACTTTGCAGTCATGGTCCAGGTACACTTCGAAGCCACGCGGCTTGGACTTAAAGGTATCCCCTGGGTGCAGCTCCCTCCGCTCTGGCCGCTCATAAAATCAAAAGGTTTCCTTCTTATACCTTTGATCGCTATAATCTATTTTCTTATCGCCGGATATACTCCGCTAAGAGCAGCATTTAACGGCATTCTTGTAAGCTTTGCTCTTTCGTGGCTCAACAAGGAAACCAGACTGACACCGCCCCGCATTCTGGAGGCATTCCAATCAGGAGCAAGGGGCGCGATCGGCGTGGCATGCGCATGTGCCACTGTCGGAATGGTAGTAGGTATGGGCACCCTTACAGGTCTGGCACTTCGCATAGCAAACGCAATAGTCACCCTTGCAGGCGGAAGCAAGATCCTTACCCTCTTTTACACCATGCTTGCCAGTATCATCCTTGGTACAGGTCTACCGACAACAGCCAACTTCATTGTCACAAGCACAATGGCGGCTCCTGCCCTTTTCAAGCTGGGGGTGCCTGCAAAAGCTGCATACATGTTTGTCTTCTATTTTGGTATTTCTGCGGACCTTACTCCACCTGTCGCGCTGGCGGCTTACGCAGGCTCGGGTATTGCCGGTTCTGACCCGATGAAGACCGGCTTCACAGCTTTTAAGCTTGCCCTTGCAGGATTCCTGATACCGTATGTTTATGTCTATAACCCGATGCTTTTGTTTATAGATGTGGTGCCTCTTCAAATGGTCCAGGCCATATTCACGGCGATGCTCGGAGTATTTCTGCTGTCAATGTTCACTATTGGTTACTTCAAAGCCTCAATACCATGGTATCTCCGCCTGACAGCCTTTGCAGGAGCTCTCTGTCTCCTGATACCTGGCACTATGTCTGACGCTGGAGGACTTGCTGTTCTGGTTCTTATTTATATAATACAGACAGCAAAAGCGAAAAGCATAGCTAAAAAGAGAGCAGCTGAGGCTGTGGCTGGAGAGCCAGATAAATCAGAATAGAAAAATTTATGTACTAAATACTGATTCGTCAATAGGTTTTATGTCCTAGAATCTGGTTGCATTCGAACTGATATCAGTTCGTTCAACAAACATAAAATTATTATAGGGAGGAACAAGGAATGAAGAAAGTCATCATCGTAACGCTTGTCGCGCTTCTTGCAGCATTTTCTTTTACAGCAGTAGCTTCAGCAGCAACTTACATGTCAGTAGCAACAGGCGGAACATCCGGTACCTACTACGCAGTAGGCGGAGCTCTTGCAGCAGCGGTAACAAAGGACGGAAAGATCCAGTGCACGGCAGAAACAGGAAACGCGTCAGTTGCTAATGCCAACCTTATCGCCACAAAGGGTATCGAGATAGCGTTCGTACAGAACGACATCACCTACTGGGCGGTAAACGGACAGCTTATGTTCCAGGGCAAGCCACTTAAGAACATCCGCACAATAGCTTCTCTATATCCTGAGCACGTCCAGGTAGTTATCGCGAAGGATTCCGGAATCAAATCCATCAATGACCTTAAAGGCAAACGCGTAGGCGTAGGAGCCCCAGGTTCGGGCGTTGAAGGTGACGTACAGGCTATCTTCGGAGTAGCGGGACTTACCTACAAAGATCTCAAACAGGCAAACTTCCTTGACTTCGGTGCGACTGCAAGCCGCTTCAAGGACAACCAGATCGACGCCGGCTTCGTTGTAGCAGGTTTCCCGACAGCAGCTATCATGGACCTTACAACGACCAAAGAGGTAGGACTTCTCAGTTTTGACAAGCCATTCCTCGACAAGCTCCATAAGAAGTATCCCTTCTTTGTAGCCAGCAAGATCCCCGGCGGGACGTACAAGGGTATCGACAAGGATACAGTCACACCGGCCGTTATGGCTATCCTCATCACCCATGAAGATGTTCCCGAACAGCAGATATATGATTTTGTAAGCTCAATGTTCAAGAACCTTGATGATATCGCAGCAGTTCACGCAAAGGGTAAGGAAATCACACTTAAGGGCGCTCTTGACGGACTTACAGCACCTCTTCACCCCGGTGCAGAGAGGTTCTACAAAGAGAAGGGTCTCATTAAGTAGTAAGAGCACTTTCAGCAATAGTTAGTTAAATAGTAAAGGCCTCGCAGAAGCGGGGCCTTTTTTAAGTGCGCCTGGGGCATAAAGCATCTGGTATACTCTATTCAGGACTTAAACCCGGAGAGAGGACAAATGCTGGACCGGATCTATCATATGAAGGCTTTTAAGGCTCCTGGGGCCATAAACTTTCGAATATTCATATTTGGGTAGTATAATTCAACGGTGTAAAAAAATATCCTACACCTCAGAAAGGCTAAAAAATGCTTTTTTCTTTTTTGCTCACATTTATTTCGGGCATCTCACTTTTGCTCCTTGTTTTAACCATATCTTTGATATTGATAGGTGCAGAAAACGTACTCCACGGTACGCACGGCACTGATGCTTCCTTGCTTGCCCCTTACAAAAGGTTCATCGCGGGACGCTGTTCAGATAAATGCCCGCCTCCGTTCCTTTACGCATCCTGCTTTTCCCTGCTCATGATCTTCCTGTTTATACCAATGGGCTCACTTCCCCAGTTCGTAGAGACTGAAGGCGACTTTGTCGTTGTGATATTTCTTCTTCTGGCATCTCAGGGACTCTACATAAGAGGGATGAAGATCTTTTCCGGAGAAATATATCAGTCGTTTGACAGCAAAGAGCTCTTTGTCCTTTCAAAATTAGCAGTGGCAATGATAGCCATGGGTGGGACCCTATCCTGGTATGCTCTCAACAGGGGCATGCCGGGCAGTATTTTCAGTTTTGAAACATTTACCGCAACATCTCTCTGGACTGTGACGGGGCCGTGGGGAAAACTGGGTACCGCGATGTTTCTGATGCTGCTCACTGCAGTATCGCCATCAAGGAGGATAACGAAATCCAGGATCATTGACAACGTCCAGATCCCAGAGATATTTGATGCTATACGTTCAATGATTGCGCCGGCGATGATAGTCTCGGTCTTTTTTCCGATGCGCCTGGGATTAGCACTGGGCCTGATCGGCTTCAAAATGTATCTTGTCGATTTTGTTTTCTTCTGGATAAAGGTGATGTTTGTTCAGGTAATATTGATACCTTTCGCAAGCAAAGCCTTCAGAGGGACAGCTGATAAGTGGAGGGAAAAACTGGAATCTCTTCCTGAAATTGTGATAGGTGTTTCAGGTGTGATCTTTTTTATGCTTGACCTCTATATTTGATCAGCGTGAACCGCCTTCCATAGGAGGGACTCCCATCGGAGCCCTTTCAAGTATATCTGTTCTGTAGAATTTAGCTGATACCAATGGCATTTTAAGGATCCGTATGATGAGCCGCTCTCCTTCGAATAATTCAAAAAAATTCCTTCGTCCAAATGGCTCAAGTGTTACCTGATTTCGTCCGATATTTTTATTGCCGACCCTGTAATAGTATTCTTTCCACGACATCCTTCCTCCCTGGAAGACCATCCACTCACCGTTGTCAATGAATCTGCCGTATTTGGGTCTGTCAAAAGGAAGTCCCGCGTTTGTCGACCTTACCCTTTCCTCCCATGTCCAAATGAGGCCTTTTGCGACTTTGTATTCGTCCTCTACAGGGGTCAGTTCGACTGAGTGTATGTAGCGTGTTGTGAATTTGTGTCCAAGGGAGACCGGAGACTGGAAAATGAGTCGACCCTGATGGTCTTCTATTTGGAAAACATCCACACGCCATCCTGCGGCAGCAGTCAGAAAAAGTATGGGCAAGGATAAAATGAGCAATATGCAGTGTGAAATGTTCTTCATCATCTGACCTCCGGATACTAAGGTAACATCTGTGATCAAAGTTGTCGAGCTCTGTGATCCGGAACTTTGATCTTGTGTATGTCAGAAATATGTGGACTTAAGGTAATGTTATTATTAAATATAATACAAATGGATATATTGTAAACTATGTAGTATTATATATGTAATCTGCGAAGGAGGTAGACAAATGAGAGAACTTTTTATACCTGAAACAAAAAACCCCCCGGCAAAGGTAAAGGATCTGGGGATTATCAGCCTTGTAATGGAAGGCGCAGGTGTTTTTAACGCAAAAAGCGGGGAGATAATACTCCTTCCTATTGGCAGGAGCACTCTAAACAGTATTTCTGAAGACCTTGCTGAGGCTCTCCTTGAAAAAAACGGTATACAACATATAGACTGCAGCGCTTCGGATGAATCCGTCAACTCCCTTGCTGAGCGCTACGTAAGGGAATATGGGGACAAAGCGCTCTCCTGGATGGTTATCTCAGGAAGAAAGTTAAAACTTTGGGGATGGGCGAGTACAGAAGAAGATGTGAAGATGAAGACAGCAATGGCTGCTGACACTATCCGCTCTATCATGGAGCGCTACATTCCGGATTTTGGCTATCTTCTTGAGGTAAGCTCAGGTACTATAAACAAAATGGCAGGTGTCTGTTCAACGACCAAAGGGTCGCTTTATGAGCTGGAAGGCCTGACTTGCCCTGGATCCGGTTATTATTACCACGATGACTCTGCCTTCATATATGCTACTGAACCGGTGAACTCGGATCAGGAAGAGGAAGAGGTAAAAGATGTCCATACTCCGGGGGCACACACTATTACCCTTCTCTGTGAACAGCTTGGCCTGGATCCCAAACAAACGCTCAAGGCTATGCTTTACACTGTTATTTTGCCGGATGGGAAAAAGACTCTTCTGTTTGCAATGATCAGGGGAGACAAGAATATAAGCATAAACAAGCTGGCTGCCTATGTAGATTCAAAATTCAAAGGAGCATCCTTCAGAAAGGCCGAAAACGGGGAAATTGTCTCATCCTTTGGTGAGGTCGCAGGTTTTTGCGGACCTATAGGAGTACCCGATGGAGTTCAAATGGTCGCTGACAAGTCGCTCGTGGGCAGCAAAAACTTAGTGGTCGGCGGCAACAGGCCGGATTATCACAGGACAGGCTGCTGCTGGGACAGGGATTTCAAACCTGATGTCGCAGACCTCTTGCAATTTGAGGAATCAATGTTATGCCCTGAAAGCGGAACTCCTTTGACACCGGTGCAGTTAAGGAAGATCTGTACTGTGGAGTGTTACGGCTCGGAGATGAGAGGCGAACCTGTTCTCTCATCCAGAGACAGAGAAGGAGAACACAAATGGCCATACAGGTGGAAGGCTGAGGTATCTTTGGAATCTCTCATACTCTCATTCTACGAAAAAAAAGAAAAACGTATCAATGATGCGATCTTTAACGATAAGTAGATCATAAAGATAAGGCAGTGCATCTCTTCAGAACCGAATTCGCGGGGCCCTGTCGGCCCTGCGTTTTTTTGTTCTGCTGAGCAGACATTTTGATCTTAAGTTTGGGATGATTTATTGCGGACCTGCTCAGGGCAAGTTATACTCTTAAGTATGGGGAGTGTTATCTTTGGCTGAGGTTATGAAAAAAGTACTGGAAAAACTTATTGAAGATTACGGTCTCTGTATCCTGGAAGATCCGGACAGGCTCTCTCAGTTCCTCGAAGCGAGGAACCCGGGCGAAAGCGCTGCCAATTTCAGGCTGACGTTTGCTTTGCGCTATATGATCAAATCTGGATGGTCTGTAAATTCAAAGATCAGCAGTAAAATTGAGGCACACTTCAGGGCGAAACTCTTAGAGCATCTCGGTTTTACTCAGGAAGAGGCAGAGGATGTATTGCTTACTCTGAGGCATGTCATAAGGGAAGAGCGTGCAGAGTGCAGCTTTGAAGAGGCAGGTGCTGATGAACTGGTCGCAAGGCCTGGAAACCTGAGAAGGATAGCAGGCGGGATATCGAATAAACCGAGGACGATGTGGATCAGAAAGAAATCATTCTACAACGGCATCGTTCTGATTGTTGCATTATTGGCGATAGTGGTTCTCTTTTTCCAGATAGGAAGCCAGCGGAACCCCGTTGGGGACGAATTCAGAGTAGCTTTTTTCGCTCCAATGAAAGGCAGCGACGCACAGTCGAGCCACAACCAGCTGAGAGCTGCCCAGCTCGCAGTCGAACAGATAAACAAACAGGGCGGAGTAAGGGGCTATAAGATCAAAATAGTAGGTTATGACCTTCCAAATGGCACCCACGAAGCAGAAGAGAGCATAAGGAAAGTAATGAAAGACAAGAGCATACTTGTCATGATGACGCTTGCGTCACAGGAAAAGGCCCAGCTGATGTCAAGAATTGCGGACGATATTAGCGTTCCTTTGGTGATAACGGCTTCAGACCTGACTTCAGGAGCCGTTATGAAAGGCGAGAAGCCGCATCTTTATGCTTTCCGCATAGCAAACGACACTGATGCCAGAGCAAAAATGCTGGCATATTTCGCGGTACAGGGGCTTTCAAAAAAAGAAATTGCCTTTTTTTACGATGCTGATGACGAAACGGCCGCAATGCTTCATGAATCGGCTCTGAGATGGGTAAAGATCTTTGGTGGCAAGGTCACGGCAGATATCGGAGGCCGGATGAAAGGGA
Organism: Synergistaceae bacterium UBA6101; assembly: GCA_002428495.1. Classification (GTDB taxonomy): domain Bacteria; phylum Synergistota; class Synergistia; order Synergistales; family Synergistaceae; genus Caenicola. Next base: position 10,806 of record DIWR01000004.1, read on the forward strand.
ATGCAGACTACAATGCATCAATGGAAGAGATCGCCAAAAGCGGAGCCGATGTACTGATAATTCCAGGAAAACAGAATGACATCAGGGCACTTTTCAAGTCAGCAAGAGAGTCAGGTTACAGAAATGCAGTGCTTGCGGAAGGCTATACCGAGAGCATGGCCGGGAGCAGCGACAATATTTTTGCGGACAGCTGGTGGGTCAATGAAGTCTCTGACCTTGACCCCCAGATACGTTCTGTAATGAAAGACTACAGGACACTCTACAACGAAAATTGCCCTCCTTCTGATGTGGAATCGGCCATACTTGCTTATGATGGAGTCAGGTGGGTCGCAAACGCGCTTTACAGTGCATCAGGCTACAGGGGAGAGGCAATACGGCATGCCCTTCTTTCAACAAAAAATTTTCCCGCGGCACACGCCACACTTACGATAGACCCCAGGACTCACGGTCCGCTCAACAAGGCCGTAGCAATAGTCTTTTGCCCTAAAGAAAAGGGCATTTTCCAGAGAAGGGTAAGAACAAAAAATATAGATTGACCATGGAAACAACAAAGTATCATAATAAGGGATCATGAAATAAGGTATCAGGTATAATGGTCCTCCTGTCCTGAAATTACTTTTATATTTTAAATATTTTGGAGTTGGTGTAATGGAGACAAAAAGACAGGAAAGACTTGAGGAAAGATTCGAGTCTGCGTGGAAAGGCAGAGAAACTGAAGATTGCCTCTGGTGGGATGGAAGCTGGTGGCCATGGAACAGGCTCAACAGCCTGGCTCTTGACTGCGAAGAAAAATTAAAAGAGGCAGGATTTGAAAAAGGACAGAGGATCGCATTTATCCTGCCCAATTCTCCGATCGTTATTGCACTATCCCTTGCTTGCTGGAAACTGGGAGGAGCAGTTGCTCCTGTCAATGCCAGAGCCGGTCATGAAAATCTGAGAGATACCCTTCAGGTACTGGATCCGGCTGCTGTATTCGTTTCGGAGGGCAACGAACTTTCAGGTCGTGTTTTCGAAGGGATGAAGTTTGGGATATTCTCCGCATCTCAAGAAAAACTTGATCAGAAATTCGAGTGTGTAAAAGGTATACCTGAAAATGAGGATCACGCGGTCATATTTTCAACATCGGGAACATCGGGCAGACCGAAAGCAGTTCCATGCACCCACTTAAATCTGCTGTCAAATATCGATCCGATCAATAAACACATCCCCGGTCTCCTGAACAGGGATTCGGTGATTTTAAACGTTCTTCCTAACTTTCATTCTTTTGGCTTCAACATATCGGGGATGCTTGCACTCATGAGCGGTTGCAGACAAACACTGCTGCCGGGATTTGTCCCGGTCGACCATACGATCGATGCGATAAGGGCATCAGGAGCAAACTGCATAATCGGAGTTCCGACGATAATGGTCTTCCTTCTGGGAGCGCTGTCAAAAAAAGGAGAGCGCCTGAGCGGGATAAAATTCGTGATAACCGGCGGAGACAGGCTGAATGTTCAGATAAACACAAGAAGCAAAGAATATCTCGGAACAGGGATACTCGAAGGCTACGGACTTACTGAGTGCTCGCCTGTCGTAGCTGTCGGGCACAGTGCGGATGACAGCAGGCTTGGAACAGTGGGACAATTTTTCGACACTTACGAAGTGCAGATAAGGGACAGGAATGACAGGATACTCGACATGCACGAAGAGGGAGTGCTCTGGGTCAAAGGGCCCTCTGTGGTATCCGGGTATTTCAGGGATGAGGTCAGCACAAGCGAAAGATTCGTGGATGGATGGTTCAACACAGGTGATGTGGTCCGTGTAGATAAAGATGGCTATGTAGAGATCGTTGACAGGGCTACGGACATAATCATAGTAAGCGGTTTCAATGTTTATCCGCAGGAGGTTGAAAACGCTTTGTGCAAACATCCCGCTGTTCAGTCTGCCGCGGCTGTAGGGGAGAAAAACAGTCTGGCGGGAGAGATAGTTAAGGCATTTGTCATACTGAAAGAGGGTAAAGAAACTACAGAGAAAGAACTAGTTGACTACTGTAAGAAAAACCTAGCCCACTACAAGGTGCCCCGCAGGATAGGTTTTCTTGAAGAATTCCCGATATCTGCGGCAGGAAAGGTCCTTCGAAGAGAATTAAGGAAAATAGAGATAGGTAAATAAGAGAGAAGGTTTCGGTTTTCCTAAAACCTTCTCCTTTTACTCATTCCACTCGACAAGTTTGCCTGGGTTCAGGATGTTATCAGGGTCGAAAGCAAGCTTGACCCTTTTTATCAGCTCAAGGTGATTTTTGTCGAGGAATAGCTTCATGAATCCTTTTCTTTTAAATCCAATTCCGTGCTCTCCAGAAAGAGTTCCTCCCATTTTGATAACAGCGGAGTAGATCTCCTCCTGTACTTTGCGGAGGACTTCATGCCAGTCCTCGGTATCGGGTCCTATTACAGTGCAGTGCATATTGCCGTCACCGGCATGACCGTATGCCACCCATTCCAGATCCCTGTCAAGACAAACTTTTTTTATCTTTTCCAGAAGGTCTGGGACCCTGTCTGTGGGTACAGCCAGATCCTCTTTCGTGTATCTGCTGTAAAAGAATGCAGTTGCCTCCGGTATTGCCTTGCGGGTCTGCCATATCCTCTCTTTTGTGCTTCTTGTGTCAGCAACATAAACTTCACTTGCCCCGTTTTCCTTTGAAAGAGCACCTATCCTTTCGTACTCCCTTTCCAGGACATCCTGATCATTTTCTTCAAGCTGGATTATAAGAGCTGCTCCGGCATCGCTGGCTGGCACCGGATTGTTCAGGTATCTTTCGACGAGTTCCAGAGCTTTTTTGTCCATGAATTCTATTGAGGCGGGAACTATGCCTCCCTTTTTGATTATCTGCGGAACAAACGCTATGGCAGTTTCAGGATCCGGGAAGGCCGCAAGCAGGTCTACGGAATGTCTGGGAAGGGGAAGAAGTTTTAGTACGGCTTTGGTTATTATCGCCAGAACTCCTTCAGATCCGGCGATCAGGTGTGTAAAATCCAGCCCTGTTACGTCTTTGCGTCTTTTTCCACCAAACCATATTATTGTACCATCTGCCAGGACTACCTCCAGTGCAAGCACCTGCGCTCCTGTTGCTCCGTACTTTATAACTTTGTTCCCGCCGGCATTTTCTGCTATATTTCCACCAATGAAGGAGGCATCCCCGCTGCATGGATCCCCTGCGTAAAGAAGGTCGTGTCTTGCTGCTAGTTTGCTTATCTCTGATGTCACTACCCCCGGTTCAACTGTCACAGTAAGGTTTTTCTCATCGAGCTCGATTATTTTATTCATCTTTTCAAAGGACATCACCAAACCGCCGAATGCGGGAAGGGCACCTCCCGAAAGCCCTGTCCCAGCCCCTCTGGGGGTAACAGGTATCCTGTTGGCTGAAGCTATTTTCATTATTTCTGAAACGTGAGCGCTGCATTCAGGGAATACGAGTGCTTCCGCCCTGTATTCGCCTTCATATGCGGAAGATGGCACCTCATCGTGCGAATATGAGATCAGTTTCTCTTCATCGGAAGACACGTTTCTATCCCCTATGGCTGATCTCAGCAGGGATATTATCTTTTTATCGACCTTGTTGTATGAAAATAATGCACTCATCAACATACCTCCGAATCACTTAAGTCATGTTAGTCAGGATACTTAGTTTATCAGCTATAATAGCATTATTATAGGCAGGGGGTGCGTCTGTTGAAAAAAGAAAACAAGAGCAGTGTCATCCATGGTCTGAGTCTCGCAGGAGAGACAGACATCTATCTTTTTCGTGAAGGAAGCCATTGCAGACTTTACAATTTTCTCGGCGCACACAGGATGGCACACGAAGGAAAAGATGGAGTCCTATTCGCTGTCTGGGCACCCAACGCTGCGGAGGTCTCTGTTATGGGAGACTTCAATGCATGGAACAGAGACAGTCACAAACTTGCGCCAAGATGGGATTCATCGGGCATATGGGAGGGATTTGTTCCGGGCGTTCACAACTGGTCTTCATATAAATACTCAATAACGACCGTTACACGAGAAACACTGGACAAAGGCGATCCTTTTGCCTTTTTATGGGAAACTCCCCCTGATACGGCTTCAAAGATCTGCCCTGATACATCATTCAAGTGGAGCGACAGTGAATGGATATCATCAAGAGGAGAAAAAAACGCCCTTTCATCTCCGCAGTCGATCTATGAGATGCACGCAGGATCCTGGAGAAGGACCGAGAAAAACGAATATCTCTCCTGGCTGGGACTTGCGGAGGAATTGCCTCCTTACCTTGTTGAAAACGGTTTTACCCATGTTGAATTTCTTCCTGTTATGGAACACCCCTTTTATGGTTCCTGGGGATACCAGACAACAGGCTATTTTGCTCCGACAGCACGCTACGGCTCGCCTGACGATTTCAGAAAACTCATAGATTCTCTTCACAAAGCCGGAATTGGAGTAATACTGGACTGGGTGCCATCTCATTTTCCCGCCGATGCTTTCGGACTTGCTAAATTTGATGGAACTGCGCTTTTTGAACATGAGGACCCCAGGAAAGGCTTCCATCCGGACTGGAAAAGCTGCATATTCAATTACGGAAGGAACGAGGTGAGGAGTTTCCTTCTTTCATCCGCCCACTTTTGGCTTGACATGTATCATGTTGACGGCCTGCGCGTGGATGCAGTCGCCTCGATGCTCTACCTTGACTATTCCAGGAAAAAGGGGGAATGGATCCCCAACCGGTACGGAGGCAAAGAGAACATAGAGGCAATTGATTTCCTTAAAAAACTTAACGAGACAATATACATGGAATATCCTGATGTACAGGTGACTGCAGAGGAATCTACATCCTGGCCGATGGTGTCGCGGCCAACATGGCTCGGCGGCCTTGGCTTCGGGTTCAAGTGGAACATGGGCTGGATGAACGATATCCTCCAGTACATGTCCAAAGACCCTGTCTTCAGACAGTATCATCACAATAAGCTGACGTTCGGCATGTGGTATGCATATTCCGAAAGTTTTGTTCTGCCCCTTTCCCATGACGAGGTGGTTTACGGCAAGGGCTCTCTATGGGGTAAAATGCCGGGTGACAGTTGGCAGAAAGCCGCAAACCTCAGGCTCCTCTTCGGTTGGATGATGGGACATCCGGGCAAAAAGCTTCTTTTCATGGGAGACGAGTTTGGTCAGGAGAGAGAATGGGACCACAATATCAGCCTGGACTGGCACGTGCTGGGCGACGATCTCCACAAGGGGATACTCCTCTGGTTCAAAGATGTAAATAATTTTTACAAAAAAACACCTCAGCTCTGGGAACAGGATTATGACCCTGCCGGCTTCGAATGGATAGACAGCGGGGACTTGTCCTCAAGTGTGGTATCATTTCTCCGCCGATCAAAAAATGGGAACGAAACAATATTTATTGGGAACTTTACTCCCGTAATAAGGAACAGATACAGGATAGGAGTGCCAAGAAATACTGTTTGGCGCGAGGCTTTGAACAGTGATTCTTCCCTGTACGGCGGGTCAAACATTGGAAATCTAGGCGAAATTAAAGCGGAAAAGATATCGTTCCACGGCCGCCAGTACTCGATAGAGGCGACCCTGCCGCCGCTTTCCTGCCTGGTGCTTCTGCCTGAAGAGACAGATCAAAAGATATAGGAAAACCGGAGGTAAGGTTTTTGGATAGAAGAAGCGGAGTTTTGATGCATTTGTCCTCTTTGCCCGGACCGTTTGGGACAGGAGGACTTGGAAGCAGCGCCGAACGTTTTGCAGATTTTCTCAGAAATTCAGGATTCAGAGTATGGCAGGTCCTTCCGACTTCGCCGATAGATGGTTCTTCCTGTTATTCTCCTTACAGCAGCAGATCTGCTTTCGCAGGCAGTCACATCTTCATAAGCCCCGAGAAACTGGCTGAAGATGGGTTTTTAGATGCGGAAGAGATTGAAAGTTATCATTGCAGCGGTCCGGAATGTATTGCTGATCACGGCTATTCGACTGAACATCTGAAAAATTTGATCAGACTATCCTGGCTGCGTTTCAAAAATGAGCCGGGCAGATACGTCGCTGTTGCAGAAGACTACCGTCTCTTTGTTGAGAAAGAGAGATTCTGGCTTAGGGATTATGCACTTTTTACAGTGCTGAAAAAAGATTTTGAAGACCTTCCGTGGAATAAATGGCCGAAAGAATTTGCCCTGAGAGATAAAGATACACTTGAAAACTACTCTTCCCAAAAAGAGAAAAGCAAGGAAATTGAGCTGATCTGCTTCGAACAGTTCATTTTTGACAGGCAGTGGAAAGCATTCCATGAATACTGCCTTGACAGGGATATCAGATTAATGGGAGACATTCCTATGTTTGTCGCTTTTGACAGTTCGGACGTATGGTCAAATCAGGAATATTTTGACCTCGATCCTGAGGGATCCCCGAATAAAGTGGCGGGGGTCCCGCCTGACTATTTCAGCGCCAGCGGACAGAGATGGGGGAATCCTCTTTATAACTGGGAGATGATGCGAAGGGACGGCTTCAGCTGGTGGACAGCCAGATTCAGGAAAGCGATCGAGCATTTTGACCTTATAAGGATAGATCATTTCAGGGGCTTTTCTGCGTGCTGGGCAGTGCCGGCAGACGAAGAAACGGCTGAAAACGGAGAATGGACTGAGACCCCCGGCAAAGAGCTTCTTGAAGCCCTGTCTGAAAATATTATGAAGGAGGGCATGGATGAATTGCCGCTCATAGCAGAGGATCTTGGCATCATTACAGACGATGTGAGAGAGCTTATGGCTGATTTTGGGCTTCCAGGAATGAAAGTCCTCCTGTTTGCCTTTGACGGCGATGTCGGATCCAGCCCGTATGCACCACATAACCACATTCCTGAATCTGTCGTTTATACTGGTACCCATGACAACAACACAGTCAGGGGATGGTGGGAGAGCGAATCGGATGAGCGCTCAAGATCGCTTATCTCAGAATATACAGGACGAGACATCAACAAAGAGAATGTTTCGGAAGTATTTACCATGATGGCCCTTTCCTCAACATCGAAGCTTGCGATAATCCCGATGCAGGATATACTTGGACTTGGCGATTCCTGCCGGATGAACGTGCCGGGAGTTGTCCAAGGCAACTGGCTCTGGCGTATGAGCGGGGCTGATTTCGAAGCATTGACCCGGGCTGATTCGGATACAACCGTCCGTTTTAAAAGACTCAATTCCCTTTTTGGAAGATAGCAGAGGAGTTTTTTTCGGTATGGGGCTCTCAGAACAGAGACTTTATTATGCAAAAAAAGATAACGACCGTAGGGAACTCATTTTTTTTCTGATTTTGTTCGCCGTTATTTTTATCAAGTTTTACTTCCTTGAATATAAAATATCTATGCAGGTAACAAGACATCCTGCCTCTGCTGCATCGTCTGCAGGAATTGTCCTCTGTCTCACTGTTGCGGTCTCTCTCTTATGGAGGAAGATTAGGGCTTTTTCTGCTCTTACTGTCGATTTTCTGATCTCACTGCTTGCGGTAACAGATCTGCTGCACCTGCGTTATTACTCTGACATGTTCACCTTCATGAATATCGGTCTTTCCGCACAGGTGGGAGAGATCGCAGATTCTGTGGCGGCTCTCATACACCCCTCTGACTTTCTTTATTTTGCTGATATCCCGCTATTGCTCTTTTTTATACATATCTCGCGAAAGTTCAGATCAGTTCCCTTTTTTAGAAAAATTGGCGTAAAGCGCTTTCTTATCTCTCTGTTGCTGATCATTGTCGGAGCGCTGCCGGTAGGGTACAGGTTCCGGTCTTACGAGAAAAGGATGCCGGCCGTACTGAGTTCTATGTGGGACAGGCCGGCTGTCAGCAATAACATCGGTGCACTGACATACCATCTTGCGGATGTTAAAAACGCGGCAGGCCATTTTCTTTTCAGGGAGAAGCTCTCTGATTCACAAATATCTGAAGTGAAAAATTTTTTTGATGAAAAGAAGAGAGGAAAATCACCCGGATATCTAAACGGTTTCGCGAAGGGAAAAAACCTTATCGTGATCCAGGTCGAATCTCTCCAGCAATTTGTGATAGACCTGCGTATAAACGGAGCAGAAGTTACCCCCAACCTCAACAGATTTGTAAGGGAGGCCGTATATTTCAGCGATATATACAGTCAGACTGCCTCCGGAAACAGTTCTGACGCTGAATTCATGGTCAATACCGGACTCTATCCATCTGCGTCCGGAGTGGCATATACAAGGTTTGCAGGAAACCGGTATGAGGCTTTGCCACAGGTGCTGGCTGATATTGGATACGTCTCGTTGGCTCTTCACGGGGACAGGCCTGGATTCTGGAACAGGCACAGGATGTACCCTTCGATGGGATTCAGCCGTTTTATAAGTAAAAAAGACTTCATTGCTGATGAAAACATCGGAATGGGCCTGAGTGATGCCAGTTTTTTCAGACAGAGCCTTGATGTCCTTGATAAGACCCAAAAGCCTTTTTATGCCTTTCTTATTACCTTAACGAGCCACTATCCATATAACTTCGACGGAATTTTCAAAGAGACAAAACTTAACACTTCACCGTTTGAAGGGACTCTGATGGGCAACTACCTTACGTCTATGAAGTATTTTGACGACCAGTTCAGAAGTTTCATTGAAGGGCTCAGGAAAAATGGACTTTTAGACAGCTCTGTTATAGCATTGTACGGGGATCACACGGCTATTCCCAGCTGGGACAGGAAGAGCCTTGAAAAACTTCTTGGCAGAAGTCTCAAAAATGACTGGGAATGGAAATATATGCAGCGTATACCTCTCGTGATAAAGATCCCAGGCTTCCAGGCGCCACCGGAAGATATTAAGGGACCGGCAGGTCTTATAGACCTGCCTGATACTTTGGCTAATCTTATGAATTTTGAATTCAGCGCAGGATTTGGAACGAACCTTTTTGAAAATGAGAGAAGTGAGCCGGTCATATTCCGCAACGGTTCATTCATTACTGGCGGCGTCCTTGTAGAGCCCTCGTCAAGAAGTGCAAGAGAGATGCCTGAGGGCAAAGTTCTTGATTACGGCAAATATGCTCCGATGGCCGAAGAAGTTAAGAAACGTCTCAGTTACAGCGACTTGATACTTGAACATGACCTGGTGCCTGTGCTTGTGAGGGAAGATTAAAAAAATGCGCATCCTGCCCGTAAAAGAAATGGAATGCAGCGAAAAAGAACTTAGGATACTGATCCTTATGACACTATTGGTCTGGATCAAATTTTTTGTTGTCGATTACATGATAGCAGATGTCCTCAACTGGCCTTCGTTTGGCACTATGAAGATCCATCCGGTGAGGCACGCGCTCCGTGCGCTTGCTGTTGCAGTCCCTTCCCTGGGAGCGATCCTTTCTGTAATTATACCCGTTTCCCTTGTCCCGGCTAAATACAGGGGCAGGACTCTGCTGATAATTGACGTACTTTTTTCGATCCTTGTCCTTACAGATATTCTCTTTATCAGATATTACTCAGACATCTTCATATTTCACGATGTACTCCTTCTTCCCCAGACCGGGCTGATCGCAAAATCCATATGGTCACTGCTCAAACTATGGGATGTGCTGACTTTTGCAGAAATCCCGATACTGTTCTGGCTGCTGAAGAAAGAACACATTGCACTGTGTTTCTCAGAAATAACAGCTAAAAGGATAGGGATATCTCTCCTCATACTCATTTTTGCTGTCTTTGTGCAGATAGCCGCGGGGTACAGGCTCAGGGAACAAAGGCCGAACATAATGAGTGCCATGTATGACAGACTTTCAGTCTGCGCTTGGGTCAGCGCAGCGTCCTTCCACTGGGGAGATGTGATCTCCCTCATGGTCAGGGCATTTGAACCTGATCTTGTTCCGGAGCAGAAGATCGATGAACTGCGCGGGTGGTTCAACGGCAGGGTTAAGAATAATAATCCTTCGCCTGCCAGGGGCAAAAACCTGATAATGATACAATGTGAGGCTCTCCAGCAGTTTATAGTGGGAATGAAGATCAACGGAACAGAAGTCACTCCCAATTTGAATCGTTTTGCCGAGAACTCCCTTTATTTCCCAAATGCTTGGGACCAGACAGCGGGCGGCCTGAGCAGCGATTCGGAGTTCATGGCCAACACAGGGTTCTTCCCGTCTGCGTCAGGTGCTGCATATACCAGGTTTGCAAACAACAGTTACAATTCCCTGGCCAGAGCGCTCAAAAAAATTGGCTACAGCACTTTTGTTATACAAGGGACCTTCAGCTCATTTTGGAACTGTCACAGGATGCACCCCAAGCTATATTTCGACAGGCAGTACAGCCGCAATACCTTCCCAAAAGGAGAGGTCATAGGGTTGGGACTGAGCGACAGGACGATATTTACTGAGGCCCTGAATGTTTTCAAAAAGACAAAAGGTCCTTTTTACGGTTTTATTGTGACGCTGAGCGGACACCATCCCTATAACTTTGAAGGCCTTGACGACGGGTCGTTCCCGCTGCCGGAAGAGATGAGGAAGACTCTCCTTGGCGATTACATAATAGCGATGAACTACTTTGACAGCGAGCTTGGCAGATTCCTGGAGGGATTGAAGGCCTCGGGCCTGGACAAAAAAAGCCTGATCGTACTGTATGGTGACCACTCTGCGATCCCGATAGCGTACAAGGAAGAGATGGAGAAACTGACAGGAAAGAAGATCGAAGAGTCGGTTGAATGGAAGGAGACAAGGAGAGTGCCGCTGATTTTCCACATCCCGGGTGCGAAGGCAAAAAAGGGAACCATATTTACAGACACGGGACAGATGGATATAATGCCGACGGTTGCAGGACTGCTTGGTATAAAGATAGGCACATACTTCGGAAAAGACCTCTCTCTTGAAAACGGCCCATACCCTGTAATTTTCCGCAATGGTTCATATATTATTGACGGAGTCTTTGTGGAGCCTGCCGTAAAACGAGCCACAAGGACAGTTACGCATCAATCAATAGATGCCTCAGAATATGACGAAATTACTAAGGAAGTAGATATTATCCTGAGCTATAATGATATTATTCTCGAAAAAAATCTTATAAATGATATTATCGATTAATGGGTAAGCATTTGAAGCCTTCACCAAAGGCAATAAATTTTTTGAAGGTCTTTTTCTGTGCTCTTTTGCTGGAGGAATGAAGTAAATGGAAGGTTCACAGGAATTGGTATACTGGTTTATATGGTGGGGATGGTGGATACTGCAGTTTGTCCTCTATTCTTTGCTTGCCCTCCTTATGAGCGATGGAGTCTACCAGATAATCGTAAGCATAAGGGGATTCTGGAACCAGAAAGAGATGCCGCGGGCAAAACGCTACCGCAGGTTCATTGTGCTTATTCCGGCACATAACGAAGCCCAGGTCATATCGCCCCTTCTTAAGAGCCTGGATGAACAGAACTATCCTAAAAACTGTTACACAGTATATGTATCGTGCGACAACTGTCAGGACAATACTGCCGAACTTGCCAGAACAAACGGCGCGGTGGCCATTGAACGGTTTGACAAAGAGCGAAACGGCAAGACATGGAATGTAAAATGGGCACTTGGACAGTTGCCTATGGACAAAGCTGATGCACTTGCGATGTTCGATGCGGACAACCTTGTCGATGTCAACTTTCTGATGAATATGAACAACTATATGGAACTGCACCCTGAGGCGGAGGCAATACAGGGCGTTCTGGACGTTAAGAACCCTGACGACAACTGGCTGACAAGATCTTATGCGCTTGCTTACTGGTTTTCAAACAGGTTCTGGCAGCTTGCAAGGGGGCTTTGGGGACTCTCATGCACGCTTGGAGGGACAGGGCTGGTCATCAGGGCTGCAACACTTGAAAGGATCGGCTGGGACCTTGAAAGCCTTACAGAGGACCTGGAGATGTCCACAAGGCTGATCCTATCGGGCAGCAGGGTGCACTGGAACGACGCAGCGGTGATTTATGATGAAAAACCACAGAGCATGGCTATTTCAAAGCGTCAGAGAACGAGATGGATGCAGGGCCATTACTGGGTGTTCTGGCACTACGGGAGAGATGCGCTGAAGTCTTTCTTCGTAACGAGGAAGCTTCAGTACCTTGACCTCTTTCTCTATCTGCTTGCCCCGGCTAAATCATGTCTGGGAATAATAATAATGATTGCGGGTATGGCATATACTCTTATAAACAATATGGTCCTTTTTCCGACCGTGTCCGAAAGCACTCCCCAGACGATGATCGACTGGGTGCTCTTTTTCGGACTTCCGATATTTTTCATCATCGCCTTTTGCCTGATATGCGTGATAGTAGGTCCTTCAATGCACGAGAAAAAATTTACGCTGAGATATGTGAAGGATACCTTTGCATATTTCTGGTTCGGGCTCACATGGATACCGATAATTTTCAAGGCCGCCTTTCTGGCAAAAGACCAGGGGACCTGGGTAAAGACAGAACATACCAGGGGGATCTCCCTGGAAGATGTAGCAAAGAAATAGAGGATGAAGGATATAAAAGATGTTTAGGGGGGCGCCAAGATAAATACACAGTTCGAACTATTGACAGTCAGACGATTCCTCCCGCTTTTCCTTACACAGTTTTTCGGGGCATTCAACGACAATCTGTTCAAGAATGCCCTTGTCATACTGATCACATTCAGGCTTGCAGATGAATACGGACTGAACGCACGGCTGCTCATAACCTCCATCGCAGGTCTCTTCATACTTCCTTTTTTTCTTTTCTCTTCGACAGCCGGACAACTGGCTGACAAGTATGAAAAGGCCTTCCTTATAAGGATCATCAAATTTGTTGAGATAGTCCTGATGGTACTCACCGCGGCCGCCTTTACCTTTTTGAACCTTTGGGGTCTGATAATACTCCTCTTTTTTATGGGAGCCCAGTCGGCCTTTTTCGGACCGCTGAAATTCAGCATACTTCCCCAGCACCTGAATGAAAACGAACTTGTCGCAGGCAACGGCCTTGTAAGCGCCGGTACATACATAGCGATCCTCTCGGGAACGCTCTGCGGGGGCCTGTTCATTCTTCACCCTGCAGGAAGGGCGTTTATTTCAGCCGGAGTTGTCGGAGTGGCGACCCTGGGTTTTATCGCGAGCCTTCTGATACCCAAGGCAGGACCCTCCGTTCCCGGAATGAAGATAGACTGGAATCCCTTCAGGTCAACGATGGACATAATCTCCTATGTGAGACCGAACGTGATAGTTTTCAGGTCGATCCTGGGCATCAGCTGGTTCTGGTTTCTGGGCTCAGTCTTCCTCTCGCAGTTCCCTACCTTTTCAAAGGACATACTGGGAGGAAACGAAGAGGTATCAACGCTCTTCCTTGTCGTATTCTCTGTTGGCGTAGGTCTTGGTTCGACCCTCTGCAACAGGCTTCTTAAGGGAAAGATCTCTGCCAGGCTGGTCCCATTCGGGTGCATAGGCATGACGGCTGCCATTCTTCTGCTTTATTTTTTCAGTCTGACAGTGCCAAAGACAGGCGAGCTCGCGGGTGTAACGGAGTTTATATCAGAACCGGGCTCCTGGGGAGTGATATTTTCTTTCCTCATGCTTTCAGCTTCGGGAGGCATCTTCAGCGTTCCCATGTACGCTCTGATGCAGTCCAGGAGTTCTGACGAGCACAGGGCAAGGGTCATCGCCTGCCTCAACATAACAGACTCTTTCGGAATGGTGCTTTCTGCTGTTTTTGTAGCTTTGATGCTGATGTTTAAGATATCTATAATCAATATTTTCCTTATAATTGGTATCGTCAATCTCTTGATAACACCTCTACTGAGCAGACTGGCGAGGGATGAAGATGGTCACTGATATTGAAATGCGAAAAGAAATTATAAAGACGGGCATCCTCCTTTTAGAAAAAGGCCTGATACAGGGCACCGGAGGCAACATAAGCTGCCGGACAAAAAAAGGTATTCTCATAACACCGAGCGGTATGGACTACAGTGCCCTGGTCCCGGAAGATCTGGTGCTTCTGGACCCCGAAGGAAAAGTGGTTGAAGGCGCAAGAAAACCGTCCATAGAAAAAGAGATGCACATGAAGATATACCAGTTGAGAAAAGACATAAACGCTGTGATACACACGCATTCCGTATACGCCACGGCACTGGCAGCCGCCAGACAGCCCCTTTGCCCGATCACGGACAATCAGGTCGCTCTTTTTGGCGGAACTGTGCCTGTTGCAGACTATGCTCCGATAGGAACAGAAGAGCTTGCTCAGAGCGCTGCCCGCTCTCTTGCAGGGGGAAGCGCAGTTCTTCTCTCAAACCATGGCGCACTGTGTGTTGGTGAGGATCTGGGGGAAGCGCTGATAAGATGTGAGATGCTTGAGGTCTTTTCAAAAATATATATCCTTGCCAAAGCCGCAGGGGGTGGAGCAGTGCTGTCTGACGAGCAGGTCAGATGCGAAGCGGATGATCTAAGGAAAAGATATGGGCAGAACAGATGATCTGATGCTGTAACAGTCCTTGCAGAAACATTCGCTTCGGAGCTATAATACATGGACAATTGAATATTCGGGGAGCTTGCATGGCAGGCTGAGAGGAAGTAATCGACTTCGACCCTGGACCTGATTTGGATAATGCCAACGTAGGGAACGCACTAAATTGCAAGATTTAGCGGGGAGCGCGGAGGTGGCGTTTCCCGCTTTTTATTTTGGGATGGGGGAAATGATATGGAAGATAAACAGGGAACGACAGTTTTCGGAAGCGCGCTTATATGGTTCGGAGCGGCTGTATCCATTGCGGAGATATTGACGGGAAGCCTTATTGCACCTCTCGGTTTTTCGAAGGGAGCCGCTGCTGTCGTCATAGGTCATATTATTGGCTGCATACCTCTATATCTTGCAGGCCGTATAGGTGCAGAAACCGGAAAAAGCGCGATGGAAACCGTTAAAATTTCATTCGGTCAAAAGGGTTCTGTATTTTTTTCTGTGCTGAACGTGACGCAGCTCGTAGGCTGGACGGCGGTGATGATCATAGGCGGCGGCCGGGCAGTCGCTGTTATTGCAGAAAAGTACACTGGGACATACAATTCTTCTCTCTGGTGTGTGGTGATAGGTCTTCTGATAATAGTATGGATAAAAATAGGAATAAAAAACCTAGGAAAGATAAACACTTTTACTATGACAGCTCTTTTTTCTCTTACAGTACTTCTCAGTTTCATAGTCTTCAGGGGAGGTACTGCATTAGGATCTGCCGGGAGCATGAGTTTCGGGAGTGCTGTTGAGTTGTCGGCGGCGATGCCGCTCTCATGGATTCCTCTGATCTCAGACTATACGCATAACTCCTCAAATCCGCGCAAAGCATCACTTGTAAGCGTGCTGGTATATTTTGCCGGCAGCACGTGGATGTACATGATAGGTCTGGGAGCCTCGATATTCACAGGAGAGAGCGATATCGCCAGGATCATGCTGAGTGCCGGCCTTGGAGTGGCCGCGGTATTCATTATTGTAATATCGACAGTGACTACCACTTTTCTGGATGTATATTCAGCAGGAGTCAGCTCCAGCAGTATAACGGACAGGGTAAGCAGCACGACGACTGCTCTTATTGCATGTATCGCCGGTACTGCTCTCGCAGTTTTTACTCCGATAGAACAGTATGAAAACTTTCTCTTCCTGATCGGGTCAGTTTTTGCCCCGATGATATCCATACTAATAACAGATTTCTTCATCCTGAAGAAGGATCACTTCAGCGAGAGCCTGAATATTTCCAACTTTATCCTTTGGATCGCGGGATTTGTTCTTTACAGGGGGTTCATGGCGATGGAGACAGTTTTTGGAAACACACTGCCGGTAATGGCAGCAGTAATAGTACTTGTCACTGCGGCAGGCAAAGCAAGAGAACTTATTTCAAGAAGCTGAAAGCAGAAAGGAGAATAAATATGTTTGCCGAAATTTTAAATAAAGTCAGGCTGGACTGTCCTCTTGTCCACTGTATAACCAACTACGTGACTGTAAACGACTGCGCCAACGTACTGCTTGCCTGCGGAGCATCCCCTGTGATGGCGGATGACGAGCGCGAGGCAGAAGAGATCGTATCGATCGCTTCTGCTCTTGTGATAAACATAGGTACTCTTAACAGCAGGACGATCCCCTCCATGTTCAAAGCAGGCAGGAGGGCAAACGAACTCGGACGGCCGGTGATCCTTGATCCTGTTGGGGCGGGTGCCTCCTCGCTGCGTACTGCAACGGCAATGGACTTGATGAGGGAAATAGATTTTGCCGTCATCAGGGGAAATATTTCAGAGATAACCTCCATAGCAGGAGGGGAGTCAAAGACACGCGGAGTTGACGCGTCCGCCTCGGAACTTTTGGATGGAGATCTGCCCGCAGATGTCATCTCCCTGATCCTGAAGCTCAGAGAAAAGACAGGGGCTGTGATCACTGTAACAGGTCCCAAAGATATAGTCGCCGGAGAAAAAGATCTATACATAGTCAGAAACGGCCATCCCATGATGTCAAAAGTCAGTGGAACAGGGTGCATGCTCACTGCAATTACAGGTGCCTTTTGCTCGGCAGCCCCTTCAGATATCGCTGTTGCTGCGGCTTCCGCAGCGGGAATGTTCGGAGTGGCTGGAGAGTTTGCTTTTGAACGGCTCACCTCCGAAGGCGGAGGAACTTCTACCTACAGGTCATACATCATAGATGAAGTAAGCAAAATGACTCCGGAAAAGATGAGGGAGGCTATAAAAATTGAGAATAGATAAACATTCATTAAAACTATATGCCGTAACTGACAGAAAATGGCTTAAAGGAAGCTCTCTGGAGGAAGAGGTGGAAAAAGCTGTGAGGGCAGGTGTGACTATAGTACAGCTAAGGGAAAAGCACATGGAATTTTACGAACTGGTGAGCCTGGCAAAAAAAATTGGAGCTGTAGTCCATAGATACAATGTCCCTCTGATCATCAACGACGACATCGAAGCTGCACTGGCATCAGGTGCTGACGGCGTACACATCGGACAGGAGGATATTTGCGCATCCGAGGCAAGGCAGAAGATCGGCAGCTCAATGATACTTGGGGTCTCCGCCCGGAGTGCGGAAACGGCGCTTGAAGCGGAAAGGTGCGGAGCTGATTACATCGGTGCAGGCGCAGTATTTTCAACATCAACGAAGGAGGACGCTGGTAAAATATCCTTCTGCGAACTCAAAAGGATCTGCGATTCTGTCTCCATACCTGTGGTAGCAATAGGAGGCATTACTGAAGAAAACATAATGGAGCTTTCGGGTTCCGGGATAGCGGGAGCAGCAGTTGTATCGGCGATATTTGCCAAAGACGATGTCGCCGCATCGGCTTCAAGACTGTTGGCCCTTACTGAAAAAATGCTGGGAAACAAGTAACCGTAAAGGAGAAATCGAAATGATGAGAAAAGTATTAACGATCGCCGGTTCCGACTGCAGCGGTGGCGCGGGCATTCAGGCAGATCTCAAAACGATGACAGCCTTCGGTGTCTACGGAATGAGCGTTATCACTGCACTGACAGCGCAGAATACTACCGGAGTTTCCGAAATAATCGAGGTAGATCCTGAGTTTGTGGCAAAACAGATAGACGCGGTTTTTACGGATATCCGGCCGGATGCGGTCAAGATCGGGATGGTAGCAAATTCATCCCTGATAAGGATCATATCTGAGAAGCTTAAAGAGTATGATGCAAAAAATATTGTAGTGGATCCTGTTATGGTATCCACCAGCGGAAGCAGGCTCCTGAAGGATGACGCGGTAGATTCCCTCATAAATGACCTTATACCGCTTGCAGACATAATTACCCCCAACATTCCAGAGACAGAGGTCTTGAGCGGTATTAGGATCAAAGACATGGAGAGTATGGCAGAGGGCGGCCGCCTTATTGCAAAAAAGGCAGAGACCGGCGTGCTTGTAAAGGGGGGCCACTTTGGAGATAGGGCGGATGACCTTCTCGTAACACGCGAAGGTTCAGAGGTCTGGTTTTACTCAGAAAGGATAGACAACCCGAATACTCACGGCACAGGATGTACTTTGTCATCTGCAATAGCATGCGGGCTTGCATCGGATCTTTCCCTGGAAGAGAGCGTCCTGGCTGCCAAAGAGTACATTACTGATGCATTGAAAAGCAACCTGGATCTGGGCATGGGCAGGGGCCCCCTTGATCATTGCTGCAGGATCGGAACAGCCAGAGATTAAATGAAAAAACCGGAAACGAATGCCTCCGGTTTTTTTCATATCATAGTGATTTAATTATTACTGAGAAATCGCGCTGACAGGGCAGGTCGCAACACAGGCCCCGCACTCTACACATGTGTCGGGATCTACCTTTGCTTTTCCGTCATTCATACTGATCGCTGATGTCGGGCAAACGCCTACGCATGCCTCGCAACCTACACAAGCATCCTGGTCAACTACTGCTTTAGCCATTGTAAGAAGTCCTCCTTAGATTATGTTTCAAAAGTATTTTTGCGGAAAAAATGGAACCCCGCACCTGCGTATTCTATATTGAAAAAGAAAATGCATCAACCTTTTTTGTGAACACCTTTTTTGTGAAATGTTTTGTGAACTATGGAAGAGGTCAATGTCAGAAAAGGGACGTCCTCCCCGGTTCTCTTATAGGTAAAGTTCAGTACTGACCCGCTTTTGGTTAATTATATGCCTTGCAGATATTTGTTCAATCCAGGTTTATATTGAACGTGCAAGAGTAGACAGATTACTTGTAAAGGTAGTAGAATTACCTAGACGGGTAAAAATAAAAACACCCATTTTCTTTGTTGCATTAACCTTTATGCCAAGCCGTTTTTGACGGTTATTATTTCGATAGACGGAGGTGGTTTTTACCGGTAGGTTCTTTTTTCAAACGTTTTTGTATGTTCCTGCAACTGTTTTTTTATTATTTTTTCAAAAATCGAAAGGGGAGTTGTCTTATTATGGAGCCTCGTAAACCTTCACTTGCCTTGACTCTTGCAGTGTTTTTGTCAGTAGCGGCAATGATCGCGGCCAGTGTTCTCGTATGGGAAGTTGACATTCACATTACACTTATCCTTGGCGCAATACTTACAATTGCGGTCGGGGTTGCAGTCCTCAAGTATGATTACGCCACAATAGAAAAAGGCATTATTGATGGCATAATGACAGGCATGCAGGCCTGTCTCATCCTTTATACCGTTGGCCCGCTTATCGGGACCTGGATCCTAAGCGGAGTAGTACCAACCATGATTTACTACGGACTGGCTATTCTCAGCCCGTCAATTTTCCTTTTTGCCACACTGCTCATCTGCTCTGTCGTATCACTGTCGACCGGTACATCATGGGGGACCTCCGGGACTGTCGGTATCGCCCTTATGGGGATCGCGCTTGGTCTTGGCATCCCTGCACCTCTCACTGCAGGCGTGGTCATTTCCGGAGCATACTTCGGCGACAAAATGTCTCCACTTTCTGATACTACTAACCTGGCACCGGCTGTTGCAGGAACTGACCTTTTTCAGCACATCAGAGCCATGGTGTGGACCACCGGGCCAACTTACATCATAGTTGCCGTGATCACGATCGTTATTGGTTTCCGTTATGCCGGGGGAGAACTTGATGCTGCGAAGATCGCTGCCATCCAGGCACTTATGAAGGCTGAATTCTGGATCAACCCGGTCACGCTCATTGCGCCTCTTGTTGTTATTTGCCTTTCCGCAATGCGCAAACCGGCCCTCCCCAGTCTGTGGGCTGGTATTTTTGTTGCTATTATCATTGCCTTGGTCAATGGTTCAGGAATTGGCGAAATTCTAAATATCATGCAGTATGGATATTCACCGACAGTCTCTGCCACAATAGCCGGTGCGGGTGAGGATGCGGCAGCTCTGGCCAAAGTCCTTGCCGAGAGCAACATCACCGTCGCCCCGGATATTGCTCTGGAGGCAGCCAATGACATAGTTAAACTTATGGAACGCGGCGGTCTGCAGTCTATGAACTGGACGATCTCACTCATCATCTGCGCATTCACTTTTGGTTTTTCTATGGATACATGCGGTTTCCTCAAGGTCATGCTCGAAGCTATAATGAAGCCTATCAAGTCAGTCGGCGGAATGATCACAGCGACCATCATGTCCTGCTTAGTCTGCGATATTTTCCTTGGTGACCAGTACCTGTCTATAGCGATGCCGGGAACGATGTTCAGGTCTGCGTATGAAGAAAAAGGACTGCACCCGAGGATGCTCTCACGTTCGCTTGAGGACTCAGGTACGCTGCTTTCCGTCCTTATCCCCTGGAATACATGCGGTGCTTACCACACGACAGTTCTTGGTGTGCCGACGCTTGAATATGCTCCATATGCGTTCCTGAACTACCTCAATCCAATAGTAGCAATCCTATTGACCTACATGGGCATAGGCATAGCCTGGAAAGGCAAGAGCGGCGAACCTGTAATTTCAAAGGCGCGTCCTGCGGATCTGGTTTAGCAAGATAAGAGCAGTTTAAATTGCAGGGAAAACTGCCGGAACTTGAAAATATCCTGGTCTCAAGATCAGGAAGGACCACCAGCAACTATAAGACTGCGACCTTTGCAGCAATAGGCGTCTATCTTATAGGAGGCACTCTCTGGAGATATTATTCTCTGGGCATCACAGATAAGGCTCTGCCTAACATCATTCTGGGGGTTGCAAGTTTCTTTGTTCTCAAGTATCAGAAACTTGTATATTTATCCCCGATAGGGATGGTAAAAGAGACACACACATGGATCACCCACCACAGAGAAGTGATGAAATGGAAAGAAATTAAATTTATCACTTTGATGCACAAGAAGGGCGAGACAATGGTGTTTCTGGAGAGGGATAATTTAGGGTGGAAAGTGCTTTTTGAAAGGGATCAGGTCAATGATCTCAAGAGAATTTTAAAGCAGTATATCCCGGATATTGAGATCAACGAGATAGACCGGTAGTTTCAAACACAAAAGGAGCCCCCTGACAACTAAGGTTTCAGGGGGCTACTTTTGTTTTTCCATAAAAATCAGTTAGTTATTAAAGTGTTTTTTTACTGCTTCCGCAACATTCTTTCCCAGCAGTCTGCACTGATCCAGATCTTCCTCTGTCGGACATGATTTGACTTCGACTGATGGCTGTATAAGGGTCCAGTCCCCGCTCTGTTCGGCAAAGAGCTGCAGTTCAGCCAGAGCGCCTTTGCTCCAGCTGTAGGAGCCGCATATGCCAAGGATCCTGTTTTTCATCATTTTGTTTGAAAGGGACCTGCAAAGGGTCGCCATGGGGGGATAGAGCTCAGTATTGTATGTACAGCTGCCCAATACCAGCCCTTTGTACCTCCATATGTCCGCTACCATGAATGATAGGTTGTCCCTTGAAACATCATGTACGAATATGTCTTTTATCCCGGCCTCTGATATTGAACGGGCTATGGCGTCGGTCATGAACTTGGTATTTCCATACATGGAACCGTATACCACCACGACTCCTTCGTCGGTATCATGCCTGCTCCATTTGTCATAAAGATCTACTATGTGCTTCGGGTTAGTCCTGTGTATAGGTCCGTGTGCCGGGCAGATTATTCTCGGATCGAGAATCCGTACCTTTGCTATAGCCTTTTGAGTCGGTGAGGCGTACCTTCCGACTATGTTGGCGAAGTAACGGAGTATTTCATATTCATAGTGGACCATATCGAGCTCGTCATCGAATATTCCGCCCTCAAGAGCGCTGAATCCACCAAAGGCGTCCGTTGAAAAGAGGACTTTTTCAGTTGTATCGTAGGTTACCATGCTCTCAGGCCAGTGTACCATCGGTATCATTGCAAAAGTCACCTTGTGATGCCCCAGGTCCAGGACGTCCCCCTCTTTGACCTCGATGATATTTTCAGTGATGTTGTAGAAAGCATCGACCATTTCCACGGTCTTTTTATTTCCGATGATCTTCATCTCTGGGTAGAGGTGGCGAAGCATCCTTATGGAACCGGAGTGGTCGGGTTCCATGTGGTTAACTATCAGATAATCGATAGTCCTTCCTGCCGGCAGGACTGATGTCAGCCTTTCTATATAGTCGGAAAGGTTGCCGCTTTTGATAGTGTCGATAATTGCAGTTTTGTCATCGTTGATCAGATAGGCGTTGTAAGATACTCCCTTTGGAAGTGTCCAGAGACCTTCAAAGAGATCGGTTTCGCGGTCGTTCCCGCCTATCCAGTAGATATTTTTTGTTATTTCTATCGCTTTCTGCATCGCTATACCTGCCTTTCGTGAACTTTTGCATTTACAAATGCATAATAATAATACAGCAACATCAATGATAGGATAAGATAGCAAAAAAAACAAAACTAAAAACATTACAAATAAGGCCAAATAATAATTTTCAAACAAGAAAGATTATTCTGACACTTCATTATACCCATTTTATAATCAAGGCTGAATCCATTTTTTAGTGCCTAAAAGAAGGTGAAACACTTCACGTAAAGGCAGGCTTCAAAGTATTTTACGTAAATCTACAAAAAAGCTTCCATAGTAGATATATTTTTCGGTTTGATCAATATGTCTGAAATGACCTGTCAAATGTTGCAATTTTCGTAAACCTGACTGATAATAGTACGGTGTGATTTTTTACAACCCAAATTAAGTGTGCAGGTGATCTGTATAAAACGGTCACGAAATGTTTCATAAGGAGGCGGAGTAAGTGTTTGACCCAAAACAGCTCCAGGAAGTGGCAGAAGGCAGCAAGTGCTATGAATCATCAGTAGCTAAGACTTTGGCGAAAAACCCTGAAAGGAAGGAAAACTTCACAACAGGCGGAGGAATACCCCTCAAGAGAACATATACCCCTGAGGATCTTGAAGGCCTGGATTATTCAAAGGATCTTGGCTTTCCCGGACAGTATCCCTATACAAGGGGAGTTCAGCCCACAATGTATCGCGGCCGCTTTTGGACTATGCGTCAGTATGCAGGGTTCGCTACCGCTGAGGATTCCAACAGGCGCTACCGTTATCTTCTGAGCCAGGGTACAACAGGTCTTTCAGTGGCATTTGACCTTCCCACCCAGATAGGGTATGACTCAGACGATCCAATGGCGATCGGAGAATGCGGAAAGGTCGGAGTAGCGATAGACAGCCTCGCTGATGCCGAGATCCTTTTTGATCAGATCCCGCTCGACAAGGTCTCAACATCAATGACGATAAACGCACCTGCATCTGTCCTGCTTGCAATGTACATAGCCGTGGCAGAGAAGCAGGGCACCCCCATGAGTGAGCTTTCAGGAACCATTCAGAACGATATCCTGAAGGAATACATAGCCAGGGGAACATATATCTTCCCTCCCAAGCCGTCGATGAGACTCATCACGGACATTTTTGAGTTCTGCAGCAACAACATCCCAAAGTGGAACACCATCTCGATCTCAGGCTACCACATCAGGGAAGCCGGATCGACAGCTATACAGGAAGTCGCGTTTACCCTTGCAGACGGTATCGCATACATCGAAGCAGCCATCAAATCAGGACAGGATCCGAACGTCTTCGGAAAGCGCCTCTCCTTCTTCTTCAACTCGCACAACGATTTCCTCGAAGAAGTCGCGAAGTTCCGCGCCGCACGCAAGATCTGGGCAAAGATAATGAAGGAACGTTTCGGCGTAACAGACAAGGGCGCACAGATGCTCCGCTTCCATACTCAGACAGCCGGATGCACACTCACTGCTCAGCAGGCTGAAAACAACATCGTTCGCGTAGGGATACAGACAATGGCAGCCGTATGCGGAGGAACACAGTCACTCCACACCAACAGCCTTGACGAAGCCCTTGCCCTTCCTACAGACAAGTCTGTCCGCATAGCTCTCCGCACCCAGCAGATCGTTGCTTATGAGTCAGGCATCACCAACACTGTAGATCCTCTTGCAGGAAGCTACGCTGTCGAAGCCCTGACCAAACAGATCGAAGACGGCGCATGGGAGTACATCAACAAAATAGACGAAATGGGCGGAATGATGACTGCTATTGAAAAAGGCTATCCCCAGAAGAATATCCAGGATGCCGCATACCAGTATCAGAAGTCGATCGAGTCCGGAGACAGGATCATCGTCGGCGTCAACAAGTTCCAGGTCGAAGAGGACATGTCTGAGCGTAAACTCCTTAAAGTCGATGCAAGCGTAGGAGTCAACCAGATCAAGAAACTCCGTGCAATGAAGGAAAGCCGCGACAACGTAAAGGTCAAGGACTGCCTCGAAGCAATACGCAAGGGAGCTCAGGGCGAAGACAACCTCATGCCCCTTATCCTCGATGCGGTACGCCACTATGCAACAGAGGGCGAGATCTGCGGAATTCTTCGCGGAGTGTTTGGCGAATACAAGGAAAACGTGGTTCTTTAGGATCTCTAGAGAGCTGATAAGGAGGAAAAAATGATGGACCGTAAAATTCGCGTAGTTGTTGCGAAACCTGGACTTGATGGCCATGACCGCGGCGCAAAGGTCGTTGCCAGAGCATTCAGAGACGCAGGCATGGAAGTAATATATACAGGACTTCGTCAGACACCCGAGCAGATCGTTGCCACAGCTATCCAGGAAGATGCTGACGCAATTGGAATAAGCATTCTCTCTGGAGCTCATGAGTACTGCTTTAAGGCGATCATTGATCTACTTAAAGAAAAGAATGCAAGTGATATCATCGTTTTCGGCGGTGGAGTCATTCCCGAGACAGACTATCCGACACTTCTGGGATTCGGAGCCGGAGCCATATTTGGTCCGGGAACTCCTACGACAGAGACGATAGCATGGCTTGAAAAGGCGGTCGCCGAGAAGAGAGCGAAAGAGGCGTAAAAGATGAAACCAACAGTTATTGACCACATCGGCATAGCAGTCAAAAACATTGATGAGTCCCTCAAGCTCTGGGAAGCCACTCTTGGCATCAAATGTCAGGGAGTGGAAGAAGTTGTTGAGCAGAAGGTGAAAACAGCATTCCTGCCACTCAAGGATACTGAAGTCGAACTCCTTGAAGCCACTAGTCCCGAAAGCCCGGTCGCGAAGTTTATCGAAGCCAAGGGTGAAGGCATCCACCACATGGCTATAAGGGTCGATGACCTGGAGGCAACACTTGCGGAACTCAAGGAAAAGGGAATTCGCCTCATAGATGAAAAACCGCGTCTCGGCGCAGGCGGTGCAAAGATCGCCTTCATCCATCCAAAGGCGACCGGGGGCATACTGCTCGAACTGAGCGAACGCTAATATATGGTTAACAAAGACCCCGTACCGTATCCGCGGCGCGGGAGTCTTTGCTAAAAAGTACCGACAGTTACAGAACATCAAGGAGGTTAGTAGTAATGGCGGACAAGACGATTGACGAACTGTGCGCGAGTCTCGTAGAAAAGCGGGAAAAAGCGGTACAGGGCGGTGGAGCAAAGGCCATTGCCAAACAGCACGAAAAAGGCAAGATGACCGCACGTGAGCGGATCGATACAATTCTCGACCCCGGAAGCTTTGTAGAGATCGATGAGTTTGTTGAGCATCGCTGCGTAAACTTTGGCCTTCAGGATACAGTTTTCCTTGGAGACGGAGTAGTCACCGGGTATGGAACCATCGACGGGCGTATCGTATACGTATTCAGCCAGGATTTCACAGTAATGGGCGGTTCCCTTGGCGAAATGCATGCGAAAAAGATCTGCAAGGTACTTGATCTTGCCCTTACCAACGGAGCTCCCTGCATCGGCATCAACGATTCAGGCGGCGCACGTATCCAGGAAGCGGTAGATGCCCTTTCCGGATATGGCAACATATTCTTCAAGAACGTCAAGGCAAGCGGCGTTATCCCCCAGTTCTCCATAATAGCCGGTCCATGCGCAGGCGGAGCTGTTTACAGCCCGGCGCTTACCGACTTCGTATTTATGGTCGACAAGATCGGTATCATGCACATTACCGGCCCCCAGGTGATCAAGGCCGTAACAGGTGAAGACGTTACTTCAGAGCAGATCGGCGGAGCAAGGGCACATAACGGGACTTCAGGCTGCGCGCATTTCTTCGCGAAAGATGAGGCCGAGTGCTATGCGCAGGCGAGGAAAGTCCTCAGCTATCTGCCCAGCAATAACATGGAAGAACCTCCTTTCATTGAGACTGGCGACGATCCTGCACGCATGGACCCCGCTCTTCGTGAAATGGTTCCGACAAACCCCAACAAAGGTTACGATGTCCGCGATGTAATCAAAAAGGTCGTTGACAACGGTGATTTTTGCGAAGTCCAGGAAATGTACGCCCGTAACATCGTTACCGGTTTCGCAAGAGTTGGCGGGAGGTCTATCGGCATTATCGCAAACCAGGCTAAGTTTATGGCAGGATGTCTTGACATCGATGCATCTGACAAAGCAAGCCGCCACATACGCATATGCGACGCATTCAACATTCCCATCGTTACATTTGAAGATGTCCCCGGCTATCTGCCCGGCCTCAACCAGGAAATGGGCGGTATCATCCGCCACGGCGCTAAACTGCTCTACGCTTACAGTGAAGCCACAGCCCCTAAGATCACGATTGTCCTTCGCAAGGCTTACGGAGGATCATACCTTGGTATGTGCAGCAAAGACCTCGGAGCAGATGTTGTCCTAGCATGGCCGCAGGCACAGATAGCAGTCATGGGAGCAGAAGGTGCGGCGAATATCATTTTCCGTAAAGATATCGAAGCAGCAGAGGACAAAGAGGCTATGAGAGCTCAGATGATAGATGAATACAAAGAAGCCTTTGCGAATCCCTACTGCGCTGCAGCCCGTGGTTTCGTTGACAGGGTCATTCTTCCGGAAGAGACCAGGCCGGCACTTTATCAGGCTCTCGTAATGACAGAAACTAAATGCGAGCTTCGTCCGAAACGCAAACATGGCATCCTGCCTAACTAAGGGGGAGAATTAAATGACTGAGAGTGCAATAGCTGCCCATTTCACAGGTGTCAGCGGCGGACTTGTTATGTCTCTGATAGCTTTCAGCATCGTGTTCATCGTCATTATGGGCCTCATGTTCATAATGATGGGAATGAAGCATGTCTGCAGAGCTATCGACGGATGCAAAAAAGCCCCGGCAGCGCCGACAGCCCCCTCTGCACAGGCATCTCCCGCTGCAAAGGCGGTAGCTACTCCTGCAGCTGAAGATGACGGAGAGCTTCTGGCCGTTATTTCAGCAGCAATTGCAGCTATGTGCGGAAGTGCTGCAAGAGTGGTTTCTTTTGCCCCTGTAAAAGCACCTGCGGGATCCAGATGGAAATTTATTGGCAGGATCCAGAACACCGAAGGTTTTCAGGACTAGCAACAAACTTTTACATAATATTTGAGGAGGTTTTTCTCTGATGGCACGCAAGTACAGAGTTACAGTAAATGGTAAGGCATACGACGTAGATGTAGAAGAGATGGGAGCAGGAACACCGGCAGCAGCACCTGCACCGGCAGCAGTACCTGCAGCGGCCCCCGTCTCAGCACCGACAGCGGCCCCTGCGCCGGCACCCGCAGCAGCTCCTGCACCGGTAGCCGGCGGAGCCGGTTCAATCGAAGCTCCGATGCCCGGAAAGGTCCTAAAGATCCTTGTTTCGCAGGGAGCTCCCGTCACAGCCGGCCAGCTTGTTCTTATCCTTGAAGCAATGAAGATGGAGAACGAGATCTATGCACCTGCGGCAGGAACAGTCACTCAGGTTGGCTGTAAGGAAGGAGATTCTGTCAATACTGGCGATACTCTCCTCGTTATCGGTTAGTCTGCGTTAGCAGCACTTTCCAAGGAGGGGAAATTTAATGGATCTATATTTGACTGCACTAAAAGGCGTTGTAGAACAGTCAGGATTTGTAGCCCTTAACATACCTACGCTTGTTATGCTTCTGGTATCGTTTGTCCTGCTCTATCTCGCTATTGCAAAGGGTTTTGAACCTTTGCTGCTAATGCCGATCGCTTTTGGGTGTCTGCTCGTCAACCTGCCGCTTTCCGGCATAGTTGATCCCGGCGGATTCCTCTATTTCGTTAAGTTCGGCATCGACCACGAGCTCTACCCTGTGATCATATTCATGGGAATTGGTGCTCTGACTGACTTTGGACCGTTGCTTGCAAACCCCATAACATTCCTGCTCGGTGCAGCTGCACAGATAGGCGTATTCTTCGCTGTCATAGGCGCGATGTCGATGGGCTTTACTATCCAGGAAGCAGCAGGTATTGGGATCATAGGGGGAGCTGACGGACCTACAGCCATATATCTCTGTGCCAAACTTGCAAAAGGAATACTTCCAGCAGTCGCAGTTGCTGCTTACAGTTACATGTCACTGGTGCCGCTTATCCAGCCGCCTGTTATCAGGCTTCTGACAACAAAGAAGGATCGTTCGATCAAGATGGAACAGCTCCGCCCGGTTACTAGGACAGAGCGTATCCTTTTCCCGATCGTTTCAACGATCGCGTGCGGACTTGTCCTTCCTGCGTCAGTTCCGCTTGTTGGGATGCTGATGTTCGGCAACCTTCTTCGTGAATGTGGATGCACAGAGCGTCTTTCGCTTGCAGCACAGAATGAAGTGCTCAATGCCACCACGATATTCCTGGGTATTTCAGTTGGTGCGACGATGAGTGCTGAGTCCTTCCTCACTGTCGCGACGCTTAAGATAATCGCATTGGGACTTATCGCGTTTATCTTCAGCACAGCAGGAGGAGTACTTTTTGGCCAGATAATGAAAGTGGCATCAGGTGGAAAGATCAACCCCATCATCGGCGCTGCCGGGGTTTCTGCCGTTCCGATGGCAGCCCGAGTCTGCCAGAAGGTGGTTTCCAAGGAATTCCCGGGAAGCTACATCCTTATGCACGCAATGGGCCCCAACGTTGCAGGTGTTATTGGAACAGCGGTTGCTGCCGGAGCTATGCTTACCCTTCTTACTCAGTAGGCTGAGCGCCGGCAATAAGCAACGCTAACTTCACAACATTCGAAAGAGGCCGCTCAGCGTATTTTAATACGCCTACGCGACCTCTTTCTTCATGTTGCATCGTTATCGCCGCTTCTTGCCGGCGCTCAGAATGTTAGTCAGAAAAAATATTGTGAATTAATTGTACTGATTACTAGGTTTTGGTATGCCAATCATGTAAAATTAACAATAATTATATCAATGGGAGGTAATGGCAGTGGATGAAAGACCACTTTCGCTTCAGGTTTATGAAGCGATAAAAAAAGATATAGTTTCTTTAAAATATCCTCCAGGTTCATATCTTAGGGAGAGAGAATTGGCAGAAAGTCTTGGCGTAAGCAGGACTCCGGTGAGAGAGGCTATACAAAGGCTTTCACAGGAATTCTGGATAATTTCCGGAGACGGGAAAAAAATGCAGGTAAGGCCGGTTACTGTGGCGGACGTCCGTGAGATAATCCAGATACGAAATATAATTGAATTCTCTGCTATAGACTGGCTAGTCAGCGAGGGAGAGCCGAGGGTCGTTGCAGGACAGCTTGATTCGATACTGAACGAAATGAAAAAAACGACTGAACAGTATGTTTTTACAAGCCTCGACCTTAGTTCACACAGCCTCATAATTAAAAGTATGCAAAATGAAAGATTGGCAAGATTCTGGGCGAAGATACAGGAAGAAGTCGTTAGAATGGGACTTATGGCATTAAGAGGGGAATACAGGTTTGAAGAGGTAATACATGAACATGAGATACTCGTGAACGCACTTTGGAACAAAGATGCAGAGGAAGTCAGGGCAGCAATGAAAAATCACCTTGAAAAAAGTTTTGCTTCGCTTCTTGCACATCTTGACATCCCCGAGGGATCAGAGAATTGTAGATCCAATAACAACACAGGCAAATAGGCTGTTCTGATTTTACGGCGCGACATTATTTACATGCCATACTTTAAAACGAAGGATTGTTAAATATAACAGGCAATTTCATTCGTTTTTTATAAAATTAGTCACTTTTTAGGCAATGAGAAGACTTATTAAGCTTTCTCGTTGCCTAATTTTTTATGAATACCGCTTGACAATTACGTATCCAATTGAGATAATTGGCATGCCAAAATAATTATAGAATGTAATTATAGATATGGCATGTCAAAATACTTGATCGTTGGTTCAACAAAAAAGGAGAGTGCGGATTGGATGAAGTTTTGTGTAAAAGAAAAAGACGGAAATGAAATAAACATTGACTTTATGCCGGTACATATTATTAACGCAGGATACACAGGAAGAGATCAGGCTGCAGTTCAGTCCCACATAGACGAGCTTAAGGAAGAGGGTATCCCTGCCCCTGATAAAGCACCCGTTTACTTTACCAAAATTGAAAAGAGGATCACGCAGGAAAACTCTTTTGAAGTCCTTGACGAAACAGACCATTCCGGTGAAGCGGAGTTTGCCCTGCTGTTTGACAATGGAATAGTATATGTAGGAGCAGGCAGTGATCATACGGACAGGAAGCTGGAGACGGTGGATATTCCAAAAGCCAAGCAGATATACCCAAATACTATAAGCAGGGATCTTTGGAAACTGTCTGATGTTGTTGACCACTGGGACGATATTATAATCCGCAGCTGGATAAAGATCGACGGAGTAAGAACACTCTTTCAGGAGGCAGCGCTCACTGCTATGCTTGATGCCAACGATATCATTGATCGCGTAAAAAAACTTCTTGTTGATCCCGAAGATACTCAGGGCTTGGTGGTTTATTCCGGGACTGTTGCGTCGATAATAAAATCAGAATATAGTCCCTACTTTGAAGTCGAGCTGGAAGATCCGGTCCTTGGCAGAAAACTTCATAACTATTATGAACTGAAGCCAAAGTCATCCTGGTACAAAGGTGACTAAACAATACGTTCTTTTGATAGTTGTCTGAAGCAGTTCTCAATATTAATTCCAATTTTAAGGAGGTTATACAGTAATGGCAAAACAGGAATATGAAATTTGCGATGTTGATCTTTACGGAGAATGGCGTCTGGTAGAGGGCGGCTACAATGGTACAATGGAAAAAGTCCTTTCTTATGACCCCGAAACCGGAAACTATACAAGGCTTCTGAAATTTCCCCCTCAGACCAAAGTCCCTGATCTTCTTTCTCATGACTTCTGTGAGGAAGTTTACATCCTTGAAGGGTTTCTCAAAGACGAGAAGAAAGATATCACGATGAAGGCAGGGTATTATGGAAGCCGTCTGCCAGAAATGAAACATGGTCCTTATGACATTCCTCTTGGATGCGTAACCATGGAGATCCGCTACCAGGATCCCTCAAAACCCATCGATCCTGAATGCACGCTTTTGAAGAACAAACTAGGAGCTCCCAGATAGATAAACATAAGTAGGAGAACGGCAGGCTGAAAGCCCGTCTTCTCCTACTTATTTAAATTAAACTGGAGGTAAGAATAATGAAGCCAAATCTTTCCGTTGAGTACTGCGGAGTTAAATTTAAAAATCCCATGGTTATCGCATCTGCT
Source organism: Synergistaceae bacterium UBA6101 (assembly GCA_002428495.1). Taxonomy (GTDB): domain Bacteria; phylum Synergistota; class Synergistia; order Synergistales; family Synergistaceae; genus Caenicola. Next base: position 42,120 of record DIWR01000004.1, read on the forward strand.
TCCCCGAGTAAAAATGGTGAATACATGAAACGCTGTGCAGATTCCGGAGCAGGAGGAGTCATAGCTAAAACTTTCAGCCCTGAACCGCTTGCACAGAAATACGTATCCCCCCGCTTTACAATCCTGAATAAAAAAGGCTGGCCCCACAGTTATTCTAACTATTCCTGCGAATTTTTGGCAACCTACAGCACTGAAGAATGGATGCAGGAGATGAAGATCGCAAAGGCTGCCTGTGACGAGAGAGACTGCACCCTGGTAGGAAGCATTTCAGGGAACTCAAAAGATAGTTGGACAGAGCTGGCAAAAAGAATGGAAGACATAGGACTTCCAATGCTTGAGCTGAACTTTGGCTGTCCGCACCCAAAGGATCTTGGTTATAAGAGTGGCCAGGAGTTAGGAAACTCTCCCGAGGCGGCGGCAGAAGTAACGAAGATAGTCTGTGACAGCGTAAATATCCCTGTCTTTGTGAAACTGACAAGCGAAGCAGTTAATATCGTTGATGTTGCGGGGCTTTGCAAAGCTTCCGGAGCAGCAGGTTTCACAGTTGTCAACAGATTCTCTGCGTTGGATGTTGACATAGAAACTGGACGCCCCCTTCTTCACGGAGGATTCGCCGGGGTCGGAGGCCCCTGGATGAGGCCTATCACACTTAAATGGATAGCAAAAATAGCAGAGGCACACGGTATGCCTATCTCCGCAACGAACGGTATATTCAGCTGGGAAGATGTGATCAAGTGCATCATGTGCGGAGCTACCACAGTCCAGACCTGTACAGCTATCATGTACGGCCCGAAACAGTTTGGCGAGGTAAAGGTCTTCCTTGAAGGAGTAGAAAAATACCTTGTCGAACATAACATTGATGACATTAATAAACTGAAAGGCATTACGCTTCCGCAGATCATTTCATGGGATAAGGTCGACCGTGATCACACTGCGATCAGCAGGGTCTTAGAAGACAAGTGCATAGGCTGTGGACTTTGCCCAAGCTGGTGTTTCTATGACGCTATCAAGATGGTCGAAAAAGATGGTAAAAAGAAAGCTATTATTAATCCGAACAAATGTGACGGCTGTGGTCTTTGTCCGGCCCTTTGTCCAAAAGATGCTATAAAAATGGAGGGCGAAGTTCCAATTTATCTGGGAAATTTTAATTAATCATATTTTAAAAATATGTAGTAGTTATGCGATTCAAATAGCATAGAAGGAGCTGAATTTAAATGGACATGAAAACTATTTCTTTTTCCGTTAACGGAAAACCACAAAAGGTCCATGTGAGAACAAACTGGACTCTGTCCAGCGTCCTCAGGGAGCAGTTAGGTCTTCTGGGAACAAAGATCGGTTGCGGAGAGGGAGAATGCGGTGCCTGTTCTGTTCTGATGAATGGCAAGACCGTAACTTCCTGCCTGGTCCTGGCAGTACAGGCTGACGGAGCTGAAATAATAACAATTGAAGGCCTTGAAAATATGGATGGGACACTTCATCCGGTCCAGGAAGCCTTTGTTGAGGCCGGAGCGGTACAGTGCGGTTACTGTACTCCTGGAATGGTCATGTCGACCATTGCACTTTTGGAAAAGCACCCAGAACCTACAGAAGAAGAGGTAAGAGAAGGTCTTACTGGAAATCTCTGTAGGTGCACCGGATACCAGAAAATTTTTGAGGCTGTACAGATCGCTTCCAAGAAAATGAGGAGGGGATAAATATGGCTATGACACGGTACGAAAAGGGCGACTACAAAATTATTGGAACTAAGCGACCATACGTAGACGCAAAAGAAAAAGTAACAGGCAGAACAGTCTATGTTAGCGACATACACCTTCCAGGTATGCTCTATGGTAAAGCGCTTCGGAGCCCTTATCCTCATGCAAAAATTCTGAACGTCGATATTTCTGAGGCGCTTAAGGTGCCTGGAATCAAAACAGTACTGACCGGGAAAAATGTCGAGCAGTACAAATGGGGTCCTATTACAAAGGACGAGTATCTTATCGCTGTTGATAAGGCGAACTACACGGGCGATGAAGTTGCAGCAGTAGCCGGTATTGATGAAGAAGCCTGTGATGAAGCTATTTCAAAGATAAGAGTTGAGTATGAGCCGCTTCCTGCCATCTTAAGCATGCATGACGCAATGAAGGATGGAGCTCCTCTTATTCACGAATCGGCACCCAAAAATATCTGTAATCATTTTGATATACATCATGGACTTGACACCGATGAGGTATTTAAAAATGCATATTATGTCCATGAAGGCGAATACGAGACCAGCCTGCACTACCAGGGCTATATTGAACCTATGGCCGGAGTATCTGTCTGGGATGCACATAACAACGTGACTATGTATGCAGGTATTCAGACTCCAACATGGTCAAGGAACGATTATGCGGTTGCGCTAGGGATCCCGGTAGAAAACTTGCGCATAGTGCAGCCTCCCTTTGGAGGAGGATTTGGCGGAAAGCTCTCTCAGCCTGTTCATCCGCTTGGTGCCCTTATAGCTAAATATGCGAAACAGCCCGTCCGTTTAGTACTGGACAGGGTAGAAGACTTTCAGTGCGCACTGCCCAGGCTACCCATGTACTTCAAGATCAAAACGGCATGGGATAAAGAAGGAAAGTACCTCGGTAAGTATACATACATTATTGCGGACCAGGGAGCTTATGCATCATATGGTGCTTCAATAGCCCTCACTGCCATGTATCGTATCGACATAATGTACAAATGCCAGGCATTGAGATCTGTCTGTGATCTTGTCTACACAAATAAGGTCCCGACCGGATGCTACAGAGGATTTGGAAATGCTCAGAAGCATTTTGCGCATGAAACACACCTGGATGAAGTGGCTGAAGTGCTCAATATCGCACCGGATGAACTTCGTCTCCGCAATTTCTCAGGAGAAAACTATAAGAACCCCCATGGATGGAACACTAACAGCAACGCTGTTTCTGACTGTATGAAGAGGGGATTGGAAGCTTCTGAATATCACGATAAGCGCAAGAAATTCTTTGTTGTAAATTCGGATGAGAAAAATCACATCAAAAAGGGTATCGGCTTTGCAGCATGTGTCCATGTATCCGGAAACAGGTCCTTCATCAAACCTTTTGAAGGGGCAGCTGCGCTTTTGAGAATGAATGAACAGGGCAAGGTTTATGTCTTTTCAAACGAACCTGATATGGGACAGGGAATCAGGACAGTACATTCTATGTGTGTCCAGGAAGTGCTCAGTATTTCTGAAGAACATGTATGCACTACCACGCCCGATACCGATATCGTTCCATTCGGGCTGGGTTGTTTTGCCAGCCGTGGAACATATATGTCCACAGGCGCACTTCATATGGCACTCAATGACATGAAGAGCAAATTGATCAAGATAGGTTCAGAAATACTTGGTCTCCCGGAAGGTGAACTGGAGCTGGAGAATGAGTTTGTTGTCTCAAAAACAGATCCTGAGAAGAAAGCTAGCTATGCTGACATTGCATGGAAACACGTCTGTGATTATCCGGGACAGCACATACTGGGGATAGGGTACTTTACTCCTGAAGGAGTGGAATATCCTGACGCCACAAAATACAACAACATATCCGGCGGATATGCTTTTGGCTGCCAGGTAGCAGAGCTTGAAGTAAACACTAAGACAGGCCAGGTCAAAGTAAACGAAATGTGGGGCATTCACGATTCAGGCCAGCCTATCAATCTGCTTGCCATTGAAGGTCAGGTCCACGGAGGCATGGCTCAGGGATATGGGTGGGCACTAATGGAAAACCTTGCTTACAACGACAAGGGCAAACTCATGAATCCTTCATTTCTTGACTACCAGATGCCTACAGCTGCCGATATACCAAAGATAAATGCTGAGTTCGTCGATTCATTCGAATGGACGACCGGCTTCGGTGCAAAATCCATTGGTGAGGCTTCCTTGATAGGTGCTGCCCCGGCAATACAGAATGCGGTCTACAATGCTGTTGGAGTAAGGATCAACACAATGCCCATAACTGCGGAGAAGGTCCTTAAAGCTCTCGAGGAAAAAAAGAGGCATCAAAATCAAAAGACTAGTGTTGAGTAGGAGGGATGACAGATGAACAATATAAAATATTTTTTGCCTAAATCTTTAGAAGAAGCAGTGAAATATCTATCAGACAACAACGATGCCAAAGTCCTTGCAGGAGGAACAGATCTGATAGTCAAGTGGAAAAAGACAGGCTGTCCGGATATGCACCTGATGGACATAAGAGGCATAAATAAATTTGCTGAAATGAATGATCTTTCAGAGGGATTCTTTATCGGTGCCGGAGCTACGATCGAGCAGGTCGAATCCTGTGAAAAGATCAAAGCAGACTTTCCGATCCTTTCAGAAGCAGCACGCAATGTTGGCTCTGTGCAGGTACGAAACCTGGCAACTATAGGCGGCAACAGCTGTAACGCCGCTCCTTCTGCGGATACGGTCCTTCCCCTCATCGTTTATGAAGCAGAGGCAGTCATTGTTTCTGTCTCAGGAGAGAAGAGATGTACATTAAAGGACTTTTTTGTCGGTCCCGGAAAAACAGTAATGAGGCCAGGAGAAATGCTCAAAGGCTTTGTGCTGCCAAAACCTAAACCTTGTACGGTGGTATCTTTTGCCAAGCACAGCAGACGCGCGGGCATGGACCTTGCAACTGTAGGGGTCGCTGTTAAGATCTGCCTTAAAAAAGGAGAAAAATCAGCTGAAGAAATATCAGTAGCTCTTGGTGCGGTAGGTCCCGTGCCTGTTTCTGTGAAGGGGCTTGAAAAATTTAATGGAGCGGATCTTTCTTCTGATAATGTGCTTAAGGAAATTGCCGAGTTTTCATTTGAACAGGCATCTCCGATCACTGACGTGAGGGGATCAAAGGACTACAGAAGCAAAATGATAGTTCAGAATGTAAAGGACTGCATCTGCAAAGCAATAAAGATTGACTGATTTCCAAACGAAATAAAAAAACAGGTTTTACTAAGCCCTGTATGATCACTGCCGGCGTTTTTGTGCAGGGCTGCAGTTGTTCTTATGTCAAAAATTATCAGAAACGAATGAAAAAAGAAAAATGAGAACAAGGGGGATGAAGTAAATGCTATTTTGTGCTTGGGAAAAAGGCTCCGGATTTATGAATGGACTGAAATCTTTCTGGGGTGATCAGAATTTCGCGAACGTCAGCAACGGTATTATCGATGGTCTTGCATTTGGTATCATTGCTATACCTTTAATCCAAAAGGCTGCGTCATCTGCAAATCTCGCCCCGGAGCTTTTGAACAGCTGGCTGGTAACTGTTTATGTAGGTGGAGGCATAATCAGTCTTATTATGGCTCTTTATTACAAACTGCCGATTGTAGGCGCCTGGTCTATCCCCGGAGCTTTTGCACTTGCGCAGGTAATGGGTAACTTTACATTCAATGAGACTGTCGGAGGGTTTCTAACGGCTGGCTTAATCGTTTTTTTGCTGGGGATAACGGGTACTATCAAACAATTGGTACGAAGGATACCAACCCAGATAATGATGGCAATGGTTGCAGGAACACTTTTTGGATGGGCCTCAAAGCTGATAGGAGCTTTCAAGACAGCTCCGGTAATTTCATTTGTCGGTCTTCTTGGCTACGTAGTTTGCAAGAGATTTCTAAAAAAAATACCTGCAGTTGTCGGTACAATGGTATTTACCCTGATAGCTGCATTTGTTATGGGAAAGCTTCAATTTACCGGTCTTGATTTTGGAGTTGCAAAACCAGTATTTATCCTCCCTGCATTCAACGGAGCGGCCTGCCTTTCAATTGGTGTTCCCCTTGCCCTGCTTGTAGTTTGTGCTGAAAATATGCAGGCTATAGGTGTTCAGATCGCAATAGGTAAAAAGCCTCCGGTAAACGGAATGACTATAATTTCCGGAATTGGCGGACTAATTGCGCCGTTCTTTGGTGGGCATAACTGCAACATAGCTGGTCCTATGACAGCATGGGCTGGTTCAGAGGACTGCGGTCCGGTCGATAAGAGATACGTTGCTGCGGTATGGTGCGGAATTATTTTTGCAATAACAGGCATTTTTGCTCCCCTTACAATGAGTGTTCTTGGCATGCTTCCCGGAGAGGCGACAACAGTTATAATTGGCCTTACACTGGTCAGCATGATCATAGGCGGACTCGAGGAATCATTTGGAAGCGGCAAATTCAAGTTTGGGAGCTTTGCATCTTTTGCCGTCGCGATGTCAGGAATAGTCGTTTTGCAGATAGGATCAGCGTTCTGGGCCCTTGTAGTAGGAACAGCGATTTCACTGCTGCTTGAGAAAAAAGACTATGACGAAATGAAATCCCCCCTTGACTAGTTAAATAGTCAGGCGTTTGTTTCAGCTATATGCAGCGGGACGTAGGCAATGCTGCGTCCCGCTTGCATTTTCATCAAGTTAAGAATATATATTCTGTAGATGTGAATTCAGATTTCCAATAAATATACTGGAGGTATGTAAAATGAAGGTTTCATCGATACAGCTTGAAATAAAAGATGAACGCAGTAAAGAAGAAATGATAAGCCATACACTCTCAATGATGGATAAGTGCAGAGGAGATGATTTTATTATTCTCCCTGAACTGTGGAACGTTGGGTTCTTTAATTATGACAACTACAAAAACTATGCCGAAGCGATCGACGGGGAGACAGCATCAGCTATTTCAGGAAAAGCGCGCGAGCTAAACGCTTATGTTTTCTCGGGCAGCTTTGTAGAAAAACAGGGGGATAAATATTACAACGCAAGCGTCCTTTTCGACAGGGAAGGAAAAAACGTTGCAGAATATAGAAAGATCCACCTTTTTACCTATAAATGCAGGGAGCCCGAGATCCTGACACCGGGTGACAAGTTAACGGTCGTAGATACAGAATTCGGTAAAATTGGTCTTGCTACATGCTATGATCTAAGATTTCCGGAACTTTTCAGAAAGATGACCGTTGAAATGGGAGCAGAATTTTTCCTTGTTACATCCGGATGGCCTTATCCCAGGCTGGAAGCATGGAATGTGCTGAACCAGGCGAGAGCTCTCGAAAACACATGTTATCTTATTTCATGCAATGCCGCAGGGGTAAATAAGGGCATCCGGCTGGCAGGTCACAGCCAGATAGTGGACCCATGGGGCAATGTCGTTGCAGGTACTGGGTATGAAGAAGCTATAGTAAAGGCAGAAATATCAAGGGAAGAACTCCTGAGGATCAGGAAAGAATTTCCTGTGCTTAACGACCGGAGATTGTAAAAGCAAACATAACTGTGCTTTGTTGACCGGCCGCTTCTAATTGGAAAGCGGCCGTTTTATTCAGTGCGCCCGACATGTGCGCAGGCTAGACGGTGAGAGACCGTTACAGGCTTTGCAGTGGGAACTGTTAGCTGAAGGCAAGGGTGTCCATCGCGAGGTGGAATCTGAAGGAAGCCGGAGGCAAACCCTCGGTCCGACGAACAGAAACCGCATATAAGGCATAGTTGGGACGGATGAGTCTGCTGAACAAGACAAAGTCCAACACTGCACGGATCCCATGGTGTAAATGCGGCGGATAGATGAGGGGAAAGTCTGTGTGCTTACTCGGGGAGATCTTGAGGTTGGTCGGGGAGAAAAAAAAACTCTCCCAACAACCCATGCGGCGACGTATGGCTGAACCTCAAGAAGTCAGCAGAAGTCATAGTACTCACTGAATCAGTGAGGAAGGACCGAACGGCAACAAACTTCTCAAACGAAGGAAGGTAGGACAATGCATAGAAAGCAGAAAACTGAGAAAACAGACTTTTCATGCGAGGATAGGCCGGAAGCCGAAAGCAACATGAAAGTGCCGAGCATTGTCCACACGGAGACCGCAAGGGAAGAAAGCGCAGAGACGCTGCTCGAACGTATCCTCAGCAGAACCAACATGGCAGAGGCATACAAAAGAGTAGTAAAGAACCACGGGTCATCAGGAATAGACAAAATGACAGTGGAAGCAATGTATGCACACCTGAAAGAGCACTATGCAGAACTGGTGCAGAGCATAAGCAAAGGGAACTACAAACCGGAACCTGTAAAGAGGGTAAACATCCCGAAGCCGGACGGAGGACAAAGGAAACTTGGAATACCAACGGCAATAGACCGCATGGTACAGCAAGCCATATCCCAAATCCTAACGCCCATCTTCGAAAAGAAATTCTCG
>DIWR01000027.1 GCA_002428495.1 Synergistaceae bacterium UBA6101
CATCCCTTCCTGGAATGAAAGAGAGGGCAATAACGATCGGAGGGATGTCAAAGAGCTATGCTATGACTGGCTGGCGTATAGGATATGCTATGGGTCCTCATGTTCTTCTGAAGGCCATGCAGCTAACGGGAGTGCCCCATACGATAAGCGTGAACACGATGGTCCAGAGAGCTTCTGAATTTGCTCTTGATAACTGCGATGACATAGTAAGAGAGATCTCATCACTGTTCAGAGATCGTGTGAATTTTTCATACGAAAAATTCAGGAACTTGCCCGGAATAAAAACAGCGGAGCCAAAAGGGAGCTTTTACCTTTTCCTTGATGTTTCCGAGACAGGCATGGACGGAGAAGAATTCGCCGATAAGGTTCTTAAAGAAGCAGGGGTGGTCACAATACCCGGAGCCTCTTTCGGACGTTGTACAGTCGATATGACAAAAGCAAACACAAGAAACGATACAGACCAGCCTCCGGGCTGGTTTTTTGCTATTCTGAATCCAATAAACTTTATAAATCATGCGGTACAACTTTCTATTATACATATCATATATTACTCTTTACATCCTGTGTTTTATGATATACAATGCGGTACATGAATATCAGGGAGACCAAAACAAAAAACAAATATGGCTCTGCTTATACCTATCTGCAGCTTGTACATAACCACAGGGATAAAGTCACCGGCAAGACTGTTACCAAGGTCTTTCTTAACCTGGGGCGAAAGGATAAACTGTCCACTGAGTTTATCCGAAGTATTGTCGAAAATCTTAGTTCCCTTCTGGATGTCCCTTCGAATACTTTGGGCACTTCTGTTCCTTTTGTCTTTCATAAAAGCAAGCAGCTGGGCGGTCCTTTTCTTTTAGATGCCTTGTGGAAGAAGCTGGGAATGGGACTTGCCGTTTCAAAACTTGTCTCGGACAGGAGCTTCCGCTCTCCCGTAGAACGGATGTGTTTTGCTCTTGTCGCAGGGAGAATACTTGACCATAGTTCGAAGCTGTCGCTTGAACATTGGATCGAGAACCTGGCTTATGTTAGAGGGCTTGCTTCCGTGGATGTCCATTCCCTCTACCGCGTGATGGATTTTATGTTTGGATCAGGGGAGAGGATACAGCAGTCTATATTTAAGTCTGTAGCAAAAAATGCAAAGCTCGATGTGGATGTTATTTTTCTGGATACCACGAATACTTATTTTGAGTGCAAACCGGACACCGGCGTTGAGTCCCTGAAGAAGCTTGGGTATAGCAAGGACAAGCATCCTGAACTCCCATTGGTTTCTATTGCTTTTGCCGTTACGAGGGATGGGATCCCTGTGCGTCATTGGGTTTTCCCCGGCAATACCGGCGACCAGAGTATCGTTGAAAGGGTAAAGGATGACCTGTCTGACTGGAACCTTGGCAATGTGGTCATGGTGGAGGACGCAGGTTTTAACAGTGATGACAACAGACGTGTATTAAGGCGCGAATGCGGTGATTATATCATCGGGGAGAAACTGCGCACCGGCAGCAGGGGCGCAGCCGTTGAGGCGCTTCACAGGCATGGCCGGTACAAGGAGATACGCGGCGGGCTCTTTATAAAGGATGTTATGGTGGATGAGGGATCCGCAACGCAGCGGCGTTATGTTATTGTTAAAAATTCGGAAGCTGAAAAGCACGACAGGCTTGTCCGTGAGGATATAGTAAAAGAAGTTCAGTTCAGGCTTGACTCGCTTGCTCAGACAGAAGGAGAGGCCCATACAAAGGCGGCCTGTGCCCTGAGGTCCCATGGTACTTTTGGCAGGTACGTAAGGCAGAGCAAAAGCGGGGTTCTTTCATTAGATCGGGAGAAGATAGCAGAGGATTCCCTTCTTGATGGCAAATTCCTTGTCAGTGCCTCCAACATGAAGATGAAGGCCGAAGATATCGTAATGGGTTATAAGCAGCTATGGGTAATAGAACGTCTGTTCAGGGACATGAAGAATATTCTGAACATACGGCCTGTCTATCACAGGCTTGAGGAAAGAATAAAATGCCATGTCCTTATCTGCTGGATGGCAATGATACTGATACGGGTCGCGGAAAACGAGACAGGGATGACCTGGCACAGAATAGAAAAAGCAATGTCCTGTATTACCGCAGGGGCTATCGAATCCGGTGGCTATACCTCTTGGATAACCTCTGATATTACAGCCGAAGCGGTTGAGATATTTGAAAAACTGAAGATTACTCCTCCTCAAAACATACTCTCCGTAGAGAAAAACTCGTAGTACAACTTTTTATAAAGGATATATCATGTAAATACAGTCTATGACTACATTGGCTGGATTTTCCTGTACCGCTGACTGTACAACGTCAGCCGAAGCGTATACAGAGAGATTCTTGTGTCCTCTTGCGGAAGAGACTGAAGCGGTATTTATTATTCTGCCCCATTTGTTCTCTTTCATTACTTTCGCAGTTTCGCAGGCAATGAAAAAGGGAGCTTTGAGGTCTATTTCGATCAGCCTGTCCCAATCTTCTTCAGTGCATTCGACCGCCGGTTTGTGTATGGAAAAGCCGGCGTGGTTACAGAGTATATCGATCCCACCAAGGATACCTGACGTTCTCTCCACCATATCCGCTATTTTTGAAACATCTGAAAGGTCACATTGTATAAATTCTGACTTACTTCCATAAGACCTGCATCTTTTTAGGACATCTTCGGCTCTTTGCAGATCTCTTCCTGATATTACAATATCAGCCCCGCATGCTGCAAATGCGCATGCGAACTCGGCTCCTAATGTTCCTGTCCCTCCGGTAACAAGGACTTTCTTGCTTTTGAAATCAAATAAATTTTTATAGTCCATATTATCAGGTCGCCTTTCCTGATAGTTAAGATAACTTTGATGACGCACAAAATTCTTTTCTCGATTCCCCGATACTGCTATTATATCTGAGTCAATGTCTATAATGAATAACCGGAATATGGATCTTCGCATAATTTTTCAGGCATGGGGAGGAAATCAGAAATGAAAGTTGAATATTATGTTTTTTCCGGGACCGGCAATACTCTTACGATAGCAAAGGAAGTCGGCAGAAGGCTTGAAGAAAATGGAAATGAAGTCAACTTACATATGATAGGCAAATTCAATTCCTTCAGGATGTCTGGTGAGAGTGTTCTCGGCCTTGCTTTCCCGATCGCTTTTTTTTCATCATATCCCCTTGTTCTGAGATTTATTGCTTCACTGCCTGAGGGTAAGGGGAGATATATATTTATGACTGCGACGATGGGCGGCTCCGCTCTCGGAGCTGAAGGGAAGTTCAGAAGACTTGTCAGACAAAAAGGCTATAAGCCGATGGGCTCAGAGTTGTTTGTGATGCCGGGCAACTACAACAACGGAGTTATCCCTGTTGAAAAAAATCAGGAATTGATCTCTGCAGCACTTGAGAAAGCGAGGTCGTTTGCCGATAAACTGTCGGAAGGTAAAGCATCCTGGAACCGCGGCATACCTCTCATTCCGTCGATGTGGTACAAACTGGTCTCGAGTGGTAGATCACTGAGGTTCTTTTACAGGATGTTCCCGATAATGGTGGATAACGATAAGTGCATGAAGTGCAATAGGTGCCTGGAAAACTGTCCTGTAGGAGCTATCAACAAAAAAGGGGAGTATCCGTTTATCAACAAAAACCTCTGTGAGTCATGCCAGAGGTGTGTGGCCTTCTGTCCCGCCCATGCGATAGTAGTCCCCGGAAAGCCGGCCGAACAGTACAGAGCCGTGGAGTTTGAAGAATTCCAGATTTGAGCCCGCTTTTCAATGACGATCCTGCAACAGAGGATCCGCCCTAATAACCAACTATGACTGGTACTGGAACGAGCAGGACAGTACTCAACTCATTCTAATGCTCTTTTTATGTTAATTTTGACTCAAACTTCACATCGTTCTCCTTGATCTTTATTAACAGAGGTGGCTATATGTCGGAATAGTTTTCTATCTGTCCTCATTTTCGGGTTCGAATTCCAGATCATTTGCAATTGCACATTCGTTGCATACGATCACGATCTCTCCGTCAGGAGCTACTGCTTCATGGAAGAGGTCGCAGCATTCGTGAAGCGCTTTTCCGCACAGGGTGCAGCTAAGCATTTTTATCATCCCTTTCTTCCGGATCGATATGGTCTTTAATATCTGTGCACTCATAAACGAACGCAGGAGGAAAATTCAATAGAACAAATTTTGCATTTACATTATTAAAAATATTTTCAAAACTTTCCTTCATATGAAGTGAGTATTGATAAGCTATAAAACTGCCTTTAGGGTCTAAGTGTTTAATTATTCCGTTGATTATTTTGTCTGTGATATTTTTTGGCAATACCGTATATGGAAGGCTTGAAATAATCAGATCAACATGTTTCAGCCCTTCAGATTCAAGAATATCAGATAGATCTACTGCATCAGAATATATATTCAGGCCTGTTTTAACCTGAAGAAGCCTTCGAAGTTCCGGCTCTTTCTCAAAGACATACAGCTTGGTGTGGCATTTGATCCTCTTAATTATCTCTGTTGTAAAGACTCCTGTACCTGCTCCGAACTCAACAGCGGTTCTGACCTTCTCCCATTTTACACTGCTTAAAATCGACTCTGTCAGGTAAGGAGAGCTTGGCGCAATGCTTCCGATGCTCCTTGGATCAGAACAGAATTTTTTTATAAAAAGCATTTTTTCCCGTATATTATCATCGATCTGGTTTATTTCCATAATTATTTGTCCTTGAAGTTATTTTTGATCCATATTTTAGATTTTATCGGTTACTTTTTTTACTGAATAACCAAATGTCCCAAGCTGTCTTCCAAGCGAGAAATATTTACCATGGCTTGTTGCGACTAACCGGGCTTTTTCAAGATGGAGTCTGCCATGGCTGTCGATAAGCTTTTCATCTGCGTTTACCGCAACAATTTTTGAAAGGAACATGTCATGAGTACCGAGCCTGAGTATGCGATCTACGCGGCATTCCAGGCTGAGCGGACTTTCTTCTATCATGGGCGCGCTTACCTCAGACGCCGGGATCGCGGTTATTGACGGCAGTGCAAATTTGTCTATGTCCCTTCCGGACTTTACACCACAGTAATCGGCAGTCCATATCAGTGCCTCCGTAGTGAGGTTAATTACAAACTCTGAAGAAGCCGTTATCAGTTCGTGCGAGTAACGCTCCGGTCTGACTGATATGTAGGTCATTGCCGGATCGGAATTTACGATGCCGGTCCAGGCTACTGTTATGACATTAGGTCTTTCCATCGTACCGCACGAGACCATGACGGGCGGGATAGGATAAAGCATGGTCCCAGGTTTCCATGTCACTTTTCCCAATTTATCTGCCCCTTTCCGATGATTTCTGAGTTCTGTCTGCAGCATAATATTTTGGTGCTGCGGATGTTCGTAATTATAGATTAACACAAACACTGCTCATTTAGTATGCTTATCAGCTAAAAAAAATGTACAATATAATGGGAGTGTGAGGGAATGAAATTCAAAAATAAGAATTTTATGGAAAGCGGCCTGATAGCACCTGCAGTGTTGTTGCTGTTTTGGTGGGCAGGTTCAAACGCAGGCTGGTGGAATGCTTTTCTTCTCCCTTCTCCGGAAAAAGTCATTGATTCTTTCGTCCTGTCGATTCAGAACGGCGAGCTGCAAAAGCACGTCTGGGCTAGTCTTGAGAGGATCATAATAGGATTCGGGCTCTCTGCGTCCATTGCGCTTTCGCTTGCGCTTCTCTGCTCATGGTTCCCGCCCTTGCAGGTACAGCTTGAGCCCACACTGGAATTTTTGAGGCATATACCGCCCATGTCGGTCATTCCCATGCTTATCCTCTGGTTTGGGATAGGAGAGGCTCCGAAGATAATTCTTATAATCCTTGCTACATTTTTCCCTGTGTTCATGAACGCACTTCAGGGCATAAGGGACTGCGATCCCAAATTGATCGAGGTGGCGACGGTATTTGGCTACAAAAAATGGCATCAGTTCAAGTTTGTCATACTGCCTTCGGCGATACCTTCAATACTCACCGGACTCAGACTTGGTCTTGGTTACAGCTGGCGCTCACTCGTGGCTGCGGAGCTTGTTGCGGCATCTTCAGGGCTGGGGTATATGATACTTGATGCTGAACAGCTTTCCCGTTCGGACGTCGTCCTAATGGGTATATTTGTGATCGGAGCTCTGGGTGCTTTCCTGGACTATGGTTTCCTCTGGGCAATGAAGCACTACCTGAAGAGAGGTATCGAAGCGTGAGCTGGCTCAGTATTGAAGACCTGAAAAAAAAGTATGCACTTGAAGATATGAATGTCGATGCCTTGAGTGGGATCGATCTGGAAATAGATCAAGGCGGCTTTATCGTAATAGTAGGAAGGAGCGGTTCTGGCAAGACCACACTGCTCAGGATACTGGCAGGTCTTGAACAGCAGTCAGAGGGCAGAATAATATTTAAAGGCAGGGACTGCGATCAGGAACATCCGCTTCCCGTAGGGATGGTCTTTCAGGAGCCCCGCCTTCTTCCCTGGCTTTCTGTCGAAAACAATATCCTCTTTCCCTTTCATCCGGAAGGCAGGGCTAAAGATCTGCATTCAAAGGCAACCGACCTGTTGAAGATGCTCGGACTTGAGGAATATGGAAATGCGATGCCGCACCAGCTTTCTGGAGGGATGGCACAGAGGGTAGCCCTAGGGAGGGCTCTGTCGTGTGATCCTGAAATAGTCCTTCTGGATGAACCTCTCGGGGCACTGGATTATTTCACCAGAAGAGCACTGCAGCGTGAACTTGCCAGAATATATATGGAGGGAGGCAAAACCTTCCTTATGGTCACACACGATGTGGGGGAGGCGCTGAGGCTCGGAACACGTGTTATAGTGCTGAAAAAGGGAAAGATAGAGGCCTCCATCCCTATAGAGCTGGAATATCCAAGGGACCGTCACAGCGAGACGTTCCAGTCTCTGCTTGACGAAGTTCTGGCGGCGCTTGATGACGCAGAGTGAAAAGGCTGACGACCATGTACTGTTTAAATTATGACCAACATTATATAATTTTCTGCATTTCCTGAAATATTTTAAGGGGGACATCCGTATGAACACAAAAGAAATCATAAAAGGTCTGACAGAGATCATACTGCCTGTTCCAAGGGGCGGTTTTGAATCTTTTATAATAGGATGGCACATCGACGACAAAACCAGGGGAAGGTCGATCCTGATGGAGACGGGACCGGCTTCTTCAGTCCCCCAGCTTATAGAGGACCTGAAGCAGATGAATGCCGGCGAACCTGATTACCTTCTCTATACACATATCCATCTCGACCATTCGGGAGGAGCAGGACAGTTCCATCAGAAATTCCCAAACACAAAAATAGTCGCGCCTCTTAAAGGACGGCCTCATCTTGTGGACCCGGAAAGGCTGATTCAGGGAAGCAGGGAGAACCTCGGAGACCTGTGCGATGTATACGGAATGCCGATCCCCCTGCCGGAAGAAGCACTTGCTGATCCAAATATTGAGCTGGATGGGCTTAAGATAATTGATACTCCGGGGCATGCTCCTCATCACAGCTCATATCTCTATGACCTGGACGGAGTCAGGATACTCTTCCCTGGAGAGGCTGCGGGCTGTTATTTCGAGCTTGAAGACGGATCCATATTCATGAGGCCGGCAACTCCCCATAAATTCTATTACGAGACAGCAATGGCTTCGCTGCAGAAGCTGATAGATCTTGGGGACATGGATCTCATATGCTATCCGCATTCGGGCTGCAGCCGCGAACCAAATGGACTCCTTGCGATGGCGAAGGAACAGATGGCTTTCTGGAAGGATATTATTTCAGCACTTCCTGCTGATGCCGGAACGAAAGATGGAGTCAAAGCGCTGCTTAAACATGACCCGGCCCTTGCGCAGATCAAGAAGCTTACCGAAAAGGACAGGGAAAGGGAGGCCTTTTTCCTGCGTCAGAGTGTGGACGGGTATTTGGGTTATGTGAGAAGAAATGCCCATAGTTGAAACTTATTACAACATATCAGAGAAAGAAGAGAGGCTTTCCCGACTCTATAAGGACGGCGGAAACAAGACTGTCTTTATAGTGCCGTCAGGGCTGGACAAAGACGCCATCCTGCACCTTATTTCCCGCAGGGGTTCATTTTTCGGTGCCAGGCCTGTCGTATGGACATGGAGCGACCTCTACAGGGAGGTCTCCCAGATGTCACAGAGAGGGCCAAAGCGTGTGATCGATCCTCCGGACCATGACCTGATCATTTCTTACATCCTGTCTAAATTTCTGGAAGAAGAGGCAGACCTAAGAAAAGACCTGCCAGAAGGAGTCTTTCACAGCGGATTTTCAGAGGTGCTCGGTAATAACATAAGAGAACTTCTGACAGAGGACATAACCCCGGAGGAACTAAGGGAGAGGCTCTTTAATGAAAATGGGCCGCCGGAAGCATCTCCGGGATACATACTTTTAAGACTCTATTCCGACTATCTTGCATATCTCAAAGAAAATGATATAGCGGACAGCGCACAGATAGCTTCGCTGACCGGAGAATGTTTATACAGCGAAGCATCTGTCAAGGCTGTTTCAGATCTTACCTTTGTATTAGTCGGTTTCCTTACTTTTACAGGGAGCCAGTCTAAGCTTATAAAAAAACTGCAGAAAATTACTAAAACTATATTTTTACTGCCCGAAACAGGCCTGGACTTATTGCATGATTCGATAGTACAGGTCGGAGCGGAGTACAGGAAGAGACCTAAATGGAATTCTAAGATATTTGAGCTTAAGGCAGGAGACTTCCAAATGCAGTTTGATGCCATAGCAAGAGAGACAGCGCTTTGGGCGCATGGCACCGGGGCTTTTACTGCGCTGGGAGCTATCGATGATTTCGGTGACATCGGAATAATGGTGACCACGCAGCATCTTTCCCTGATCGAAAATTCTCTTCAGAGATATAAGATCCCCTTTAATGTCCAGGTCAGGGGAACTGTTGCCGATACATTGATGGGAGAATTGCCCAGGATGATTTGGAATGCCTCCGTTTCCGGCTGGGAGAGCGAGAAAACGGCATTCCTGCTTGCAAGTCCTCTCATAAGATCTCCCGGTTTTGATCTCTCATCAGCCCTTTCAGCCTTTCCGGAGGGCAGCAGAGCGTGGAAGGCCCTGCTCAGGGGAAGGTCCCTGCATACATTTGAAAATCTTGAAAAGCTGTGCAGGCAGTTTTCAGCGGGAGGTACCCCTACTGAGATACTGAAGATGTGGCTTGATTTTATCAATGGCCTTGATCTCCAGAATACCATAGGCAGTTTTATTGATACTACGCCAAGCCTGGATGAAATTTTGAAAGACACATCATCTTCAGTCAAAGAGCTCGAGCAAAAGATAGAAATACTCGAAGACATGAGCAAGGATATCGGCCCTGCTTCAAAGATGCTGCTGAAAGGTCTGGTAGCTGTCAGCTACATACATGAGTGGGGAAAGAGTGCCACCCTTCCGATAAGGCTGCCGCAAAACCGTTCCCTGACGGTATACGCAGGACTTCCTCCTGTGCTTACGACTCACAGATACTGGATAATGACGGACGCAGACTACAGCACATGGCCGGGGAAGCTCAGGGAATCCCCCCTCCTTGATAACGAAAGCAAGATCAGGTTCAATGAAAACCAGCCTTCTGAGGATGGCGCCGGAGAACATCTTTCTCATATCCCCGAGCTGCATGAAGAAAGAGAGCAGAAGGAGGCCCTCTTCAGGAGACTTATAGCAACTTCCCTTGAAGGGACAGTCATAACACGTTCCCTTACTGATCAGAGCGGACGTCCACTTGGAGGATCGCAGTTTATAAACCCCCTCTTCATTCCTCAAAAGGGACCTGGCGGATGGGAGAGGGTCGGAAGCATAGAATACAAGCCCTCGGATGCAATGCCCTCTGAAGGATCGTTATGGTTTTTCGGTGCAGAGATCCCTCTTTCTGCTGAAAAAAAAGACAGGGGCGATTTTCCAAGGAGCGGAGAAGGTGCAGCCTCCGGCGTTCTTACTGTATCGTTGAGCAATATAGATGAGTGGACGGAATGCCCTTACAGATACTGGTGCAGGAACAACATAAAACTTAAGGATCACGACAGGAAGCTCTTTGACTCGCTCAAGGCAGGATCTCTTCTGCATGCCGTATGGGAGCGTTCGTGGAGGGAGTATCTTTCATCTCCGCGAAGCTTTGCTTTGCTTTCAAAAAATCAGTGGAAGAAAGCAGCATCCGACTATTACCCCGAACTGCTGACCGATCCAAGGCTGGAAAGACATGCCGACAGCCTGATGAAGCAGGTGTGTTCGGTAGCGGAGCTTCTCGACGGTATCGAATCCTCCCATGAGATCAAAAAACGTACAGCAACGGAACTTGAATACAAACTCCCTGAATACGATATAGACGGTGTCATATTCAAAGGAAGAGCAGACAGGGTGGATTTTTTCAACGACGGTTTTGTCGTGATCGACTACAAATCCAATAGGTCTAATGTACACCGAAATGAACTGCAGCTGGCAGCTTATTCTGTGATAATCAGCAAGATAACAGGAGCACATCCTCTCGGTTATGGCTGGATAGGGCACGGGGACGCATCATTTTATGGTTATTTTACATCCCAGGCAATGAGCGATGCCTACCACTCAGGAAAACCGAGAAAGCGAATTGAGGAATTTCTTGACCTCGCAGAAAAAACTATAGAAGATATGGCTGAGTCGTTAAAAGCCGGTCTCTTTCCTGCAAACTATGAGTCTGCTATGTGCAGGTTCTGTGAATTCTTTGTCATATGCAGAAAAAGGGAAGGATACAGGGAAGATACTGAGAACGGAGATGTCGGAGGGTATGGGGATGATTTCTGATACAGCTGATCCTCTTTCCACAATGTATGGCAACCTTGAGGGACTGCCCGAGCAGTTGGAGGCTGTCACCAGCCTGAGCCCTCTTACTGTAGTCAGCGCAGGTGCGGGCACAGGCAAAACTCAGACCCTCTCCCAGCGTTTTGCATGGTTATTGGCGAGAGACAGTGACTGCAGGGTAGACCAGATACTTGTCCTGACGTTTACCGAAAAAGCAGCAAGGGAAATGCATGACAGGATAAAAAAAACTTTAGTCAAATGGTACAGCAGGTCCGAAAAGGATCTCCCGCATCTTTCAAAAAGCATCCAGAGGATCGATGATGCATATATTTCCACGATCCACTCTTTTGCAATGAAGATCATAAGGGAATCGGGGCTGGTGCTGAATATAGATCAGCGAGCATCGATAGTGTCAAAGCCGGAGGAAGAGCTTTGGTGGAAGACATTTTCAGAGATAATAGGAACACTGTCTCTTAGAAGAATAAAGATGCTGGTCCCTGAAAAGTGGGCAGACAGAGCTGAGACCCTTTTTAACGAGCAATACTTCAAGGATTTTGTAAATTTCTACGGCCCGGAAAAACTGGCAGAGATCTCCAGGAATGCCTCTGATAAACTGGGCAGTTTTGGCGGTGTACCTGAAGATCTGTGGGGACAGTCTATGGAGGGACTGCTCTCGGATGTCAAGAGCAGGGAGGATGTATTTGCAGAGATATGGGATACCTGGCAGAAGAGAGTTTTTCCGGCCATAAGGAATGGGTTAAGGGAAAAACCGGGCAAGAGCCTGACAAGGCTTGGTGAGATAGAGCTCGAGTATTGCGGAGCGATCTCTGACATGGAAACCTGCAGAAGGTTTGCCTCTGTGCTTCTTGGGGAGGGAATATCCGACCTCCGGTCATGTTCAAAAAAAATAAAAGCATCTATCGAAGAGGCTCTGGGTGTCCCATTGAAGGAATGGCGGGATGAAAATAAAAGGGCAACAGCCATGGCAATGCCTCCTTCTGAAAATGAAGTGATCCTGATGAGGCTGCTCTGCCGTACAAGCGCACTCGGCTGGCAGTGTTGGGAGTCAAAAAGGCAAAGGGATGGCATCCTCACAAATAATGACCTCATAAAATATGCCGGAGAGGTCCTTAAGAAGATTCCTGGCTACGGTAATAAATTCAAGCACATATTGGTGGACGAGTTCCAGGATACGGACGGTCTGCAGGACGAACTGCTGAAAGGGATATGGAAAGAGGATGTCAACACTCTTTTTATCGTGGGCGACATCAAGCAGTCCATCTACCGTTTCCGTCACGCCAACCTGAAGATATTCCAGGAATACATAGATAAAGCCAGGCATCCTCACGGAGGCTGCTGCAAATATATTACACTCGACAAAAGCTTCAGGACAAGGGACAGGCTAGTGGAAAAGATCAACTCGGTCTTTGGTTCGGTGTGGGCTGAAGGAATTGAAAAAGGTTCATCGATGGAATACGAGCCGTTGAGTTCTCCCTCATCCGAGGAATGGTGGAAAGAGAGAAATGCCAACCCGATAGCTCCGGAGTTTGAGGTACTGATCTCGAGGCAGAAAAGAAGCTTTGATGAGGAGAAGAAAAAGTATGACGAAGAAGAGAAAATTTATAACACAAGGGTGAGGATCTACAGGGAACTGGCTTCAAGGATCAAAGACATCCACGGATCAGGAAAACTGATATGGGACAAGAAGATAGATGAAGGAGATAAGTTCAGGCCTGTAAAGTGGAGCGATTTTGCCCTGCTCGTTCCAAAAAGGACCTTCTATGAGGCCATTGAAGATGCTTTCGAGTCGGAGGAGATACCATACGTCCTCTGCACTCGGAGGGATTACTTCACGAGAGGGGAGATCGCGGATCTGGTGAATTTGATCTCGCTTCTTGCTGAACCGGATGATCCTTCATATCTTGCGGGCTGGATGGCTTCTCCTCTGAGCGAGATGCCTCCCGGACTCGCAGAAGAACTTCTTGCCAGGTCAAAGGCCGGCAGGGAAAGCGGAGATCTACTTTTGCTTAGTGATATTATAAGGAAGGAACATCCTGAACTGATCTCTTATCTGGAAGAGATGAAAAAAAAAGCAGAACTAAGGGGCGTTTCTGCAATCATCAGGGAACTGCTCTGTTCGCCTGAATTTCTGACCTCATACGAACCGGAGCAGAGACGCCGTGTAAGAGCCAATATCTCTTACATGGCAGAGATAGCCGCTGAGTACGAAGTTTCACAGGGCCGTTCACTCGCAGGGTGCGCAGAATATATGCGTTTTTCTGTCAAAGAATCAAAACAGCAGGAGGAACCAGAAATAACGGACGAAGATAACGATGCGGTCAATGTCCTTACCATACACTCAGCAAAAGGGCTGGAATATCCTGTCGTTGCGCTGGGCGGAGCTGAGGCTCGCCCCAAAGGTCCGCCCTCTGTAGACACATCTGTGAGATATGGTGTGATCGCAAAACAGATGCCGGATTTCCTTAAGTATCCCGAAAAAAAAGAGGTGCTGACGGTCGCCGGCATGTGGCACGAAGAAAGAGAAACCATGGCACTGCTGGAAGAGGATAAACGTTTCTGGTATGTGGCATCTACAAGGGCAAGAGACAAACTGATCATTTGCGGTCTTACAAAAACCGACAGCAGCAGCGGAGAAGAATTGCCTCCGGCAAAGGAGAGCTTTCTCAGTATGATAAGCAGTTCGCGAGAAGCAGGGGATAAATGGACGTTATGCTCCGAAGAGGAGATCTCCCCTTCTTATAAAAATATAAAAAGAGCGTGCGGCGGATCAACAGGGCCAGTTTACATGCTCTATCCCAAAATAGTATCTCCGGCAAAGCTTGCCAGATTGTCGGCCTCCGCCTATGCGATGCTCTCATGGTGCCCGACGGCATACAGGTTAGCCTACAGGCAGGGGAGGACAATGCAGTGGACATTGAGAGGCGGCGAGGGAGCCGGAGGTTCAGAGTTCGGAAGCCTTGCTCACTGGGTGCTCTCAAAATGGGATTTCTCCAATGACACTTTGTCAGATTGGCTTCCTGGCGGTGAAAATGAGAGCGAATACGAAAGGGTTCTGAAAAATGTCCCATACGAAGTCAGGGAAGAATTCAGATCAGCCCTTTCAAGGAAGCAGATAAGAGAAATTCTCTATAATTACGCAATGAGTGAAGAAGGCAAAATGCTCTCAGCTCTTTTATCTCAAAAAGGGGAGAGCAAATTGTGGAGGGAAACCCCCTTCAGGGTCCTCGACGACGGTCTGCTGATGGTGGGATCTACGGACATTTTCTGGGAAGAAACTGACCGCATATGCCTCAGAGACTGGAAAACTACCACTGAAGAGATCGCTCCTGGCGAATACTATGAGGAACAGCTGAAGTTTTATGCCTATGCAATGTACATTTTCAGGAAAGGAAAGAGACTTCCGGAGAAAATGATCGAGATAGGGATAAATTATCTCAGAAGTCCTTCTGAAAAAAAGAAAATAATTGAAATGTCTGATGAGGCTCTTGAAAGCACAGGTGAAAGAGTACATGGAGCAGCTGTTTCAGCACTTTTGGATATTTTCGAGACAAGATATGAATATTGTTCAAGATGTCCGTGGAGGTATATTTGTTCAAAAAAACATATTTAGCATTACTATAAACTGATAAAATTGACGCAGTGATTTAATTTACAACGAATTTTCTGCCAAGTATTTAATTTATTCTAATGTGTGAAAATTGACGCAATTAATTACAGAGGTTAAAATCACCTGATATTTGTCTTAACACAAGGCTCATGAATTAAGAGGGGAGGTGAGTTTGTTGACAGAGAATTTGGCACAGGAAATACGTGAACAAGAGTCTCTGGCAAAGGCAATTATTGCTGAAGCAAAGGCTGAGGCGGCAAAGATCATCGCATCTGTTCAGGCAGATGCTGAACAGTCAATAAAAGATACCCGGCAGCAATGCCACAGGCAGTGGCGCGAATCTGTCGCAAATGCTGAAAAAGAGGCAGAACTGAAAGCCAGGGAAATACTCGAAAAAGGCCAGAAGGAAGCGCAGGAATACTATGAGGATAGAAAGGCTTCCGCTGCAGAAGTGGCCGATTGGCTGGTGAAAGAGGTGATGACGACTTATGGCTCTTGCTGAAATGAGTAAGGCGCGGATAGCTGTCCATAGATCTGTTGCAGATGAGCTTGTAGAAAAATTGCAGGCATTGGGCTGTTGCGAGTTTATAGGAGAGGGCAGCGGTGCGATAGACAGCTCGGCAATGCTCCATCTTCGGGCCAGGCAGCGTCAGATAGACGAGCTTCTCGGCGATGTAAGGTTTGCTGTGCGCATCCTTGAACCACTTGAAGTAAACAAGGGCAGTTCGATCGCCAGGATGTTGGGCGATATTCCTACCATTGGATTTTCTGATCTTGCGGCAAAAGCAGACGAAGGTAAATTCAGGGCATTTGTTGCGGAACTCAGGGAAAAAGAAAGGAAAGCAACAGAGACCAGAGCGGAGATTTCCAGGCTAAAGGGTCTTCTTACACAGTCAATGCTCCTTAATTCGATCAAATACCCCCTTGAATTTTTTACAACAGGCACAGAAATGATAGGCGGAGCTGTTTATACCATCCCCAAGGCATCTGTCGCCGGTTTTGTCAATAAGATAGGATCAGAACTTGGTGATTTTGTAGAGTACCAGCAGCTTCCCGAAAATGAAAAAGATACTGTTTCTACATTTGCGGTACTTTTTAGAAAAACTGACGTGAAAAAAATACAAACCATCGCTTCCGAATTTTCTGCAGGAAGGATAGACGTTCCTAAAGATTTTGAGCTGACGGCTGAAGAAGAACGCATTAAGCTGACTTCAGAGATCGAAAAAGCAGAGAAGGAAGAAGCAGTCCTCTGCGCGGAGATCGCATCAAAGGCTGAAGAAGGTCTTGATATGGCACGCTACTACGGGGACTACTGGAGCATACTCAGTGACAGGATAGAATCCATGATCTCGGGCGTACCGACAGATGATGTTTTTATCTGGTCCTTCTGGATGCCCAGGGATTGCCGGGGAATGGTAGAGAAAACTGTCCATCCCTATGAGTCGCTCTCTGAATTTTCACTTATAGAGCCAGATGAAGGGGAGTTGCCCCCGACGCTGCTCAAAAATCCGAGCTGGTCATCTTCTATGGAACCCCTCACCCTTATGTACGGCACTCCTACTTATGGCGGAGTTGATCCGACCTCTCTGATGGCGCCGTTCTTTTTTCTCTTCATGGGGATGTGTTTTGGTGATGCGGGTTACGGCCTGGTACTAAGCGGGGTGTTCGGGTACTTTATTGTAAAACACCAGCTTTCACCTACCCTGCGCAAATTTTTTATCATGCTTACCATAGGCATGGTTTTCTCCGTCATTGTAGGAGCTCTTACAGGCTCCTGGTTCGGCGACAGTATTACTGCATTCCCGTTCCTCAGCTCACTCGTTCCGATAAAGGATGCGTTGCAGTTCCTGGATCCGATGAACGATCCTATGACGCTGCTTACTATTTCTTTGGGGCTGGGATTCATACAGGTCATCTTCGGCCTTTTGATAGCCTTTAAGAACAGCTGGAAAAACGGAGATCGTTTTGGAGCAATGGCTGACCACGGAGGATGGATCCTTTTCCTGTGCGGTCTTTTGCTTACCGGACTAAGTTTATACGGGATGCTGACCGGGGCAGTTTCCATAATTTCAAAATATATTGCGGCCGCCGGGGCGCTGGTCCTAGTGGCTACGCAGGGAAGGGCCAAATCAAACATAGCAGGTAAGCTCTTCTCCGGTGTTTTGAGTCTCTACAACGTAACAGGTTATCTCGGAGATGTGCTCAGCTACAGCAGACTGCTGGCCCTGGGCCTCGGATCTGCAGCCGTCGGAATGGTTATTAACCTGCTTGCGAAGCTCGTAGCAGGAACTCCCTATGTCGGAATACCTCTGGCCATACTGATATTTGTACTTGGGCACCTTTTTAGTATTGCGGTCAACCTTCTTGGGGCTTTCATCCACTCCCTGAGACTTCAGTATGTGGAGTTCTTTGGAAAGTTTTACGACGCGAACGGGAAGGATTTTACCCCGCTTCGGAATGTGACGACATTTGCCCGCTTGTCAGAAGAAAAACAATAAGTTTTATTTAAAAAATTTAAACAACAAATTTAGTATTTATTAACTGAGGAGGTAATAGTTCACTATGGAAACAATGCTCGCAACGATTTCCGAACAGCTGGGCCCTATGCTTGTAATACTGGGGGCAGCACTGGCAGTAGGTTTTGCAGGCTCAGGATCTGCATGGGGAATTGGAATAGCCAATGAAGCTGCTGCAGGTGTCATGACAGAGGATCCAAAAAAATTCGGTTATGCACTTGTCCTTCTTGCCCTCCCCGGAACACAGGGTATTTATGGCCTGCTGGTCGCAGTCCTCTCCCTTCAGAAGGCAGGCCTTCTTGGGGCGGGAGATGTTTCCCTCACAGTCTGGCAGGGACTGGGCATCTGTTTTGCATGCCTTCCCATCGCTATCTCCGGTTTCTATTCTGCAATCTGGCAGGGAAAGTCTTCTGCTGCTTCGATCTTGATGATATCAAAGCGTCCGGAACAGATAGGCAAAGCTGTCATCCTCCCGGCTATGTGCGAAACGTATGCAGTTTTTGGGCTTCTTGTCAGTATTTTGATGCTCAATGGCATAAAGCTTTAAACAGAACGGGGGAAGACCATGTCTTTGGCCCAGATAACAGAAAAGATCAGAAGCGATGCACAGCGCGAGGCCGATGAAATACTGGCTAAGGCCAGGGCCAAGGCTGAACTTACTACACAGAGAGCGGAAGAGGAGATCGACTCCATAAAATCAGGCTTTATTCGCCGTTTTGAAGTTGAGCGTCCTGAGATTTTCCGTCGTCGTGAAATAGTTGCGAATCTGGATGTCAAAAGGATGATGCTTCAATCCAGACGTGATCTCATACAGGATGTTTATGATATGTCCCTTGAAAAGATGAGGATGATCGATAGGGATGATTACGTAAAACTCTGTGAAGCGCTTCTTAAATGCGCAATAACGACTAAAAAAGAAGAGATACAGGTCTCACGTGATGAAAAATACCTGGATCAGGCCTGGCTTGACAGGTTTAACGGAGAGAACGGGACCGAACTGGTCTTTTCCGAGAGCAAACCTGATATTGCCGGGGGATTCATACTCACGAGAGGAAAGATAAGTACAAACTGCTCATGGGACATGCTTATTCAGATAGCTCAGGAAAAGCAGGAATCCGACGTCGTAAAACGTTTGTTCCCGTCAGCAGCGGAATGAGGGAGGTGGTCTGATGTCAAGTCAAGGGGCATACGGTTATGCTGTTGCACGTATCCGTGCGATGGAGCTTCGCCTTCTTGATTCCGGAGTTCTGCAGAGAATGATCGACGCTGAAGATTTTGCGTCCATCCTCAAGATACTTGGGGAGACATCATATTCCTCTGCGATTACTTCCCAGACAAACGGGGCTGATTTTGACAAAGTTCTTGAAGCAGACCTGCACAGCATATATGAAGAGATCCGCACCTTCGTTCCTGACAAGGAGATCGTTGATATAATGAGGCTGCAGTATGACTTCCACAATGTGAAAGTTCTGCTGAAAAGCATGTTCAATGTCAGGACAGGAGGCAAAAAGAGGTGGGATCTGCTCACATCACTGGGATCTTATCCTTTGGACGATCTCATCATGAACGTCGAATCGGAAGAATACAGACTTCTTCCATTCGGCCTCAACACTCTGATCCCCAAATGCATAACGGTCTGGGAACAGAGCAGGGACGTTCTCGAGGTTGAGAGACTTATCGACAAGAGAATGTTCGAAGTGATGCTTGAAAAAGCTCATGGGCTGGATATGCCTGGGATAATAAGCTGGATCCGGACAAGGACTGACGGAGAAAATATACGGTCCCTGCTGAGGCTCAAAAGGTTTAATTACGATGCATCGAAAGCGCTGCCCTTCCTTCACGAAGGCGGCACCATTGATGTCAGCATGCTGGCATCCCTTATAACTGAACCGTTTGAAACATGGGGCAGGGCAATTGAGTTCTCCGATTTCGGGAAAATTATAGGGAGCATTGATGCGTCCGGTGGTTATTCAGACCTCATCCTTTCACTGGAGAGGGTACTGGATGACTGTTACTTGGAGAAGATCGCGGCAGGAAGATACAGCCCTTCTGCTCCTGAGAACATTCCGGCCTACCTTTGGGACAAAGAAATGGAAATAAAAAACATCAGGGTGATAACGGTCTCCAAAAGAAACAAAGGGGACAAGGACCACCTAAGGAGGCTTATACGCCATGGCTACGTCTGATAAGAGTTCACCGATGGCAGCAGTCGGAAGCTATGACAGCATACTTCCATTTAAGGCCATAGGCCTTGATGTTGTTGAAATAACAGATGAGAACAGGGATTCTATCGGGGAGATCATGAACATGTTTGCCATTAAAGGATATGCTGCCCTCTTTGTTGAGGAAGCACTTTTCTCTAAGTACCAGCAGGCTG
Source organism: Synergistaceae bacterium UBA6101 (assembly GCA_002428495.1). Lineage (GTDB taxonomy): Bacteria > Synergistota > Synergistia > Synergistales > Synergistaceae > Caenicola. The sequence continues at coordinate 19,352 of DIWR01000027.1, forward strand.
TTAATGAAGTCAACGAATCTACAGATATGTGCATAATTCCAGTACCCAACCAAAGCGGATCCATGGGAGTCGGCCTCAGCTCTATCAGACGCAACGTAGAGCGTGCTGTTGGCATGGATATCTTTGGTGTGAAATGATGAAAATGGAGGCGATGTGAGTGGCTACTCCTAATGCCATAGCAGGATTCATCGCAAAGATCTCCGGTCCGCTTGTCATTGCTAAAGACATGGCCGGAGCCTGCATGTTCGACGTTGTAAGAGTCGGAGACGCAGGCCTTGTCGGTGAAATTATTGAACTGAAAGATGATACGGCTTCTGTTCAGGTATACGAAGAAACTTCCGGCCTGAAGCCCGGAGAGCCTGTTGTCAGCACGGGGGAACCTTTAAGTGTTGAACTTGCACCCGGACTGATAGAAGAGTTTTTCGACGGCATCCAGCGTCCGCTTGAAAGCATCGAAAAATCAACAAACAGCCCGTACATACTTCGTGGAATAAGCGTTCCCGCAGTAAGCAGGACTAAAAAATGGGGTTTTGTCCCATGTGTTGAAGCCGGAGCTGAAGTTGATGCCGGAGATTTCCTTGGTTCTGTGCAGGAAACCGTCCTTGTGGACCACAAGGTCATGGTTCCTCACGGAGCCAAAGGAAAGGTCAAAGAGATCAAACAGGGCGATTTTACTGTAGAAGAGACCATAGCTGTCATTACAGACGCAAAGGGCAATGACCACGAGATCAAACTTCTGCAGAGATGGCCTGTGCGTAAACCACGCCCCGTAGTAAAGAGACTTCCGCCGGTGATCCCGCTTACGACCGGCCAGAGAGTCATAGATACATTTTTCCCGATTGCCAGGGGAGGAACGGCATGCGTCCCCGGACCTTTCGGATCCGGAAAGACTGTTATACAGCATCAACTTGCAAAGTGGGCTGACGCAGAAATAGTCGTCTACATCGGATGCGGAGAACGCGGAAATGAGATGACGGACGTTCTCCTTGAGTTCCCTGAACTTGAGGACCCACGTTCGGGACAGCCTCTTATGAAGAGGACTCTGCTTATAGCAAATACTTCCAACATGCCTGTCGCTGCCCGTGAAGCTTCAGTATACACAGGTATCACGATAGCGGAATATTTCCGTGACATGGGCTATTCCGTAGCTCTGATGGCCGACTCCACATCGCGCTGGGCGGAGGCTCTNNAAGAGATGCCCGGAGAAGAAGGATACCCTGCATACCTCGGGACAAGACTTGCATCTTTCTACGAAAGAGCAGGAAGGGCAATCTGTTTCGGAAGCGACGGAAGAGAAGGGGCCATATCCGTAATAGGAGCGGTCTCACCTCCGGGAGGAGACCTTTCGGAGCCGGTCACACAGAACACACTGCGCGTTACAAAGGTCTTCTGGGGACTGGATGCACAGCTGGCTTACCAGAGGCATTTCCCTGCCATCAACTGGCTTTCGAGCTACTCCCTCTATGCCCATACTCTGGGCGAACACTGGGATGCCATTTATGACGGAGAATGGAGCACATACAGGACAGAGGCTATGAGCCTGCTCGAAGACGAGGACAAGCTAAAGGAAATAGTTCGCCTGGTCGGTCTGGACGCCCTTTCAAAGGAAGAACGAATGGTCCTTGAGACTTCAAAATCAATAAGGGAAGACTTCCTTCACCAGAACTCATTCCACGAGATAGACACCTACGCGTCTATGGACAAGCAGTTCAAAATGCTTAGAAACATCCTTACTTTTCATCGTCTTGGAATGCAGGTCCTGACCCGCGGAGAAATGCTTCGCTCTGTTATTGACCTTCCTATCAGAGAAGACATAGCGCGTATGAGATATATTGAAGAGAGTGACCTAAACAACTTAGACGTTCTTGAGACTGCAATAAAGACTGAACTGGGAAAATTGAGCGCTGCTGGAGGTGGCCTTGATGATGTTGCCTAAGGAGTATAAAACGATCTCCAACCTCTCCGGTCCGCTTATGGTGGTTGAAAAGATCGAAGATGTCAGCTATGACGAACTGGCGGAGATCCGTCTTGCCAATGGTGAGCGCAGGCGTGGAAGGGTCCTGGAGATTTCAGAGACCAAGGCGCTTGTTCAGGTATACGAAGGAAGCACCGGTATAGACGTCAGCACAACCCAGATAAGATTTCTGGGAGATGTCCTCAAGCTGCCTGTCTCAAAGGACATGCTTGGACGTATATTTAACGGAAGGGGAGACCCCATAGACGGCGGCGCCCCCATAATTCCCGAAGCGTACCTTGATGTTAACGGAGACCCGATCAACCCGTTTTCACGTGACTTCCCGTCAGAGTTCATCCAGACAGGTATCTCAACGATCGACGGAATGAACCCCCTTGTCAGGGGACAGAAGCTGCCGATATTCTCCGGAAGCGGTATGCCTCATAATCAGATAGCTGCCCAGATAGCTCGCCAGGCTACGGTCATCAGCGGACATGCGAATTTTGCTGTTGTATTCTCTGCTATGGGTATCACCTTTGAAGAAGCCTCTTTCTTTATGGAAGACTTCCGAAAGACGGGAGCCCTAGAACGAACGGTAATGTTCGTAAACCTTGCAGATGACCCCGCGATCGAGCGTATTTCAACACCTCGCCTTGCTCTTACTGCGGCTGAGTATCTGGCTTTTGAACAGGGCATGCACGTACTGGTAATACTGACTGACCTTACTAACTACTGCGAAGCGCTGCGAGAGATATCTGCCGCACGCAAAGAGGTCCCGGGGCGCCGCGGCTATCCCGGCTATCTATATACTGACCTTGCAACAATGTACGAGAGGGCGGGAAGGCTTCGCGGCAAAGAGGGATCAATCACGCAGCTCCCGATACTCACAATGCCTGAAGACGACAAGACACATCCCATCCCCGACCTTACGGGATACATCACTGAGGGGCAGATCATCCTGGCAAGAGGACTCCACCGCAAAGGGATATATCCGCCTGTTGATGTCATGCCCTCCCTTTCCCGTCTTAAGGACAAGGGAATTGGAAAAGGCAAGACCCGTGAGGACCATGCGGATCTGATGAACCAGCTCTTTGCTGCGTATTCAAGGGGTAAGGAAGCTAAAGAACTTGCGGTCATTCTCGGAGAGGGAGCCCTCTCGGATGAAGACAAGGCATTTGCCAAGTTTGCAGACCTCTTCGAAGACAAATATGTACGTCAGGGTGAATATGAGAACAGGACCGTGGAGGAGACCCTGCTTCTTGGATGGGAACTCCTGACCATTGTTCCTACCAAGGAACTTAAGCGTGTAAGGGACGAGTATATCGATAAATATCTGAAGCCGCTGGTCGAAGCAAAAAAAGACGAGACGCTTGAGATCAAAGAAGCATAGGAGGGGGTGACCTCTAATGGCGAAGGCACTTAATGTCAACCCCAACCGGATGGAGCTTTCAAAGCTCAAAAGACAGCTTGTCGTAGCCAAGAGGGGGCACAAACTGCTGAAAGATAAGCAGGACGCACTCGTTAAGGCTTTTCTTGCGAAAGCGAAATTTGTCTGGGAGCTAAGGCAGGAGATCGAAAAAGAGATCAGTTCCTGTTATGCGGGTTTCCTGCTTGCAAGAGCCCAGACTCTGCCTGAAATGCTGGAACAGACCCTCATGAACGCAGGCGGAAACATGAGAGTAAATGTACATTTTGTAAATATAATGAGTGTACGTGCCCCTTCGTTTGAGCTGCCTGAACAGAAAATTGAGCTCAACTATGGCCTAGGTACCTCACCGGGGAGCCTTGATATCGCACTTGAGCAGTTTTTGAAACTGATGCCCAGGCTCGTTAAGCTTGCCGCTGAAGAGAAAGCCCTGAGGTCAATGGCCCTGGAGATAGAGAGGACAAGGAGAAGGGTAAACGCACTGGAGCACGTAATGATCCCTTCTTTTGTTGAAGCAATTCACTCTATCTCAATGAAGCTCGAGGAAATGGAACGATCGACCCTTTCGAGGCTGATGGTCATAAAAGAGATAGTTCGTTCACATTAGCCTGCCATTAAATAATCAAAATTCCTTACTGACTGGTCTGAGGCAGAGCTTTACTTTGGTTTGGACCAGTTAGTTTTATGTGCAGATAAAATAATTTGCTATAATTGCATTGGGAGTACAAGATCCAGCCGCCGGCGCTAAGCGCGGGAGGAAAGTCCGGGCTCCGCAGGGCAGGATGCAGGATAATATCCTGCGAGTGCGAACTCAGGGAAAGTGCCACAGAAATATACCGCCCGCGCAATCGGGTAAGGGTGAAAAGGTGGGGTAAGGGCCCACCGGCCGAAAGGGCGACCTTCGGGCCAGGCAAACCCCATCCGGAGCAAGGTCGAATAGGGGAGGACGAGGCTGCCCGCTGACTCCCGGGTACGACCGCTAGAGTCCGTCTGCAAGGACGGAATTAGATAAATGGCTGGAGAGGACTTAGTCCTTTACAAAACCCGGCTTATTGAGTGCTCCCGTTTAAAGAGTGGTAACAGGTTTTAAAACCTGTTACCACTCTTTTTTAATTAAAAATTGCAATAAATTTAAAATATTAAGTTTTAGGATTTTTTGTGTATGCATACACAGAGGAACCAATACGTGTTTTTATAATAAAAAAGCTATCAAAACTCTGTCATAATCAAACAATTTTAAGATTTTGATTCTATAGGCCTAGTTTAGATTATTGGATTAAATTATAAGGTCTTGCATTGTGATATCATTGGGGTTAATGTGGGACAAAGTGGTACAAAGTGGAGTAAAGTGGGTGAATTATCTATGTTGGTGGGAAGCTATAACCATAAACTGGACAGTAAGGGCAGAACGGTATTGCCCGCTCGCTTCAGGGGAGAGCTGGGTTCTTCCATTGTTGCTACTATCGGCATAGACCGCTGCATAGCGCTTTATCCTGTCAGCAGGTGGGAAGAGCTGATACTGAAACTTAAAGATCTCTCTTCTTTCAAAAAAAAGACCCGCGATTTCAGAAGAGTTTTGCTCTCTATGGCTACAGAACTGGAAATAGATGGTTCAGGTAGGGTTTTGATCCCTTCAGGGCTCAGGGAGTATGCCGGAGTAGATCAGGAAGTGACGCTTATCGGTCTTGAAGATCATCTCGAGATATGGGACAGCATCAGATGGGAAGAACAGCGCAGCGGAGTCCTTCTGGATTTCAGTGATCTCGCTGAGGATCTTGAAGGAATATGAAAGAACATGTCCCGGTAATGGTTAATGAGGTGCTTAAAGCACTCATGCCCTGGGAAGAAGTCAGGATAACGATAGACGCGACATTGGGACTGGGAGGGCATACCGGATTCATTCTTAATAACTGCACCGGTGCCTATGTAATAGGATTCGATCAGGACCCATACGCAAGAAAAATAGCTCAGGACAATCTGTCGCGGTTTTCAGAAAGATTTGAAATTGAGGCTGATAACTTCAGGCATATTGAAAAGCTAAAAGAGAGACCGGGATGGGCAGGTGCGTCAGCCGTCCTGTTCGATCTGGGGGTCTCGAACATGCAGATCACAGAGTCATACAGGGGTTTTTCTTTTCAGGAGGACGGTCCGCTGGATATGAGGATGGACGCAGCCGAGGAGACGAACAGCGAACTGACTGCGAAGGAAATACTTGACTTCTGGTCAATAAAAGAGCTTACAGAAGTTTTTAGGAAATATGGAGAAGAGCAGTATGCGTATCAGATCGCCAGAGGTATCGTCAGAAACAGGGAAGCAGGAGGAAGCATCAGTACGACAGGAGATCTGGTTGAGCTGATAAGGAAGATATTACCTGCCCCGGTCCAGAGAAAAATGGGAGGGCATCCCGCAAGAAAGATCTTTCAGGCGCTAAGGATCGCGGTAAACGATGAAATGAATGCTCTTGAAGAAGCTCTGGATGGATCACTGAAGATACTTGCCCCCGGCGGGAAGATCATAACGATATCGTATCATTCGCTCGAAGACAGAATAGTTAAAACCAGATTCAGAAAGTGGCAGGAGGAAGGTTTGGGCCAGGCAAGGCCAAGGAAGGCCATAACTCCCTCCGAAACCGAAATAGAAAACAATCATAAATCAAGAAGCGCAAAACTCAGGATCTTTGAATCAGAAAGAGAAATTTATAGGAAAGGTGATAAAACCGATGCAATACACAGAATGCCGACATGAAAATGAAAAACCGCATTCATCACTTTTCGTAATTTGCTTTTTATCTGTCTTTATATGCGCAGCTGCGCTAGGGACCCTGCGTCTTTATGGCTTGTATCTTGAACACCGTATTTCTGAGACTGCAGGAAGGATCGAAGCATGCAGGGAATCCAATCTCGACATGTCAAAAAAATATTCGGAACTGCTTTCACCGGCAAGGATATACAGTTATGCCCGCGAAGAGCTTGGCATGGTGAATGCTGAGGACATAAGGACAATCAAAGTAGATAATTCTGATATCATGGTGGCTCAGGCGGTCGTATATCCTATGGAAGAAAAAACAGGTTTTCTTGATTACATCAATCCTTTTGTAAGGAAGGCACATGCCAAGAATTAAAAAAAATGAGCCTGAGAACATAAGACGATCAAAGTCTGTGTGGAAGGCAGTATATTTAGTACTGATAGTCCTTGCGGCAGGTACGGCATGGATCCAGCTTAAACCCGACACAAGAGTCGTAAGACAATCGCAGAGACAATACTGGGCAAGCGTGGCAGTCAGCGCCTCCAGAGGAGAAATAAAAGACCGTAACGGGATCCCGCTGGCAGTCTCTGTACCTGCCACAAGTTTTTTTATAGACCCAAAGTACTGGGATCCGAAAAGTGCCGACCTGCTTTCAAAACCTTTTGGTAAAAACATAGCAAAGAAATTTTCCAAAGATCTTCCAGGTCGGTTTTATTGGGTAGTAAGGAATGTCCCAAAAGAAAAAGCAGATTCATTTTTAGAAAAAGAGATCCCGGGCCTCTACACAATAAGCGAGAGGATCAGGGTCTATCCTCATGGAGAGCTAGCATCACATGTTCTTGGTTACTGTGATATTGATGATTACGGACAGGCCGGAGTCGAGCTTGCCTGGAATCACATACTCTTCTCGCCTCCCAGGACAAGATTTATGACAAGGGATTCCAAAGGGAAAACATTGGATACCATGGGTGGAAAATCAGGAGTCCTGAAAAACACCTCCGGTTCGATAAGACTGACGATAGATTCACGGATACAGCAGATAGTGGAGTGGCGTTTGAGCGAGGGTGCAAAAGCCGCAAAAGCTTCATGGGGCGCCGGTGTCTGTGTAGATCCCAATACAGGGGAGGTCCTGGCTCTTGCAAGCTATCCCTCGTTGGACCCGAATGACAGGAATAATCTTAAAGATCAAAATGCAGTAAGGAATAATGCTGTAGGAAGGGTATTCGAACCAGGATCGATCTTTAAGCCTATTACAATGTCGATAGCTGTAGAAACCGCGGCTGCCAATAAGAACAGTGCTTATAACTGCAGGGGCACCATGAAGCTGGCCGACAAGACTATAAGTGACGTCAACAAAAAAGCGCATGGGATCCAGGATCTTATGCACGTGTTGATGAATTCGTGCAATATCGGAATGGCCATAATGTCGATGGGGGTCCCGAGGCACCAGGCATACGGAATGCTTAAGCAGTTCGGATTCGGTGAAAAGACAGAGATCGAACTTGCGGGTGAAGAGTCAGGACTTATCAAATCCCCTGAAGAGTGGATTGGGACAGTTCCGGCTAATATTTTCATCGGACAGGGAATCGCGGTTACTCCGCTGCAGGCGGTCATGGCGATCGGAAGTATAGCCAACGGTGGATCGCTGTTGAAACCTTATCTGATAGCAGAGGTACAGGACAGCGATGGCAAGGTAATACATAAAGGCGGACGCAGGGCACGCTATCAGGTCATGTCATCCAAGACTGCCGAGTTTATGAGGACAGCGATGAATAGAGTTGTCAGTGAAGGCGGGGGCAAACTGGCATTTACAGAAAAAGTTTCAATTGCCGGAAAGACAGGGACTGCCCAGATCGCATCAGGTGGCGAATATAGAAAGGGACACTATGTTGCATCTTTTGTTGGTTTCTGGCCGTCTGAAAAACCCAGGTATGTGATGATAATCAGTCTCGGCGAGCCCCAGGGAGCAAGGTACTACGGCGGCCAGATTGCTGCTCCTATATTCAAAGCGATCGTTGAAGACATCGTGCAGGTATCTCCCCCGGAAAAGGATCTGATGAAAACCGAATTAAACTGAGAGATCGGTGGATATTAGCTGATAATTGATTTCTTGACCCTTTGAATATATTGGTAATAAAATTGCGCTTTGGATCTGATGGAGGTGTATTTGTATGAAGTTTAGCTCTCTGGTTTCATTGTTGGAAAAAAGCCCTCTTGATGTCGGGATCCACAGCACTTCAGATTCAGGATACCTCTCGCTGACTGAGGTTGATAATTTGGTCTCGGACAGCAGGAAAGTCACAAAGGGCTCTATTTTTGCCTGTGTGGAAGGCGAGCATTCTGACGGACATGACTTCGCGCAGGCGGCACTTTCTTCAGGAGCGGCAGCTCTGCTTTGCGAACACCCCTTAAATGATATCGATATTCCTCAGCTGATTTGCCCTGACGTGAGGAGAAACATGGGCAGGGTCGCATCTTTGCTGTATGATGAACCTGTCTCCAGGCTCAAGATGATAGGCATAACAGGGACCAACGGCAAAACCACCTCGACCTTCATGACAAAGTCTATTCTGGAGAATTGCGGAATAAAAACAGGTCTGCTTGGAACAGTCTGGTGTGACGACGGGATACTGAAAGAGGATGCGGAGCATACGACACCGGAAGGCTCTGACCTGCAGGCCTGGCTCCGCAGAATGGTCTCAAACGGATGCAGCACCTGCATAATGGAAGCTTCATCCCACGCCATAAGCCAGGGGCGCATAGACGGGGTACTCTATGACAGAGCAGGTTTTACCAATCTGACTGTAGATCATCTCAACTACCACATTGACATGGAATCCTACTTTGAAGTAAAAAGCAGCCTCTTCAAAAACTACATCCGCGGTGACTGGCGTGCGGCCGTTAACCTTGATGATCAATACGGAGAGCGTCTTTACCGGGAACTTGGAAAACGCTGCGTTGGATACAGTCTTATGGACAGCAGGGCGGATTTTTGCGCATGTGTAAAAAAAGTTTCGGTTGAAGGCATGGATGTAGAGATAAAAACACCCGATCTGAAAAACCCCATAGAGAGAAAAATTCCGCTTCTTGGCGTCTACAATGTTATGAACGCCCTTCAGGCCCTCTCTCTTTCCTGGACACTTGAAATAGAATGTGAAGCCGCGCTTGAGGGACTTGTCAAAATGAGGCAGGTGCCGGGCCGCCTTGAAAGATACCTTATTGAAGAGAGCGGAACATGTGTAATAGATTTTGCGCATAACCCGGACGGTCTTGAAAAGATCCTTACTGCACTGAGGACAATATGCGAGGGAAAACTGACAGTTGTTTTCGGCGCAAGCGGAGAGAGCGATATAAGCAAGCGACCCCTTATGGGAGAGACTGCATCCAGAATTGCTGACCAAGTGATCATAAGCTCTGATAATCCCAAAAGCGAGGACCCTGCAGCCATTGCTGCAGAGATACTTGAGGGAGCAAAAAAACATGCGGCTGAATGCAGTGTTATTATCGACAGAAACGAAGCAGTTGATTTTGGACTTGAAAACCTGAAGAGCGGAGATATACTGCTGCTTGCCGGCAAAGGTCCCGAATCTTATCAGATACTGAAGGAAGGGCCTATCCGATATTCTGATAAGAATGCAATGGATGCATGGTGCAGTAAAAGGGGCAGAAAGTATTTCTGATGATATTTGTATTCCCAACCCTTCTCATTAAATATTAAAAGTTGAAGACCAACCTGTAAGCGGGGGTGTTATTGTGAAAATAAAAGAATTACTCGCAAAACTTGAAAAAAGCGATCTTAAATACAGATTGTGGCTGCCTGAGAACCGGAGCCCGGAGAATGACCCCGAAATTTCCCAATTGGTTTCTGACAGCAGAAAGGTTCTCCCGGGGTCGATATTTGCCTGTGTTAAGGGAGATCACAGCGACGGGCATGACTATGCTGAAAAAGCTTTCATATCGGGAGCTTCTGCGCTGCTGTGCGAACGGAAGCTCGACCTCCAGGTACCGCAGATCATTTCTGAGGATATCAGGCGCAACATGGGGATAGTCGCATCGGTCCTTTATGACGAACCGGTAAAGAAGCTGACGATGATCGCCCTGACCGGTACAAACGGAAAGACCACATCTACTTTTATGACAAAAGCGATCCTTGATCATGCAGGGATAAAAACAGGTCTGTTGGGAACTATATACTACGATGACGGAGATCAATCCGTGGATGCCGAACATACCACCCCCGAAGGCTCCGATCTTCAGTACTGGCTCAGCAGGATGGTCAATAACGGCTGCAGCGCATGTGTAATGGAGACCTCTTCCCACGCGATAGTTCAGGGGAGGATAGAAGGAGTCTCCTTTGACCGGGCAGGCTTTACGAATCTGACAGTAGACCACCTTGACTTCCATAAAGACATGGAATCCTACTTTACGGCCAAAAAGACCCTTTTTGAAAAATATATGCGAAACAACTGGATGGCTGCAGTAAACAGTGATGACAGCTATGGCAGGCGCCTGATAAACGACCTTGGCAGCAGGGCGATAAGTTATGGCACAAATGAAAAAGATTCAAAATTCTTCGCTGAGGTCAAGGGTACTTCGATCGAAGGCATGGATGTGGAAATAAGCACACCGGATTCAAAGATACCGGTTGCTTCACGGCTTCCTCTGCTGGGTGAGTATAATATCATGAATGCTCTTCAAGCTCTTTCAATATGCTGGTCACTTGGAGTCCGCGATAAGACTGCAATGGAGGGGCTGCTGCTGATGAAACAGGTCCCCGGCAGGCTTGAACGCTACATAATATCAGGTTCTGGCACATGTGTGATCGACTTCGCCCACAGCCCGGACAGCCTTGAAAAAGTAATTAAGACTCTCAGAAGCGTCTGCAAAGGGAAACTCTTCGTTGTCTTTGGTGCCGGAGGAGACAGGGATAAGACAAAACGCCCCATCATGGGTGAGATAGCAGCAAGGCTTGCTGATTCCGTCATAATTACTTCTGATAATCCAAGAAGCGAAGATCCTGACGTCATAGTTTCCGAAATAGAAGAGGGAGCGAAAAAACACTCTCTTGAATACACAGTTATAGCAGACAGGAAAACGGCGATATTTGAAGGGCTTAGCAGGACAGGTCCGGATGACATCCTCCTGATAGCGGGAAAGGGACCTGAGCCATACCAGATACTCAAAGACGGTCCCATACCATTTCTGGATAAAAACGTCATGCTCAAGTGGTGCAGGGAAATGGGCAAAGAGGTGATCTGATGTCACATTTCAGGGTTTCAGATGCTGCTTTATGGTCCGGAGGAATGCATTACGGGCCTGATATCCAGCTGTGCCGTTCATGGAAGAACGACAGCAGGGACGTAGGCCCTGGAGATGCATTTGTTGCATTGAAGGGTGGAAAGACAGACGGGCATAATTTTGTGCACAAAGCAGTAGAAAGAGGAGCAAAGCTTCTGCTTGTTAATTCAGACAAGATAGAAGAACTTATGCTCATGGAACCCGGATATGCAGGGATCGCAGTTATAGCAGTTCCCGATACAGAAAAAGCACTTGCAGAGATAGCCCGCGAATATCTGAAAGTTCAGGCACCTAAGGTAATCGGAATAACCGGAAGCGTGGGGAAAACGACAACCAGGGAGCTGACAGTGAGCCTTCTGCAGCCATGTAAAAAGGTCCACAGCGCTATCAGAAGCTTTAACACTGTCATCGGATGCAGCCTGACGATCCTTGCCATGCCGGAATGCACGGAGATTTTGATCCTTGAGTTCGGGACGAACCATTTTGGCGAGATAAGGGATATGGTATCACTCTTTCCTCCTCACCTGGCGATCATCACTGAAGTCGCCCCGGCACACCTGGAAGGCTTCAAGGATATTGAAGGCGTTCTGAGCGCCAAAATGGAGATATGTGCCTCGGAAAAACTAGAAACGATTATATATAACTCGGACAATGAGCTACTTAAAAATACACTGTCTTATAATTATAATAACATTAAAAAAATCGGAGTCGGAAGAAAAGAAAAGAGCGGATTAAAGATCCTTGATTCAGTTGTCTTGCTGACTGGGGAAGGGGCTAATCTGATTTCTTCCTATGATCTTGATGGAAAACGCTTTGAACTTAAGACCGGACTTTTCGGATCCCAACATTCGTATAATGTTGGTTATGCCTTCATGGCGGCACAGAGTTTTGGAGTGGAAATTTCAGAAGCCGCAGAAATACTTTTAAAATTTTTGCCAACATCTGGCAGAGGTAGATGTATAAAACTGCCCCAAAATCAATGGGTAATAGATGAGGCATACAATGCCAATCCCCGCTCAATGATGGCTGCGATCGAAAACACCATAGAAGTGGCAGAGAGTTCAGGGCTTACGGCACACGCAGTACTTGGCGGGATGAAGGAACTTGGCGGGGCTTCGACTCAATGGCACAGGGAGATACTCAGTTCGCTCGACGCGTTCAGTAATGTCATACTTTTGGGAGAAGAATGGTTTGACCCAACGGTCGAAATGCCTGCCAACGCGCAACGGTACAGGACGTTCGAAGAAATAACAAGCCTCATCCGTACAGTATCCTTTCCCGATTCCGTGATTTTGGTAAAGGGTTCAAACTCTTACGGACTAAAGAGGCTTGTGGCACTATTAACGGAGGGTTGATATGTATACTGAATTTGTGATGGTCCTCACTTTGTCCCTTTTTGCTGAAATATTTTTTCAGCAGTTATGGATAAAGAAAATGCACGGATTGAAAATAGAGCAGGTAACAAAGCTCTATGGACCGTCATGGCATGGAAAAAACAAAACTGGCACTCCGACAATGGGCGGTATAATCTTTATTCCGGTTTTCCTTGTTTCCATATATGCAGGATCTTTTCTGAGCACATTTGCCGAGCTGAGCACACTTGCAAAAATAGCACTTTATCCCGTGCTAGCAGCAGCGGTAGGTTTCTGGGACGACTGGATCAAATATTCCAAGAGGTCAAGCGACGGCCTTAAAAGCATGGAAAAACTTGTCCTTCAGATAATAGTGACCATTCCATGGGCTGTGTGGGTCACGCCTGACTCTATGTTGCTTTTTCCTGCGATCCTGATACCCCGATATGTGGGGATCGGGCTTATCACCTTCACGGGTGTTGGACTTCAGAACGCGGTCAACGTAACCGACGGTCTTGACGGACTTGCTGCCGGGTCTGTACTGATCTCGCTCCTTGGAACACTCTCTTTTGTGGGCGCGGCACCCTCCGTGATAATATCGATCGGTTCTGCTGCCGGCATATGTTTAGGCTTTTTATGGCATAATTCATACCCGGCGAGTGTTTTTATGGGTGATGTAGGGGCTCACTTTTTTGCCGGACTGCTTCTTTCCCTCTGCGTAGTATCAGGAGCCTTTATTTTTATCATTCCCATTTCGTTCATATTCGGACTGGAGATAATTTCCGTCGCAATGCAGATAATCTCAATAAGATCGTTCAACAAAAAAATATTCCTTATGAGTCCTGTCCATCACCATTTTGAAATGCTGGGATGGAAAGAGACCCAGATAGTCACACGTTTCTGGATAGTTCACGCTGCAGGTATGCTTATTTTGATGTCGCTGTTGTTTTTATTGATATTTCTGGTATAAGTAGTAGTTTGGCATTCAGCATATTTTTACGGTTGGAGGCTTCAAGATGGAGAATAATACTGTATATAAGGGCAAAAGGATCTCTGTGATCGGAGCCGGAGTGAGCGGCAGATCACTGGCTGAACTTGCCAGAAAACAGGGAGCTGAAGTATTCGTCTCCGATCTCAAAAAGATCACTGAAGAGAGTGTAAAAGCTTTTGAAGTTATGGGAATAGATTGGGAGGAGGAAGGAAATACAGAAAGGGTCCTTGCCTGTGACGAGATACTCCTCAGCTCAGGAATATCGCAGGATATACCTGTTTTAAAGCTCGCAGCATCTAAAGGGATACCTGTGACAGGCGAGCTGGATTTTGTCTATCCTTACATGTCCGGCAAAATAATAGCGGTAACAGGAAGCAACGGGAAGACTACAACAGCCTCCATGACGGGGTTTCTCCTGGAAAGGTCAGGAGCGGCTTCGATGACAGGCGGCAACATTGGAAACCCCGCAGCGAATGCAGCTTATGAGAAGAATGACTTTCTGGTGCTTGAACTCAGCAGTTTCCAGCTGAACAAGGTAAATAAATTCAAATGTGATATTGCTGTCGTGACCAACCTTGCACCGGATCACATCGACTGGCACGGTTCTTACGAAAAATATGTGGAAGCAAAGGCCAACGTTATACGGTCACTTGTTCCGAACGGACATGCGATCTACCAGGAGAGGGATGCGAAAGCACTAAGTGTGCCGAAGGGCATGGGATACCCGCTGAGCTGGGGAAAGCCCGAAAATGGCAGGAAAGGCATATATCTGGACAGGGAAAGCTCCGCTGCCTTCATATGTGTTAATGAGGGAGAAATGCCGCTGAGACTCTTTGGTTTTGAAGCAGTTAAACTGCTCGGGTCCCACAATATAGAAAATACTGCAATGGCATCGGCGGTCCTTGTGCTGCTGGGGTATGGGCCTGCAGATCCCCCAATTATCTCTGATTACCAGCCGCCCAAACATCGCTGTGCCTTTGCGGGCTCTTTCAAAGGAATTACATTCGTTGACGATTCGAAGGGCACTAACGTCGCGGCAACTGTAACGGCGATGAGTTCCCTGGAAGGCAGTAAAGTAATAATTCTGGGAGGACAGGGCAAAGGTGAGGATTATGCTCCCCTTGCTGAAGCGGTTCTAAAATATGCAAAAAGCGCTGTCCTGGTCGGTGAAGAAAAGGAAAAGATAGCATCGGCACTTGATGCGGCCGGTTATAAAAGCTACACCATAGTATCGAACATGGAAGAGGCGGTAGAAAAGGCATACATGAACGCAATGACCGGAGATACAGTACTGCTCTCGCCCGCATGTACGAGCTGGGATATGTATCCTAACTATGGGGCGAGGGGAGACCATTTTTGTGAGCTGGTAAAAGGAATAATAGAGAGAGATTCTTAAGTCATGAACGGAATGGAAGAAGTTAGGGAGAATAAAAAGAAATTCAGGATCAACCCATTTATTTGGGTCATCCCCCTGATTTTGAGTGGGATAGGGATCCTTATGATAACTTCGACAACGAGCCCGAATTCTTTTACCCTTACAGGGACTCCCTTTCAGATGGGGATAAAACAGGCACAATGGCTTCTTATCGCGCTCACGGGAATGTTTGTGGTCTTTGCCATACCTCTGCGATTCTGGTTCAAATTGAGCGCTCCCATACTGATATTGACCTGGGTGATGTGCTGGCTGCCCCTTATTCCAGGGGTAGGCATGAACGTAGGAGGGGCCAGCCGATGGATAAATGTTCCGGGATCATCTGTTTCTATCCAGCCTGGGGAGCTGCTTTGCCTTGCGGTAGCACTCCACATTGCAAAGCTGCTTTCAAGATGGGACAAAGACCCTGGAAAAGCATTTTTATCTACGGTAATACTCGTGGTGCTTGCTGCATTACCGCTATCACTGCAGCCTGATCTCGGAACGATAATATTGATATTTTTAGTCTCCATGGGTATGTATGTGGAAAGGATAGGATGGAAGTGGCCTGTTATCGCAGGCGGACTGCTTGGCGGCTGTATTTTCCCGATGCTGATTTTTTTTGAGCCTTACAGGATGAGAAGAGTATCTGCGTTCCTGGATCCTTGGAGCGACCCGCTTGATAAAGGATTTCAGGCGATACAGGGGCTCATTGCATTTTCCAACGGAGGATTTTGGGGCGCCGGGCTGGGACATGGTTTTCAGAAACTCAACTACCTGCCTGCGGCATACACCGATTTTATTTATGCTGCGATAGGAGAAGAGCTTGGCCTTATGGGTACGTTGGGTGTTATAGGACTTTTCGCATTCTGGGTAAGCCAGACGAAAATGATCTACTACAGGGTCCCTGACGGCTTTAAGACATCACTTACATGGGGAGTCGCTCTTACAGTGGTGATCCCGCTGGTAATAAATGTGGCGGGAGTGACAAAGCTCATCCCGTTGACCGGGATGCCGCTTCCTTTTATCAGTTACGGCGGCACTTCACTTTTGACAATGTGGTCCAGGATAGGAATAATGCTTCGCCTGGAAAAAGAGAGCTATCTGAGAGAGGGATAAGGCCATGACGACCAGATTGCTTCTTGTAGCAGGGGGAACAGGCGGCCATATATGGCCGGCGATATCTTTCGGGCAATGGATCGGGAAAAACAAACCCGATGTATCTGTTTCATATATTTGCGGAAGGCGCCCCCTGGAACTTGAGATTTACAGTTCTGCGGGCATAGAGCCATATAAACTGCAGATAGAAGGCTCACCCTTTTCAGGGCATGGGCTGGATAAGCTCAAAAGAACATACAGCCAGCTTTCATCTGTAAAAGGATCGATAAACTTCTTAAGGTTTTCTGCCCCGGACTGTGTACTGCTCTTTGGGGGGTATGTATCATTTCCTATGCTTCTGGCCTGCAAGATACTCAGGATACCTTTTGCGGTGCACGAACAGAATGCCTATGCAGGAAAGGTTTCTAGGATAGCATCAAAGATGGGAGCTGAAATTTTTTCGGGCTGGCGCGAATGTCTGCCTCTGCCCTCTTCGAAATACACAAGGATAGGAGTGCCGGTGAGGGAATTTCCCCAAGTTCCTCCGAAGGATGCATGGAATGAACTTGGATTGCCGGGGGAGCTCCCGAATGGTCCAAGGCTTCTGGTATTTTCAGGCTCTCTTGGCAGTACTTCAATAAAAGATATTGTAATGGATATATCCTCGGAGGAAGATTTTGCAGGTTGGTCATTCATTCTCCCTGCAGTCTCTGAAATAGCGGAGAAAGTAAAAGAGAATGTATTCCTTCTTCCCAGGGTCTGGAAGACAGAACTTCTATACAGCCTGGCGGACATGGCGGCAGTCAGAGGAGGAGGGTCCACCCTTACCGAAGTCTCGGTCCTTGGAATACCATCTCTTGTGATACCCTGGGAAGGCGCTGCCGATAATCATCAGTTTCACAACGCGGTCTCTTTTTCCTCCGAAAACAGGGCGATACTCTGGGACGGCCGGGGAACGAACAAGGATTTTGCCAAAAGCCTGATCAGACTGTATGATATCCACTTGGATAAAAACAACAATGGACCAGGAAAACAGTATAATAGCGCAGGGCAGATATGCCAGGACCTATGGCTTGCGCTTTCTTCCTGTTATTGAAAGGAGAGTTATTTTTGGTACTTGTGACTGACAAAGACCTAAAGACGAAGAATATTCACCTGATGGGGATAGGAGGGGCAGGAATGAGCGGCCTGGCCATCCTGCTTGATCAGATCGGCGCCAGGGTCTCTGGGTGTGACATGATACAGACCTCATACATGAAGGGTCTGAAGAAAAGGAACATCCCTATTGAGATGGGACACGACGCAAAACATATAGATGATTTTATGCCAAATATTCTTGTCTATTCAAGCGCCATCCCTCAGGACCACTCTGAAATATTGAAGGCGTGGCAGCAGGGTATAACTGTTTCCCGTAGGGCCGAGATACTCAGCCTCATATTTAACTCAAGGAGAGGTGTAGGCATAGCAGGTACACATGGCAAGACAACGACCTCTTCAATGATCTCGTTCATTGCAGAACTTGCAGATATAGACCCAACAGTGGCAATTGGGGGAGAATTGGCTGACATAGGCACCAACGCAAAACTCGGACAGGGTGAGTACATGGTCGCCGAACTTGATGAAAGTGACCGCTCCTTCGTATATTTCCATCCAGAGATAGCAGTGGTGACAAATATTGACTGGGATCACAGGGATCACTATATGACATTCAAATCTGTAACAGACGCTTTCGCTGAATTTTTAGCCCACAGAAAAGAGGGCGGCAAAAACATAATCTGCATGGAAGATCCAGGTGTAAACACCCTCTGTTCCGATTACGGCATTTCTGACGGAGTAATAACATACGGATGGGGAACAGGTTGGGATTGGGGAGCGACAGAGGTACAGCACAACGATGGCGGAGGTGTCTCATATGCCCTTAACATGAAGGGTGAGAGGATAGAAAGGATGATCCTTTCTGTTTCTGGGGAGCACAACGTGCTTAACTCGCTTGCGGCGTGCGCTGCCGCTCATGAGATGGGGATCCCAATTGAAAAGGTGAAAAACGCCCTCTTAGGATTCAAAGGGGCAAAACGCCGCCTGCAGAAGATGGGAGAAATAAGCGACATCCTTGTATACGATGACTATGGTCACCATCCCAGTGAGATCTGTGCTACCCTTAGCACTGTGCGTAAAATATTCCCCAAAAGAAGGATAGTCACCGTCTTTCAACCCCATCGTTTCAGCAGGACAGCAGCACTATACAAAGAATTTGCAGAGGCGCTTTCACTTGCAGACAGGGCATTTATACTCCCAGTGTATGGTTCCGACGAGATGCCGATCGAAGGCGTGACTTCCAAGATGATCTTCGATGCTGCATCAGAGGACAACAGGGCACATTATGAACTCTCCGGCAATTTTGATGACCTCGTCCGTTCCGTTTGTGTTACCGCCAGGAGCGGCGATATTATCCTCACCATTGGCGCCGGTAGCGTAGGGACACTCGGTAAAAAAATATGCGAGACACTTGAACTGATGAGCAAAGAAGAGGGGATAGAGTGATTTGCAGAGGGACCATCCTCTAAAAGATCTGAATACATGGGGAGTAGGAGGTGCCTGCAGGACATATGACTTGCCAAGGACAGCAGAAGAAGCCTCTGAGTCTGTTGCTGCAGCGTTAGATCAAGACCTCCGGCTCTATGTGCTTGGAGGGGGGTCCAATGTGCTTGTCTCCGATGAACCGATCAAAGCTGCGGTGGTCCATACCGAGAAATTAGATTTAATAAAACTAACAAGGTCAGGAAACGGCGAAAGCATTGAAATAGAGGCAGGAGCCGGAGTGTCTGTAAAAAAGCTTCTAGCTCTCACAATTGAAGAACGACTGGGCGGTCTTGAATTTTTGACCGGTATCCCGGGTACACTGGGTGGAGCTTTGTGGGGCAATACCGGTGCGGGCGGATGCGGATTCAGCGGTCTTATCAAAGAGGTTTCCGCTGTTGACTGGAATGCGCGCACGATCAGGCTTGGCGAAGATCTGTTTGAATGGAGATATCGCTCTTGTCCTGTAGACGAAAGTATCGTGGCACTCATAACCTCATGTGTGCTCTCATTGAAAACCACACCGAAGGAAATGATCTTTAAAAATATCAAAAGGTTTGCCGGAATGAAAAAAGGCCAGCCTCTGGGAAGAAAGACAGCCGGATGTGTGTTCAAAAACCCTCCGGGAATGTCTGCAGGCCGCCTGCTTGATGAATGTGGCTGCAAAGGTATGAGGATAGGCGGGGCAGTGGTTTCGGGTTCTCACGCAAATTTTATTGAAAATGACGGGGATGCCTCATCCCGGGACATATATAGACTTTGTGAGCTTTGCAGGGAAATGGTCCTGAAACTGCATGGGGTAGATCTGGAATATGAAATTAAATTTCTGGGCAATTTCAAGAAGGACTAAAAAGAGGCTGAAAGTCCTTTTGCTTGTCATATCTCTAGCCGGAGGCATGCTTGCATCTGCGGAGTCAAGGTATGCTATTTTCAGGCTTTATGGGATCGATATCGATCCGGTCGGGATCCTCTCCGAACAGGTTGTCTGGGGCACTGTAAAACCGAGGCATGAAAAGGTCTGGATCCTGCTGTGGCTTTCTAAAGAAGAATACTGCGAAAATATCGAAGCCTATTACCCTGTCAACCTCAGGATGGAACTCTCTGGATGGGGGAAATTCAGACTTGAGATACTGCCTCTTGAGCCTGCTTTCAGAATGTACTGGGGCGGCAAATTCTGGTATGTTGCAGCTGATGGGAGGACATGGCTGAGTTCGCTCAGGGAGAACTCATTCATAAGGTCTGAAAAGGCAGATGATCTTCCCCTGCTCTCCTGGAGTACCGACAGAGCGACTCCGGTGGATCTTTCAGGGGATCACGGAAACGTTTTTTTCTCCAGCATGCCGATAGAGAAAATATTACTTTGGTATGACAACATCAAGGCGCTGGGGTGGTCAGAAAAGGTAAAATTCATCCAGGCCGGGTTCAGAGAGGGCAAAGATGTTGTAAGTCTTATCTTGTATGGTCAGGAAAGGAACAACGGTGCGAACATAATGCTTCCGGACGATCCAAAGGGATGGCAGACAGCCGGACTGGCTATCAAAAAAATATATCCGGATATTTCTAAAATTTCTTCCAACGTCTTTATAGATACTACATACAAGGGTAAAATTCTTGTGAAAAATAAGGTACAATAAGAGTCGAAAATGTTTCTCATCAAGAAGAGAGGGGGCTATTTGATTGTTTAAGAAAGCCTCAGGTTATTCATCGGATCGGGAGCCCGAACTCCTTGCAGGACTTGACCTTGGTACCAGCAAGGTCACAGTTGTTGTTGCTGAAAGAGAGCATGGGAGTGAAGAAGCTCAGATCATAGGTGTTGGACAGGCTCCGTCAAATGGTATAAGGAAGGGACTGATCGTTAATCTTGACCAGGCTGTTCGCTCTGTAAGGCAGGCAGTGAGCGATGCGCAGAATATGGTCGGTCAGGATATTACCGAAGTTACTGTAGCTTTTGGCGGAGGTGAAGTGACCAGCATTCGCACAAAAGGTATGGTTTCCCTTGGCCGCACTCCACGTCCTGTTATGCAGCTCGACATTGAAAGAGTTATTGAAGCTGCTCAGGCCGATGTAGCAGTACCGGCGAACCAAAGTATACTGCACACGATCCCGGTCGAGTATTCACTCGACGGGAATGTAGGTATAGATGACCCGTTGGGCATGACGGCTATCAGGCTGGACATCCAGCTGCAGTCTGTGATAGTTCCGACATCGACGATCCAGAACGTTTTGAACTGCGTAGATAAGGCAGGGCTTGATGTTTCGGGACTTGTGCTCAAGCCTCTTGCATCTGCACTGGGAGTAATCTCCCCTGAAGAGGCCCTTGCCGGCGCTGTCGTTATTGATATAGGCGGCGGTACGACTGGAGTTGCGGTTTTCTCTGATGGCAGGCCCAAGCATCTTGGCCTGATATCAGTGGGTGGCGACCACATAACCAACGACATAGGAAGCGTCCTTAAACTGCCGCTGAACAAATCTGAAGAACTGAAAAGGGAAATATCTGTCTTCACCGGGCCGGAAGATCCGGAGGAGACAGTTGATTTCGTTTACAACAGCAGAAACTACAGCATTGCCAAGAAGGACCTGCATGAGATAGTCAGGTGCAGGATGGAGGAACTCTGTGAAGTCCTTATCCGCCCCCAGATAAAAGCAGCGGGCATTTCAATGTTGCCTGCGGGGATAATATTGACGGGCGGAGTCTCGAAAACAGAGGGCATAGACGCTTTTGTGCTGGATGTAATGGACCTTCCTTCAAGAGTATCCTCGCCGCTTGATGCCAACAGGATGCCTCCCGGAAGAAACAGTCAGGAATATTCAGCCGCGGCAGGTATCATACGATATATAGCGGAAAGAGAGAGGGATCCGTTCCGCTACCTTGACAATCCGCTGATCCGCGGGGTATCCGGAGAAGATGCCGGCAGACCTTCCATAGTACCTGAAACAAGAGTCAGGATAAAGCTGGATGAAAACAACAAAGCTTCAGGTTCCGGCTTCAATCCGCTTGAAGGTCTGAAAAATGCCTTCAAGGACCTGTTTTAGATATGACCCTGAATAATTAAAAGGGGGATTTTTTGTGGTCGATATGACTGAAATATTTCAGTTGGATAAATCAAATTACCCAACTAGAGAAGTAATAAAGGTCATTGGTGTCGGCGGCGCCGGCAACAATGCGTTAAATCATATAATTAGGGGCGGACTCAACGGAGTTGAGTTTATCGCTGCAAACACTGATATGGCTCATCTTGAACTCTCTGAGGCACAGAGCAGGATCATTCTGGGCAAAGAACTGACAAAAGGTCTTGGCGCAGGTTCTGACCCTGAGATCGGTTTCAAATCTGCCCAGGAATCAAGAGAAGAGATCAGGGCAGCCATTGAAGGTTCAGATATGGTTTTCATCGCTGCAGGTATGGGCGGTGGAACGGGTACCGGAGCTGCTCCTGTTATAGCCACTATTGCCAAGGAAGCCGACGCTCTCGTAGTGGCGGTGGTCACTCTTCCATTTTCTTTCGAGGGAAAACGCCGTATAGCACAGGCTGCGCAGGGTGTGTCACAGCTGCGGGACAAAGTGGACGCGCTGATAATAATCCCCAACGACAGGCTGCTCAGCATAACAGAGAAAAAGACAACGATAAATGATGCGTTCAGGATAGCTGACGGAGTGCTGCACCAGGCTGTGCAGGGGGTTACAGACCTTATCCTGCGTCCGGGACTTGTCAACGTTGACTTTGCTGATGTGAGGACGATAATGTCTAACGCGGGTTCCGCGATAATGGGCATTGGAGAGGGCTACGGGGAGAAGCGCGCCGCAACGGCTGCCTACAATGCGATCAACAGTCCGCTAATGGATACCAACATGAACGGGGCAAAGGGCATCCTCTTCAACATCACAGGCGGTGCGAATGTCGGCATACACGAGATCAACGAAGCGACAAGGATCATTACCGAAGCTGCGGACGATAATGCCTTCATAATCTGGGGACATGTATTCGATCCGGAAATGGATGATTCCATACAGATAACAGTTATTGCGACCGGTTTTGACAATCATGAAAAAAAAGAAGTATCAGCTGATCACGGTTTCTCAAGAAAGGTCGACATCTCAGCTGTAAGACACCTCAACGCTTTCAGTTCGACCAGAAACATACCTCAGCCTCATGTCCAGCAGTCTGCAGAACAAGCTGAGAAAAGATCCGCTTTAAAATCCTTTTCTGTTCCGGTAACCAAAGAGAGTGTGACCGAGAAGCCTGCTGAAACAAGAGAAGAGTGTTTCTATGGCGACCTCAAGAAAACAGCTGCGGAGGAAAATAAACAGCCCCAGCCATCCCTCTCTGCACAGGAACAGGACACGCCAGCTGTAATAAGGGTAGCAAGGACAACACCTACACAACCCACCCATAATCAGGACGAGGACATGTTCAAGGGAAGCGGTGCCCCTGTAGATCAATTTGATATCCCTGCTTATTTAAGGAGGAGGCGTGAATCCTGAAAACGAAAAGAGAAGCAGGCTCTTGCGCAGGTAAGATCACCGCATGGCAGAGCTGGAAAGAATTTCGCATGGATGAAGAGTGCGTAACAGAGCTGCCCAGGGGAGGAGATCTTCCTTGGGCACTCTTTTACCCGGCAGATTACTCCGTTGCGTCATCAAGCTTGGGATATCATTATATTTACAGGTCTTTAAAGGAACTTGGCGTTGCTGCGGAGCGTTTTTGCAATGACCCTGTGCCATTCCGATCAATAGAAGGGGATACTCTTCTGGAGCGTTTTCCTGTTATTACAGCAAGCGTTGCCTACGAAGGAAATGCGGAGATTTTTTTCAAGTGGCTTAACTCTGCCAACATACCGCTTCATTTTGAGAGCAGGCTCTCGGGAAGCTATCCAATTATCGGGGCCGGAGGTGCAATGTCATACATCAATCCGCTCCTTCTTTCCGCTATATGCGACTTTATTATTTTAGGAGATGCCCTTGATGCACTGCCATTCGCCGTCAAGTCTCTGCGCAGGTATCTAACCTCGGGGAACAAGGAAAAACTTTTCGATGAACTTGCGGAACATCCGTCGATATTAGTCCCGCCGCGACATATAAGAAGTGGCAGCGTAGCAGTAAAGAGAGTCCTTGCTAACGATCAGCCGCTTGATGCAGTCCATCCGATGAACAGCACGTGGCTGACCCCCAGAAGCTCATTTGGCAAGACGCTGCTCGTTGAACTCCAGAGAGGCTGTGTCCGAAACTGCAGTTACTGCACCCTCCCAGGATGTTTTGGAAAAATGAGGTACAGGGATTCAGGAATGATAAAAGAGAGGCTTGAAGAAATATTCTCACTATGCGAGGTCGACCAGGTCGGACTTGTGACACCTGAGGCGGGTGATCATCCTCAGATCGAAGATCTGCTGGATTTTCTTGAAAGCAAAAACAAGGGTGTCTCTTTCGCATCCCTGAGGATCGATCGGCTGACAGAAAAAATGCTCTATGCCCTTAAAAGGGGAGGAAGACACAGCATTACGGTCGCACCGGAAACAGGCAGCGATGAACTGCGTTTTTCGTGCGGCAAGAAATTTAATAACGAAATTATCCTGGAAAAACTGGGTCTTGCAGCCTCTCTTGGAATAGATCAGGCAAAACTGTATTTTATGACAGGGCTGCCGGGTGAGACCGATGAAGATATCAAAGCCATAGCGGATCTATCCGGGAGGATAATTACAGAGACAGGACTTAATCTGATACTTTCAGTAAATCCTTTCGTGCCTAAACCCGGTACGGTATGGAGCGGTATGGAGTTTGAAGGTACAGCGGGGATAAGAAAGAAATATGGGATCCTGGTTCAGGCACTCACAAAAATCAAGAAGAAAAGACCTCAGTTGAGGATGGCAAGTCCCAAAGAGGCAGAAAGCGAGTTTTCTCTTGCCTGGTGCGGGTATAATGAGAGTGTGGCATTGGCAAAAAATAATGGAATTTCAAAAAAAGTACGTTTTGATCCTGCCGCAAGAGCGAAAACGCTGTTAGAATTAGAATATCTATGGTAGTTTAATGGGGGTGACTGCATGGTTACAAGAAGAACGCGGAACTATAAGGAAAAAAAAACAATGGCTACGTTTGGTCAGTTCATACTGCCGTTAACTGTAATAATGGCGGTCGCACTGCTTTTTTTCAGTGTTAAACTCTTTTTTTTCAATTCAAACGAAACAGACGATATTGTCTTCAACGAGCAGGAGTCAGTTCAGCCGGCACAGGAAGAGAAAGTTGCTGTTCAGGATCCTGTTGATCCGGCAGGACAGAAAAAGGTTTCGATAAAGCCTGCCCAGCCTGTAGATGTCAAAAAGGAAGAGCAGCAGAAAAAAGTATCAACTGAAACAACGCAAGTAAAAGCGACAGCAAAACCGGCCGTCTCAGCCAAAGAAACCACAGCCCAAAACGAGAAAGTCCAGGCTGCCGCTGTTAAGGAGCCCAGATGGGACGTCCAGATAGGAGCATTCGCATCAAAAGAAAACGCGCTCAGGCTGATACAGGATGTGAAGGCTAAGGGATATGCGGCCTACCTGACTGAAGATAAGAAAGACGGAGCCCCCTTTTACAAAGTGCGTGTAAAAAACCCGGAGACTGGAAGAGAAGAGGGCGCAGTTTTATCAAAGAAACTGGAGAAAGATGGATATCCATTTTTTCTTGTTGAGATAAAGTAGCCTTTGTTAAAAATATAAAGATACGAAAGGTCGCTGTTTTGATGGCTGGTTTTGTTAAAGAGGTCACGCCTCGCATGCAGGCCCTGCAGCGTGTCGCTGAAGGGCTTTCTTTTCCTTGGCATGTGCGGACTGTCGATATGCCTATTGGTTCTGCCCTGGGGAAAAGGATATCCGGGGACATTCAAGCCGAAGAACAATACCCACCGCACACAAGAAGCCTCAGGGATGGTTTTGCAGTACAAAGTTCTGATGTAGTGGCCGCGACTCCAGGTACTCCCACATTTTTAAATAAGACCGGAGATATCCCGATGGGTATCCTGCCTGACATTTCCATAAGACCGGGAGAGGCAGCAGGCATCCCTACAGGCGCTGTGCTTCCCGATGGGTCGGATGCTGTTGTTATGCTTGAAAACACCGCTCTTACAGGGGGATGGGTGGAGGTAAGGAGCGCTGTACAGTCCGGAGAGAATATTATACTTGCAGGAGAAGAGTTTCCAGCGGGACAAAAAATCCTCTCAAGGGGCGACATGGTAGATTTCAGAACAATGAGTATTCTTGCTACTTTGGGCATTAAAGCCGTTCCTTTGATAGATCTTAAAATAAGCATCCTGAGTACAGGCGATGAGATAGTTCCGGTCGAGACGTACCCTCTTCCGCCTGGAAAAATGAGGGATGTAAACGGATGGTCTGTCAGATCGCTTCTTTCCCGATATGGTTTTGATTCAGAATATAGGGGAATACTCTCTGATGAGGGCGATCTTTTTGAGAAGACCGTAAAGGAAGAGGCAGCACGATGTGATGTTTTGATATTGAGCGGCGGTTCATCGGTGGGTATCAGGGATCATTGCTCGAGGGTCCTTGAAAAACTTCCTTCGCCGGGACTGATGATCCGCGGCATTAATATAATCCCCGGAAAACCGACGCTCATTGCCGGCAGCCTCCAAGACAAAAAGCTTGTCGTCAGTCTTCCCGGACATCCTCTTTCCTGTTTTACCGTAGCATATGTTCTGCTGATCCCATTGCTGCTGAGACTTATAGGCGCGCCCAACACAGGACACGGAACAACAATGCAGCTGCCGATGTCGAGAGACATTACAGCGAGGACTGGACCTGAAGAGTTTGTCCCATGCAGGATGACTCCCGACGGGAAAATAGATCCGATCCTTGCCAAGTCAGGCTACGTTTCTTCACTTGCATCTGCAGACGGATTTATAAGGATACCTGAGGACCGTGAGACTATAAGAGCCGGAGAGACGGCGGAGGTATGGTTATGGTAGCCAGATACAGCGAACACATAGAGCTGCGAACAGCCATTGAAATGTTGAAAAAAACATTTGGAGTACGTGCTGGAAAAAATACAACTGAAAAAAACATATCAGAGGCGCTTGGCTGTCTCCTGACTAAAGATATAACGGCACACAGGAACGTTCCGCATTATGCTGCCTCCGCTGTTGACGGATACGCAGTGGATGCATCCTCTACTATCGGCGCATCACAGGCCACTCCGGTATCGCTGGAGCCTTCAAGATATCAGTGGATGAACACCGGGGCTGACGTCCCTTACTGGGCAAACGCCGTCCTTATGGTAGAAGATTCTTCAATGAAGGGCGATGCTCTTCTGATCTTTAAAAGCCTGACTCCTTCCGCCAATGTAAGGCCGCTTGGCGAAGATGTGATGGCAGGACAGATCATAGCAAGAGAGGGCGATACTGTTACACCCGCTCTGATCTCGCTATTTTTATGCGCAGGAATAGAAAAAGTCCCGGTCTTTAAAAAGCCCAGGACGCTCTACATCCCGACGGGTGATGAGGTCATATCAAGGGGAAAATGGCTTTCAGATCCGAACCCCAAGTCCGGCACAGTAGCAGAAAGCAATTCTCTCTTTATCGAAGCATCTTTCCGGGAATGGGGATTTGATGTGGACGTATCCCCTGTAGTCCCGGACGATCCTGCCCTTCTGAAGGAAAAGGTTTCAGAGGGAGTGGGTAATTATGACGTGGTGCTTGTTGGTGCCGGTTCGGCAAAAGGCCGCAGGGACCATACCCTGGAGGTCTTTGAAGATCTTGGAAAGGTGATCTTCAGGTGGATACGAATGAAACCCGGCAGACCTGCAATGGCTGCAGAGATAAAGGGCAAGCCTGTGATATGCCTTCCGGGGTTTCCCATGTCGACCACAGTGGTTCTATGGAGTCTCGTATATCCATTGCTCAACCTTCTTTCAGCGAGGGATGAAGATCAGGATCATCTGATAAAAGAAGCTGTCGGATGCAGGGAGACCTGGAACACCAAACTCCTCGTCCAGCATTCTTCGCCGGCAGGGATAGAGGAATGGCTTAGGGTCAAAACGGCTAAAGTCGGTGATACAATATATTCCTGGGCCCTTACTTCCGGAGCGAGCGTCCTTTGGGCGCTGGCAGAGGCAGACGGCATCGCTCTTCTTCCTGCTACTGCCCTTGAATGTGAGAAGGGAATGGATGTCACAGTCTGGATGAAAAGAAAAGTCGACCTGGATAAGAGAATACTTTTCCAGGGTTCTGACGACCCTGCTATACAGCTTTTGGTCACCCCGATCAGGCGCAGGGGCGGAGACTTCGTCTCTCGAGCTGTAGGCAGCATGGGAGGGCTTGCCGCCCTGAGCAGGGGAGAGTGCCACATGGCCGCGGCACATCTTCTTGACGACAGGGACGGGACATACAACGACAGCTTCATCGAACGTTTTGCCAACGGGGCAAAATGGGAGCGGATCCTCGTCTTCTACAGAACACAGGGAATAATAGTGCAGCAGGGTAACCCTAAAAAGATAAAAACTTTTGAAGAACTGTGTGCCGGTGACAATGTATTTTCAAACAGACAGCCCGGAGCAGGAACAAGAGTCCTCTTCGATCACCTCTTGAAAATGGCAGGGAGATCTCCTTCCGAGATAAAGGGTTATGAACAGCAGTGCACTACGCATATGGAAGCTGCAAACCGTGTCTTTACCGGTCTGGCAGATGCAACGCTGGGAATAAAATCAGCGTCGGATGCACTGGGGCTTGACTTCATACCGCTTGCAGAAGAGCCCTATGAACTTGTCATCCCTTCGGTCTATATGGACCATCCGGCAGTACAGGCCCTTCTGGACAGCCTGGGTGACAGGGAATGGAGAGAAACTGTTGGAGCTATGGGAGGCTACAGATGGACAGACTGACAGACGACTTCGGAAGAGACCTGAACTATGTCCGTATTTCGGTGACAGACAGATGCAATTACAGGTGTAAATACTGCATGCCCGCTGAGGGCGTGGAATTTCTGGAACACAGCGAGATAATGAGATACGAGGAAATATCCTTCCTATGCAGGGTACTATGGGAGCTGGGGGTCAGGAAAGTAAGGTTTACAGGAGGAGAACCTCTTGTGAGAAGAGGGCTTGTCAGCTTCCTTAAGGAGCTCAACAAAGAGTTTCCGGAGATGAAGACGGCCCTGACGACCAATGCTTCTTTGCTTGGGCAGTATGCGGAGGATCTGGTGCAGGCGAACCTCCATTCACTCAACATAAGCCTTGATACACTTGACCCTGTGAAGTTTGCCGATGTGACAAGGCTCGGTAACATTGACGATGTCATATCAGGCATAAGGGCCGCTGTAAGGGCTGGAATAAAGAACATAAAGCTGAACACCGTGCTGATAAGGGGTTTCAACGACGGCGAGATCGGAAGCCTGATGGCTTTCGCCAAAAGGGAGAAAGTCCTTCTTCGATTGATAGAATTTATGCCTCTTGAAGACGATGTATGGAACGAAGATGCATTTATCAGCGGGGAAGACATACTTAAGATGCTCCCTGAGGGCGATTTGTGGAAAGCTGAAAAGCCTCATTCCGACCAGGCTGGCCCAGCCAAATATTACAGGAATGAGAAGACAGGTGACTCAATAGGTATAATCACTGCTGTTTCAAACCATTTCTGTAAATACTGCAACCGCCTGAGGGTCTCAGCAACAGGAAAGCTTAGGACATGCCTGTTTGCGCCAGAAGAGATACCGATGAGGCCGCTGATACTCAACGAAGACAGCGAAGGACTCAAAACACTGATATTAGACAGCATAAAAAACAAGCCGAGATGCTGGAGCGACGTCCGGGCCGGACACCAGCATATGTCCGGAATAGGGGGATAAATTAACATGGCAGAATATACACACTTTGACAGTGACGGCAGGCCGGTGCTGGTAGATGTGAGCAATAAAAAAATGACTTCCCGTACTGCCTGGGCTGAAGGATGGATAGACCTTCCGGATGCGATATACGAAAAAGTATCCGCCGGAAGCGTTAAAAAGGGAGATCCCTTCCTTATTGCTGAGCTTGCGGGTATCATGGGAGCAAAGAAGACTCCCGAGCTCATCCCCTTGTGCCACACGATAAGGCTTGATAATGTAGTGGTCAAATGTGATCTGGCTGAAGGGACGAAGTCTGTCAGGATAACATGTGAAGCGACTGCGAACGAAGTGACAGGCGTTGAGATGGAGGCTCTGACGGGAGTTTCTGCTGCGGCTCTCTGTTTCTATGACATGTGTAAAGGGATAGATAAGGGCATGGTCATCAGGGACATCAGGCTGATAAGGAAGACAGGCGGAAAAAGCGGCGAATGGAACGCTGAAGGAGTGTACAAGGTATGAGGATACTGAGACTTTACGCACCATCGCTTATAGGGGACCACACGCTTTGTTATGTCCATGCAAATTCGGCTGGTGAGAGCTGCGTGAACGAGGTTCCTATATACATTACATGCGCGCCGGCAGGGGCTGATTTAACTTCAGAATATCACGCTGATAAAATGACGATAGTTCTTCCTCCGGACTCAGTGCCTCGAGAGGGCGATTTTCTTGCTGCAGGAAAAGGCGATACTCTCCTCAGATGGAGCAGTGCTGACAAAAAATTTGAAGTCTGTACTCCAGGTTTTCTGAGCGTTTCATCCAGGGTAAGCATCTGGAAGGCTATAAGGGCTGCTATCCTTACTGTAAGCGACAAAGGGAGCAGAGGAGATAGGATAGACACAGCAGGACCTGAATTAGAAAGATTGATAACTGCCCAGGGCGCATTTGTGGAAGATAAAAAGATAGTTCCGGACGAAAAGGAAGAAATTGCCGGCACAGTAAGATCCTGGTGCGATGAGGGATATGACCTCGTGTTGACAACGGGCGGAACAGGACTTTCGCCAAGGGATGTTACGCCTGAGGCTCTAATGGGCATAGCAGATAAGGTTGTACCCGGTTTCGGTGAGATGATGCGGATCAAGACCCTTGAATTTACAGAAAGAGCTTTTCTTACAAGAAGTGTCGCCGTGATCTGCAAAAATACACTTGTGATAGCTTTTCCGGGAAGTCAGCGCGGAGCAAGGCAGTGTTTCGAGGCGATCGTGCCTGCCCTCAGGCATGGAATAGAGACGCTGGCAGGATGGGACAGCGAATGCGGAGACCACTCACACAGGCATTAAGGTAATGGTCCGGATCATTTAAGCGATCCATTAATAGACAGACAGTTTATAAGATACAGTAATCAGGAGGGGGTAGGGTATATGCATGATCCTTGCGTCTCAGGCAAGATCAAAAGATGTGTGATAATAACAGGGATGTCCGGCGGAGGAAAATCTTCTGCTCTCAACGTGTTCGAGGATCAGGGTTTTTACGTTATAGACAACCTCCCTCCGACCCTCCTTCCACAGCTTCTTGACGTCCTTGAAGGACACCAGTCCGCTGCAAATCACGGAGTTGCAGCAGTGGTAGACGTGAGGGGTGAAGAGCTGCTAAACGATTTGGAGAAAGTGGTTTCAAGACTTCGTGAAAAGGTCGAAAAGCTGGAGATCCTTTTTGTTGACGCTACCGATGAGACTTTGGTGAGAAGATTTGAAACGACGAGAAGAAGGCATCCGCTCTCTCTAAACAAAACGATACTTGGCGGGCTTACATTGGAAAGAAAGCTTCTGGCCCCGATAAGGAAGAATTCAGACATAATCATAGACACATCAGGAATGAAATCAAACGAGTTCAGGACAAAGCTGCTTGAGGTCATGGGGATGTCATCAGACAAAACTTCTGTGATATTAAGCTCTTTCGGCTTTAAATACGGTATACCCCAGGACTCCGATTACGTGCTTGATGTACGTTTCCTTCCAAATCCCAATTACATTGAAGACCTTCACGCCCTTTCGGGAAAAGATTATGAAGTGCAGAAATATCTTTCCGGTTTTGAAAATCTGGATACTTTTATTGAAAAGGCTGAAAACCTGCTTGATTTTGTCTCATCAGTTTATAACAGCACAGGAAAGCAGCAGATCCACATTGCAATTGGCTGTACAGGCGGCAGGCACAGATCTGTCGCAGTTTCCGAGATGCTTGCAGTTCACCTGAAAAGGAGAGGGAACAATCTGACCATTGACCACAGGGATATCGACAAGGGGAATTTGCTGTGAGTTCATTTTCAGCTATGCTGGTAATAATGGTGATCG
Source organism: Synergistaceae bacterium UBA6101 (assembly GCA_002428495.1). Taxonomy (GTDB): domain Bacteria; phylum Synergistota; class Synergistia; order Synergistales; family Synergistaceae; genus Caenicola. Next base: position 51,350 of record DIWR01000027.1, read on the forward strand.
CTGCTTCCGTACTATCTTTTTATGTGCTTTCAGGAAGAAGCAAGCATCAACACAAAACAGCGTCCGGTCGCCACGGTATAATGACAAACGCCGTTGAATACAGGCTTTCCATTGGTCCAAGAATAGTCGCTATCGGAGGAGGCACAGGGCTTTCAACACTGTTGTCCGGTCTTAAAGGATTTTCGCGAAATATAACTGCAGTGGTTGCCGTAACTGATGAGGGCGGCAGCTCCGGTCGTCTCCGGCAGGAGTGGGGCATGCTTCCTCCTGGAGATATCAGGAACTGTATCGTGGCCCTTGCGGAGAATGACAGCTCTTTGAACAGACTGCTAAATTTCAGGTTCGACAGAGGAGAGCTGAAGGGGCATAATCTTGGAAACCTGATACTGCTGGCTACGACAGAGATGATGGGGGATTTTCAGCGCGCTGTCGAAGAACTTAATAAAATGCTCGCCATAAGAGGGCAAGTACTGCCCGTAACAACAGAAAACGTTACACTTAAAGGTGAAACAAAAGATGGCCGGATCGTAAAAGGCGAACTTGAAGTCTCCGATAATGGCAGTGATCTTGCAAAACTCTGGATAGAACCATGCAATGCACCTCCTCTTGAAGCAGTTAAAAAGGCACTGAATTCAGCGGATATTATAGTGCTCGGACCGGGAAGCCTCTTTACAAGTGTACTTCCAAACCTGTTGCTCAAAGAAATATCAGACCTTCTGAAAGATTCTCCTGTGCCCATAGTATATGTCGCCAACCTTGTAACACAGCCCAAAGAGACCGAAGGCATGAACATCCTTGCACACGTGGATTGGGTGGCTGGTGTTCTTGGCACTGTTCCGGATTATCTTATGGCAAATCAGGCGCCGATACCGGAAGAATTTTTGAACAGGTACAGCAAAATAGGAGCAGAACCGCTATATCTTTCAAATGAAGAAGAAAAATATCTGGAGTCCCTTGGGACGACTGTTATATACGGAGATTTTGTCACGATCAAAAATGGAGCTTACCTCAGGCATAACGCACAGAGCCTCTCTGAGGCGATAATAAGACTGGCACGGGAAAACAGGGAGATCAAGGACTAATAGGTATGGAACATTTAAGCTGCAAGATCTGGGATGAATGGACTTCATTTCCGATCATTCTCCCTGTTGAAGATGAGATAGCCGGTATTTTGGATGGTTCGAACTGCAGGAAGACCGGAAGCGAATATGAGTTTACTTCAGGAAGGATCTTTGCTTTAAGAAGACTTTTGAAGCTATGGGCAGATTCAGAATACCAGAACATTGAGACGATCAGGATAATCTATGGCGAACAGCAGAAGAACAGGCTTCGTTTCTCGCTCAATGCGGAACTTGCTGAAAAGATATTTGTCAGGATCTCAAAATCATCCCGTAAAAAAAGAAACTGGAACTGGGTCAGGGGGATGTGGGGCAGCTGCGGCGCTCTTTATATGCCCAAAACAGGCTATCACCTCGTCCTCAGACCTCCGGTACGAAACGGAAGCGCTGAGAGACTCCAGAGTATACTGAAATCAGCCGGTTTCAGCGTAGGGATAAGGAAAAAAAACCAGATGCGTGAGCTTATGCTGAGAGATCAGCAGCAGATTGTGACTTTTCTTTCAAGAATGGGATTTGTAAAGACAGTACTGGCTCTTGAGGAGACGGCAATATACAGATCAATGAGAAGCCGCGCCAATAAGCTTGTAAACTGTGATTCTGCCAATATCAATAAAACACTTGAAGCGGCGGAAAGACAAATGAAATTGATAAGAGAGATGAAAGAGGCCGGTATTCTGGAGGAACTTCCTGATGAACTCAGGGAGCTTGTGTTTGCAAGGGAAAAAAATCCGAGCATTTCTTTAAAAGAACTTGGACAAAATCTACCGAGACCTATTAGCAAAAGTACGGTAGAATATAGATGGAGGAAATGTGAAAATATACTGCATAAGCTGTTGAAGGGGGATGGTGCCCATGTATTTGGGAAAGGCAGACGTTAACACCTATGATAAAGGGGCGGGCAGGGAGTATCTTGTTTCAAACGGCCGCGGAGGTTATGGATTCTCGACGGTCATTGGAGCAAACACGAGAAGAGAGCACGGGCTCCTTGTGGTCCGCCCGGAGGGAAAAACGCAGCACTCTGTGCTGGTAAGTAAGATCGAAGAGACGATCTTCCATGAAAAGAAAAAGTACCAGCTTTCCACAAACCGATACAAAGACCTGGTCTATCCGGACGGATACAGATACCTTCAGGAATATCAAGGCAACCCATTTCCAAGCATGCTGTTTGTAATACACAGCATCCTCCTCAAAAAATCAATTTTCATGCCTCAAGGAAAAGCCTGTACGATAGTCAAATACGAACTCCTGGCTGCGCCGGATAAAATTCGCATAGACCTTCGTCCGCTGTTTGCACATAGGATCAATTCTGAAGTATGCCCGGAACCCGGCAAAGGAGAATTTGACCTTTTTTACAGGGAAAACTCCACAATAGGAGTTGAGGGCAAAGGACATAAAAGCTATTTCAAAGCGACGTCAGGCACATGGGCAGCAAAGCCTCTATGGTACGAAAATCTTATATACGAACAGGACGACATCCCTGAAACGCCGTCAGTCGATCATCTCTGGTCTCCTGGCTATGTAAGCAATGACATAGCTGAAGGAGACGTGCTCTATTTGATCCTCTCCGATGAACCGATAACAATGTCTATAGAAGAGATAATCTCTTTTGAAACAGAGTGCTCCGAAAGATTTGAAAACATACTGGAACAAGCCAACCTTCCTGCTCTCAGCAGCGCTGAACAGGACATGATCGCCGCTTCATACCACCTCATAGATGACAGGGACGATCCTGTTTCTCCGGTCTATACCGGCTATCCATCAGTGGAGTTCAAGGCAAGAGATACCTTTGTATCTCTGCCTGGACTTACCCTTGCCACAGGAAGGGAAAAGATCGCTGCGAGAGCCCTCCGTATCTGGGCCGATATATGCAAAGAAAATGACTGGGTAATGCCTGAGCGCATAGCTCCCGACAAAAAATGCGTATTTGAAGCCGCTGACAACGGCCTCTGGTTCGTATATGCCGCAGATAAATACACGAAGCACGTCGGGATCAGGGAAGAAGACGCGGATATCAGGGACGCAGCGAGAAAGATAACAGACCGCTACACAACCGGTATCAATGCTCTTGACCTTACCTGCGAAAAAAATCTGCTGCTAAAAGTGGACTCGGATGATCCGTTGAGGCACTGGATGGACGCTGTTGCAGCAGGGGAGACGGTAGTACACAGAAGAGGGTATCTCGTAGAAGTTAACGCGCTGTGGTACAATGCGCTGAAAGTCTCTGAAAAATTTGCCGAGGCGGACAATGACATTCCTGCAAAAGAAAAATACGCAGAAATGGCTGAAAAATGCGCGGACTCTTTCCGTGAGATCTTCTGGAACAACGAGAGAAAATGTCTCTATGACTGGATCGACCCAGCAGTTTCGGCCAAAGATACTGCGATCCGTCCAAATCAGATCTTAGCGGCTTCACTCTCTTACAGTCCACTGACAGACGACATGGCCAGAGGCGTGACAAGGATCTGCTGGGACGAGCTCTACACGACCTACGGTCTGCGCACCCTTGATCCGAGACAGGATAAATTCAAGGGCAGGTCAGAGGGAAGGCTCGACCAGAGGATGAAGGCCCGCTTCCGAGGCATGGCATGGCCGTGGCTCCTTGGGGAGTTCATTTCGGCATTCCTTAAATATAACCCTACTAGAACAGATCTGGGATGGATCTTTATGCGTCCCTTCAACTCACACCTCAGGCACAGATGCCTTGGAGGCATTGCAGAGTGTTTTGACGGAATGATGCCGTACAAACCTCATGGTGATGTGCTCAGTGCTATGGCTCTCGGAGAACTTTTGAGAGTTTTGCACGAAAATCTGCAATTTGATGAGTAAAACGGATTAAATCTGTTTGACTTTAAAGCTATAAGGCAGCACAATCAAATGAGAGCAAAAATTAATCTATGCTCTGATTTTCACAAGTATTTGTGATAAAAATTTAAGGGGGCAATATTCATGGCAAAGTACAAGGTTGCAATCAACGGTTTTGGACGAATTGGGCGTCTTTCACTCCGCTCTTTCTTCATGAACGGAAAGGACAATCTCTTTGAGGTCGTGGCAGTAAACGATCTTACCCCGCCGGCATCCCTTGCATATCTCCTGAAATATGACTCGGTGTTCCGCCGCTTCCCGGGGGAAGTTTCCGTTGAAGGAGACTATCTCATCGTAAACGGACATAAGATCAAGGCAGTGGCACAGCCGGATCCGGCAAAGCTTCCATGGAAAGAGCTTGGTGTAGATCTTGTTATCGAAAGCACCGGACGCTTTACAGATGCGAATGCGGCAAAGGCACACATAACGGCAGGAGCTAAAAAAGTAATAATCTCCGCACCTGCTAAAAACCAGGATGCTACGATAGTCATGGGAGTCAATGAAGGGGTTTATGATCCGGCAAAGCATAACATCGTCTCAAATGCTTCCTGCACAACTAACTGCCTTGCTCCTGTCTGCAAAGTGCTTCAGGAGAAATTCGGCATAGTCGAGGGACTCATGAACACCATCCACTCTTATACAAACGATCAGGTAACACTTGATTTTCCGCACAAGACTCCTTCCAGGGGCAGGGCCGCGGCGCTTTCGATCATCCCCACAACGACAGGCGCTGCAAAGGCTATTTCAGAAGTTATGCCTGAACTTAAAGGCAAACTGAACGGATTCGCACTGCGTGTACCGACTCCCGATGTCTCTGTGGTGGACCTAACAGTCACGCTTGAAAAGGCGGTGACTGTCGAAGATGTCAACGCAGCAATGAAAGAATACGCGGAAGGCTCCCTTAAAGGAATCCTTGGTTATGAACCGGAAGATCTGGTCTCTATGGACTTCGTAGGAGACCCGCGCTCGTCGATCTTTGCACCGAGACACACTCTGGTCATGGGTGATAAAATGGTCAAGATCCTTTCCTGGTATGACAATGAATGGGCTTACAGCAACAGGGTAATAGATCTGACAGACTATATTTTCTCTAAGGGAGTTTAAACCCCATGAAGCTGAAAACTTTTTTGCCCGGTGATATCACCGGAAAAAAGGTTTTAGTTAGGGTCGACTTCAATGTCCCCCTTGCTGATGGCAAAGTTGCTGATGCTACGAGGATCTGTGCGCATCTTCCGACCCTGAGGGCTCTCAAGGCAGCCGGGGCCAAAGTCGCCCTTATTTCCCATCTTGGCAGACCAAAGGGTAAAATAGATATGAAGTACTCGCTTGAGCCTGTTGGCGAAGAACTTGCAAAGATAACCGGCTGGGATGTACGTTTTGTTCCGGAATGCATCGGTCCTGATGTTCAAAAGGCCTCTGCAGAGTGGGGCAACGAAGTCCTTCTTCTCGAAAACGTCAGGTTCCATCCTGAAGAAGAGAAAAACGACATGGAATTTGCAAAAAAACTGGCAGAGAACTTTGACATCTTTGTAATGGATGCATTCAGCGCGGCGCACAGGGCACATTCTTCTACAAGCGCCGTTGCTGAGGTCCTCCCGTCTTTTGCCGGCCTTCTGATCGTCAAGGAAACAGAGATGCTTGGATCAGCCCGTGATAACCCACAAAAGCCATTTGTTCTGATACTTGGCGGCGCGAAGGTTTCCGATAAGATCGCAGTAGTTGAAAACATGATCAAAAAAGTCGATACGATCCTGATAGGCGGAGGTATGGCATTTACCTTTTTCAAAGCAAAGGGGCTGGAAATTGGCAAGTCCCTCTGTGAGACAGACAAGATCGAATTTGCTTCCCAAATGCTTGATCAAGCAGAAAAACTGGGAGTAAAGATGCTGTTGCCGCTGGACATCCTGGCAGCAGACGAGTTTAAGGCAGATTCTCCATATTCTCTGGTCGCTCCGGATGCCATACCATCTGACAAAATGGGTCTCGATATAGGTCCTGAAACGATCAAAGCCTTTACAGAGGTAATAACCTCTTCCAAAACCGTACTTTGGAACGGGCCTATGGGAGTATTCGAGATGCCGGCATTCTCAAAAGGAACAGAGGCTGTAGCCCAGGCTCTGGTGAAGGCAACTGAAACGGGTTCTTTCACCGTAGTTGGGGGAGGGGATTCTGCAGCTGCGATTGCACTGTTCGGATATGAAGATAAGGTCTCCCATGTTTCAACAGGCGGTGGAGCAAGCCTTGAGTTTTTTGAAGGTAAAATACTGCCCGGAATAGAACCGTACGATATCACTGAGTAAAAAAAATTATAAGCGGTTTCGGGAAAGCAAAGTCGCCGGAGCCGCTTTTTTTATTTATTTAAGGAGGATCAGAAAACATGCGCAGGAGATTTATTGCAGGAAATTGGAAAATGTTCAACGGACCGGCAGCGACCTCAGAGTTCATGTCAGCCTTTGTGCCTAAACTGGTCTCGTCTGAGGATATCGCCTCAAATATAAATAAAGAAATGATGGAAATAGCGATCTTTGCGCCGTTTGTATCACTTGATGCGGCAATCAAAGGGAAAGAAGGTTCACCGCTCATTATTGGTGCTCAGAATATGCATTGGGAAAAAAGCGGGGCTTTTACCGGTGAAGTTTCAGCGCCGATGATAAATGAACTGGGCTGTACCCACGTGATAATAGGACACAGTGAACGCCGGCACATATTCCGTGAAACAAGTGAAGAACTTCACAAGAAGCTGTTGGCGGCTCTGGAAGAGCACCTCACACCTGTTTTCTGCGTAGGAGAACTGTTGGAGGAACGCGAGTCCGGCAGCACTTTTGATGTGATCAGAAAGCAGCTTATGGCGGGCCTTAAGGTGATGGATGGCAACGATGTTGCCGATAAGATCATAGTTGCTTATGAGCCGGTCTGGGCTATTGGCACAGGTAAGACAGCAAGCAGCGAAGATGCGCAGGAAGTATGCGCTTTCATCAGGAAATTGCTTGCCGATACATTCGGCGAAGGTGTTGCAGAAAAAACTATCATATTATACGGCGGAAGCGTTAAACCAGAAAACACAGCATCGATACTTTCAATGAAAGACATCGATGGTGTGCTTGTAGGCGGCGCTTCCTTGAAACCCGACAGCTTTCTTGGAATCGCAAAGGCGGCTGTTCAATAACTGAAATTTGACAATGTCTTTAAGGTCACATAAGATATATTATAGGACATTGTTTCCTTTATAATTCATCCTGATCCTGGAATTTCAGGGCAGGTGCGTCTCCCCAGAGTGAATCAAGTCTGTAGTAGTCACGGCCTTCCCTGCTTAGGATGTTCACTACTAAATGTCCTGCGTCCATAAGGCACCAGCGGCTGCTTCCTTCTCCCTCAACTTTGTGCGGGAGCTTCATTTCATCCAGCATTTCGCTTGCTGTATCAAGAAGTGTCTTTGCATGGAGGTCGGAACGTGCTATTGCGACTATGAATGCTTCAGTGAAACCTGAAACTTCGCTCAGATTGTGTACCGTGACTTCCAGTGCGTGTTTTTCGATCAGCGCGTCTACAATTGGCTTGTAGGGCTCATAGAACTCTTCGATCGTTTTTGATGATGATGTCATCATAAAAATATCCACCTCGCCTTCTTTGGAGTATTATTTAATTAAAGCAATTGGTCTTCTGTAAAGACTATTGTGAGCTTATTACAATCAGTTTGTCAATGCGGCTTGTAAGTTGTTTGCTGTCATGTCCTATAATTATTGACGGGTAGAATGCCTGATTGTTTGACCTAACCAGGTTATCGGGTATACCAAGAAGCTTGCCAAGTGTTTTGGCAGTATTAATTACTTCCGGTTTGGCGTTAATAGGATATACGATGTTGCTGCTCCTGTAGTCGAAGTGCTTTGCGTTTGCTGACATTACAACGTCTATGCCTATCTTCTGGAGTTTTGATGATATTTCTGAACTCAATCCGGACTTCCCTGTCCCATTCAGGACTGCAATGGATTGGGACATAGACCTGATAAGGCTTAGCAGCTCTTCATTGGAAATACCGAGCTCGGCTTTCTTCTCTTCTGCTTTTTCTGCTCCCAGGACTTCTCCGTTTACTTTTGTCTCATCGATTGCCGAAGAATAAGATAATGAGAGTCCAGCAAAATTACTTATGTTTTTGTTCTCTGTCATATCACCGGAGACGAGCATTTCGATCGGTGCGTTCAGAAATTCATTGGCTGATTTTGTGTCACCTACCCAATAACTTAGATTGTTGACGGTGGCAGCCTGTCCATGCAGGGTGGAAAAGAATATGCGTTCCCTTCCAAGCTCGTTCTGTGCGAATCCTGCAAGCTGGATCGAGAGCGCGGGAGACATGTCAGTTTTAAAGAGTTTCATCGTCTGTGCTGTAAGTTCAGGTATCTTAACCAGTATCCTTGGATCGTACACTTTCTTTAAGAGCGCTTTGATGAACTGCTGCTGCCTGTGTACCCTTCCGATGTCGCCAAGTGCGTCCATCCTGAAACGGACATAGTGCAGAGCGGTCTTGCCGTCCATTACCTGCAGTCCGGGCTTTATGTTGATATCAAGTTTTCCTGCCCTGTCGACGTACCTCATCCTTTTCTGGACGTCTATCTCTACTCCGCCCAGTATGTCTACTACAGCCGGAAAGCTGACATAGTCTATGATCACATAATAAAGTATGGGCTGTCCCAGATATTTTTCAACAGTAGCCTTAAGGAGGTCCGGGCCTCCGTAAGCGAACGCGTGGTTAAGCTTCTGCACCCCATGTCCCGGTATCTGTACTCTTGTATCCCTTGGCAGGGAAAGTATTCTCATGTTTTTATCGTCTATGTCTATCGTTGCGAATAATACCGTATCTGATCTTCTGGAGCCCTCCACATCATCCTCACCCATTATGAGGATGTTGAATCTTCCCTGTTCTTTTAGTGCTGCATACTGAGCACTGCCGCTGTCTATCGAACTCTCAATGGTACCAAGGATGTCCTCTGATTTTGTGTGAAGGATAGTGTAGATTTTCAGTCCGGCGCCTGCAGCGATGCCCAATATTGCCAGCAGCACGATCATGATTATAGATTTATAATGTTTCAAAGGCGTTTACCTCCATTTGAATATCAAATATCTTTGTATAGGGAATACTTCCTGATAAAATGCTCGACTGAAGGAGGAACAAGGAATCTAATGCTCCTCTCTTCCCTTACCCTCTCCCTGAGCCCCGTACTTGATATTGCCAGAAGCGGTATTTCAAGCGGAATTATTGCAGATCTCAAATCTTCGGGCAGTTCTTCCATTCTAGTATGAGTGTATCCATGTCTGCTAACTGCAACAAATTTACAAAGGCTCATGATTTCTTCAGGGTTTTTCCATGAGACTATGTCTAATACAGCATCAAGTCCTGTTATGAAATAGAACTCTGTGTTAAAGTATTCAGGGAGTGATTTGAGCTGTCTGAGAGTATCTATTGTATAGCTTTTGCCGGTCTTATCTATTTCTATCCTTGAAACGGAAAAGTATGGACAGTCAACTGTAGCTAAAACAGTCATCATGAATCTCTTGTCTGCCGAAGATACCCTCTCCCCTGTTTTGTGGGGAGGCTGACCTGTCGGAACAAAAATAACTTCAGAAAGTCCGAATGCTGCGTGAGCTTCATCTGCAGCTCTGAGATGTCCGTAATGTATCGGGTCGAAGGTACCGCCCATGATACCTATTCTTCTCTTAGAACTGTTTGCCATTTTCCTGCCTCTTTTGTCTTATTGGTTTTGGTTTGTGTCTGTATCTGTGGCAGACTCATCTTGATCAGGTCCTTCGGATCCCTCGAACTCGGAAGGATAATAATCTGGGTAGAAAATGAAATCCTTGGGCCCTATCGTTATCTGATCTCCCTCTTTTGCTCCTGCAGCCTCCAGAAGATCCTCGACCTTATACTTTCTCATCAAAATTGTAAATCTTGCAGCGTTTTCATCCTGGCTGAGGTCATAACGTTCGACAGCTTTCTCAAGACGATGGTGAAGGATCCTGAATCCCCCTCCGTGGAGTGAGACCACCTGGATCTTGTTTCTTGTCCTGAGCGGAGTCTGAATATCCTCTGTTCTGTCAAGAGCGTAAAGTCTGACCTCGCTCCTGGGCCTCGGATTCTTTTCTGTAAAGTCTATTATATGCTTTACGAGTTCCGGTATCCCCTCTTCAGTCAGAGCGCTCACTGCACAAAAATTGATTCCGACCGAACCAAAATGTTCGGACAGCCTCCCAATGAGTTCTTCTGGGTTTTCCAGTTCATCAAGCTTGTTTGCGACAACAAAATATGGACGCTTGTCCAGATCCGGGTCATATGATCTCATCTCATTGCGTACAGTATCCAGCTCCGCGGTAAGTTTATCAAATTCCTGGCACTCAAGACTCAAAACGTGTAAAAGGAGCCTGCTGCGTGCTATGTGTCGCAGGAACTGTATCCCAAGCCCTCTATTCATGTGCGCGCCCTCGATAAGTCCGGGGATGTCTGCTATTACTATCCTCTCATACCCTGTTGTAAGAACTCCCAGGTTCGGGGAAAGGGTGGTGAAAGGATAATCTGCGATCTTGGGCTGAGCATTGGAAATAGCTGCCAGGATGCTTGATTTGCCTACGTTGGGAAGCCCGACGAGTCCTACGTCTGCAATAAGCCTCAGTTCAAGCCGTATTTCAGCTTCTTCGCCGAGATCGCCGTTTTCACAAAACCTCGGGGCTTTTCTGGCAGAACTGGAAAAATAGCGGTTTCCCCTTCCTCCCCTTCCTCCCCTTGCTGCAAGAAAACGGTCTCCCGGTTCAACAAGATCAGCAAGACCTTCGTTTGTTATGGCATCGTATACGATCGTACCGCAAGGCACCGAAACAACAGTGTCTTCGCCTATCGCCCCGTTTCGCGCGCTTCCCTTACCATGGGTTCCGTTGTTTCCCTTTATATTTCTCTGATATTCCAGGTCGGCCAGCGTCTGAAGGTTGGTGGTGGCTTCAAAAATAATGCTCCCTCCTCTGCCTCCGTTGCCGCCGTCCGGCCCTCCGTTGGGTCTGCACCTTTCACGAAGGAAACTCATACAGCCGTTTCCTCCTCTGCCTGCCTTAACGGAAAGACGCATTGAATCAATAAATTTCATAATGTTACCCCGTCCCTAAAATACTATAAACGGGGGCCTTATATATAGGCCCCCGGAATCAAACTCAGACTTATTGTTGTTTAGAGCGTTTCAGGCTCAACAGTTACAAATTTGCGGTCTGCTCTGGTCAGGAAACGAACCTTACCTGTCGCAAGAGCGAAAAGTGTATAGTCGCGGCCTACTCCTACGTTCTGCCCGGGGTGGAATTTGGTGCCGCGCTGACGCACTATTATTGTTCCTGCGTTAACGAACTGGCCGTCACTGCGCTTTACGCCGAGATATTTGGGCTGACTGTCCCGGCCGTTAGTACTGCTTCCTTGACCTTTTTTATGTGCCATGACTTATAGAATGCCTCCTCTTTAACGTGCTTCTCTAGCCTTTGATACCGTCGAACTCGACAAGAGTGTACTGCTGACGGTGTCCGCGGAATTTGCGATAATTCTTCTTTCTGCGGTATTTGAAGACGATGACCTTGTCATCTTTGCCGTGCTCAAGGATCTTGGCTGTTACGACTGCTCCGTCAATATAAGGAGTGCCGATCACGGGTCCGTCATCCTTACCGAGAAGGATCACCTTATCAAAAGATACCTGCTCGCCTTCTTCGGCGTGGATCTTTTCAAGGCGTAGTTTGTCTCCTGCTGATACTCTGTACTGCTTACCGCCTGTTTCGATAATTGCATACATACTAATTTTTCCTCCCTCCGCTGCGTGTCAGGCAGCCTTATGGCTTTAATGGCCTGCACCAAGCGCGTTCTATAACCTGGGTATTATAGTTAAAATTTGTGGTTTAGTCAACAAGCCCCGCCCCGTCCTGTCTTTCCGGTGCTGATCCATTCTGGCTTGTATTCAGCAGGGATCTTGCATGCTCCAGCGCTTCATAGGAATTATCATCGCCGGCAAGCATCCTTGCTATTTCTTTTTCACGCTCTTCATCTCTGATCATGAAGATGCTTGTCTCTTCTCCTTCTCTTTTTACGAGGAAATGCTGATCTGCCATGGAAGCTATTGCGGCCTCATGGGTTATGAGTATCGTCCTGCATCGTTTGGAGAGCTCCCTCAGCTTATGTCCTGCCAGTAACGCAGTCCTTCCTCCAAGCCCTGCCTCGACCTCATCAAAGACAAGAGTCCCGGGAAGCTGTTCATCTCCCAGCGAAAGCTGAAGTGCGATAAGTATCCTGCTAAGTTCTCCACCGGAAGCTGTTTTGCCGACCGGCAGCGGGGGCTGGTCCGGCATGCTTAGTTTGAAAGAGACTGTTTCTGCGCCGTTTGAACGCAGTTTGTCCTGTTCCTCTATGTCAATGGAAAAGAGAGCATGTTCCATGGCAAGGTCACTGAGATGTCTGTTAACTCTTGAAGCAAGCTCAGCTGCCGCGGTTTTTCTCAATTTCCGAAGCTCTATCGCAAGGTTTTTTGTCCGTTTTTTCTTTTCCGCTGCATCCTTTTCGAGCTCTTCCAGCTCAACGTGGCTTTCTTTTAGCCATGCCATCTCATCCTTTGCCTTCCCGGCATATTCCAGGAGCTGCCTGCAGTTGACCAGATCAAGTGAACGCTTTAGTTTTCTGAGCATGCCGATCTTTTTCTCAAGACGTTCTTTTGCTTCTTCTATGTTTCCTTCCGCAGAAAGATCATGCAGCTCCTTTTGAAGCATTCTGGCTACTGACTGGGATGAGATGAGCATGGATTCGATGCTCTCCTTCCAGTCTTCTTTCTTTGAAGGAGATGATTCGTATATGTCCCTGCCTATTGATTCAAGTTCTTCTATTATCCCTCCGCAGGCGGTCCCGCCTGAAAGTCTTTCATTTATGGCACCCAGCGCCTCTTTTGTTGTCTCTTTTGATTCGAGCTCTTTCAGCTCCGCTTCCCATTTTCTTTCGCTCTCTTCCTCGATCTCCAGAGCTTTTACCATATGCAGAACGGTTTCCGCGCCCTGGTAGAGTTCTTCTGTCTCTTCACGCCTTTTTTTCAGCCTGACAATCCGGCGCTCTGTGGCTATAGTTTCGCAGAAGGTCCTCTCAAGTTCTTTTTTTACCTGATCAAGAATCTCTCCTCCGCAGGAATCAACAAGGTCCAGCTGTATCGCAGAGTCAATGAGTCCAAGCTGTGCAAACTGGCTCTGGATGACAAGCTCTTTTTCCATTGCTGAAGAAAGCAGGTTGAGTGATACAAGGTTGTTTTGGATCATGCTCCTGCCCCTGCCGTTCCGGCTGAACTGACGTCTGACGATGAGAGTGCCGTCCTGGGGCTGGTATTCTTCATCAAGCCCCGGTATTTGGTTGGTTGACAGAGTCATAAGAACATCGGCGGATTCTTCCAGGGCATGAATGTAGTTTGTCTGGGCACGTTTTCCGGCGATGAATTCCATTGCACGCACAAGGCTGCTCTTGCCTGAGCCGCTTTCTCCGGTTATTACTATGAAGTCACCTTTGAGTGATAATTCGGCCTCTCTGATGCCGCCGACTCCGCGAACATGGATCTCTTCGATCAATATCAGTCTCCCCCATCAGTAATGCCGTTGAAGCCCCAGCGGAGTTTTTCCCTGAGAAGGTCGTAGTAGCTCCTGTCCTTGAGCTGAATAATGTTGATATGAATGTCAGGATCCAGCATGGCTTCGAGACGGTCATCGGGCAGCAGTTCGTAACAGAGCTGTCCGTCCTGGGTGAGGATGAGGTTCCTGTTGTCTCCTTTCGGTGTCACATACGCCCTGTCCGTGCCGCTAAGGACTACGGGGCGCGCGTAAAGGGTATGTGCACATATCGGCGCAAGAAGCATACAGGGGACATGGGGCGGGACTATCGGGCCGCCTGCAGAAAGGGCATAAGCTGTAGATCCGGTCGGAGTAGAGAGGATCAGCCCGTCAGCAAGGAAGAGTGAAAGTATCTCATCCCCTACCATGACTTCAAGGTCGATCACCCTTGCAAGGTTTCCCTTTGAGACAACAAGGTCGTTTAGTGCGTGAAGCTCATATACAACACGCTCCCCCCTCCAGACGAGACCCTTTATCAAATGTCTCTGCTGAAGAGTGAAGTTGTTTTCAAGTATCGAGGCGATATCTTCCTTCGCACATTCAGGATCTCCTGTTGCCAGAAAGCCCAGTCTTCCCAGATTGATCCCGTAAAGGGGGATCGGGTATCCGAAAGTATATCTGGCAGCCCGCAGAAAAGTGCCGTCTCCACCAAGTATGACTGCGAATTCAACATCCTCCCTCCAGATATTGTCAGGAGTTTCAGGTATGCTCAGCGCGGATGCTTCATGAGGAGGAAGCATAAAATTGATCCCGCTCTCTCTGCCCCATGCATAGAGTTTAGCGGCCAGGTTTATTGCTTCCGGTTTTTGGGTGTTGAAAAGAAGCCCGATGTTATTTGTCTTCATTTGATGATCCCCTGCCTTTACTGCGTAGCCTCGTGTGCCTCTTCGACCAGCTTCATAAAGTCTATATTAGCATGTTTCAATATTGTATTGCTCTTTGACCCTAAAAGAAACAGGAATTCTATGTTGCCTTCCGGTCCTCTTATCGGAGAATAAGTGGCGTTATAAAGTCCAAGTTCTGTTTCATTCTCAATAAATGACGTGAGATCCCTCAGCGTTTCCTCGTGCAGCAGCGGATCGTGGACTACCCCCCTTCCCACTTTATCCCTTCCCACTTCGAACTGAGGCTTGACCAGAACGACCATCGTACTGTCTTTGCTTATTAATCCCTCAAGTGGTTTCAGGAGAAGCTTCAACGAGATGAAAGAAACGTCAGATACGACCATATCAATTTTTTCACCGTCAATCATATCAGCGGTAAGATGGCGTGCGTTCGTCCTTTCCATGACAACGACCCTTGGGTCGTTTCTAAGCTTCCATGCAAGCTGCCCGTATCCGACGTCAACAGCGTATACCTTCTTTGCCCCTCTGGAAAGGAGTACATCAGTAAATCCGCCTGTTGAAGCCCCTACGTCGATGCAGGTCAGACCTGAAGGATCGATATCAAAGTGATCCAGCGCCCTGATCAGCTTATGGGCTCCTCTGCTTACCCATTCCTTCTCCGGGGCATCCACGCTTATATTGGAATCAAAAGGTACCATTGATGCAGTTTTCTTTATCGTTATCCCGTCTACTTGCACCCTTCCCTCTTCGATGTAGTTCTGGGCAATGGTACGTGAAAGGACCATCTGTCGATCTACTATCAGCTTATCAAGCCTGACAAGTTTTTTTTTCATTTTGATCTCTTAATGGCGCTGATTATGTTTTCCGGTGTAAGTCCGCATTCAGTCCACTGCTCTGATCTTGTTGCATGCGAGATGTATCTGTCCGGTACGCCAATGTTGATGACCGTGCAGTTCGGATGGTTGTTGCATGCGTGATCCGATATTGCCTTTCCGGATCCCCCATTGAGGAAATTTTCTTCAGCTGTGACAACAATACTGTGCTCTTTAAGTATTTCAGAAATGCCGTCCATGTCCAAGGGTTTGATAAATCTAAGGTCAACTACAGTGGGCGTTATTCCTTCTTCGGCACGGAGTTTTTCAGCTGTTTTGAGCATGAGCTCAACGGTGCTGCCCACGCCGATAAGACATACGTTATTTCCGCTGGCCATTAGCTCTATCTTTCCCCATCCTGCAGGGATCCTTTCCTGACTGTTCTCGGCCGGAATGGCTTGCGGCGCCTTCCCCCTCGGGTATCTGACAGCCATCGGGGAGTCCCTTTTCAGCCAGCCGTTAACAAAAAACCTCAGATCAGCAGCGTCTCTTGGCGCAGCAATAGTGATTTCAGGCAGTGCTCTTAACCATGGCACATCAAGCAGGCCATGGTGGGTCTCTCCATCCTCGCCGACAAGCCCTGCCCTGTCGATCCCAATAAGAACGGGCAGTTTTGAGAGGCATATATCGTGCATTACCTGATCTGCGGCTCTTTGAAGGAATGTAGAGTAAATACAAACTGCGGGTTTCATGCCTCCTGCTGCCATGCCTGCAGCAAAGGTCAGCATATGCTCCTCCGCAATTCCGACATCGAAGAATCTGCCGGGGAATTTCTCTGCGAAACCGTTAAGCTTGGTCCCGTCTGTCATAGCAGCAGTGCAGACAGCAATACGCGGATCGTAACATGCTGCCTCTGTCAGGGTTCCGGACATCACTTCACTCCATGAAGGGAAAGAGGACTGTTTGTGATTTTGTGCTGCGTCCAGAAGAGTGTTCGGACCGATGCCGTGGAAGAATGGTGCGTTGTTCTCTGCTTCACAGCAACCCTTGCCTTTTTTCGTGAGGACATGTATCAGCACAGGTTCTTTATAATGCCTGGCAAGCCGGAAGACCTCCTCCATCTCCTCGATGTTATGTCCGTCAAAAGGCCCCCAATAGCTTATTCCGAGTTCTTCAAATATGTTTGTCGGGAGAAGGAGCGACTTAAGTTTGGACTTGATTTTTTTGAGTGCGTCCTCCAGTGCGTCTCCGCGTTTCAATGTATGGCACTGGTCCTTTATGAAATCTTTGACCTTAATGTACATCGGGTTAACAGAGAGGCGGGCCAAATGTCCGGCCATACCCCCGATCCTTGGGTTTATGGACATCTTGTTGTCATTAAGGACGATAATTATTTTTGTTTTGGTGCTTTCTACACAGTTGAGAGCTTCGAAAGAAACCCCGTTAAGAAGGGCTCCGTCACCTATCACTGCTACAACTTCATGCTTCTGGCGGCTTATGTCCCTTGCCTTGGCATAACCCATTGCGGCAGAAATGGATGTACTGCTGTGCCCCGTGGTGAAAAAATCGTAGGGGCTTTCACCCATTCGGGGAAAACCGGCGATCCCGCCTTTGGTCCTAAGTGTATGGAAGCGGTCCAGTCTCTTTGTAAGTATTTTATAAGCGTATGACTGGTGTCCAACGTCAAAAATAATTTTATCCCTGTCGGGGTCGAATGCCCTTAATAGGGCTACCGTGAGCTCCACAGCCCCCAGTGAGGAGGCGAGGTGTCCACCGTTCTTCAGTGTTACCTGAAGTATCATTTCCCTTATCTCACAGCTTAGTTTATTCAATTCACTGTAGGTGAGACCATTGAGACCTCTGAAATCCTTTACTGATCCAAGTATGCTCATTTAGAATCTCTCCAAGTTTGTATTATTGAAATCAGGCAGAAAGTCTGATTTATAGATGTCTGTCACTATCTTAGCATGGCGTCATAATTTTCTTATTAAATTAATAGGTCCGCCTCAGGAGGTATTCCGTGAATTCAGGAAGAAAGTCATCCTCAGGAAGGATCTTCAGTATAGATTTCTTTGCAAGCATTGTCTCTTCTTCTGCCATTTTTGCGGCTATTTTCATCCCGTATACTGAGACATGGGTTATCTTTCCCTGTTCAGTATCCTTTCCGGGCGTTTTGCCGAGCTCTTCCGCTGTGCCGGATACATCGAGGATGTCGTCTATTATCTGGAATGCTGAACCTATATGTGTTCCATACTCGTAGCAGCAGCTGAGGACATTTTCATCGTCTGTTCCGAGTGCCGCGCCTGCTGTTACCGCTGCTCTTATCAACGTGCCGGTCTTGAGCGAGGCTATTTTTCTTACATAGTTGGGGTCAGTGGCTGCAGGGGCCGTGTCCATGTCAAGGACCTGCCCTCCGCATACGCCTGCCGGTCCTACAGCGCTGCTGAATATCTGCATTGCCCTCAGGAGCTTGTGATGTTCGATATTTTTGCTGTGGCAGAGGGGAAATTCAAGCGAAAGTGCAAGCAGGGCATCGCCCGCAAGTACAGCAAAAGTTTCTCCAAAAACAGCATGGTTAGAGGGTTTTCCTCTCCGCATGTCGTCATCATCCATACATGGAAGGTCGTCATGGATCAGAGTGGCTGTGTGGAGCATCTCAAATCCAAGAGCCAGCGGAAAAGCATCACGGAGATCACATCCGCATCTTTCTGCGGCAGCAAGGCAGAGTATTGGGCGCAGTCTCTTTCCTCCTGCGAAAAGAGAGTAGTCCATTGCCTGCTGTAGTTTTTCGGGAACGCCTTTGTTTCTCAGTTCTGAAGATACATCGAGATACTCTTCGAAAAAATCCCTGTATTTTTTAAGTTCTTTTTTTACCCTCAGATCCGCGTCCGTTTTGTCCATTATCAGGAATCCTCTTTCTTATGAGGATCGAATGGGACTTCCCCGTCATCGGTCAGCAAGGCTACTTTCTGTTTTGCTTCTTCTAAATAAGCCCGACAGTCCCTTACCAGTCCTATCCCCTTCTCAAATTCTGAAAGGGCATCTTCCAGAGGAAGGGCGTCTCCTTCGAGCTTGCGCAATATTTTGTCCAGTTCTGCCATTTTTTCGCTGAAGTTCATATATTTTCCTCCAATACTTTTAGTTGCAAGATTTTCATATACTATGATACAATGCGTAGGTTGGATGTTCCAAGGTATAAGGGGGGAATAAAAATGTCCAGGTTATGTGATTGCTGCGGTCGCGGACCGACGACGGGAAATGCCGTTAGCCATTCTAACCGTCACACGAGGCGTCGTTGGCTCATAAATCTTCAGAGTGTACGCATTGATGTGGGCGGCGGAGAGTCCCGTAAACTTCATATCTGCACGAAGTGCCTCCGTTCCGGTAAAGTCCAAAGAGCCGTTTAGTAAACGGCTCTTTTTTTTTGTCACTCTTTCCCTATTAGTAGCCATTTTTCGCATCTATTATCATATCCCGCGCCTCATCCTCATCTACAAGGATCTCTCGCGGCTTCGATCCGTCTGCCGGACCGACGATACCAATCATTTCCATCATGTCTATCAGGCGTGATGCCCTCGAAAAACCTACCCTGAGCCTCCTCTGAAGACCGCTTGCAGATGCGATGCCTGTTGACATCACAGTATCCACTGCGTCTTCCAGGAGGTCGTCGTCAAATGCAGCGGCGTTGTCTATGCCTGATGGTCCGCTCCCCTGTTTGTCTATTTCAATAAAATCAGGGAGGCCGAAAAGATTCACAAGGTAGTTGAGCCAGACGCAAAGCACCTGTTCATCGACCCATGGGGACTGGATCCTTATAGGTTTCGGGTGTCTGGTCGAGAGGAAGAGCATATCTCCCTTTCCGAGCAGTTTTTCTGCCCCTGAACAGTCTATTATCGTCCTCGAATCGACGGAACTGGGAAGAGTAAAGGCGACTCTTGCCGGTATGTTCGCCTTGATAAGGCCTGTAATAACGTTGACAGAAGGCCTCTGCGTAGCAAGTATGAGATGAATGCCCGTTGCTCTTGCCATCTGGGCGAGGCGGCATATGTATTCTTCAACTTCCTTTGGAGCCGTCATCATAAGGTCTGCAAGCTCATCTACCACTATTACTATGTGCGGGAGTCTCTCCTTGCGTATGACCTTTTTGTTGAAATTTTCGAGATTCCTTACCCTTGCCTTTGCGAACATAGAGTAGCGGGATTCCATCTCTCTTATTGCCCATGCAAGGACATGGACAGCTTTTTTCGCGTCAGTCACCGGAGGCGTAAGAAGGTGTGGAAGCTTATCGTATATAGCCATTTCGACCCTCTTGGGGTCGACCAGAATCATCCTGAGCTCATCAGGTGCCCGCATTGAACAGAGACCGACTATACATGAGTTGATAAAAACGCTTTTACCTGAGCCTGTCGTTCCTGCAACAAGAAGATGAGGAAGCTCCTCAAGGCCTGTGATGACAGAATCACCGTTTACTGCTACTCCGAACGGCAGAGGCAGTGCCGCGTCTGACTCCTGATAAGCAGGATCCTCAATGATGGTCCTGAGAGGGATGCCCCTGCGCCTGGGGTTAGGGATCTCTATACCTACGTAGGGTTTTCCCGGTATCGGAGCCTCTATCCTTAAACTTGGCACTGCCATGGCAAGTGCGATGTCATTTGAAAGCACGGCTACTTTATTGACTTTGATGCCGGGGGCAAGCTGGATCCTGAACTGTATAACAGTCGGTCCGACAAGGATCTCTGCGAGTCTGGCATCAATGTTGAACTGTTTGAGGGCTTTTATTATCTTGTCACCCAGGGGCATGGATTTTTCTTCGTCCATCTCTCCCTCATGAGATTCTTCTTTTCCGAATATTTCGATCGGCGGAGGGAAAACTCCCTGCTCCACTCCATCATATAGGGGATCTTCGTCCAGGTTGAACTCAGGGTCCTGGATCTGTTCGCTGGAATACACAGATTCTTCTGATCCCTTCAGGCCCAGCCCTGTAACAGTGATCGGAGGCTGATCGATCTCTTCTCCGTTCGGACCGAAGTAGTCAGATCCTTCGTATTCAGAAATATTAATTGCGTCATCCGGGGATATTTCTTTAGCTGCATGTCCCCCGAAGTCCTTTTCCTTTTTCCAAAAAAGAGCAAACAACGATGAACCGGGCAGTTTTATATGAGAAAATATCGGAATATTATAAAACAACATTGATATATATATAGAAAGAGCTCCTGCTATGAATGTGCCAAATGCTCCAAGCATGGAGAATGCGTGTTCAGCAAAAGAAGTACCGAAATTCCCCGGAGAAAGCCAGATGGGATAGTTTGCGCGGTCAGAAGTCATGGTATTGAGCCCCAGAAGCAGGGATGCCGTGAAAAACAAAAGCAGGGTGCCCGCAGACTGCCTGATCAGATTAGGCACCTTTCTTGAAAGGAGCTTTGAAATACTGAAATATAGTGCAAAAAGAATTGGTATTATCGAGGATCCGCCGATCGTTCCAAGGATCGCTGAAGAGATACTCTGTCCCAGAGTGCCGGTCCAGGGAGTGTAAAAAGATGCTGTAAGGTAAATGGAAATCAGCACAAGGACAATGTAAGCAAGCTTTGTCCATGCTCCGCCGTCTGTCAGTTTTGTCTTTGTTTTTGGCTGACGTACAGCTGGTTTTTCAACCCTCTTGCTTTTTTTTTCGAAGATCATCTCAGGCCTCACTACCTCCTACAGTCATCCCTTCGATCAGCATTGATGGCTGTCCGTCAGTAACAGGTACCCCCTGCCCTGATTTTCCGCAGACACCGGGATCCATGTAAAGGTCTTTTCCCAGTGAAATTATATTTTGCAGCACATCGGGTCCGTTGCCCGTGAGTATTGCACCCTTTACAGGGTGTGATACCTTACCCTTTTTAATTATATACGCTTCTGAGACATAAAAGACAAAATCCCCGGTAGTAGGGTTGACTTCCCCTCCCCCCATCTTTTTGACCAGAAGTCCGCTGTCGGTCTGAGCCAGCATCGACTCAAAATTGGAATCTCCCGGAGCGAGAAGAGTGTTGCTCATCCTTGGCACAGGGATGTTCCTGTATGACTGCCTCCTGCCGTTTCCTGTAAGAGGAAGGTCCGACGTACCGGCAGAAAGTATGTCGGTCAGATAAGCCTTTAATACTCCATTTTCGATCAGTACGTTCCTCCTGGCAGGAGTTCCTTCGTCATCAAATCTGTATGAGCCGTAGAGGCACGGGATCGTAGGGTCATCTATCATAGTCACCGAATCATGGGCCACTTTTTCTCCGATCTTGTCCCTGTATATTGAATGGTCCTTTTCTACTATATCAGCTTCCAGGCCATGTCCGCATGCTTCGTGGATAATTGTGCCGCCGGCCTCTCCGGCCAGCAGGACTTTCATCTTTCCTGCCGGGCATGGTTTTGCCTCAAGCATAAGAAGGGCTCTGTCAAGCGCGGCGAAAGCGATCTTCTGCGGGTCCGAACCCGACCAGAAATCAGGGTGCGGGACCGCCATGCAGCGTCTCTCCGAGGCGGTCTGAAGTGTTCCGTCTTTTTCCGCTATTATCTGCGCGGAAAAACTGCAGTATGTTCTGGTGTCCTCGGCACAAATGCCGTCAGACCTAATTATCAGGACATTTCTCTTTGAGATGCTGTATCTGAAGGCTGCCTGTCTTACATATTTGGAACTTTTCCTTATCTTATGATCGAGCTCTTTCATATAACCGATCTCCGGAGGCGAGATATGTTCCTCCATAGTCAGGATGGGGTCCCTGCCCTTTTCGGTATTCAGGGCTGATGTACCGAATGCAGAGGTCTCAGCTTCAGAAATGATCTGTGATATGCCTGATACCGAGGTGCCGGGGGAATGAGAATAAAATGTTTTGTCCCCTGCGATGATCCTTGCTCCTGAACCGTCAGTGTTGGAGGATGAGAGTTCTTCTATCCTGCCGTCTTCATAGTGTGCCGAGTGTGCGGTTCCGGCCTGAATAAAAACGTCAGCGTGCACGGCTCCTTTTTTATGCGTTTCGGTAAGTTTCTGCCGGATAATTTCAATTTGTTTTTCCTGCATTTTTTCTCTCCTGTCGGTCAGCTGACATTTATGATATTTATCTCCAGTCCCTCATTCTTCAGGCCTTCTATGCATCCCAGCATGTCTCCCAAAAGTTCTGAAGGCGTGAAGACCGTTACCTCTCCCATTTTGGGGTCGTCTGTTCTCAGGAGTCCAAGGCCTTCGCATGCGTCTATAGTCCAGCTGATATAGTATATATCCTTTTGAGGCACCTTAAGCGAGATCACGCTCAGCTGAGGCTTCACTCTGTCCTCTCCCTCTGTTTTCTAAGATGTTCTTCGTATGTCCTGCTGAATATGTGTCTTCCTTCTGAAGTTGCAAAGAAAAAAAGATAGTCTGTCTTAGCGGGCTGAAGCGCGCTTAACCATGAATCCTCCGAAGGTACTGATATCGGTCCCGGAGGAAGTCCGCTGTTTCTGTAAGTGTTGTAAGGGGAATCGATCTCCAGGTCCTTGTATGTAAGGCTTTTCTTTTTTATTCCCAGTTCGTCCCAGCAATAGATAACGGTCGCGCATGACTGGAGGGGCATCCATTTGTCTATCCTGTTTAAGAATATCCCTGCAAGTATTGGACGTTCCTCTTTTATCTTTGCCTCGCCCTCTACAATGGAAGCGAGTATCCCTCTCTGAGAAGTGAACTTCTTGTCCGCGTTTTCAGGGAGGAACTTCCCCACCCTTTCCATCCAGAGCCTTGATGCCCTCTGTACAGTCTGCGCTCCGATACTGTTGCCCGGAGCCAGTGAATAAGTTTCAGGCAATAAAAAGACTATCCTGTCCCTTGGATCATCCGGCAGCAGGCCATGAAGCTCAGAAGGGAAATTATTCTTTTCAGAGAGAGCCTTTAAAAGTCCGTCATCACCTTCAGGGAGTCTCAGTGCGGCGTTAATTGCACTGTACCTTGTTCCGGGTATTATCGTTACGTTATAAGTCACCGGTCTGGCTGCCTTAAGCTGGTTTGCCACAGTGATCTCATCACCGGGGGCAATAAGGTATGTTCCAGGCTTGAGAGTCCTGTCGATCTCAAGCTTGATCATCCATTTGATAAGCTTATTGGCATCTTTGACCACGCCTGCCTCATTCAGCGCCTTTGCGGCCTGTCCGGCAGACATCCCACCTGTTATTGTGACTTCGATCTTTTTTGATGAGTAAGCGAACATATCAGGATATATGGCTGGCATAACAAAGCAAAGGAAACAGAAAAGTATCAAGGCTGTTACAGATGGTATCAGGTCTTTTGTCCTGTTCGTCAAAAAATTCTCTCCTAACTCTCCACAGCTTGCCCAATGTTTGTACGTACACACGTAGGAATTATACCTTCAATGGCGGGAAGGAGAAATAGTGAGTTTTAGTGAGTTTTTAAAAAATGCTTGACATTTAGTTCTAAGGAGAGTATATATGTTAACCATTCAATGGGGAAACAGGAAAGGAGCGCTTTGAATGAGGAGATCAGCATATCTTGTTTATACGGGTATTTCGTCATCATCCCTCTGTTCCGGCGTTTCTTCCTCATGCGGCGGATCTGGTTGTCTTTGCCGGTCCCGAAACGTGTACCCGATGAATAGAGAAGATCACTAAATTTTCTAGAACATCAAGGCGTTTCAGGGACCGGAGGAATTTCTTCCGGTCCTTTTTTTTGATACAAAAATTATGATCATCATAAAAGGAGGAAAAATGAATGAATACGAAATATCTACTAACACCGGGTCCGGTGGAACTCCCTGCAGAAGTGCTGAGAGCAGGCGCCCGTCCATTGATAGGCCACAGATGCCCTGCTTTTTCAGAACTCTTTACAAGGATCGAGAAGAAACTACAGGAAATTTTAAAGAGCGAAGGCCCGGTAATAATACTTCCATCCTCAGGTACCGGGGCCCTTGAATGCATGGCTGTCAACTTTCTTGAAAAGGGCGACAAATTCATTTCGATCTCATGCGGGGTCTTTGGCAACAGATTTCGTGAAATTGCACTGAGAACAGGTGCTGAAGGCATCAATATCGATGTAAGGTTTGGTGGCCCGGTGACGCCTGCGATCGCGGCGGAAGCAGTTAAAAACAATCCCGGCTGTAAAGTTCTCATGATAACCCAGAATGAGACATCTACAGGCGTTGTTAATCCGATCAAAGAAATAATTGCTGCCATACCTGAAAAAGATCGTCCGTTAATACTGGTTGACGGAGTAAGCTCTGTCGGAGCAATGGAATGCTTTCCGCAGGAATGGGGTATTGACGCAATGGGAACAGCCTCTCAGAAAGGACTTCTTACACCTCCCGGACTTGGGCTTGTTTGGCTCTCAGAAAAAGCCTGGAATGCTCTCGAAGGGAAAACATGTCCAAGTTACAGCTATGATTTAAAGCTTCATAGAAAAGACCTGGAGGCTAAGTCCCCGGCAAATCCATTTACTCCCCCTGTATCACTTTACTACGCACTTGACGAAGCACTGGACGAGATACTTGAGGTAGGTACAGAGGCCTGGTTCAAATCAAGGAGGAAATATGCCGATGCCCTTGCAGCAGGACTAGAAGCAATGGGATTCGATCTTCTTGTCAAGTCTCCGGAGGCCCGCTCACCCGGAGTTACAGCTTTCAAATATCCCGGAGGCGATACGGAAGCAGTCCGCAAAAAGCTTCGCGCTATGGGTATCGAGACTGCGGGAGGACAGGGAAAACTCAAAGGAGAACTTATCAGAGCCGCACATTACAACAACTGGGGATGGCCGGAACTCTGCATCATTCTCGGTTCGCTCTACGGGGCAGCTGATATGGCCCAGACTATGAAAAAAGACTTCCTGGCAGAAGCCTGGAATGTATGGAACAGGGAGGACTGACCGTGATGGCTCAAAACAAAAAATGGAAGGTGCTTGTGGCTGAGTCTGTCGGTGAGGCGGGCCTCCAGATGCTCAGGGATGCACCTGATATCGACCTTATAGAAGAAGTAGGCATGTCGCGTGAAAATCTGTTGAAAAAACTGCCCGAAATGGATGCAGTGCTTACCAGAAGCGGTACAAAGATGGACGAAGAAGCCCTGAACGCCGCAGTTAAACTGAAGGTAGTTGCCCGTGCAGGTGTGGGCGTAGACAATGTCAACGTTCCTGTAGCGAGCCGTAAAGGTGTAGTGGTCATAAATGCACCTACCGGAAACACACTTGCGGCGGCAGAGCTGACAATGGCTCTTATGTTGGGTCTCGTAAGAAAGGTCCCGCAGGCATTTGGTTCCCTCAGGAGCGGTGAATGGGACAGAAAAAGATTCTCAGGCCATCAGCTCAGTGGAAAGAAGGTCCTCGTTCTTGGACTTGGAAGGATAGGTGCAGCAGTAGCTCAGCGCTGCCGTGCTTTTGGAATGGACGTGATGGCATACGATCCGTACACCCCTAAGAAGAAGGCCGAATCACTGGGCATACCAATGAGGGAAGACCTTGCTGATGCGCTCTCGATAGCTGATGTCGTGACGATCCACATGCCACTGACGGCCGACACTGCCAATATGATCGATGAAAAAATGCTGAAGGCATTCAAAAAGGGAGCATATCTCATAAACTGCGCAAGGGGCGGCATAGTTGACGAAAAGGCCGCAGCAGATGCAGTAAGGGACGGAAGGCTCTCGGGGATCGCATTCGACGTATACACAGCAGAACCTCTGTGTGAAGGTCATCCCTTCCTTGCTAAAGACATTGAGGACAAGATCGTAATAACACCGCACCTCGGAGCCAGCACAGAAGAGGCGCAGACAGAGGTTGCAAAGATCGCTGCAGAGAATATGATCGCGGCACTCCGAGGAGAACCATATGAGCATGCGGTGAACCTTCCATTTTTGGAACAGAAACTGAACAAAGCCCAGAAGGCGTTTCTGCAGCTTTCAAGAAAAATGGGTGTGCTGGGTGCCAAACTTGCGGAAACGGAGTGCGGTGCTGTCCATAGCTGTCACATTATGCTTCGCGGAGATATGTTCAGCGATGATGAACCAATGCCAAACAGGCTTTGCGCTTACAGCATAGCGGTACTAAAAGGCCTTTTTGAGGTAAGCCGCGGTCCGGACGTTTCATACATGCTTGCTCCCCTGCTTGCCAAGGACAGCGGTCTGACCGTGGAAGAGAGCATCGGAGATCCCAAAACATATAAAAACACTGTTGAGATAACTCTGGATGCCGAGAAGTGTAAAGTGTCCCTTATAGGTACCATAACTGAAGAGGGCCGTATGCGTATAGTAAAAGTAAACGAATATTGGCTCGATTTTGTTCCCAACGGTAAGCTTATACTTTTCCAGAATCACGACAGGCCCGGAGTAATAGGAAAGATCGGAAATATACTGGGCGAAGCTAAGATCAACATTGCAAATTTTGCCCTTGGAAGAAAGGACAACAGCGGTCTTGCCCTTGGTGCGCTTGAGATTGACAGCGACATAGACGAATCAATAAGGAAAAAACTGGAAAAGAGCGGGGACATGCTCTGGCTAACGCTTATAGATTTTACGGAGGCTGAATAAGTCACCTGAACTGAAATCAAAAGCAGGACGGCGGCAGGTTGGAGAGATGCAGACATCAGCTCTCCCCTGCCGTTTTATTTTTGTAAACTGCGTGGTGTTTTTTGAAATATACCTCATAGCAGCATCCATCTGTCTGGGCCTCTATCTATATACCGGCCACTTAAAGGATATTTCCATTGACGTAAGAAGGATAAAACAGATAAAAAGATCGGGCGACAGTAAAATTTTTCTTGATCTGAATAATTAAAGGGCTGCCCTTGTCTTGGCCGGGCAGCCCTTTAATTATTAGTTGTTCCGGTCGAAATTACTGCAGTGTTTTGTTAAGTATCTCAGTTGTCTTCTCTGCGTTTATGGTGAGCTGTTGGAGCGCCTCTGTCATACGGGCCTTGAAATCCGCTGCAAAAGTTTCGTCAGTTACGCCGGGAAGATTTATCTTCACATTGTAAGCTGCGGCTTTCCCTGCAGCTTCCCCTATCAGTGCGGCGCTTCCCGCATCGCTTATCGTGTTGGTGTTTCCGTTTTTTGCTGCCAGATAAGCCAGTTCAGTCATTTCCACACAGGCTTCCAGGGTAAGAAGGGGAACCTCTGTCGCTAGTTTAGAAGCCTCTCCCATAGCTTTTTTGCGGATACACTTCTCTTCCTCTGTAGCCTTGGGCATTTTCATTGCTGCCATGAAAGTATTAAAGGATTCAGTGTCCCTGTTCATCAGTTCTATGAACTTGAACCTCATGGACTCGCTTTTGCCTACTACGTCCTCCATCAGTTGCCAGCTCTCTTTGTATTTTTCCTTGCCTATGGTAAGGTTGGCTACCATTGAAACGAGTGCTGAACCAAGAGAGGCGCAAAGGGCCGCTACGCTTCCTCCCCCGGGTGCCGGTGAATCGGAGGCAAGCTCGTCGAGAAACGCGCGTATTTCCATTCTTTCAAATTTCATAGATATCCCCCCGCTATCCTTTTACAAGTTTCGTAAGATATTCATCGTCAGCTATAAACGGAACGGTGATGTGTCCGTCGCTTCTCTTGCGGTTGAACTCCCCCACTGTTGAAAGCGCGTTTTCGTTCCTTGCCCATGCCCGTCTGGCAACTCCGCTGATAACATCCCAGCTCAAAGAGGATTTGATTATGCTGTCTACCCTCTCGCTCCCGTCAAGCACAAGACCGAATCCGCCGTTTATTGCTTTGCCTGTCCCGACTCCTCCGCCGTTGTGCAGTGCGACCATGCTCATTCCTCTTGCGCAGTTTCCAGCAAAGCAGTGTATGGCCATCTCGCCCATTATGTTGCTCCCGTCCTTGATGTTGGAAGTTTCGCGGTAGGGCGAATCGGTTCCTGATACGTCGTGGTGGTCTCTTCCGAGCATTACAGGCCCTATTTCTCCTGTGCGGACCATTTCGTTGAACTTAAGGGCGATGCGCACCCTGCCCTCTTCGTCCTGATACAGTATCCTGCACTGTGTGCCAACAACGAGCTTGTTCTTTTCTGCGTCCCTGATCCAGGCCCAGTTGTCGTGATCCTGGAACCTGCGGCTGGGGTCAATGCAGTCCATAGCTGCTTTGTCTGTCTTCCTGAGATCTTCCGGATCGCGGCTGAGGCAGCACCAGCGGAAGGGACCGTAGCCGTAATCGAAAAGGAGCGGACCCATTATGTCTTCTACATATGAGGAGAAGACGAATCCCTCATATGTATCTGTTCCGTTTTTGGCTATTTCGGTGACTCCCGCGTCAAAGACGGCCCTCATAAAGGAGTTGCCATAGTCAAAGAAATAAGTTCCTTTTTCTGTCAGAGCCTTGATCAGTTCATAATGTTTCCTGAGAGTCTTGTCTACGAGCCTGCAGAATTCTTCTTTGTCCTCTGCAAGCAGCCTTGTCCTCTCTTCGAACGAAATGCCTTGCGGGCAGTATCCGCCGTCGTAGACTGCGTGGCATGATGTCTGGTCGGAAAGCAGTTCTATATTGATGTTATTGTCCAGCGCGAACTGCAGGAGGTCTACGATGTTGCCTTCGTAGGCGATCGAAAGAGGCTTGCCCTCATTCATTGCTTCCCTTGCCCATTTGAAGGCTTCAGGAAGATCACTGGTCCTCCTGCTGACCCATCCCTGGCTGTGCCTTGTATCTATGCGGGAAGGGTCTACCTCTGCGACGATCGACGCCGCTCCGGCGATTTCTGCTGCTTTGGGCTGTGCTCCGCTCATTCCGCCAAGTCCGGAAGATACGAAAAGGTGCCCTGCGAGACCTTTGCCTTCAGGAAGGTGAAATTTACTTCTGCCGGCGTTGAGGAGCGTGTTATATGTCCCGTGGACGATTCCCTGAGGACCTATGTACATCCATCCGCCTGCCGTCATCTGTCCGTAATTGGCAACTCCGAGTGCTGCTGCCCTCGTAAAATCCTTTGGGTTGTCGAACATACCTACCATGAGGCCATTCGTCAGTATTACCCTTGGTGCAGACGGGTCGGAACGGAAGAGGCCCAGAGGATGTCCTGACTGAACGACCAGAGTCTGATCAGGTGTAAGTATTTCAAGGTATTTTTTTATCAGCCGGTACTGCATCCAATTCTGGCACACCTGTCCCGTCTCTCCGTATGTTACAAGTTCATATGGATATAGAGCTACGTCAAAGTCCAGATTGTTGTCGATCATTACCTGGAATGCCCTGCCCTCTGTGCATTTGCCCCTGTATTCATCGATCGGTCTGCCGTAGAGGTGTCCCTGGGGTCTGAAACGGTAACCGTAGATACGTCCGTGTTCACGGTACTCCTGCAGGAATTCCGGGGCAATCTCTTTATGGTATTTTTCAGGTATGTAACGAAGCGCATTCTTAAGAGCCAGTACCGTTTCTTTATCGTTCAGTACCTGTCCCCTGTTTGGAGCTCTTCTGATCCCCTGCTCGAATTCCGCTTTGGGCGGGAGTCCTTCCGGAAAGTCCAGTGTGATCTCGAGTGCTTTTCCTGTCTTTGGATCAAACATGCTTGGTCAACTCCATTCATAATGATTTCTAATTTTGTGGGATATTTTCCTTGACTAAGAAAAATATCTGATTATACTAATTGTAACGCAAAGGTTTAGGAATGGAAAGTATTAAAGCTGTGAAATATGATAAATATCTAACAGTAAAATGTTTCACCTAAATATCATAATTATAGCACCGCAGAACCAGAACATCAGCATCACAACAAATTAAAGGGGGATTTTGCAATGAGCTCAAATTCAGTAGTCCTAGACGGTAAATCTCTTACCATCAGTGATATTGTCAACGTTGCAAGAAAAGGTTACAAGGTAGAGCTTGACCACGAGGCAGAAAGACTTATATCAGAATGCGCTGATTCGGTAAATGAATGGGTGAACGAAGGACGTGTCGTTTATGGTGTAACTACAGGTTTCGGAGATCTGGCATCCGTTGTTATCCCGAGAGATCAAAGCCGACAGCTTCAGGAAAACCTCCTTATGAGCCATGCATGTGGTTTCGGAGAAGCGCTGCCGGAAGACTACGTCAGGGCGATAATGCTCCTCAGGATCAATACCCTTACAAGGGGATATTCGGGTATCAGTCTTCAGACACTGACCCAGCTTGTCAATTATCTCAACCTGGGCATACATCCGGTTATCCCGCGCCAGGGATCGGTAGGAGCAAGCGGCGACCTTTGCCCTCTTTCACACCTCGCCATAACACTGATAGGTCTTGGAGACGTCGTTTACAAAGGCAAAAAAATGCCGACACTTGAGGCGCTCAGCATGAACGGACTCAAGCCGGTCGATCTTATGCCGAAAGAAGGGCTTGCTCTAAACAACGGCACTACGGTCATGACAGGGATAGGGACCCTTTGCCTCTATGATGCCAAGAGACTGATGAAGAATGCTGACATTGCTTCAGCTCTCTCAGCGGAGGCCCTTCATGCTGTCCCATATGCCTTTGACAGACGCACCCACGATCTGCGTCCCCAGGTCGGACAGAGCATCGTTGCCGAGAACATGAGAAGGCTTATTGAAGGCAGCGAGATAATCGAAACATACAAAAAAGACAGAGTGCAGGATGCTTACTCCCTGCGTTGTCTCCCTCAGGTCCACGGGGCAAGCAGGGACGCTCTTTCGTATGTTGAGACCGTATTGAACATTGAGATCAATTCAGTAACTGACAACCCGATCATTTTCCATGAGGACGGAGAGGCGATCAGCGGAGGCAATTTCCACGGACAGCCCATAGCCATGGCAATGGATTTCTTCGGCATTGCTGTAGCTGAGATAGCTGACATATCAGAGAGACGTGTAGCAAGGCTGGTAGACCATAAACTGTCCGATCTCCCTCCTTTCCTTGTTGCAGAGAGCGGACTCAACAGCGGGTTCATGATCCCTCAGTATACGGCTGCTGCAATAGTTTCTGAGAATAAAGTTCTGGCACATCCTTCATGTGTGGACTCCATCCCCACCTCTGCCGGCCAGGAAGACCATGTCTCCATGGGCGGCTACAGCTCAAGAAAAGCACTCACCATATTGAACAACACTGCGCGCGTGATCTCAATAGAGATGCTGAACGCTGCACAGGGCATTGATTTCAGGGCTCCCCTGAAACCGGGGCGTGGTACATCTGCTGCTTATAAGGCGTTCCGCAGGGAAGTCCCATTCTACGCGAAGGACCAGTATATGCAGCCACTTATGCTTAAATCTCTTGAACTGGTGACTGATGGCACTATAATTGATGCAGTCGAGAAAGAAATCGGCGAACTGAAGTAAAAACAATCAAGCTTTATCAAATACAGGGAGGAATGAATATGGCAATGCAGTTGATCGAATGTGTGCCGAACTTCAGTGAAGGAAGGCGCCCGGAAGTCATTGAAAAAATAGTTGATTGTTTTAAGGATAAAAGAGGGGTTTACCTTCTCGACCACCGCGCTGACGAAGACCACAACAGGCTGGTCATAAGCCTTGTCGGAGCTCCTGCGCCTATTCAGGACGCACTGATAGAAGCCGCAAAGACTGCACTTGAAAATATCGACATGAACTCCCATCAGGGAGGGCACCCAAGGATCGGAGCAGTTGACGTTGTTCCCTTTACCCCAATAAAGGGGATATCCATGGAAGAGTGCATAAAACTTGCCCACGATTTCGGGGAGCGTTATTTCAAAGAATGCGGGATCCCTGTTTACTTTTATGAAGATGCAGCCAGGCGACCGGAAAGAAAACGCCTGGAGGTCATCCGCAAGGGACAGTATGAAGTCCTTAAGGAAGAGGCAAAAACGAAAGAAGAAAGAATGCCTGACGTGGGCGGACCCGGTCTGCATCCTACGGCCGGAGCCACAGTCATTGGAGCCCGCAAGTTCCTTGTTGCGTTCAACGTCAACCTTGCCACAGCTGACCTGGATATTGCCAAAAAGATCGCAAACACAGTAAGGGCATCCTCCGGCGGTTTCTGTCACGTAAAGGGCATCGGTCTTGCGCTTGAGGAACGCGGTATCACACAGGTCAGCATGAATCTCGTAGATTACGAGAAGAACTCACTCTATAGGGTACTTGAAATGATAAGGATGGAAGCCAAAAGATGGGGAGTACAGGTAATAGAGACTGAGGTATACGGCATGATCCCTGTAAACGCCATACTTGAAAGCGCTGCATACTACATGCAGATCAACGACTTCGATCCCGCACAGGTGCTGGAGCTCCAGCTTCTTGAACTGATGGGAGAGAGGGCGGAATGACAGTAAAACTATACAGGAACGCAAGGATATTCACCCCGCTCGATCCAGGATGCCCTCTGAAGGGCAAAGGGCAGGGAAAGATAATGGAGTATGGCCGTGGAGCCATTCTTGCCGTCAATGGCCTGATAGAGGCTGTCGGAGACGAGAAAGAAGTACTCAATGGACTCTCTTCCACCTCTCTTGTCAATGAAGAGAGAGATATGGAAGGAGCCTGTGTTATACCCGGATTCGTAGACCCGCACACACATCTTTGTTTTGCAAAGAGGCGCGAGGACGAGTTCAAGATGAGACTGGACGGACTTCCCTACCTTGAGATACTAAAGCGCGGAGGCGGCATACTCTCATCTGTAAAGGCAATAAGGTCCGTTACAGAAGAAGACCTCTTCTGTAACACAAAAAAACTTGCCATGTCAGCCCTTGCAAAGGGCACGACAACGGTTGAGATAAAGAGCGGTTACGGACTTGACCTCGAACTGGAGTTGAAGATGCTCTCTGTAATTAGCAGAATATCAAGGGAGACCCCGCTTGATGTTATCCCGACGTTCATGGGCGCACATGCTGTTCCTGCTGAGTACAAGGAGAGACCTGACGATTTCGTTGATCTCATAATCAACGAGATGCTCCCAAAGGTAAAAGATCAGGGAATAGCGGAGTTCTGCGACATATTCTGCGAAGAGGGCGTTTTTTCGGTAGACCAGAGCAGAAAGATACTCAAAGCAGCAAAGGCTCTGGGGTTTGAAATGAAGATACACGCCGACGAAGTCCATGACCTCGGCGGAGCCGGACTTGCTGCGGAACTTGGAGTCAGGTCGGCTGAGCATCTGCTCGCTGCAAGCGAAGAGAACCTTCGTGCTATGGGAAGATCAGGATCTATCGCGGTACTTCTTCCGGCGACTGCCTACAGCCTGAAAAAGCCCTACGCCAGAGGCAGGGAGATGATAGACTGGGATGTCCCGGTAGCACTTGCTACGGACTGCAACCCCGGATCCTGCTTCTGTGAGTCGATGCCATTCATATTCGGTCTGGGCGTAATGAATATGAACATGACTATAGAAGAAGCTCTTGTTGCATCAACACTGAATGCGGCATACGCGGTAAACAGACAGCATAAGGTCGGAAGCCTTGAGCCCGGCAAACAGGCAGATTTCCTTGTTCTTGACGGAGAAACGCCGACAACACTGGCCTATCATGTGGGAAGCACCTCAGTGCTCGAAGTGCACAAACTGGCTGAGCGCGTAGCCTAATAAAAAACTGTCAAATTATAAAATAACGAGTTGGGCCTGAGATAGGCTCGACTCATTATTTTATACACTTATAGCTCTTTCAGCAGATGAACATGGAGTCCCCGAACGAGAAGAAGCGGTATTTAAGATCCACAGCCTCCCTGTACGCCTCCATGATCCTGTCGTATCCGCCAAAAGCTGAGACCAGCATAAGCAGCGTGCTTTTCGGCAGATGGTAATTAGTTATCAGGGCGTCTATGATCCTGAAGTTGAACCCGGGGGTGATAAAAAGTCTTGTGTCAAGCATTCCCGGCCTGACTTCCCCGTATCGGATGGCGAAGGATTCAAGAGTTCTTACGACCGTGGTCCCTACTGCGATCACACGGCCTCCGCTCATTTTTGTATCTGCAATTTTTCGGGCAGTAATGTCTGAGATCTCACATAGTTCGCTGTGCATTATATGTTCAGATAAGTTTTCAGTTTTAACCGGACGGAAAGTGCCCAGTCCGACCTGCAGCGTAACAAAAGCCTCATCTACGCCCATTGTCCTGATCTCTTTCAGGAGTTCCTTTGTGAAATGAAGCCCCGCTGTAGGCGAAGCGACAGAATTTTCCTTTTCCGGTCTGGAATATACCGTCTGGTAGCGCTCAGGCTCCGCATGAGTCTCAGTGATATAGTGTGGAAGCGGTGTCGTACCGTATTTGTGTATGATCGCAAAAGGATCTGCAGAAGGGGCGAAATAAACATTCCTTACCCCGTCTTCAAGGCTTTCGCCGACTACGATCTCCACATCTTCTCCCAGTTGGACATGCGTTCCCTCTTTAAGTTTTCTGCCTGGTCTTACGAGAGCTGTCCACTTATTTGGTTCAGCTGCCGGAGAGAGGAAAAAGATCTCCACTTCCGCGTTGCCATTTTTTTTGATCCCCGGGACACGTGCCGGAAGCACCCTTGTATCGTTAAGTACAAGCAGGTCACCTTTTCTAAGGTGATCCTTGATATCCTTAAATATTCTGTGCTCTCTTGTCCCTGAATCTTTATGAAGGACCAGCAGCCTTGATGAATCTCTCGGTTCTACTGGGTCCTGTGCGATAAGTTCTTTGGGAAGATAGTAATCAAATGTCGAAGTCTTTGAGAAATCCGGTCCGGTAATGTCCAAAATATCCTTCCTCACTGTCCTATTGTTGTTCCGGGGAAATAATATTCGAGTATCTGCGCGAAGGTCCAGCCTTTTTCGGCCATAGTTTTTGCTCCCCACTGGGACATGCCGACCCCGTGTCCCGAGCCCCTTCCGAATATCCTTACGCTTTGACCGAAGGCAGAAGCCATTGAAAGGTCCGGAGAGTATCTTATATCGGGTATCCCTGTTGTTTCAGCCAGATCCTCATCAGTCCTTTCAGAGGGCTGCTCGGGCATTGGAAGGCGTCCCTCTGCTCTGGCTATTCCTTTTTCTATGAATAGGTCGTAATCATCGGGTTTTGAGAGGATCTCCATCAGCTCAAGTGTTGTAAAGACCCTTTTCTTGGTGAGCCAGATCAGCTTCTCTTCTTTATCTTCAGGCATTTCGGATAGGTTTATCTTTTCGGTCACTGTCACTGCTGGGAGCTTATTATTGTTTTTCTTCGGTACCGGTGAAAGAGGCAGTGATCCGCGTTCCTCGTTTATGTAAGGTGAACGGGCCCCAAATTCGAACAGAGTGCTTTTCACCTTGCCAGCTCCGACAAGAGTCCTGAATGTATAGCCAGAAATGGCCTTGGTTCCTCCCGTGCCTTTGATCTCCATTTTCAGTATCCTTCCGGATCCATCCCGTTCGAGAGGTGTGATAGAATGTATAGTTCCAATATTTATTCCGTTACTGATAAGTTTTGACTCGATGAAGGACATGGGCAAGCTGATCTCCCAAATAGTGTTTGGGCTCGAATAAGCAAAGGGCTCTGCCTTTGGCTTAAGATAAGGGACATCACCTCCCCAGACGTTGCCTGAAGAAGTTACCATTCCTCCGCTGTCCGAGTGGTAATAAACACTGGCAGGGCTTCCCTTCCATCTGAGTATAAGTCCGGAAGTTTCTTCTATAGCACTGTCTGCTATCCTGTCCTCACCTGATATACCTTTATAGACCTGACAGTGATATCCGTCGCAGAGGTCGTCTTCTCCATGTTTGCCTCCTGCATGCACTGCGAAGGTCCTTGCAAGGATGCACTGAGCCTTGACCGCTTCGATGTGCCACTTTGGGTTCATTTCGGCCTTAATTACGCCCCGCAGGTACTGTTCCAGATCTACAATGTTGGTGACCTTGAATCCATTGGATGAATTTTTAAACAAAAAACAGCCGCGATAAGCTCTTCCGTTATACTTCATAGGAGAATCAGAGACTGCCTTTAAGGGCATTCTGAAAGTGTTGCTTCCGGCAGATATTTCTCCGCTGTCTCTTTTTTGGATAGTCACAGTTCCTGAAAGGACGATCTCTTTT
Source organism: Synergistaceae bacterium UBA6101 (assembly GCA_002428495.1). Classification (GTDB taxonomy): domain Bacteria; phylum Synergistota; class Synergistia; order Synergistales; family Synergistaceae; genus Caenicola. Next base: position 87,537 of record DIWR01000027.1, read on the forward strand.
CCATCAGAGTCAGTGAATTTTACACCTGTCCCGGAAAGTGATCCGCCTGAAGCGCCCTTTTCCAGGAGAACAGATACTTCTTTTATAACGGGATATGCCTCAGATGGAAGAAAAAAAAGAGAAAAGATAGTAATAAAATATAAGGGCAGTTTTTTCAATGTTTCCACCTGGAAAAAATGTTTAGAATTATAGTGATTATTACGCTTACCAAAAGCATAGTGCCGAATGGGGCAAATACAGTCAGGTTTTTCTTCTGATAAGTAATATCCCCCGGGAGGTTGCCGAACGGCAGGTTCAAACGACCTGCCAGGAGCAGGACAAATCCTGCGAAAGTTATTATAAGTCCTGCTGCAATAAGCATTTTGCCTATTTGGTGCATTCCATATCTTCCTCTGACAAAAGCTGCATCTGCTGATATTGTACAAAATGCGGTGAAACGGGTATACCTAGATAATCCCACGTGTTCCGGGTAGCTTTTCTGCCTCTTGGGGTCCTCTCAAGCAGGCCCTTCTGTATCAGGTATGGTTCGTATATATCTTCGATCGTCTGGGTATCTTCGTTCAGGGCCGCAGCAAGGGTTGAAAGTCCCACCGGCCCGCCGTCGAAAAGCTCGACCAGCGCCATGAGAAATTTTCTGTCACCTTCATCAAGCCCTTCTGAATCAACGCCAAGCATATCCAGCGCAAACTTGGAAAGCTCCCTTTCTACTATGTCCACGTTCTTCACTTCAGCGACGTCCCTCACCCTTTTAAGGAGCCTCAGGGCAACGCGCGGCGTTCCCCGTGAACGAAGTCCTATTTCGACAGCTGCCTCATCAGATATATTTACACCAAGAACATCTGCTCCGCGTTTTACTATAGAAGTAAGCTCGTCTGGCGAATAAAGGTGAAGCTGTTCAACTATGCCGAATCTCGCTCTTAACGGTGATGTCAGGAGTCCAAGCCTTGTTGTTGCTCCTATGAGGGTGAATTTTGGAAGAGAGAGCCTTATGCTTCTTGCGAGAGGTCCCTTTCCAACTATTATCGAAAGGGAAAAATCTTCCATTGCGGGATACAGTATCTCCTCAATGTGAGCAGACATCCTGTGTATTTCGTCAATAAAGAGGACATCGTTTGGCTGGATGTTGGAAAGAATAGCAGCAAGATCCCCTGCCCTTTCAAGAGCGGGTCCAGTCGTCACTCGCAGGTTGCCCTTCATTTCCTTCGCAATTATCCCTGCAAGAGTCGTCTTGCCAAGGCCCGGGGGTCCGTAAAAAAGCGTGTGGTCAAGAGGCTCGCTTCGCTGAAGGGATGCTGTCATGAAGATCGTGAGTTTGTCCTTCAGTCCGCCCTGTCCGATAAATTCATCGAGCGCCTGAGGGCGCAGTGTGAAGACCTCATCCTCTTTATCATTTTTTATTTTTTCTATGAATTTGTCGTTGTTACCGATCATAATTAGCCCTCATCATTTTTCTTTCAGTTCCTTCGAAGCAAGCTCAGTGAGGCTTTAAGGAGCGCCTCCTCTGTCCAGGAAGCATCGTTGCCTGCCTCGGCCCTGGATCTAGATATAGCGCGGACTGCTTCTCCCCGGGTGAAACCAAGCCCTGTTAGGGCTTCCATAACGAAACTGTCCGAGACGTGATCTTTTTGCCCCTGTTCACCAAAGCTTTTGATGTCACTGAATTTCTTCGAGATCTTATTTTTCAGTTCGAAGCATATGCGTTCTGCCCTCTTTGCACCCAGGCCTGGAACTGTAAGCATTGCGCTGCTTCCAGATGATATCGCCTGCAGGATCTGTTCTGCATCGAGATGCCTCAGGAGCGTTACGGCAAGCTTGCCTCCTACCGTCTTGACCTGGAGAAGTTCCAGAAATAGCAGTCGCTCACGCTCGTCGGAAAACCCGAAAAGATTTATCCCAGCATCGCTTACCTGCATGTAGGCAAAGCAGAAAAGCTCCTCTAAGAGAGAGGCCTGAGACATGAGAGACCTGGACGAGAACACCTCAAGGCCAAATCCCGATACCTCAAGTGTTATGCTTTCATCACCTATGGATATAACTTTGCCTCGAAGTGAATTGATCATTTTCAGTATCCCTTCAGTATATTTCTGTCGAATGATGACATAGAAAGTCCTGCAATAGCCACCGCCAATGCATCCGCAGCGTCATCGGGGGTGGGGTTTTTATCCAGACCAAGAAGGTTTGCGACCATACCCTGCACCTGTCCCTTCTCTGCAGCACCGTAACCGCAGACAGCGAGCTTGACTTCTGAAGGCTTTATCTCATAGGGCTCAAGGCCCAGCTGGGCCGCAAAAAGCAGGATGACTCCCCTTGCCTGCCAGACCATTTCAGCAGTTGTGATATTCCTTCCAAAAAAAAGTTTTTCCACTGCTATTATATCTGGCGGATACTCTCCCGCCTTTTCTTTCAGTCCATCGTAAAGCAAAGAAAGCCTTTTTGTAAGAGAGAGCGCGGAGGTGGTCCTTACTACTCCGTAACTTTCACATACAAGCCTGTCACCGTACTGGGTGACCACTCCGTATCCCATTGTGCCGAGCCCCGGATCTATGCCCAGGGCTCTCACTCCATTATTATTTGTATTTTCAGCCGTCGATCTCAGCAAGGATCTCGTCCGGTATGTCGAAGTTGGCGTATACAGCCTGAACGTCGTCGTGTTCTTCAAAACGTTCGACCAATGAAAGGAGTTTGGCTGCATCAGCCTTGTTTGTTATAGAAACGGTATTCTGAGGTACCATTTCAACTTCGATAGATTCTACATTGTATCCGGAGTTTTTCAGCGCTTCTGCTACGTTTGAGAGTACGGAAGGTTCACATGTGATCTCATATCCGCCATCTTCCGAAGTTACGTCATCAGCGCCGGCTTCGATCGCGGCGAGCATTATCTCCTCTTCATCGATGCCGTCTCCTGTGACCTCAATTACACCTTTGCGGTCAAAATTCCATGCGACACACCCCAGTTCACCTATTGAACCGCCTGTCTTTGTAAAAAGTGAACGCATTTCAGGAGCAGTCCTGTTGCGGTTGTCAGTCAAAGCCTGGACCATTACTGCTACTCCGTTGGGCCCGTATCCTTCGTAAAGGATCTCTTCAAATATTGCGCCGTCAAGTTCGCCGGTGCCCCTTTTGATCCCTCTTTCGATGTTGTCGACAGGCACGTTGCCTGCTCTTGCCCTGTCTATTGCAACTTTAAGCCTGAAGTTTGCGTTGGGGTCACCGCCGCCTGCCTTTGCTGCCGCGATAACGTTCTTAACAAGCTTCTGGAAAGCTACCCCCTTCTTTGAATCCTGAGCGGCTTTGCGATGCTTGATATTTGCCCATTTTGAATGTCCTGACAAAAAAATCACCTCATAATTTACAAGTTAGACTACTCTCTATAAGGGAGTAGTAATTTACTTAATACTTTTTGGTATCGGAGCCATTGGAGCAAATTTTCTTTTATGTTCCGATCTTGCAATGGCTTTATCGACCTTTTGTTTCACTCTATCTTCAGCTTCGCCTGTGGCGAGATAATTGTCCAGTTCTTCGTATGTCAGGCCCATTTCTGATTCATCCGTCTGTCCTGCCCAGAGGCCGGCAGTCGGGGGCCTTTTGATTATGTTTGGAGGGACCCCCAGATGCAGTGCAAGGGCGCGGACCTCCCCTTTCAGAAGGTCAGACATCGGCAGGAGATCTACGCCTGAATCACCGTATTTTGTGAAATAACCGTACATTATTTCATCCCTGTTCCCGCCTCCGCATACGAGATAACCGTTCTGCTGCGCTATAGCGTATAGGGTCGTCATTCTTAATCGGGGTTTGATATTTGCAGAAGGAAGAGTCCCCAGATCAATCCCCTCTGCCTTGATGGAAGATAACATTTGGTCATAGGTCTTTGTTAAATCAACTTTGTATTTCCTTATCCCAAAGATCGTTGCAAGTTCAAGAGCATATTCTTCGTCAACGGGCTGGCTGTGACATGGCAAGATCACGCCTACAACATTCTCTTTTCCAAGAGAACGGCATAGCAGGCCTGTAAGCACGGCTGAATCTATTCCGCCGCTTATCCCAAGGACTGCGCCTTTTGCGCCGGCGGCCCGGAAGTGTTCTTTTATCCATTCTGTAAGATATTCCGTAAGTTTTTGTGGGTCCCTGTAAACAGACATGCGGCAACGCCTCGCTTTAAAATTAAATAAGAGAATTATGACGCGTTATATTCTAACATAAAGTATGCATCAAGGTCTAAATGCTAATAAGGCAGAAATAAGCGGAGACCCGGAATTGTCCGGATCCCCGCTTGTTGAGGTCTGATAATTCTCAGTTTATAAATTACCTATACTTGCCACCATCACTGCCTTGATAGTGTGCATACGGTTCTCTGCTTCGTCAAACTGCCTTCCGAAACGTGACTCAAAGACCTCTTCAGTTACCTCATAGCCTTTAACGGCGGGCAGACAGTGGAGGAATATCATATTGTCATTGCCTGTCGCCTTGATAAGGTCCATATTTACCTGATAGGGCTGCAGGATTGCCTTTCTCTCTGCAAGCTTTTCCTCTTCGCCCATGGATGCCCATACATCGGTATAGATCACATCAGCGCCCGTGACTGCCGCCTTAGGGTCGTCAGTTATCTCTATCGTGGCTCCGGACTCGCACTCTTCTGCCATTTTTTTGCATTCCTCTACCAGTGAAGGATCAGGGAAGAGTGATTTCGGTGCCCCTATCACAAAATGCATTCCCATCTTTGCAGCGCCTATCATCAGTGAGTTGGCCATATTATTGCGTCCGTCGCCGACATAGACGAATTTGATCCCTTTGAGCTTTCCGAAGTTTTCACGCACTGTAAGGAAGTCTGCCAGTACCTGTGTCGGATGATAGTCATCGGTAAGTCCGTTCCATACGGGAACGCCGGAATACTTTGCAAGGTCTTCCACGACCTTCTGGCTGAATCCGCGGAACTCAATGCCGTCAAACATACGCCCGAGGACTCTTGCTGTGTCAGCTACGTCTTCCTTGTGCCCGAGCTGGATGTCATTTTTCCCCAGATATTCCGGGTGTCCGCCTTCGTCAATTGTCGCTACGGTAAATGCACAGCGTGTACGGGTAGAGGGTTTTTCAAATATCAGGGCTACGTTCTTGCCCTCCATGAGGTTGCCTTTTATTCCTGCGCGCTTTTTGTTTTTTAGGTCAGTTGAAAGATCCAGGAGATATTCTATCTCCTGAGGCGTGTGGTGTTTGAGCGATATCAGGTGTCTGTTACGAAGATTGATTGCCATTGATACTCCTCCTTGAATTTTAGTTAAATATTAGCGGAAAAGATAACTCCGATTGTTATCAGATAAATCAGCTATTTTACTGGGTCTCTGTTAAGAGGCATGGTCATGCATCTTGGGCCGCCTCTGCCCCTTCCAAGTTCAGGCCCGTTGAGCTCAAGGACCTCTATGCCGTTCTCCCTCAGCAGCCTGTTCGACATCAGGTTTCTGTTGTACGTGACTACCTTTCCCGGCGCCACTGCCAGGGTGTTGCAGCCGTCGTGCCACTGCTCCCTGTCAGTCTCTGCCTGGTCCTTGCCCCTCATCTCGATGACTCTTATCTTATCGAACCCGAGTTCTTTTGCTATTGCATCTTTCCAGTTGTGTGACTGCTTTATGGAGAGGAGAGTTCCGTTATCGTCATAGTCCATTTCCCAGACCTTGAGTGCCTTGATGACTGTCGGGAATATTGTGAAAGCGTCTTTGTCGACCATAGTAAATACTGTGTCCAGATGCATGCAGTAACGTTCCCTAGGGATCTCAAAAGCGAAGAGCTTTCTTATAGGAGTGTTCAGTGCAAGTTTTTTCCCTATTCTCTGTACGGTCGTGGGCGCGGTCCTCTGGCTTACACCGATAGCCATGGCACGGTCAGAAAGTACCAGCAGATCCCCTCCTTCGACTTTGTGCGGCCAAATTTCATCGGGAGCGTCCCCAAAGAGGATGTTTATGCCTTTGAACCTTGGATGGTGATTTGTGATGTATTTCCAGTAAAGGGGTTCTCTTCTGCGGACTTCATAGGTCATCTGCCCTATAACGATCCCGCACCCCACTGTAATTGCAGGGTCTCTCTGGAAATAAAGGTTCGGGATCGGATGGATTACGAAATCCCCTCCGTTTTCAACTTTAGATATGAGGCTAAATGATGATTTGAATAATGAAGAGGCTTCTTTTTTGCTGTAACCGCTTATGAGGTGTGAGGCAAGATCGATAGAGGGCAGATCCATAAATACTTCGGCAAGTCCTTCAGAAAGGTGACGGTCCAGACACTCAAGCATAAAAACTGATTTGATCAATGATTCTCTTACTTCTTTGTCTTCAAGCACTTTTGCGAGGCATTCGTTGAAATATAGCACTTCGCATCCCTCTCGTCGAAGTATGTCGGCAAACTCGTCGTGCTCGCGCTGAGCCTGCTCAAGCCAGATAAGATCGTCGAAGAGAAGATCGCTCATGTTATTGATGGTAAGTCGGTTAAGTTCATTTCCGGGCCTGTGGAGCATTACCTGTTTGAGCGGCCCGGTTTCGGAAAAAACACAGAATGGCTTATCTTGGCACATAAATACACCCCCCGGTAAATTTTTAAAAATAGCTTCAACAAAGCATGACTTAAAAAAATACAGCAATAACAAGGTTATGGATTAATATATGTTGCGAAAACCAAATGGCTGAGACTTAGTTGCTCACCGTAGAAAAAATTATATCATAAATAAAAATCAACTTAAAGTCCCGGGGAGTTCAAAATTATTTCAAAAAGCCAAATTTTGTGACATGGAGGGCTAAAGCTTTTTTATCTCTTCGATAAGCCGTTTCTTAAGATTATCAGCAGTATCGTTGCATATCGCCTTTCCTTTGCGGAAGATCACAAAACCGTCAGGGGTGCCCGCAATACCAAGGTCGGCACATGCAGCCTCTCTTGGTCCGTTCACTTCACAGCCCATGACTGCTATCGTTGTTCCATCCTTAATGTTTTTAGGCAAAAGGGCGGTCACCTCTTCCATAAACTTTGCAACGTCGATTCTTTTGCGTCCGCAAGTGGGGCAGCTTATCAGGTTGTACCCGCGTTCCCTTATCTCCAAAGAGCCAAGGATACGGTAGGCGACCCTGACTTCTTCGACAGAGGGGCCCGTCAGGCTTACCCGGATGGTGTCCCCTATTCCCTGGGCAAGCATTACTGAGATCCCGGCAGCTCCTTTTATGATCCCGGCAGTTCCGGCTCCTGCCTCAGTAATGCCAATGTGTACGGGATATGGATATTTTTGTGACAGGAGGAAGTTCGCTCTTACTGTTTCAGTAACTGAACTGGATTTAGCAGAAATGATGATATCCTCAAAAGAACAGTCTCTAAGGATATTTACCTGTTCATCAACTGCGAAGGCAAGTGCCGCAGACCTGTCGCCATTTGTATGTTCGAGCTGCGCTTTGCTTATGGAACCTCCGTTTGCACCTATGCGTATTACAGCGCCTAAACTTTGGGCCAGCCTTATTACATCTTCTGTGCCCTTTCTGTCGCTCATATTCCCGGGGTTGATGCGTATAGATGCACAGCCTGCTTCCAATGCCGCAATAGCAAGCCTGTGGTTGAAATGGATATCTGCCATGATCGGAACAGGCGACCTCGAATTGAGTAATTTCATATTATCTGCCAAAGCAAGATCGGGAAGCGACACCCTTACCAGTTCGCATCCTTCATTTGCCAGAGCTGCGCACTCCAAGGCACACTCCTCAAAGTTGGAAAGCGGAGTTTTTATCATGCTTTCAACTCGTACAGTTGAGCTGCCGCCAATAGTCAGACCTTTGATTTCAACTTTTTTTCTGCTGCCCATATTTATAGCCCGCCTAATTATTTGATAAATAGCCTAATAATGTCTTTTCCTGTTACAAGGATTATAAGGGAGATAAGTATTATGAATCCGCTGTAGTGGATCAGGGCCTCCCATTTCTCGGGGACTTTTCTTCCTGTGATCATCTCTGCAAGTATGAATATTATTCTTCCGCCGTCCAGAGCCGGGAAAGGCAATAGGTTTAGAAGTCCTAGATGGAGGTTGATGACTCCGAGGAAAGCTATGAAAGACCATATCCCCTGTTTAAGTGCATCGCCTGCCATTACGGCTATACCAACAGGCCCTACGACGTCTGACTGGACCTTTCTGGTAAGTACCATCCAGAGGCCTCTGAGTATCTCAACTCCCATGTCCCACGAATAGCCCAGGCTCTTTTGAAGCGCGATGTGAACGGGATAAGTTATCGTTCCGGGCTGTACTCCGAGCAAGCGTCCTCCGTGCGCCGGGTCAACAGGGATGTCGATGCTGAGATCAAGGGTCTTTTCTCCCCTCTCAACGGTGACATGGAAATGATCGCTTGTGACATCTTTATTTTGTATGGTATCCCTGATATCCGACCATTTGCTCAGCTCTTTTCCATTTATCGATTTGATAATGTCTCCTGACTCCATTCCTGCAGAATAGGCAGGAGTTCCTTCCATGATCTTTCCTACCAGCGGTCTTTCAAGGTCCATCACGCCGTGACCAGTGAGCAGTGCGGCAGTAAGGAGCCATGCCAATATCAGGTTCACACAGGCTCCTGAAGCCAACACAAGAAGCCTTTCCCATGGTTTTTTTGCAGAAAGCGAACGTGAAGGGTCATATCCGTCCGGTTTAGGACCTTCCTCTGATGCGTCCTCACCTTCCAGCCTGACAAATCCACCTATGGGGAAAGCTCTGACAGACCAGAGGGTCTCACCCTTTTGCCTGCTCCACACAGCAGGCCCCATACCGAATGAAAACTCATGGATCGATACATTTCTCCATCTGGCAGAGAGGTAGTGACCGCCTTCATGTGATATCACACAGATCGAAATTACAATTAGAAAAGAGATGATGCTTATCAAAAGTGATGCCTCCAATTTTTACACAGTTCCCTGGCGATCCTCTCGCCTGTGCTTACTAATGCTATAGCTTCATCAAGAGTTTCGGGGGAAGCCGAAGCCGATTTGGCAAGAGTCTCCTCAATTACCCGTGAAATTGCCGTGAATGGAATGATCCTTTCCAGAAAAGCCTGTACTGCGGCTTCGTCGGCTCCCACAAGAAGAGATGGATATGCTCCTCCCATCTCGCCTGCTTTGAAGGCTATACTAAAACATGGGAAAAGGGAACCGTCAATTTCCCTAAACTGCAGATCCCATTTTTCAGGCTCAATAAAATCAAGTCCGGAAGAGACAAGATCCAGTCTGTCCGGCCATGCAAGCGCTGCTGCTGCAGGAAGGCGCATGTCAGGCTGAGAGACGAGCATCTTCATTGTTCCGTCTATGAAAAGGACCGCGCCGTGTACCTGTGACTTTGGATGGATGAGTGCGCTGACCTTATTGGCAGGAAGTCCGAAGAGCTGCATTGCTTCAATGCATTCGATTCCCTTGTTCATCAATGTCGCGCTGTCTACTGTTATTTTGGGCCCCATTTTCCATACTGGATGTGAGAGAGTCTCTTCGGGTGTGACTCTTTCAAACATTTCTTTTGAGTGATCCCTGAAGGGACCTCCTGATGCAGTAAGCCAGATCTTTGCGATCTGATGCTTTTGATCCTCCCTCAGGCACTGCCAGATGGCACTGTGTTCGCTGTCTATCGGTCTCAGCTGGTCTTTGCGTTTTACGAGGGGCATGACCCATGGACCTGCGACAACAATACTTTCCTTGTTTGCCAGTGATACGTCCTTGTCTTCTTTCAGCGCTGTCTGGAGTGCTTTTATGGCTGAAACGCCCGATGATGCGAATACAATATGATCAATATCGGGATCTGAGGCTATCTCGCAAAGGGCATCCGCACCAGTCAGGCAATCATAGCCCTCTGTCTTGAATTTGCCGGAAAGAGGTCCGGTCAGGCAAAGTTTTTTCGCATTATGCAGCGAAGCCAGTTCCAAAAGCTTGTCCTGATTGTTTTGAGCAGCCAAAGCAACGACATCAAAGCGTTCAGGGTACCTTCTGCAAATATCTAAAACTGCCCCGCCAACACTTCCTGTGGCTCCTATTACTGCAACTCTTATCTTTGGAAAAGCCCTCACCATGTTAACCTATGAGCTCAAAGATTACAAATGCAAGGGTGCCGTTCACGAGGATGCTGTCAAATCTGTCCAAGAGTCCTCCGTGACCGGGGATCAGAGATCCGGTGTCCTTTACTCCGGCTTCCCTCTTGAGTACTGATTCTCCAAGGTCGCCAAGCTGTCCTGCAACTCCGCAAAGTAGGCCCATCAACAGGAGCGGAAGAGGTGGAAATGAGAATATCACTGCCAGCAGACCTCCGCATAAGAGGCTTGCTGCCGCTCCGCCGAAAAATCCCTCCCATGTTTTTTTAGGGCTGATCTTTTCACACATGAGATTCCTTCCAAGGCGGCTTCCCACAATATAAGCAGCCACGTCACAGCTCCATGTGCAGAGAAAGAGGATGATCAAAAAGAGGGAACCCAGCTCCCTTGATCGTATAAGTATCATAAAGGACCATGGCAGGATAACATATGCTATCCCGACGATCGTTGCCCCCATGTTTTCAAGCGCGAAACTCTCAGCGCTTACCTGGCGGCGTATGATCTCAAGAAAAAGAGCTACAAAGACGATAGATGAAATGGAACATAGTATTGCTGTGAGACTCATTTCAGAAGAAGCTCCGATCAGGATGAAAGCTCCGGATACCATGATGAGCCATGGTGAAATGTCGTGCTTCGCGGACAGCAGTTTGTAGAATTCCCATAGAGAGATCATTGCCACGACGAAGACAATGGCATTCCATACAGGCCCTCCTTTAAGTATCCCGCCAAGTATTATAAGTACGATAAAAATACTGCTGAAAGCTCTTAAAGGCAGATCTGGTATAGATGACAGAAAATTATCAGGCTTTGCCATATCTTCTTTCCCTCCTGTAGTAATCGGCTATTGCCATTTCCAGATCCGGCTTGCCGAAGTCGGGCCAGTATTTATCTGTAAAATAAAATTCACTGTAACTGCCCTGCCACAACCAGAAATTGCTCATCCTAAGCTCTCCGCTGGTCCTGATAAGAAGGTCAGGATCCGGAAGATCAGGCAGATAAAGGTACTTACGGAAAACGTCTTCCGTCACCGGCAGCGATATCCCATCCCCTATCATTTTGTTCACTGCGTCGAGTATTTCCTGCCTTCCGCCGTAGTTCAGGCAGACAACAAGCTGCATTGAATCGTTGTTCTTGGTTTTTTGCTCGGCATCAAGAAGTATTTCCTGAATATCCTCAGAAAGCGCTGAGATGTTGCCTGCGAACCTGATCCTCGCGTTTTCTTTATTCAGCTCATCAAGCTTTAACTTCATGTAGTACTTGAGCAATCCCATAAGTCCGAGGACCTCAGATTTTGGTCTTTTCCAGTTTTCTGTAGAAAAGGCATATAGTGAGACACAGGGTATGCCAAGTTCTTTTGCTGCGATGAGTGTCCTTTCGACAGCCTTTACGCCCTCCCTGTGGCCCAGGATGGCAGGGAGCCCCCTGGATCTTGCCCAGCGGCGGTTTCCGTCCATGATTATTCCAATGTGATTCAGTCTGTTCTCTTCCATCTGATCCTACCCGAATTTGATGTGGCTTAAATTACCTGTCTCCCTGACTGTGTCCCATGATCTTTTGACTTCCTGTATGTCGATCCATGTAAGGTGCTTGGGGCTTCCCTCTTTAGAAGATGCGTTCCTTAAGAGATAGCTTGGGTGAAACATCGGCATCACAGCTTTTCCACGCCATTCAAACCATTTGCCCCTGATTTTTGTTATTCCCTCGTTGGTCTTCAATATCCATCTTGTCGGAGTGTTGCCGAGCAGAATGATCAGTTCGGGATCGATCAGCATTATCTGTGTCTGCAGATGCTGATCGCAAATTATCATTTCCTCTGGAGTAGGTATCCTGTTTTCTGGTGGCCTGCATTTTACTATGTTGGTTATGTAGACATCTTTCCTGTCTATCCCGCCGGCTGTAAGTATCTGCGTCAAAAGCTGGCCAGCCCTTCCTACAAACGGGAGCCCCTGTTCGTCTTCATCCGCACCGGGGCCCTCACCTATAAACAGGAGCTTGCTGCGCTCGCTGCCGTCACCGAAAACCACCTTTGTTCTTGTCGCAGCGAGAGAACACCCATTGCACGAGAGTGCGCCTGCCTTAGCTTTTTCCCAAAGTATGCTCCGTGCATTATCCTTTTCTTCGGCAGTGAGATCCGGAATTTTTTTTATCTCATCCATCAGATAAGCACCTCCGTTATTATTACATCAACATTTTTTACGTTGACCCCTGTAAAATACCTTACGCTTACAGCTGTCCTTTCCTTGACGAGCGTGGCAAGCGTGACGAAGTTCTTTTCACCCAGGCTTGCAGCTATCTTTATAGCAATGGAAAGGCTTTCTTCGTTCTCCGGGCTGACGTTGACTTCTACGACCCTTGCGACCTGTGCCGTTCTTCCTGCTATGAAGGTCACAAGATCTTCTATGGCCTCAGGTTCAATGTGGACTTCCCCGTAAAAACTGAAGGGCGGTCTTACTATTGTTTTCTCGCCCTCATGGTTGTCCTTTGATTTCCAGAAGACCCTAAGCTGACCGACAAGTTTGCCTGCAAAATTCTTTCTTACGAGGACATGAGAGACCGGTATAACGTGTTTTCCTTTAGTGAAGCGCTCTCTCCTGGCCTTGCTGATCTCTTCAGGAGCTGCAATTTCTTCTATCCTTATCACCCTTTCAGGAAGAGGGAGCTTCAGCTTTTTGATGATCCTCATCACCATATCGTCAGATGTCGCGATTATCATAAGCGAGCATGGAGCCGCTTTTGAAAAAAAATCCATGACCTCTTCGCGATGGTCGTCGAATTCAAAAAGGGCCCTCCTGATCGCGCTGATTTGGTTCCTTTCGGATTTTGCGCTTTTGCCGCATACTATGCTGCCCTTGTAAATAACAAGACCGTCATCGATGATATAATCAGCATCAAAAATAGATGCTACCGACTGTGCTCTCTGGCTTTTGCCTGTCCCTGCAGCTCCCACAAAAGCATAGGTCGTGACCTGTTGGAGTTTCTCTTCTCTCTTATGCTGATTCTTGCTCTCTTCCATCTGATCGCCCTCTCAAGAGCTAGGCAATAAGCTCTATGTCAGCTCCGAGGGATCTCAGTTTATCAACGAGCCCCTCATAGCCTCTCCATACATGGTAAAGGTCGTGAACGGTAGTCACTCCTTCGGCCGCCAGACCCATCAGTATAAGCGCGGCACCTGCCCTCAGGTTGGATGCGTGGACCTCGGTCCCGATAAGTTTGCCTACTCCTGTGACTATCGCAGTCGAATCCTGAAGTTCGATCTTGGCTCCCATTTTTTTGAATTCGTTTATGTGAAGAAGTCTTGAATCAAAAACGCTCTCATGTATTACGCTCGTTCCAGAAGCAAGGGCGAGTGCGGCCATCAGCTGGGGTTGTGTATCTGTCGGAAAACCCGGATAAGGCATGGTCTTGACAGGTATTCCGGTCAAAGTGCCGTTGCATTTGGCTGTGACCTCGTCCAGCATGATCTCTATCGTTGCCCCCGCCTCTTCAAGCTTAAGGAGTATGGCGTCGATGAGCCCTGAATCTATCCCTCTGACAGTTACGGCCCCTTTTGTAATTATCCCTGCTATGAGGTAAGTCGCGGCCTCTATTCTGTCAGGTATTATCTCAGCTTCGGCTGATCCGGCCTCAGGTCTGCCTGTGATCCTTATCGTCGGTGTGCCGTCTCCTTTGACGGGTATCCCCATAAGTCTCAGTACCTCTGCCAGGTTCATTATTTCAGGTTCCCGGGCCGCATTTTCAATATAAGTGACTCCGTGAGCCAGAGCAGCGGCCATCATAAGATTTTCAGTTGCACCTACCGACGGGTAGTCCAGAGTTATCCTCTCTCCCTTGAGTTTTCCGGCGCTGGCGTAAACTGAACCACGGTTCAGGTCTATCTCCGCTCCCATTTTTGTAAGCCCTTTAAGATGGAAATCTATGGGCCGGCTTCCAAGGACGCATCCTCCCGGCAAAGGAAGGATAGCCTTGCCGCATCTTGCAAGGAGCGGGCCCAAAACCAAAGAGGATGCTCTCATCTTACGGACCAGTTCCGAAGGAGCATCCCAATTCAGTTCTTCCGGGACATCTATCGTCATAAAATTATTTTTAAATTCTACTGTGATACCTATGTGCCTGAGCAGGTCAGACATGGTATTAATATCATGGAGGTCAGGGACCTTTTTGAGGGTAAGCTTCTTTCCCTTCAGAAGTATCGATGCTGCCATTACCGGCAGGGCTGCATTCTTAGCCCCCTGCACGTCGACCGTACCATAAAGAGGGGTCCCCCCCCTGATGATCATTTTATCCTCCAACAACAGTCACTCCAGTCCAAACTGATAGAAAATTACTTGCGGTCTTTTTCAAAATATTCCTTTAATGCATCAGCGATCTTTAATGAGGCTGTTCCGTCTCCGAATGGCTGGAACCTGCACTTATTTTCTATCTCCGTGAAATGATCTTTATTTTCAAGAAGTTCGATAGCGTTGGAATATATCTTTTCCCTGTCTACTCCGACAATGACCCCGCTACCTTTTTCAACAGCTTCGGGGCGTTCTGTAACGTCCCTCAGGATCAGGACAGGCTTTTTGATCGCGGAAGCCTCTTCCTGTACTCCTCCGCTGTCGCTTAATATGAACATGGAAGCATTCATCGCCCAGACGAAGTCCGGATAATCCAACGGATCGCAGAGTATTACCTTTTCCCTCTCCTCTAGATATTTTCTTATAGTCTCCCTGACAGAGGGATTCCTGTGCATCGGGATGACCATCCAAAGCTCAGGATGAGAGTCCAGAAGCATCGTAAGGGCAGAACATATATCCTCAAGAGGCTTCCCCCAGGACTCTCTCCTGTGCGCGGTCACGAGCAGGAACGGAGCATCTTGGGGAAGTCTTGTGAGCTCAGGGCAAAATGGTTTAGATGTGCTTTTTGCTGTGTAATAAAGAGCATCTATCACAGTGTTGCCTGTAACAAGGATCATATCTCCCTGAGTCCCCTCACATAGAAGGTTCTCTTTAGCAAGCTCAGTAGGAGCGAATGCCCACGTAGTTATTCTGTCAGTCAGTACCCTGTTCATTTCCTCAGGGAATGGGAGATGCATATTTCCGCTTCTGAGTCCTGCTTCAACGTGCCCGACGGGTATTTTCCTGTAAAAACCTGCAAGGGCTGCGGCGAATGTAGTTGTAGTATCACCATGTACCAGTACAGCAGCCGGCCCTATTGTGTCAAAATACTCACCGGCTCCTGTAAGTACCGAAGAAGTGATATGGTCAAGGCTCTGTCTTTCTTTCATGATGTGAAGGTTCACATCCGCTGTAAGTTTAAAGTGGGCAAGGGCCTGGTCCAGCATCGCAGAATGCTGTCCCGTAGCCAGTATCTTTACGTCAAAATAATCCTGGCTGCGAAGGGCCAACACGACAGGGGCCATTTTTATAGCCTCGGGTCGGGTCCCAACGACACAAACCACAGTTTTATGGCTCATGGAAACATCCTCCTAAAATCAGTTCTTGCTTTGCTTATGTTAAGCCTACAACATTAACAGATATGCGCCGAGCTATAAAAATTTAGTTCCAAGCAGGCGGAGTCCTATAAGGACCAGTGCCATATGTGCAGTCCCCATTATCGCCAGCGTCTGCAGTTTCGAAAAACCGCTGTCAAGAAGGCGATGGTGGGCGTGCCCCCTGTCAGGAGAAAAGGGGGATTTTTTAGTCAAAATACGCCTTGTCATTGCTACCAGAGTATCTATTACAGGTATTCCTCCGATGAAGAAGAGTACGGCTGCAAGGCTGAAAAACCCTTTTCCGAAGAGGTCCGGGAAAATGCTCCATGCAAGGTGCGAAGCACATATATATCCCAGCAGGGTGCTACCTCCGTCACCCAGGAATGTCCTGGGCTGTGGAAAATTCCATAAGAGCACTCCGAACACCAGTCCTGCCACCGGCATCCATACTGCTGGATTTCCTGCAAATATCGCGACAAGGGCTGTGATCAGAGTCATGGTAAGACAGAGGCCATCCATCCCGTCTATGAGATTGTAGGCGTTAGTGGTACCCGTTATCCAGAAAATAATCAACATCCTCTGCCATAGCGGAATAGGGAGGGCATAGGAGACCCACGCAGCTGCGGCGAAATGAAAAAAGAGTCTCATGACCGGAGGCAGAGGGTGCATGTCATCCATGTAACCAACTATGAACACTATGGTCGCACCAGTAGCTATATAGGGTACTTCTACTCCTGGGTTACCTACGAAAAGCGCCCATAGCAGGTAGCCGCTCCACAGCACAATACCCGCACCGCGCGGCATGATGCTGTGGTGTTTTTTTCTGCCGCCGGGTATGTCCAGGAGCCTGAATTTTTGTGCAAGACCAATTGAAACAGGTGTGGCAATGAGTCCCCACAAAAAAGTAACCAGGGTGAAGAGATATATTGAAAACACGGGACCCGTCCTAATTTCTCTTCATCTATTTTGTACCGAAAAGTCTGTCTCCTGCATCTCCAAGTCCGGGCACGATATAGCCGTGATCGTTCAGATGACTGTCGACAGCTGCGGTATAAATATCGACATCCGGGTGCTCTTCATGAAATCTCGCAATTCCTTCAGGAGCAGACAGCAGGGAAACGAGTGCGATCCTTTTGCCGCCGTAACTCTTTATATGCGCTACCGCGGCAGCGGCTGATCCGCCTGTTGCAAGCATTGGATCTACAACGAAAATGTCTCTTTCAGAAATGTCTTTGGGCAGTTTACAATAATAATCTACTGGCAGCAGAGTCTCAGGATCCCTGTAAAGCCCTATGTGTCCGACCTTGGCATTCGGTATTAATTTAAGGATGCCCTCTACCATTCCGAGTCCAGCTCTCAATACAGGTACGATGGCCAGCTTTTTGCCCGAAAGTGTGAATACTCTTGTTTTTGCGACAGGAGTTTCAATTTCGATCTCTTCAAGGGAGAGGTGCCTTGTTATCTCATATACCATAAGGCCCGCCACTTCTTGGACAAGATCCCTGAAATCTTTTGAAGAAGTGTTCTTGTCTCTCATGAGTCCAAGCTTGTGTCTCACAAGAGGATGTTCTACAACGACCGTCCTTCCGCCTGCTGAATTTGATGAACATGTTGCTGAAGCCGTGTCGGAGGCATGGTCCCTCTCAAATGCTGTTATTTTGTCTACTCGGAATGCGTGCCGTCCGCCCTCAAACTCTTCGTTAAGCCATGTGTCGACTATCTCTTTTGCCAGGCCAGAACCAATCACTCTGCTTCCAATAGCCAGCACGTTTGCATTGTTATGCCTGCGGCTCATCGCTGCTGTGAAATGATCGTGGCATAGAGCAGCCCTGATACCTGCTACTTTGTTTGCTGTTATGCTCATTCCGATCCCTGTCCCGCAGAAAAGGATCCCGAAATCCGCCTTGTGACTGGCAACCGTCTCCGAAGCCCTGAATCCGCAGTCGGGATAATCTACGCTGAGGTCTCCTGAAGAGGTCCCGCAGTCTATGATCTCGTGTCCTGCTGATGCAAGGTGCTCCTTGATCTCTTCCTTAAGTCCGTATCCGGCGTGGTCAGCTCCCAGTGCAATTTTCATATATGGTCCTCCCAAGAATAAGGTATGATAGATTAAAATATTGCTTTGGTGCAATTAATTATTTTACTATCTGAGAGATAAGTTCTCCGGCAAGAGAGTAGGGATCAGTTTTTCTGGAAGCCAAATCCTCCAGTAACCTGGTATCCTTGCGTTTTTTCCATATTTTCTCTGTCAGAAGGGATATCTCTCCCCTCAGTACAGCCTCGACTTCCATTTCAAGCTGGATAAAGCGTCTTTTTTTGCCTTCGCTGGAAGTGTGGAGATAGTTCCAGTGGTTGTTGAGTGTATTTTTTACTTCTTCCACTCCCGTATTGTTCTGTGATGATACTAGTGTTACGGGGGGTATCCATTCCCTTTCTTTCAGCATCTTGAGCATGACCTGAACATCTGCTGCAACCTTGTCTGCTCCCTCTTTGTCTGCCTTGTTCACTACGAATGTATCAGCTATTTCCATGATACCGGCCTTCATTATCTGGACATCGTCTCCCATACCGGGGACAAGGACAAGAACCACAGTGTCAGCTATTTTGATAATATCGACCTCAGACTGCCCTACTCCGACTGTTTCTATGAGGACAACGTCAAAACCGCATGCATCAAGAATAAGGGCAGCTTCATGTGTTGACCTGCTTACTCCGCCAAGGTGTCCCCTTGATCCCATGCTTCTGATAAATACACCCTCGTCAAGCGCATGGCTCTGCATTCGCAGCCTGTCTCCGAGGATCGCTCCTCCAGTAAACGGGCTTGACGGATCTATTGCTATTACTCCCACTTTCATGTTATCAGCCTTGAACTGTTCTATAAGCCTGTCGACAAAGGTACTCTTGCCTGCTCCGGGGCTTCCTGTTATGCCAATTACCTTGGCTTTTCCTGTCCTGGGATATATCTGCTTCATTATTTCCTTTGCGGAAGGAGTATCAGCTTCAACAAAACTTATGAGGCGGCCAATAGATCTTGGGTCCCCCTTGAACGCGTTATTCAGAAGCTTATCCATAAATCAACTCTCCTAACTGTTTATAAAAAACTTAATTTACGTTTTACAGAGCTTATTTAAAAAGGATGTTTATTCCTGCAAAACAGTAAAAGCCAAGGCCTATAGATCCCGCAAAAAGGAATCCAAGAAGAACCCTGAGGTATAACACAAACATAGGGCCTCCCGGCCATTTCCCCGACTGGATATTTACGACCATTCGGGCCACCAGGAGTGAGCCCCCAAAAAGAACAAGAGCCACCAGTGCCTGGAGGTTTACAGGTGGAATATTTTTGATAAAATCCATCAAATCAGATACATCCTTTCGGTCAGCGATAATTCCTCAAAAAAATAGAGAGGATCATCTCCTCTCTAGATAATAACTCTTATCGGCCGGAATGTCATTTGTTATTTGTCTATATTGCTGAAAGCAGCGAGCCGGCCTCAGATCTTTCTTCATGTATCTGTCTGAGTACCGCAACGCATACTTCGAGCGCCCTTTTGCCGTCTTTGATCCCTACCATGGGCTGGCGCCCTTCCCTGACACATGATACGAAATGCTGCAGTTCCATCTTGAGCGGTTCTGTCTTCGGGAAAACAGGGTGCTCTATCACCTCAACAAGATTTCCGCCGCTCTGCCTCACGCAGCGCTGTACAGAAATATCCTGTGATTCATAATTTACAGTAATGTACCTCTCTGTCTCTGTTATCTCCATCTGGCGTACCCTCTTTTCCGATACGCGGCTGACTAGTATGTGAGCCATGGCTCCATTTGCAAAAGTCAGCTGTGCCGAGGCGATATCCTCGTGCTCCGTTCTGATGCATCTTCCGATAGCAGATATGGAGACAAGTTCAGAATTGATCAGGGAGAGAATAATATCAACGTCGTGTATCATAAGGTCAAGCACCACGCCCACGTCGCTGATCCTTGGCGAGAACGGCCCCATTCTGTGGGTCTGGATGAAATAGGGATCATTTATGAATTCCCTGACATGCTGTACAGCGCTGTTGAATCTTTCGATGTGCCCCACCTGGAGTATAAGATCCTTTTTTACTGCCAGATTAAGCAGCCTTTCTGCCTCATCAACGCTTGAGGTGACTGGTTTTTCAATGAGAACATGAATACCGTTTTCCATTGCGATCCTTGCTACTTCGAAGTGGTGGCTGGTAGGAACAACTATGCTGAGAGCGTCCGGACGGGTCTGTTTGATAAATGTTTCTATACTACTGTATGGAATAACTCCGAGCGGGTCTGCTACTGATTGGGCCCTTTCTTCGTTTATGTCAACTACCCCAACAAGCTGGGTCCCAAGAATTTCTGTATATACTCTGGCATGGTGCATGCCCAAATGTCCAACGCCGATAACGCCGACCTTTATGTTGTCCATTCCATGTTCACCTCACGTGGAGAGTAATTGATCCCGGTAACTTTAATAATTCTCACCTATCATGCCTGTTTTGTGGTATTTCCAGCTAGAAGAAATATTCTGGCTCTTTCATCACCGGCACGGTATGAATAATAAAAGTCGTTGTTACAGCATGTACAGCCCTTGACCTCATAGATATTATCACAAGGCAGACCGCATTGCATCAACTGCCTTTTTATTTCTCCCCTAATGTCAAAATAGACCATCCCGTTTTTTTTACGGAAATTATCTGGAGAAAAGGATGTCAATGCATATTGTGTGCACGGATCTTCCATTTTTCTTGAGTAACAGTCTTTGCATATGCATGGTCCTATCCAGGCTTGGCTCCTTTCACTCCTCCATCCGGGCTTGTTTTCGGAAAGCCTGGCCAGTGATCTGCCGACTATATTCTTTGCTGTACCTACAAATCCGGAATGAAGAAGGATCATCCATGGTTCCGGAGAGTCGGAAGCAATGACGACAGGGCAACAGTCAGCGAACCTGAGACTTGCCATCGAATCTGATGAAGGATCTATCAGTACCCCGTCAGCTTCCGGTCTGAAAGGCAGCGCAAAGGATGAAGATGAAGGAATTACGTGAGTACCGTGTACCTGGTATGGTGCAACTAACTGAATATTATTAAAATTAGAGGACAAAGACTCCCATATCTTTTCAGGGTTACCCTCAGTCCTGTCCATTAGTTCTCCCCTGCAGTAGATTGAAGCGAAAAACTGAGACTGCAGCTCCTCCGGCATTATCAGCCTGAGTTCCTTCTGTCGCTTTTCGTTCCTGAATTCAAATCCTATCTTAGTCATCAAAATGCTTCTTAATGTAGCCGCTCAGAAAAAGACTGCCGCAGCATATAGTGTCCTTTCCAGTACCCAGGCTTTTTTCAACTGCCAATGTCGGGTCTTCCCACTTACCTGCACATCTGATATTTTTTTCTTCGGCCATCGCCAGAAGGTCTTTCGCAGACAGGCTTCGATCCATGCCGGGGACCTGGGTGCAGTAAAGGCTCGTTCCCATTTTTTTTATTATATCAAGGCTTTCCGAGATGTCTTTGTCCTTCATCATCGCGACCACCATGTTGAAGGATTCACTGCCGTATATGATCCCTGTATTTTCAGCAAGCCTTTTGAGTGCGTGTGGGTTGTGAGCCCCGTCAACGATCAGAAGCGGACTCTTCTTCTTTATTATTTCAAATCTTCCCGGCCATTTTACGGAAATGACTCCGTTATAAAGGGCAGGGAAGGTGATATTTTCAAATTTCGTCTTTGAAGAGAACTTAAGTACGCATGCGCCCGCAAGGGCAAGGGCGGCATTCTCGGTCTGGTGGGTCCCGATCAGAGGAGTGTGGTAGTCGGCGCAAAGGCACTCTGACTCAACATAAAAATCTGTGCCTTCGAAAGAGATATGTAGGGTCCCGTAACTGCACAGTCTTCGGAGGACCTGTGCCTGTGTACCCTTTTTAAATGCAGTATCAAAAAAAATACTTTCTATATCTTCTTCGCCGCCGGAAAATATCGCAGGTATCGCCGGTCTCATCACTGCGAATTTTTCTTTCGCAACAGAGGCAAGTGAATTGCCAAGATATTCCGAGTGGTCTATGCCGATCGGGGTTATAAGAGTGAGTATGACATCAGAAAGTATATTTGTAGCATCGAGTCTTCCCCCGAGCCCTGCCTCGACAACCGCTATGTCGACATCCTCTTCTGCAATTATCATGAAGGCAGCTGCTGTGATCAGCTCAAAATATGTTGGAGGGTCAGATCTCAGACGATCTGATGATACTATCCCCATTTCAATTATCCCAAGTGCTCTTTCCCACATTTCGGGAAGCGCCTCTTCTCCTCCAATGCTAAGTCTCTCACCGAAGGAAACAAGATGGGGGCTTGTATAGAGGGCAGTCTTATATCCTGATTCTTTCAGTATGGAAGAGAGTGTGGAAGCTGTTGAGCCCTTGCCGTTTGTACCTACCACATGGACAGCCTTGAATTTTCTTTCGGGGTTTCCGAGAAGAAGGAGCAGGTGTGAAAGTCTGGCAAGTCCGGGCCTTATCCCAGGGCTTGCCAGAAACTGAAGTTTTTTCTCTATTTCCTGGAATTTATTAATGTCATCCATTATCAGTCGTTGAGGCTTGAAAGGTTCTCTTTGATCCTGTTCCTCTTTGCCTCATTGTCAGAAAGGTAAGCCTTTTCCTTCAATATGACTTCTTCTGGCGCTCTCTCCACAAACTGCGGGTTTGCAAGTTTTGCTAAGCCCTTTTCAATGTCCTTTTCGATCTTTGAAAGATCATTATTAAGGCGCTGGATCTCCTTTTCCACGTCAAGAAGGTCTCCTACGGGTAGATATACCTGCACGTCGTCGAGGACGGACGCGAGGCTCCTCTGCGGTTTCTGAGCACCCCTGTCCATGATCTCTATCCTATCGACCTTGGTGAGGAGTGTTATCTGAGATTCGGATGACCTTATCAGTGCCAATTTTTCGGCGTTGTGGACAGAGAGTACCGCCCTTGGGATCACCTGCTGAGGAGCTATGTGCGATTCAGCCCTGAGATTTCGTACAGACCTTATAACTTCGCGTATCAGATCCATCTCTTTAATGACAGCTTCATCAATATTTTCGATCCTTGGTTCAGGCCATTCCGTGCGTTCGATTATCCCGTTTCCAAACGGGAAAGCTTGCCACAGTTCCTCTGTGACAAACGGTATGTATGGATGCAGAAGCTTCAGGACGTCTTCGAATACCGCAAGCAGGACAGCCTGGGTCGTCTTTCTCCTTGACTCGCTCTCTTCCCCTCTGAGTGCGGGCTTGGAAAGTTCCAGATACCAGTCGCAGAGTTCGCCCCAGACGAAATCATACATGAGCCTGGCAGATTCCCCGAAGAAATATCCGTCAATGAGTCGGGTCATCTCAGTTGAGACCTGTGATATCCTGTTGAGGATCCATTTGTCGTGCAGCCGGAGTTCATTGTCGTCCCATTTCATTCCGGCTTCGGCGTCCTCGAGGTTCATAAGGGCGAATCGGCTCGCATTCCAGAGCTTGTTCATGAAAAGCCTGTAGGTCGCGATCCTTTCTGTAGAGAGGAATATGTCGCGTCCCTGTACTGTGAGCGCTGCGATCGTGAACCTCAGTGCGTCCGCGCCGTATTCACTGACTATTGTAAGAGGGTCGATAACATTGCCTTTGGACTTGCTCATCTTCTGTCCTTTTTCATCACGGACGAGGGCGTGTATATATACGTCATGAAAAGGAACTTCTCCCTTCATGCCCTCAAGTCCGAACATTATCATTCTGGCAACCCAGAAGAAGATGATGTCGAACCCTGTTACGAGGACTGATGTCGGATAGAACTTCTTAAGCAGATCGGTCTCTTCCGGCCATCCCATTGTTGAGAAGGGCCAAAGAGCACTGGAGAACCATGTATCAAGGACATCTTCATCCTGCCTGAGTTCGGTATTGCCACACTTCGGACAAGATTTGGGCTCTTCTGTTTCCACTATGATCTCGCCGCACTTGTCGCAGTACCATGCAGGGATCCTGTGCCCCCACCAAAGCTGCCTTGAAATGCACCAGTCCCGGATGTTTTCCATCCATTGATAATAAACGTTGGTCCACTGGTCAGGCACGAAACGGATATTTCCGGCTTTGACCGACGCGACACCGGCGTCCGCGAGAGGCTTGGCTCTTACGAACCACTGTTCTGAAAGATATGGCTCGATAACTGTGTGGCAGCGGTAGCATTCGCCCACAGAATGTCTTATATCTTCTATCCTAAGGAGGTAACCGTTGTTTTTCAGATCCTCAACTATGACCTTTCTTGCTTCGAAACGGTCCATGCCGGCATATCTGCCGGATTCTTCTCCGCACATGATACCGTTGTCGTCGATGACCTGTATCTGCTCAAGTCCGTGCCTCTGTCCCACAAGGAAGTCATTGGGGTCATGTGCAGGTGTTATCTTGACGCAGCCTGATCCAAATTCAGGGTCTACCATGTTGTCTTCGATCACAGGGATCACTCTGCCAGCGATCGGTACGACCACATTTTTCCCTATAAGATGGCGGTTCTTCTCATCCCTTGGATGTATCGCTATTGCAGTATCTCCGAGGATAGTCTCGGGGCGGGTAGTCATTACCTTAAGGCATCCGTCTCCGTCTGCGAATTTGTAAGCTACCTCATAGAACTTGCCGTCCTTGTCCTCATGCTCGACTTCGAGGTCTGAGAGTGCGGTGTGGCATCTCGGACACCAGTTGATAAGATATTTGCCTCTGTAGATGAGATCCTTTTTATAAAGATCAACAAAAATTTTTCGGACAGCTACGGACAGTCCTTCGTCCATTGTAAAGCGTTCTCTGTCCCAGTCGCATGAAGCTCCGAGTTTTTTCAGCTGGTTGATTATCGTGTTTCCGTACTCCTCTTTCCATTCCCACACCCTTGATATGAATTCGTCACGCCCCAGGTCGTGGCGTGATATACCTTTCGCTGCAAGAGATCGTTCAACTACGTTCTGAGTAGCGATTCCGGCGTGGTCTGTTCCCGGGAGCCAAAGCACCTCAAAGCCCTGCATCCTTTTGGTCCTGCAGAGAATGTCCTGCAGCGTGTTGTCCAGTGCATGCCCTACGTGCAGGGAGCCGGTTACGTTAGGAGGAGGAATAACTATCGAGTAATGCGGTTTTGAAGAAGATGGGTCAGCTTTAAAGAGA
This sequence comes from Synergistaceae bacterium UBA6101, assembly GCA_002428495.1. Classification (GTDB taxonomy): domain Bacteria; phylum Synergistota; class Synergistia; order Synergistales; family Synergistaceae; genus Caenicola. The sequence continues at coordinate 112,243 of DIWR01000027.1, forward strand.
CCTTCTTCTACCCATTTGTTGTACCACTTGTCTTCAATCGGCCCTGGTTCATAACCTTTGCCTAACACGGTTTTCTCGGATTCCATCCGGTCTTCCTCCTCGTTGGATACGCCTGGTGGCTGTATCCGGATCTATTTGCCCATCCCGACGGCCCGGCCGTTCCGGCTCCTCGGGTATACAGGTCACTTTTTTTGTTTTTTTGCTTCTGCCAGGTCTAGTTTAGCGATCTCTTTGAGGATATTTTTAATGCCTTCCCTCAATGCCTGTATCTCTTTGTCATTTGTCCCTGAAGTTATGAAGGGAGGCAGTATAGAATCAAGGCCGGCCCTCATGTACTGCTGGTAAAGGCCTTTTCTTTTCCCGGGAGATATTTTATCCCCTTTTGTGAAAACTACAAGTCTGGGCATGTCCATCCCATCAAGCCAGCCGGTAAGTTCGTTGTCATTTGCAAGCGGGCCGTGTCTGAAATCCATTAGGTGTATGACGAAGCTTATCGGTCTCTCTGAATTGAAATAGTCCTCTATGAGCCTCCACCATGTCCTTCGTTCATCAAGCCCCCTGACGGCATAGCCGTAACCCGGAATGTCGACCAATGTGAAATCGTCGTCTCCAGCTGAGACTTTGTAAAAGTTGATGCTTCTCGTCTTTCCTGGTTTTGAGCTTACTTTGGCAATTTTTCTTTCAAGAAGCGAATTTATGAGGGTAGATTTGCCCACGTTTGAACGGCCGACAAAAACGATCTCATTCTTCTCGGGCGCAGGTATCTGATCCTTGGTAAAGGCAGTGCAGTAAAGCTCTGATCTCCAGGCTGTCATTTCGTTTTCCCCTTACTTCAGCGCCAGTTGGAAAACGCTGGTTATCTTAGATACATAATGTATCTTCATGCCTGTTTTGATCCAGTCGCCAAGCTCTTCGACATCTGATTTGTTATCTTCGGGCAGTATAAGTTTTTTAATGCCGAGTCTCTTGGCGGCAAGCATTTTTTCTCTGATCCCACCGATAGGCAGCACTTCTCCGTGAAGAGTCATCTCCCCTGTCATCGCAAAGGAGACATCAACTCTCCTGCCGGTAAGTGCGGAACAGAGCGAAAGTGCAAGTGTTATTCCGGCGGACGGTCCGTCTTTGGGTACTGCGCCTTCTGGGACATGTATATGGATGTCTTTTTTCTTCCAGTCAAAGTTTTCAAGACCGAAAGATGAAGCGTTGGATCTCAAATAGGCAAGAGCTGTCTGAGCAGATTCCTGCATAATATCTCCAAGGTTTCCCGTGTAGGATACGTTTCCGTTGCCCTCCATAACAGCTGATTCAATAAGGATGACAGAACCGCCCGATTCAGTCCAGGCAAGGCCAAGAGCCGTCCCCGTGGGATCTTCCTTTGGTATCTTTGTCGTATGGAGCTTTGGTGCTCCAAGCATTTTCTTCATAAGATCCTTTGTTACGCTTATGGTCTTTTTATTTTCTTCTGATGTCGAAGAATTTGCCATTTCTGCTGCTACTTTCCTTGCTATCTTAGAAAGCTGCCTGTCAAGGTTCCTTACGCCTGCTTCCATTGTGTAGGCAGTTATGATATTCCTTACAGTGACATCGGGGATCGTAAGATCCCTTTTTGTAAGACCGTGTTCCTTCAGTATCCTGGGCAGAAGGTGCTTTTTCGCGATCTTGACCTTCTCCTCTGCAACGTAGCCGGGCAGAGGGATGATCTCCATCCTGTCAAGCAGCGGCTTGGGTATTGTGCCTGTGCTGTTTGCAGTTGTTATGAACATGACCTTGCTCAGGTCAAAGGATATCTCAAGAAAATTATCGGTGAAACTGCAGTTCTGTTCCGGATCGAGGACCTCAAGCAGGGCTGCTGCAGGATCGCCCCTGAAATCATTGCCTATTTTGTCTATCTCGTCCATCAGGAGCACGGGGTTGTTGGTTCCAGCTGCTTTGATCTTCTGAATTATCCTTCCCGGAAGAGCTCCGACATAGGTCCTTCTGTGACCGCGTATCTCAGCTTCATCACGCATTCCTCCGAGAGACATGTTTACAAATTTCCTGCCCATTGTCCTTGCTATGGATCTTCCGAGGGAGGTCTTTCCGACTCCTGGAGGTCCTACAAAGCAGAGTACCTGTGCCCTCATGTTGTCGGCTGCAAGTTTCCTTACGGCCAGGAACTCAAGTATGCGTTCCTTTACCTCTTCGAGGCCGTAATGATCTTCATCCAGGACCTTGCGGGCATCTTTCAGGTTGAGATGGTCTTCAGAGCAGATGTTCCATGGAATGTCCAGAAGCCATTCTATATATGTCCTTGCGACGGTGGCTTCCGGTGAAATTGGGGCCATCCTTGCATACCTGTCCAGCTCACGCATTACCTTGTCTCTGGCTTCATCCGGCATCTCGGTCTTCTCTGCCCTGGCACGCAGTTCCTCTATCTCTGAAAGGGGGCTGTCGTCACCCAGCTCCTGCTGGATGATCTTTAGCTGTTCTCTCAGGTAGTACTGCTTCTGCCCTTTGTCCATCTCGTTCCTTACCTTTTCCTGAATGTCATGCTCCATTTTGAGGAATTCGTTTTCCCTCATAAGTACAGCAAGCAACATGCGAAGGCGCTCGATAAGGTCTGGGGTCTCCAGGAGCTTTTGTTTGTCTTCATGTTTAAAAAGGCTGTGAGATGCGATGATATCAGCGAACAGGTCGATGTCACCAATATTTTCTGCCGAATGGGTCACTTCATCAGGCAGTTTAAGGTTCAGTTTCACGTATGATTCAAATTCAGAAAGTACTGCCCTGCGCAGAGCTTCTGCCTGTTTTGTGCGGGCCGTATTAGTAGATGGCATCTTCTCAATTTCTGCCTCAAGAAAACTGTCTCCTGAAATAAAGTGTACCGCCCTGCACCTCCATTCTCCCTCAAGCACAGCCTTTATGGTGCCGTCAGGCATGCGCACAGTCTGGAGGACCCTGCAGAGTGTCCCTGTCGTGTTGAGGTCGTCAGGTTCGGGGTTATCTATCATAGAATTTTTCTGAGCTGTGATAAAGACGAGGTGTCCCCTCGCGTTAGCCTCTTCAAGCGCCCGCGCCGAACGGGGCCTTCCCACGAAAAGAGGAGCTATGACCCCTGGGAAAACTACCATATCTCTTACAGGAACAACAGGATGGATGTGCATGGATCAGACAGCCTCTTTTTCATCTTTGGAAGACTGAACAGGTTTCTCCAGCCCGTTTACCACATCTTTTGTGACAGTAAGCCTGTTGATCCCGGATGACTTGTCCGGCAGCTCATACTGCATATCGAGCATAAGGGATTCAAGGATAGTCCTTAGTCCCCTCGCGCCAGTATTCAGTTTTGCTCCTTTTTCCGCTATGGTGCGGACAGCATCATCCGTAAATACCAGATCTATCCCTTCCAGTGAGAAAAGCTTCTTGTACTGCTTTAGCGGGGCATTTCTGGGCTCAAGGAGGATCCTTATCAGGGCTTCTTCTGTAAGGGCTTCGAGAGCCACAAGTACAGGCAGTCTCCCTATAAATTCAGGTATGAATCCATAGGAACGCAGGTCGTCCGGCTGAAGCTTCTTCAAAAGCTCATAGGAAGAATTGTTATTTAGATTTTTAGTAAGGTCGCCGCCAAAGCCCAGTGACTTTTCACGTGTCCTTTTGGCGATCAACTTCTCCAGTCCGTCAAAAGCGCCTCCGCATATGAAGAGGATGTTGCTCGTGTCCATCGGGATCATTTCCTGGCTTGGATGCTTGCGTCCGCCTTTAGGCGGTATGTTGGCTACCGTGCCCTCGATTATCTTAAGCAGGGCCTGCTGGACTCCTTCGCCTGAGACGTCACGGGTAATAGAGACTGATTCCGATTTTCGTGATATTTTGTCTATCTCATCAATGTAAATTATCCCCCGCTGTGCTGCATCAATGTCAAAATCAGCCGCCTGCAGAAGCCTGAGCAGTATGTTTTCCACGTCCTCACCTACATAACCGGCTTCGGTAAGAGTTGTGGCATCAGTCATGGCAAAGGGAACATTCAGCATCCTGGCCAGTGTCTGGGCAAGCAGTGTTTTCCCGCAGCCTGTCGGGCCGACCAGGAGAACATTGCTTTTTGGCAGTTCCACGTCGTCATCATCGGTACAGATGTTGGTTATTCTCTGATAATGGTTGTAAACAGCCACAGACAGTACCTTCTTGGCGTGGTCCTGGCCTATCACATACTGGTCAAGGAACTCCTTGATCTCTTTTGGTTTTGGCAGCTTTTCCAAAACAGGGACTGAAGTGTAATCGGGCTTTGCTTTGGTCATTGCATTATCTTTGAAAGAAGGAGCCCCTTTTTCGTCCCTCAGTATTACATTGCAGAGCTGGATGCAGTCTGAGCATATAAATGTATTGGCAGGACCGGCTATCAGTTTGGATACCTCGTCCTGACTCTTGCCGCAGAATGAGCATCTGGGCTTTCTGCGGTTATTGTTTTCCTTGTTTTGGTTTTTGTCATACAAGCGAATGCACCTCGATCAAATTGCGCTCTTCAGTAAAGAGCATCTGTGTAGATTAGAATCAGGGGACCCCGGACGGAATCCCCTAAAAATTGATTATTTCGGTCACCGTTTTTCGATTATCTTGTCGACGATACCGTATTTCAGTGCTTCTTCCGCCGACATGAAGAAATCCCTGTCCGTATCTTTATCTATCACTTTCAGGGGCTGTTTGGTATGCTTTGAAAGCAGATCGTTCAGCCTCTTTCTTGTATACAAAATCTCCTCAGCATGTATCTTGACATCCGAAGCCTGTCCCCTTGCTCCTCCTGTAGGTTGGTGTATCATCACCCGCGAGTTCGGAAGGGCTATCCTCTTTCCTTCTGCGCCTGCGGCAAGAAGGAATGCGCCCATGCTGGCGGCCAGGCCAGTGCATATGGTTGACACTGGAGGCTTGATGTACTGCATTGTGTCGTAGATAGCAAAACCTGCGGAAACCGACCCACCAGGGCTGTTGATGTACAGAAAAACATCTTTCTCCGGATCCTCGCTCTCAAGGAAAAGTAACTGAGCAACGATGAGGTTTGCCATCTCATCAGTCACCTCTGTACCCAGAAATATTATCCTGTCCTTTAAAAGCCTGCTGTATATATCGTAAGAACGCTCCCCTCTTCCGGATTGTTCTACTACCATTGGAATTAGATAAGACAAGTTATCCACTCCCCTTTCCTCTTAAAATTGGTTGGGACGATACTATTATTTCTCTTCCGATGACTTCTCTTCTTCAGCTTTCTTTTCATCCTTTTCGGTAACTTTTACCTTTGTGGCAAGGAAGTCTACCGTTTTGCGGTTGCGGATCTTTTCAGCCAGTTCAAAAAGCCTGTCCCTGTCCTCATATATGTAATCATGGAGTTTTTTCGGATCGATGCGCGAGCTGATAGCCATACGATGTATTTCAGCGTTCAGCTCTTCAGGTGTCCACTGGATATCGTTGGCGTCGGCGAGTGCCTCAAGAACAAGTGCTCTTTTGACAACCACCTTGGCAGCTTCGTCAAGTTCTTTTTCATATTCCTCTTTGTCCATCCCGCTCTTTTCAAAGAACTCTTCTATTTCCATGCCCGAGTCCTTCTTGATCCTCTGCGCCTGGTCAGCTCTCATCGCCTGTTTCTGTCTTTCGACAAGTGTATCGGGAAGCTCGACATCTGAAAGGCTGCAAAGCTTCTCTACTGCCGAATCTTTAAGGCTGTCCTGGCTGTGCTGCCCGGCAGCTGCTTTAAGCTGTGACATTACCTCTTCTTTGAATTCATCAGTCGTCTTATGCTTTGACTTGGTTATCTCTACGACTGTTTCATCAGTCAATTCAGGGGTAACTTTTTTCATGATACCAAGTATCTCTATCTCGTAACGCATTTTTTTACCTGCAAGTTCTTTATTCTGGGGGTCATCCTCCACAGAGAACTCAACTGCAGTAGTATCGCCGGGTTTTTTGCCTATGATAGAATCTACGACCTCAGGCCTCATGTTTTCCTGGCTGAGATCTATCTCAGTTTTCTGGTCGTTTTCCACAGGGCTGGCATTTCCGTCCTGATCGACCACAGAGGATGTATATTTTACTGATACAAAATCTTCCTTTGTGATCTCTCTTTCTTCGTATGTAGGAACGATCTCGCTGTGAGCTTCGAGAATGCGGGCAATGTTTTCGTCTCTCATTTCTTCTGTCGGTATATATACAGTCTTCTCAGCTTCGATCGTATCAATTTCAGGAAGGATCACTTCCGGTGTGACTTCAAAAGTTACCTGCAGGGTGAAAGGTTCACCTTCCTTGAGATCACCGGGTTCAAGCTTAGGTTCAGCTATCAGGCTGAGTTCATATTCTTCGATCATTTTATCTATGGCTTCCGGCACCATCTTTTCAAGTGTTTCGATGTAAATGCCTTTCATGCCGAAATAGAGCTCGATCGTCTTGCGCGGGACGTGCCCTTTACGGAATCCTTTGATATTAGTCTTCTTAGAAAGATCCTTTATCGTCATATCTATTGCCTTATTGACCTGTTCAGCATCAAACTCGGCTTTAACAACGATAATATTTTTTTCCTGTGAAACTACTTCGGTTTTCAATTCATACTTCCCCTTTCGGTTTGCCTTTTGCTGACAATAACCGTAATATTTTATCACAGAGACATAGATGGCACAACCGGATCAGGGTCGGCATGCCTTTGAACAGGATAACATCTCCACGTGTTTAAGTGAAGGTGTTATACAGGCAACAATAAAAACTGGGAGACCCTCAGCTTCCCAAGCTGAGGATCACGATAATATGGACACAAAAAAAGGATCCCCGGCAAACGCAGGAGATCCGTAATATCTGGAGCGGACAACGGGATTCGGACCCGCGACCCTCAGCTTGGGAAGCTGATGCTCTACCAACTGAGCTATGTCCGCATTGTCTGGTGAACGAGGGTTATTATAGCTGTCACTTTTTTATTTGGCAACATGCAGAGTTAGAATTACAGAGTTAGAATAAATGCTACTCTAAAAATTTTTCCTTGTTGACCCAGGGTTTTTGCAGTTCGCGTTTTTCAAGGTCATCGGCAGCCCGCCATGCCCATCCGCTTCCGAGAGCTGTATAAAGGTCGACGATGGAGTTTAGTCTGTCTGCTCTGCTGCCCTCAAGCTGAAGCTGCACAGATAGAAGTTCTCTCTCTGCGTCCAGCAGATCTATCTGGCTTGCAATGCCGTCGGTATAGCGTATATTGGCAAGCTCATACGCCCTCTTCTGGACCTTCTGCTGTTCTTCAAGAAGGAGAAGTATCTCTTCTGTTTTTGCCTGTGTATTGATGGAATTCATAGTCTCTTCAAAGGCTGTCTGGACTGTTTTGTAATAAGCTGACCATGCCTGCTGTGCTGCAGCTTCTGCCTGTGCCGCCCTTGCAGAAAGTTTCCCTGCGTTGAATATCGGCACAAAGACCTGTGAAGCAAGTGACCAGCCTGTAGCTCCCGTGAAAAGGTCAGAAGGATCATTAATTGCCCTGCCTGGATTGCCTATCAGTCCGTCAAATGAGAGGGTAGGGTACTGTCCTGCTCTCGCAAAGCCAATATTGGCGAGTGCTGTTCTGTAATTCTGTTCTGCCGTCTTTACATCGGGCCTGCAGCGAAGCATATTTGCAGGTATACCAAGCGGGACATCGGGCGGCGCCGGCAGTTCATCAAGTGTCAGCCCCCTTGGGATATCTCTTGTTATGAACTCTTTAGGGTCCCTGCCCATAAGTGCAAGCAGGCTGTTTTCGTATTTTCCAAGAGCTATCTCAAGCTGATTGACCTGTACCGCTGAAGATGCGGCGATAGATTCGCTCCTTCTAAGTTCAAGTTCGCTGATCTTGCCGTTATCATAAAGTATCTTATTGAGCGCAATTGTCTTTTTCTGGGTCTCAAGCGTCTCCCGGGCAACTATCAGCTGTTTGTCGGTGCCTCTTAGTGAAAAATAAGTCTTAGCGACTTGGGATGCGAGCGCAAGCCTGACACTGTTTTTTGCTGCTTCAGTTGCAAGTATGCTCTCTTTTGCTGCCCTTGTTGCCTTCTGCAGTTTTCCCCACAGATCCGCTTCATAGTTGGCGGCGCCCATTCCATAAAGGATGTTCTGTTCGTTGAGAGTGTCTGTTGTTCCAACCTTTGTGTATGTACGGGTAGCATCGATCTCAATCCCTATGTTAGGTCTCTGGTTGCCTCTTGTCTCTTTAAAAACTGCCCTTGACTGCTGTACTCTTGCCAGTGCGGATTCAAGGTCCCTGTTCTGTGAAAAAGCCTCGCCGATGCATTTTTCAAGGACAGGCTCGTTGAAGGAAGTCCACCATGCGTAGTCGGGCCTGACTCCATCGATCATTTGTTCCTTCCTGACATCGTCTGAGAGTGTCACCACGTAGGCTTCCGGAATATCATAAGGGTCGGGAGCCTTTACCTCCGGTCCCAGGTTGAGATGAAAAAAAGAGCCTACAAAAAGAGCAGCTAGCAGTGCGCTGGCAGTCATTTACATCACTCCCCCTTCATTGGTCGGAGAGAGATCTCCTTTTTCATTTTTCGTCATTTTGGTTCCGTCTTTGTCTTGAGGGTTGTCATCCTTTGACGTGAGTCTCATTATCACTGAGAAGAAGCTTGGTACGAAGAAGATAGCTATGCCTGTGGCTGCAAGCATTCCTCCGACTATGCCCGTTCCAATTGAATGTCGGCTGGCAGCACCTGCTCCGACGCTCAATGCCAGCGGCAGACATCCAAGTATGAAGGCGAGGGAAGTCATTACGATCGGGCGAAACCTTAGATGTGCTGCAGTCTCTGCGGCATCTCTTATGCTCATTCCGTTTTTGTGCTGTATGACAGCGAATTCAACGATCAGGATTGCGTTCTTGGCCGCAAGGCCTATAAGTGTTACAAGCGCGACCTGGAAGTAAAGGTCATTAGAGAGACCTCTAAGCATTATCGAGAGGAATGCTCCGAAGAGCGCGAAAGGAACAGCGAGAACGACAGCGAACGGGAGGCTCCATTTTTCATATTGGGCAGCGAGTATCAGGAAGACCATTATTATTCCAAGCGCAAAGGCTATTGCCGTTGCCGTGCCGGTTTCCTTCTCCTGATATGCGGAACCGGTCCATGCAAGTGTATATCCCCCCGGCAGCGATACACGCGCAGCTTCCTCCATTGCCTTGATAGCCTGTCCGGAGGTGAAGCCCGAAGCAGGGGTGCCTGTGATCTTGGCTGCGGGGAATACGTTGAATCTTTCCATCGTTTCGGGGCCCGTGATAAGGCGTATGTCTATCAGTGAGAGCAGCGGTATCATATCACCCGTTTTGGATCGGACGTAAGTATACCTGAGGTCCTCCGGCCTGTTCCTGTAGGAGGCTTCTGCAGATATGAGCACCTGGAAAGTACGTCCGCTCTTGTCAAAATCGTTTACATAGTAATTTCTGAAAATGCTTCCCATAGTGGAAAAGACATCGTTAAGATCAACTCCGAGTGCCTTTGCACGGTTTCTGTCTATGTTTGCGTAATACTGTGGGACCTTGGTCGAGAAAGAGGTGGTAACGCTTGATATCTCCTTCCTGGCGTCAGTTTCGGCAATGTATTTCGAAATGACTTTTTCCATCTCTTCCGGGGTGTCGGACCCCCTGTTCTGGATATAGCCCTCGATGCCTCCTGTCGTACTCATTCCAATGATGGCAGGAGGGTTGAATACAAATACCTGTCCTTCAGGTATCGACCAGGCCTTCCCCATAAGTTCCCTTGCGGTAGAGAATGAATCCTTGCCGGGCGCCTTCCTTTCCTCCCAGTCCCTGAGGGTTACAAAGGCAGCTCCGAAGTTCGACTGATTTGAGGAGTTCAGGAGGTTGTAGCCTGTAAAGACCAAAGACGTCCTTACCTGATCCATACCCTTTGTTATCTTTATGACTCTATCGGTCAGCTTTTCCGTCATATTCAGGGATGCGCCGTCAGGGAGCGACATCGCCGACATTATGATCCCCTGGTCTTCGTCAGGCACCAGCGATGAAGGGACGAGCGAGGCTATCCTTGCCGTGGCTGCAACAAAGATCAAAAAGAGTATCACCACGATCAATGTCCTCTTGAGGAGAAATTTGACTCCGGCAGAATATACGTTTGTGATCGAATCGAAAAACGAGTTGAACCATCTGAAGATGAAAAACCCCTTTGACTTTCCCTTCGGTTTCAAAATCAGGGCGCACATAGCCGGAGTAAGGGTAAGGGCTACAAAACCGGAAATAACGACGGATGTGGCTATCGTGATCGCAAACTGCTTGTAAAGTTCACCCGTTAGCCCACCCAGGAAAGCTATAGGTATGAAGACCGAAGAGAGGACAAGGACTATTGCGACAACAGGACCTGTAACCTCTTCCATTGCTTTGAATGCCGCCTCTTTTGGCTGCAGGCCCTCCTCCATATGGCGGTCCACGTTTTCAAGCACCACGATAGCGTCGTCCACCACTATGCCGATCGCAAGCACCAGGCCGAAAAGAGTCAGAGTGTTGATAGAGAAGCCAAAAAACTTGAGTCCCGCAAAGGTCCCGATTATTGAAACAGGCACAGCAAGGCATGGGATAATAGTCGCCCTCCAGTTCTGCAAAAAGAGGAAGACAACAAGGAAGACAAGCAAAACAGCCTCAAAAAGCGTCACTGCGACTTCCTTTATCGAGACTCTTACGAAAGTAGTTGTGTCATAAGGAATGTCGTACTTAATGCCGTCAGGGAAATGCCTGCTGGCATCTTCAAACTGCTTTTTTACCAGATCGGCAACCTTGATGGCGTTTGCTCCCGGTGCGAGTGTTATGCCTATCGGGACCGCTGGGATGCCGTCCTGTTTGCCGATAAAACTGTATGTTTTTGCCCCAAGCTCGACCCTGGCCACATCCCTGAGGTAGATGCTCGTTCCGTCAGGGTTGGTCCTGATTATTACCTCTTCAAACGCCTCCGGAGTAGCCAGTCGGCCCTTGGTGGTTATGATGTAAGTCTTTTCGAGGTCTTCATCGGTTGGCTGATTGCCGAATCTTCCCAGTGCGTACTGGCTGTTCTGGTCGCTTATGGCAGCAGCGATATCAGCAGGCGTCAGTCCAAGCTGGGCAAGTTTGTCAGGCTTTATCCATATCCTCATTGCATAGTCCTGAGAGGTGTAGATCATGGCATCGCTGACCCCGGGTATCCTTTTGAGGTCGTCAACGACGTTCAGAAGCGCATAATTGCTCATATATATAGTATCGTAGCGTCCGTCGTGAGAAAGCAGTGTAGCTATCAGAAGAAGGTTGGGCGATGATTTTTTGACCACTATTCCGTATTTCCGGACCTCTGCGGGTATTGATGGGGATGCCATCTGGACGCGGTTGTTGACGTTGATGGTCGCCATGTCAGGATCTGTTCCCAGCTCAAACGTAACGGTCAGGGTCATGTCTCCCTGTCCGTTGCTTACAGAGTTCATATATATCATGTTGTCTACGCCGTTTATCTGGCTTTCGAGTGGAGAGGCTACTACCTGGGCAATGACCTCAGGGGTAGCACCGGGATACTGTGCGTATACGGTCACCTGAGGCGGCACAAGTTCAGGGAACTGTGCCACAGGCAGTGTTATTATTGATACGATGCCAAGCAGGATTATTACAACCGAACAGACAGTAGCTAATATTGGCCTTTTAATGAAGATCGCAGAAAACATTAGCCTTAGTCTCAGTTGTTGGCGTTATCGGCCTCGGTTTTATCCCACGAGGCTGCTTTGTGTTCCTGTTTTTCTGCTATTTTGACTGCTTTGCCCGGAATTATCTTTGCGACCCCGTCAACGATGATCCTCTCGCCGTCTTTAAGCCCTTCCTGTATCAGGCATGTGTTTTTGATCGTCTTTATTATTTTGATGTTCCTTACAGCAGGTATATTAGAGTCATCCAGTACGTAGACTATCGGACCGGAAGATGTCTGCAGAACGGACCTGAGAGGAATGCTTATTACGTTGTGTATGTAGTTTCCGTCAACGTAAACGCGGACAAACTGTCCGGGATACAACCGGTTCCCCGGGTTATCAAAAATCGCCCGAGCTCTTATGTCTGCGGTTGAAGGGTCTACAAACTGATCCTGGAAGTCTATCTTTCCCTTCTTATCGTAATATGTCCCGTCTCCAAGCGCTGCTTTTACAGAGATCCCCTCCGGAGAGACCCTGAGGTGTCCCGTGGATCTCAGCATTTCATTTATCCTGTGTTCATCGGCAGGAACAGCGAATTCAACATATACCGGATCAGCCTGCACTATAGTCGTAAGAAGGCTGCCTTGAGCATCTAGCGTTATCAGGTTGCCGACAGAGCGCTCTTCCTTGCTGCTCAGACCTGAAATCGGCGCCCTTACCACAGTCCAGTCAAGATCTATCTGTGATTGCCTGACAGCGGCCCTGGCAGAATCAACTGCGGCAAGGGATGCTTTAAGGGAGGCATCTGCGTTGTCAAAGTCATTCTTGCTCACAGCATTTTTAGAGTAAAGGGAAGATATCCTGTCGAATTCAATTTTTGCAAGGTTGGCCTGAACTTGTGCCTGCTTTAGATTTGCGCTGTTTCTGTTCAGCGTTGCCCTGTACGGAGCCGGGTCTATGCGGAAGAGAACCTGTCCTGCCTTTACCGGTTGGCCTTCCCTGTATTCCTTGCTCTTGAGAACACCGCTGACCTGAGCTCTTACCTCTGCTTCCCTGTAGCCTTTGGTCTGTCCTGTATATTCAAATGTTACTGGAAAATCTCCGGCCTCAACAAGCATTTCGCTGACGACAACAGGAGGCATCACAGCAGTTTTTGAAGCAGCTTCCTTTTTAGCCTCTTCATTCTTCCAAAACCAGAAACCTCCGCCTGCTACGATGAGCACAATTATCAATAGAAATATTAAGTTGTTGTTTTTTTTCGGCGTTTTTGTTTCATTGCGGTCTGAATCCTCTGTTTCCTTTATTTCAGATATTTGGGGCGCTTCAGTTATTTCTTGATATTTTTCGTTTTCCATTAACTGACTCGGCTCCTTATAAAAACATATTTTTAAAGTATTTATTATATCACGTTAAAGTGATAGGAATAAATAGCATTATACATGCAATAAAATAGTGCTTCATAATTACTTAGGAATTCCCTGTTTTTCTTTAAAATTTATTTTAACTCTTATAATCTCAGCAGAGCTCCCTGTCCTTATAGGGAACTTCCATGTTCCTATACCGGAGCTTACAATGGCTCTGAATGTTCCCTGCTCCACTATTCCGTAATGTGTGTGGTTTGCAAGTCCGACTATATAGTTGAACGGGACAAGCTGACCATTATGGGTGTGCCCTGAAAGAAGGAGATCGACACCGTTATCAGCAGCTTCGTCTATAGCGTTAGGCTGATGGTCGAGAACTATCAGCGGTTGCTCTTTGTCCGCCCCATCAAGTATTTTCTCGAGGTCCGCGCGACCCTCCTGCCAGATATCTTTCCTGCCTATGAGATAAAAATCATTGATTTTGATCATTTCATCCTGAAGGACCCTGATCCCGGTACCTTCAAAATATGAGATGGTTTTTGACATATTGCCCAGATAGCACTCGTGGTTTCCGGTTACAAAGTAAGTTCCGTATTCTGATTTGATACTTCCCAGAGTTTTCGCAGAGAACTTCATTATTTCTTCGTTTGATTCATGGTCAAATAGGTCCCCGCAAATAAAAATGATCTGCGGCGAAAGCTCCTCGATCATAGATTTGATTTTAATAATCTCTTTTTTCCCGACAGATGTCCCGACATGCAGATCTGATATCATGACCGCCTCGACAGATCGGATAGAAGAGCTCTTATTTATTGAAATTTCATAGTTCGTGACCTTGAAATTTACAGCGTTGTAAAATGCATAGAGAGTTATAAGTGCAGCAGCGACAGGCACCAGCAATCCTTTTGCGTATATCCGGGAAAATATAAAACTGATCTTCCTGGGCGTATTTAATAAACCGCCCAAATATGCAAGACTGTCGCCTGCAAGGAACAAGAGAAAAGAATATATGACCATGCATATGTAGAATGCGGAAATGTACCTGACAGGCAGGGCAAATAAGCCGGACCTGTAGATCCGGTTCTGGAAAAAGATGGATGAGAGGAATAAAGAGAGCCCTGAAAAAAGGATATATACCGCTGCCCTTTCAGATATCCTTGAATTGTAATTTCTGATAAGTCTGGCGTACCTTTTGGAGAGATATATATTAATAAGGATCAGCAACAATGTGCTGACCGCGAGGAAAATAATGAACCGTCTCATATATCCGTCCTGACTGCCAATTTTTAATGGCTTTATATAATTGATCAGGTAGTCTTATGCTGATCTTCTGTTTGAATTACCCTTATAAATGCATTGACGACATCTATATCAAACTTTGCACCTGCGAGGCTTTTGATCTCATCTATCGCTTCTTCGTGTGATGTAGATCTGTTGTAACAGTCATTAGTCATGGCGTCATAGGTTTCCGCAACCCCAATGATCCTGCTGGAAAGGGGTATCTCTTCCCCACTTATACCCTTGGGATAGCCAGTTCCGTCCCAATGTTCATGGTGGTTTAAGACACCCTGAGCAAGGTCTATGGTCTCGTCAAAAAGGTTGAGTATGCGGTATCCGACAACAGGATGCTGCTGCATCCTTCTGTATTCTTCCTCGCTGTAGTCCCTATGTTTGTTAAGTATCCCATCTTCAAGGACGATCTTGCCTATATCGTGGAAGTAACCGTTTTCGCCCAGCCTTTTTATCTCAGATTTTGAAAGGCCCATCTCCTCTGCTATTCTTTCACACAGCACGGATACGTTCTCCGAATGCCTCTTTTCTCTCAGGCTCCTGTTGTGTAGATTGTTTATGATCTTACGGATCATATTTCTGTTGTTTGTATTCCTGTTAATAGCCTTATCTTTGTACATCAGGTTTTCAGCGATCTCGATCATCTCTTGTATGCTTTCTTCCGCGGAAGTTTTTGTGCTTGATCCTAAAGATACACTTCCAATAATATTGTTTGAATCTTCATTTGAGAAAGACTTCCTTATCTCAGCTATTACTGCTTTTGCCCGGTCCGCATCTGTGTGTGGCATTATCAGCGCGAACTCATCTCCCCCGATCCTTGCGACTATGTCGTTTCCTACCGAGGCTTTTTTGAATGCAGCGGCAGCATCGACAAGAAGTCTGTCTCCTGCTGCGTGGCCGAAAATATCATTTGTCAGCTTAAGTCCGTTAAGGTCTCCAAAAATGACAGATATCGGAAGATTCTCTTCAATATCAAGAACAGGGATATGTTCTTCAAAAAATAATCTGTTGTTGATATCCGTAAGAGCGTCGTGATAAGTCAGGTATTTTATGTGTTCCTCCGATTTTTTTTGTTCCGTGTTGTCCATGAACGTAACAACAGCACCGACAAGGATCCCGTTTCTGTACTGCGGGTATGATGAATACCTTACATCGAAGCTTGTGCCGTCCTTGCGCCAGAATACTTCGTTATCGATATAAACACTCTCTCCCTTTTTACATGACTGCATGATCCTGCATTCATCCTGCGGGAAAGGAGTCCCGTCCGGTCTCGTGTGGTGTATAAGGTCATGCATGTTCATTCCCAAAAGCTCGTCCTGTCCGCTGTAACCAAGCATCTTAAGGGTGCTCTCGTTGGAGAAGGTACAGACACCTTCTGTGTCGATCCCATAAATTCCCTCTGCTGTGGAGTCGAGTATCAGCTTAAGCTGCTCCCTGTTCTCATTGAGGGCAGCATTTATCGTTTGGAGGTCTTCTGTCCTCTCTTTGACCTTTATCTCAAGGTTTTCAACATGCCTGCTGATAGTGGATGTAAGCATATTGAATGTATTAGCCAGTTTTCCGATCTCGTCATTCCTGAGAACTTTTGCCCGTGCCTTAAAATCTCCTGCAGTAAAACTTTTTGCGCTTTTATTGAGGCTTTCCAGGGGCTTAAGGAGGTCGTCCACATAACTGAGGAAGAGAAGCGAGATCGTCAGCATTATTATTGTTGAAAAAATAATCGTCAGTTTTATAGTCTCATAGATGTCCCGTGTAAGTATCGCATCGGGGATGGCTGTTATAAGGAGTAAATCTGCCCCGGTCTTTTTAAATTCCGAAACATAAATATGACTGCTCTCTCCATTTGCTGTTACATGATCTTCATCATTGTTCACCAGGTAATTTTCATAGCCGCGTATGATACTGCTGTTTTTGATTTCATTTATCTTGATCCTCTTTAACGTACCGTTTGCATCAACTTTAAAATTAGGTATTTGTAGGGAATTAGCTACTAGTTCTCCTGAATTTTTATCTACTATGACTGCGGCTGCCCCGTTTTGCTTAACTATGTTGTTTAGATAATTGTCCATCCTTGAAAGCGTTATATGTGTACCAAAAACCCCGATCAGTGAGCCTTCTCTGTCATGGAGAGGAGTACCTACAGATACGGTAAGGTCATCCATTACAAAATGCTTGTATATAGGAGAAAAGGACGTCCTGCCGTTTTCTATCGCAGCTTTATACCAGGGTCTTGTTCGGGGGTCGAAGATCCCTGTTTCAACAGCAAGTTCTCCTGCGGTCATATCTTCCCTTACCTTATAATATCTTGATTTTCCCCCTGTTTCTGAATTGTTTTTCATTATTTCCACAATATTGTCTTTGTTTCTTCGCGCACCGTAATACTCGCCCTTCTCAGTGCCTAAGCTTATGCTGTATATTGGGGTGCTGTCATGTGTGTTCAAAAGTCCTACAAAAAACTTGTCCCTAATCTTCTCATCATTAAAATCGATCACGCCGTTTTTTATCTGTTGTTCTGCTACTTCGTTTATGTACTGAGGCAGTTTTATAAGTCCCTCAAACTCGATGGATATCGTTTGGTTCATGTTTTTTGCTATTGTTGAAAGTAATTCATCAGAGGTGCTGATCCAGTTTGAGAAAAGGGCATAAAAGACGAAGCCAAAGGTCAGCAGTGTCGTCGTAATGTATATTGTCATAATATTTTTCTTGATAGATCTACGTTTAGGAAATCTCACGGCACACCACCTTACATTCATCTGAGAATGAAGAATGATTTTACAATATATACCTTGCATTGAATATAGTAGAATCAGCATTCTTTTTTGACAATTAAATTTATTTTTAACAATATATAATTTACTATTGTGAAAAAACACAAAGAGCCCCGAGGTTTAACAGCCCCGTGCCTCTTTGTATTTTTGTTGATCCATATAATTTGTTGTACTGTCAAACGGTTTTCCGTTAATTTAAAAAATATCCTAGCTCCTACATTCGTCGTGGTGCGCGTGCTCATGGCAGACAGATCCGGTAGATTTTAGTTCGCCGGCAAGATATGATCTGGCGGCTTCTTCTGAAGATCCAAAAGCACCTACTATGACCTCTATGTTGTGCTGATTGAAAATATCTATCGCACCCCCGCCCATACCTCCGGAGATAATTACATTTACTCCCATCTCATTGAGGAAATTGGGGAGGAATCCGGGCTTGTGTCCAGGATTTGGAACAGTTTCTGTACCGGTGACCTTCTCGTTGTCAGTGTTGAATATCATAAAGTTCTCACAATGTCCGAAATGACCTGTAACCATACCTTTTTCACTTGCTACTGCAATTTTCATCATTACTCATTCCTCCGTAATTTTTAGTCTCGGGCCAACGATATCCCATATGTCAAATTATCTCAATTATGCTTCAAGCGGAAATTTTGTGGAGCATCTGCCCCATAGTTCTTTTGAGGATAGAGAGTCCATGCTCACTTTTTATCTCAGGTAACATTGATGTGTTTTCTGAAAGGACCGTAACTATCACCTTTGTGAGGGCCTCCCGTCAGAAAATAGCAATCGCATAGTCCTATTGAACACTTCCTTAACTGCAGTTCCGGAAGGGCAATCGATGTCAGCTATGCTCATTCCTTTATTAACAGCCTTAACTGCCATGGGATCGAACGGAATACTGCCGTTATATGGTATTTCCTCAAGTTCGCAGAAATCTTTTATCCTGTCTGTATTGTCAGGGTTTGTGTCAGATTTGTTGACACAGACTGCAATTATGACCCCAAATATCCGGGCAGTCTTTATTATTCTTTCCATGTCGCTTATTCCGGAAAGAGATGGTTCTGCAACTATCAAAACCATGTCAGCACCGCTAAGGGAAGCTATTACGGGGCATCCTATACCGGGTGAACCGTCTGCGATGGCAAAATCAACGTCTCCTGCGGCCCCTTTCATCTGCTTCTTTACTTCTGAAACAAGCATTCCTGTTGTCCCGCTTCCCATTTTCAGCTGGGCCGTTGAAAATGTTACAGGGCCTTCCTTAAAAAGCATAAGATCTCCCGCAACAGAAGGATGAAGCGATACTGCATTTACAGGACAAACAAATTCGCACACCCCGCATCCTTCACATCCAAATGGATCAACAAAGTGAGATCTTTCATTTACTCTAATAGCATCAAATCTGCAGTTCTCCATGCATTTGCCGCAGCTTATGCAAATGTCTGGATCGATCTCAGCCTTTGGCATCCCATAATAGTCTTTCCTTGATGGTGCTTTGGAATGTTTTGTTATCAGATGCAGGTTAGGTGCGTCAACATCACAGTCAGCGTATGCTTCAGCTTCTGAAAGCCTGATGAAAGCACTGGCAACAGTTGTTTTTCCTGTGCCGCCCTTACCGCTCAGAATCAACAGCTGCTTCATGAGACACCTCCCTGTAGATTTTTTCCAGCAGGGAAGAGAAAAGATCCCGATATTTTTTGCTCTCTCTTGCTGCTATCCTCCCATTTGAGTTAAGTGTGCCAAGTTCAACGTCAAAAGGAATTTTTTCCAGTATCTTTATTCCGTTTTCGTTGCAGAACTCCTCTGTTGGGTCACTTTGATCAACACACTTGTTGATAACAACGGAATGGCGCTTTTTGAAGAGCTCGACCAGAGACCAGACCATCTCAAGGTCGTGTTTTCCGAACATAGTAGGCTCAGCAGCCAAAAGACAGTAATCTGCATCTTTTATGCTTTCCATGACTATACAGGAGCTCCCTGGAGGACAGTCTATAAAAATAGGTCGTTCATCCTCAAAAGATCCACATTGCGAAAGGAGCTCATTAATAACAGGAATTCCCAAAGCTATCCCGGTTTTCATCATTCCGGAGAGAACATGTACTCCCTCTGAATCGCCGATAGAAAGTGTTCCTACTGCCCTGTCCTTTTCGGTAATAGCCCTCTGAGGACAGATGATCTGGCATCCTCCGCAGGAATGGCATACATCATCAAAAATTTTCAGCTTCCCGTTTATGTATGCCAAGGCGTTGAACTTGCAGAATTCAACACATCTTTTGCATCCGTCGCATTTATGAGGATCGACTTGCGGTATCTTTACAGATATCTCTGTTTCAATATTCCATTTAGGCTTAAAAAAAAGATGTCCGTTGGGTTCTTCAACATCACAGTCAACGTATACGGAATCTATAGCAGCTGATGCAAGATTGACAGAAAGCAGGGTTTTCCCTGTTCCGCCCTTGCCGCTTAATATTGCAATTTTTAAATTCTTAGCCGCCATGTCCGTGAGATCCGGCATGGATCTCCTGAAGCTGATCAAGACGTTTTTCTTTAAAAGCGGCAATACTTTCTTTGATAGATGAGCTTTCTGTCTTGTATATCAAAATGCCGGCTGCAGTAAGAACTTCAGCAGCATTCTGTCCGCATCTGGGTGTCAGGATAGCGGATACTTTTGAGTCTACTATTGCTTGGGCAGCCTTTATTCCTGCACCACCCTGGCTGGAAGCTGCTGAATTATCAATAAAATCCGCAATTTCCGTATCTATGTCGTAGATCAGAAAATAAGGTGTTCTGCCAAAAGACTGGCAGACTGTAGAATCAATGTTTTTATCATCTGCTGGTATGGCTATCTTCATTTTGCACCCTCCGTCAGTTCAATATTATTTTTGCTGCAGTAGTTTTTTAGTGCGCAGCGAAGGGCACTGACCCCAAGGAGAGAGCAGTGGACCTTACTTTCGGGAAGTCCGTCAAGAGCATTGACGACGTCATCCTCTGTTATCTTCATTGCCTCTTTGATCGTTTTGCCTTTGGCAAGAACTGATGTCGCGCTCGATGTCGCTATTGCAGCGCAGCAGCCGAATACCAGATAACTTATATCGCTGATCACTCCGTCAGTGACCTTGAGGTAAAATGTCAGTGTGTCTCCGCATTCGGGATCTCCAACGCTTCCTTCAGCGTCGGCGTCAGGCATGTCTCTTGCGTTTTGAGGGCACATAAGATGTTCAATAACTTTATCGGAATAAATGTTGATCCCCTCCCTGTCTTAAAAAGTATCTGATCAGTTGCTGCCGTGTTGTCTCCTGTGGCATCCTGGACGCCCACATCCACTTTCAGATCCTTCACAAAGCCTGTATTCTCCGCCTTCAATGAATAATATTTTGCCGTTGACAAGGGACTCAGCAAGTTTTTTTCTTGCTTCGTTGTATATTCCCTGAACTGTTGTCCTGGCAACGTTCATGTGTGCAGCGCATTCTTCCTGTGTAAACTGTTCGAGGTCGATAAGTCTTATAGTCTCGTACTCATCGACAGTCATGTTTACAGACCCTCTTGGTCCCGACTCCGAATCCAGAGGCCCGAACTGATTGCTCTCAGGCATACAGCAGACTTTTCTCCACTTCACCGGTCTTGGCATGTGAGCCTCCCCTCTTCGAACAGGGAAAGAAAAATATTTCTTTCCCTGTTCGCCTAATTCATCTTTTCAAGTTCTTTTTCAACTGATTCCAAGCGTCTTTGCAGGAAATTCTTTTCGTCTTCAAGGATCTCTTTTTTATTTTCGACCGAGGCATGCATTGCTGCACATCCCCTTCCAAACCACCGCCTGAAGCCTCTTCTTATGCCTCCGCCGATGTAAGAGGTCTCTCCTGTTTCAAATGTCCTGACACAGAACCCCATAGCTCTTCCGGTCATAGGGCCGCGCCCTGTTGGGCCTGTTCCGTCTCCTCTTGGCATGATCATCCCTCCTTTGTTGTTGACATATGTCATTAACATTAATTATATGGCGTTTATGACATATGTCAATAACTGTTTTCTTATATTCATATAAAAAGACGGGAAAGCATCTAGTGATGTCTTCCCGTCTTATTTAAACTATGTTAACTTTTAAAATATCTTATTTTGGAGCGGGTGCCTTTACTATGCATGTAGTGTACGTTTTCGTCCTGTATGACCTTTTCAACTACTTTGCTGTCGCCGCCCGCGATCTTGAATACCTGTTCGATCATCTGGTCATCTCCTCTTTTCGTAATTAATTTCCTATAATATATCTTAATATCGTAACATCATACTGAATTCTGTGAATGTCAAAAGTGCTTAAAAACGCAGCCCAGGGGTGCGGGGCTGCGTAGATCTGCATCATTGATACTTCTTTATAACGGCTTAGATTACCAGTCCTTCGTTAAGGTGCCTGCAGTTCTGGGCGATAGCGTTCATTGAAGCGGCGTTGATCGGATATGCGATCGGCGATGCAGAGAGAAGCGGATGCGTTGCAACCTGGAATGTGTTGAGTTCTGTCGCCGTCAGTCCCTTCTGTATCGCCAGGCTGAGTATGTTGATCATCTCGCCAACTGTGTCTCCCCCAGAGATCTGGGCTCCGAGGATCACACCGGAACATTTTGAGAATATGAGTTTTATCTGAACAGTGCTGCTTCCGGGAAGTGACCCGGGATGACGGTCCATTGTAGTGAACTCTCCGACATTTATCGTAAAGCCTTCCTGCCTTGCCCTTGCCTCTGTCAGTCCGGCAGCGGCGAATGTCTTGCCAAAGATCTGGGTAGAAAATGCACTGATCGTACCCTTGTTGGCTCTGATGAGCCTGAGCTGGAATGCATTGCTTCCTGCGATCTTTGCTTCCATTGCGGCAGTTGAAGCAAGAAGGACTGGGACATCCTTGTTTGTGAAGAAACACTTCTTCTCAGCACAGTCTCCTACAGCAAAGATGTCGGGGTCGCTGGTCCTGGTGTACTGGTCAACGATGATCGCGCCCTTCGCGTTGACATCAAGCCCCGCTTCTTTCGCAAGCAGGCCGTTAGGCCTTACTCCGAGTCCGAGTATTACCAATTCAGCAGGGATCTTGTCGCCGTTTTCAAGTTCAAGAGCTTCGACTTTTTTATCACCGATAATTTTTTTGACTTTTGTATTGGTTAGGATATTGATGCCCTTTTCCCTCATCATCTTCTCTATGTCATCTGTGTAACTTTTGTCAAATGCCTGCCAGAGACATGCGTCAGCCATTTCAACGAGAGCAACCTTTTTACCCGTCATGCTGATCTGCTCGGCAAACTCCACTCCAATGAATCCGCCGCCGATTACGGCGACATTCTCAACTTCTTCAAGCTTCTCCAGGATGGTGTTCAGATAATCCTGGTTCTTGTAAATCGGGAATACATTTTCGAATTCATGTCCCGGAATAAATGTAGGGATGATGGGAAGTGATCCGGTTGCGATGACAAGCTTCTTGTAGCTGTATGTGTCATTGTTTTTTGTGGTCACGGTCTTGTTTTCTTTGTCTATCTTCACAACTGTCCCAACTACAAGGTTGATTTTGGCGTCTACCAGCATCTTGTCAGGGATGACATTTTTGCTTGTGCAGCGAAGAGTGCCGTAAATGTATGGTATGCCGCAGGGCACCATTACAGCGTCTGTATCCCTGATAACTGTAATGTCGATATCGCCGCCGTATGCCTTACGTGCCATGGTCGCGCTGAGAATGCCGCCTGCGCTTCCTCCAATTACCAGCAGATCTGTCTTTTTCATTTATAAAGTCCCCCTTTGTTTTTTTATTACCTATGGTGCATTATTTCACCATTGGAAGACATATGTCTGTGACATTATCACAAAGGTTTGTTATCTTTATTTTCTAAAAATAGAAATTCTTAATAGCAGAATTAACGAGCAGGATCGCCTGATCTTAGTTTAGAGGGCAGTATATCAGATCGCTTTTTCAGCAAATTTTGCCCCCAACTCAAAGGCTTTTTGGCAGTCCTTGGGAAAAACTTCTTTCTTTCTTTTAGCCTTGGCTTCCGGATCGAACATATTACATACTACCTTGGAGTAATCTTCGAACTGGCAGGTATCAAAGCACAGAAGTGTTTCTGTTGGTCCAAAGACCATTTTCAAAGCCATCTCGTTGATCTTTATTGGTACGTCCATACCGGTCATCTTCATCATTTCTTCTGTTAAGTTCATGGTGTAGATAAAAGCTGTATTGATCTTGCCTGGGAAAAGCGATCTTTCGGTATTGCTGTATTCCATATATTGAAAAAGAAGCCGGTCAAGGAAAGAGGCCATTTCCCCGCTGACCCTGCCGAAATATATCGGGGATCCAAGTATAATGGCATCAGCCTGCTCCACTTTTTTGAATACCTCAGTCAGGTCATCCTGTATCGGACAACTGCCGTAGCTTTTCCCATCCTTTGTCTTGCATGCAAAACAGCTTATGCATCCTTTGTAGTTTAAGTCATAAAGATGGATCAGTTCAGTTTCGGCCCCTTTTGATTCTGCTCCCTCAAGTGCTTTGTTTAAAAGAGTCGCGGTGTTCCATTTTTTCCTGGGGCTTCCGTTAAATGCAATTATTTTCATTTATGGTCCCTCCGTTTTAGGCAATTATCAGCTCTATAGCATCGTCGACCTGAGCTGTCCCGGGGAAAGCGGTGACAATAATGCCGGAGGAAGGTCAAAGACTGTGCGGCATCCGGTCTCGCCCCTGCTGCTGAGTCTGTGTACCGCTCTGGCACATGCGACCAGGAAGCTGGAAGTGAATTCAGGGTTTGATTCCAGCGCCAGTCGGAACTCTATGGTATGTTTATTCTCCCTGTTGACTCCTGTCCGGCCGGTCCGGATCACAAACCCTCCGTGAGGAAGTTTGCAGTGTTCTGACTGCATCTCTTCAGTTGAGATAAATGTTACGGTGGTGTCGTAATCGGCAAAATAGTTGGGCATGTTTTTGATCTTTTTTTCTATGCTCTCTTTGTCTGCGCCCTCTTCCACCACTACATAACATTCTCTTGTATGTTTTTCGCGCGCTGTCAGGCTGGGACATTCTCCATTACGGACTGCCTCGACATTGCATTCCACCGGGACGGTATACTGGATCGCACTGACCACTCCGGGGATCCTGCGGATCGCATCGGAGTGTCCCTGGCTTACCCCGGGACCCCAGAAGGTGTATCCGTGTCCCTCAGGCAGTACAGAAAGGGCGTAAAGACGCATAAGGGAAAAATATCCCGGGTCCCATCCCGCGGAGATGAGGGCAATATGTCCTCCTGCTTTGGCAGAATTGTCAACTGCCTCGAAGTGCTTCGGTATGTTCTGATGGGTATCGAAGCTGTCTATTATATTGAACATGCCGGCAAGTTTTGGTGACATCTCAGGCAGGTCAGCTGCGCTCCCGCAGCATATAATCATTACATCGACCCTGTCCTTCAGCGACTTTATATCGGACATTGCTATGACAGCCGCGTTCTCTGTCATTAGTTTAAGTGAGGAAGGGTCTCTCCGAGTGACTACTGCGACCAGCTCCATGTCTTCATTTTGCATGATGGCTGACTCTGTGCCCTTGCCGATGTTGCCGTAACCTGCGATGGCTATGCGAATTGGTTCTGTCATCTTATAATGTCCTCCATTCCGTAATATCCTGCAGGTTTTCCCTGCAGGAACTTTGCTGCGCAGATAGCTCCCTCTGCAAAGAGGGTGCGGCTGAATGCCTCGTGTCTTAAAGAAAGCTGCTGTGTATCTGTAGTTATGTAAACTTCATGATCTCCGACGATATCACCCATGCGCAGAGAGTGGATAGTTATATCGTCCGGGTCTCTCCTCTCGAAGCCGCTGCGGCCGCATTTGATGACAGCCCCGGGTCGGACCGATGTGAGCGCGTCTGCAAGTGTCATGGCAGTCCCGCTTGGGGCATCTTTCTTACGGTTGTGGTGTTTTTCAACTATTTCAATATCTGCTTTCGGGAAAGCACGGGCCGCCTGTTTGGCAAATTCGATGAGAAGCGCCACGCCGATGGACATGTTGGATGCATGGAACAAAGGTATCTTTAGAGCAGCTCTTCTGATGACCGCAAACTCTTCCTGAGTGTGTCCCGTAGTCGCTATGACCACAGGCAGACCCCGGGTGATGGCATATTCAGTCAATGCTTCAGCAGTTGTGTGAAATGTAAAGTCAATAATAACGTCAGCCGGGCCGGTGTATTCTGTCAATGAGGAGAAAACGCCGCGGCAGCCTCCTGTTACATCAACTGCTGCCGCCAAAGTGGCGTCAAGGTCTGCAGACTCTTTTTGTATCATGGACACGATCTCGCTGCCCATCCTTCCGTTTGCTCCGTTAACAATTACCCTCATCATACTGATATCCCCTCGGCTCTCATGAGATCTATCATTTTGTTGAACTTGACCTCGTCCATTTCCGTAAGAGGCATGCGGATATCAGGTTCGCAGAAGCCCATAGCCGCCATAGCCGCTTTGACAGGTATAGGGCTGACTTCGCTGAAGATTGCGTCTATGAGAGGCCGGTAACGGAACTGAAGCGCCGCGGCGCCCTTTATGTCACCGGCAAAGAACCTCTTGCATATCTCCCCCGTCTGTACCGGAAGGATATTGGAAAGGACAGATATGCAGCCCATTGCTCCAACAGCCATTAGAGGCACGATCTCGCCGTCGTTTCCGGAATAGAGCGTCAGCCCGCCGTTTAGTCTGGACATTGTATCTACGATCTTGTCTATATTGCT
This sequence comes from Synergistaceae bacterium UBA6101, assembly GCA_002428495.1. GTDB lineage: Bacteria > Synergistota > Synergistia > Synergistales > Synergistaceae > Caenicola. Next base: position 137,988 of record DIWR01000027.1, read on the forward strand.
GTTTGCTTCCTTTATTGCAACGATACGCTCATGTTTAGCAAGCTCCGCATATGTCTCAGGTTCGATCGCGGTTCCGGTCCTTGAGGGTACGTTGTAGACGATGAGAGGAATGGAGCTCGCGTCCGCAATTGCGCTGAAGTGGCGGACAAGCCCCTTCTGTGTTGTCTTGTTGTAGTAAGGGGTCACCGAAAGGGATGCGTCAGCTCCGACCTCACCGGCAAAGCGAGTCAGTGAAATGGCATAGGCTGTATCGTTGCTTCCGGTGCCTGCTATCAGAGGAACTCTGTGGTTGACGTGGCCTACTGCAAAATCGATCACGCTCCTATGCTCGTCATCAGACATCGTTGAGCATTCTCCTGTTGTGCCGCATACCAGAAGGGCGTCGATACCCTCCTCAATCTGCCAGTCGATAAGACGGCCAAATTTATCGAAGTCGATCCCCTGACCTTTAAAAGGCGTTATAAGCGCTGTAGCGATCCCGGTGAAAATTATTTTCTTTGACATCGATCTTAACCTCCTCTTTTCTGTACACTAAAGTAACTGACAGTCAAAGATCCGTCATTTTTACTTAAATACATACTTTCTGTATATTTTCGGTTTATTTTTTACTATATGAGTGCAATGGAATGTTTGAACATATATAAAAACTTTAAGAGGAAATCAAAACTCCCTTAAAATTCGCAAAGGTTATCATATAAAAGAAGAGTTGTACAGTACTATTAAGAAAAAAATGAAAAGTATGTTAGCTTTACCGCTGTCTTTTCCCTGACAAGTTCTCCCCGATGTACGCATCTCCTGAAAGTGTAAAGACCATTACGGAGCGTTGCCTTTCTGTATTTATTACAGAACTTCTCACCTCCCTTTTTGACTGAAAAAAATTTGTTGTCGAAAGCTTCTTTAACGCTCCACTCTTTCCAGATCCATTATCTTACCCTTATCGCTCATCGGACGCATTGTCAAACAATTGGCTAATTTCACGCTCAACATGTCGCCTCATTTTCTTTTTAGAATTTACAATATAAAAAATTATGTTTTGCTTTAACAACCGACCGGCTTCTAAAACAAAGATTTTTTCTAGTTTTATTGTTCGCATTTGTGAACGACCGAAATCATAAAGCGCAGAACATCTCCAATAAGTGTTTAGCTCTTCATAAAAAATACGGTCATCACCATAATATCCAATCAGCTGCGCCCCAACTTTTGATTCAATGTGATCGATCACAGTATTGTTTATGATATGCGCAAATGATCTGACAGGTTGGCCCAAAGAAAGTGGAAAGCGTGAAAAGCGATATGGTGATTGAGAACTTGTCAGTCTTCTGTATGCTACCAACTTGGTGCGTAAGCCGGGAAGGGCTTGAAAGTTTTTCTGTGCATTTTCAAAAACATCGAGTGGCATAGTATAAATTGAGCTTAACACATTCACCTGTCGATAATAATATCCGCTTGCCAGCAGAATTCTTTCAACATAATCCGCACAATTTGATTTTTTTACATCGTATTTACATTCACCTTTGCTGAATTCTTCCTCGATTTTTGCCGCCTCTGCATGCATTCTTTGAATGGCTTCCGATGAAACTCCTTTTACACGAAATCCTAGCGTATCTCGACCGTATGCCACTCCATATGTACTGGTATGCTCATAATTGTCCGACGTTGGATTAACGCCGAACAAATAATCCGACATCTTCATATTTTGGAGTAAAAGTGATTTTTTTTCAGGATCCGCATGATGGTTTGAACTATACACCATATCACCAATGCGAATTGCGATATGCCCAAATGGATTTCCCATAGCTATGTACTCATCTTCTTTTGAAGAAGAGTATGAAAGCAAAATTTCAATATCTGCAGGTAAGTCTTTTTCCAACTGAGCCAGCGCACTTTGAATATTGCGGGCTGAATGTCCATTTTCCAAACCAAATTCCGAACTGAAACTACGCGGCACAATTTTTGGATTTAGAAGGAAATCCACTATCTTGCTGATATTCATGTTTTCGCGGAATCCTTGTTGTGCTTTTAGCATGGAAGTTTGTTTTGCAACATCTTTAAGGAGCGACTGTGCCTGGCCGCCAATTTCCTTCACTGAGTAATTTATTTCAGCTAGCCCGAGTCTCGCGAAGAATTCTGCGTTTTCTTTTTCATGTCCGCTTATCACACTCAATAATATCGTAGGTTTTCCCAGGACAAAGGCTTCTGACGGAGCTAGCCCTCCTGCCTTGGTTATAAACAAGTCAGACGCATTAATAAACGAAACTAAGTCAGTTTGGGGAATAAATCCCATGATCTCCAACTTAACATGCTTAGGCATCTGTTGCTCAATTTGGTGCAATGCTTCAAATTGTTTTTTATTACGGCCACAAACAGCAATAATTTGCAGCGGTTGTTCTGCCGCATCAGCTAAGCTTATGACAATTCCCTGAAAATCTCCTACCCCTTCTTTACCGCTGGCAAGCACAATAGTTTTAATTAATGATTGGAATCCGATTTGATCCAAGCATTTTTTTGAAATATCTGAATCAGTTTCCTGAACATTTACCGGCATGCCGGAAGTCTCAAACAAATCAGAGAACACGCCGGATTCCAGCCAGCTTGTTTCTAAGGCAGGGTGCGCTAAAAAAGTCCGATCGATCCTTTTGGATATTCGGGGAAAGTACCCGACAAAATAATCGGTATGAAGCCAACCAATTTTGATGTTTGGCATCAGGGCTTTCTCTCTTAAATTGCCCAATATTTGTGCTGCACCATAGTGTGTTGCAAAAACAGCATCAGGATCTTCCTCCAAAATGTACTCATAAACCTTTTGTTCTGAATATTCGCTTGGCAAGCAAGTTAATGAAGCTACGCACTTTCCCCGTTCCTGCATGGTTTGAAACAAATTATCAAACAAAAGAGGTAAGTTTTGTGCGACAAACCAATAGAGTTTTTCATTAAGCATTCTTGTTATCGGGTCCATAAATTCACGAATATCTTTTTGTAAAATTATGGCGCAAGGATCTTTTTTTAGAATTTCTTTCTCGATCGAACAAGCGGCGCTAATGTGTCCCTGTCCAATTGAAGAGTAGAATATTATAATTTTCATTTTCTTATTCCTTCTGATGTAAAAAGATGTTTTGAAGTAATAAATGGCATGATTATTCTGACTTAAGTCAATTAATTAGATTAAAAGACACTCATACATTGTTGAGCTTAATATGATCTCGTCGAACTACACCGGGATATGTAACTCCCCTTCGGGCAATCCCAGTGCATTCTCAACAAGCCGCTTTGCAAACTTTTTTTGGTATTCTAAAATATCAGCCGCTTCTTTTTCATATATGGCTTCAACATAGCACTGAATAATGGACATTATCGAGTTAGAAACGGCTTTGGGATGAGGGACGGAAAAAATTTGTTTTCTTTGCCCTTCTTTAATAATACTTAATAAATATGGAGCAATTAATTTTTTTACCTGTCGAAATACCTTATCCATAAGATGAAGATATTGATCATTATAAAGGAAATCCAATAATAACCCTTGTTTTCCCTGAATTGTAGCGAGCAAAATATTTGCCATTAACTCTATTTTTCGAGGCAGAGAAATTTCTGTAGAGTCTGCGACCGCATCAATAGCTGTTCGAAATTTTGATAAATGCCGATTAATCAGTGCGTCAATAATTTCTTCTTTAGAAGAAAAATAGTAATAGAATGTGCCTTGGGCCACACCGACCTTTTTTACGATATCACTGATCATCGTAGGTTGATAACCACGCTCGTAAAAGAGTGTTTCAGCAGCATCCAAAATTTCATTTATTCTTATCTGCGGATCCTGAGGCGGTCGGGCCATTTATTACACCTCATTATTTGACTTGAGTCATATTATATATATTAAAACTATACCCTGTCAAGCATCAATGTATCTGTGTGTACTCAACGAGTCTTTTGATATGACGAACCTTTTCACGTCAGGCTCTTTATGTCTCTGGAAATGATCAAAAAGATTAAAACTACATATTCAATTCGATAATGAATAACTTGACATACTATTGTCAGGTTATTCGTTCCCGGCCGGAGTGAAAAATATTAGAAGAACATCGAAATTGCCATTAATATAATAAATACAATAAAAAATGGGCCATAGAATTTTTCCAAAGTTTTTTTGTTTATCCGTTTACCAAATAAAGGTCCGAGGATCGCACCGGTTATAGTTCCAGATGCAAGCAGGATCACCAGTAGCCAATTGAGAGTTCCAAATGCGCTGCGGGTCACCACTCCTGTAATAGCTATAAAAAATAGCACCATGACCGATGTTCCCACTACCTCTAAAGAGGAAAGACCCATGCTGTTCAGTCCTGCAAGGATTGGAGGCGTGCCGCTTGTACCGAGCATACCTGACATTAGCCCGCCAAGTAGCCCAAATACCAAGCCTTTTACTATAAAAAGTTTTGAAATAGGCTTACTTTCATTAGCATTAGGCTCTTCGAGTTGTCCGTTTTCTGATATTTCTCCTTTGACTTGCTTTTTCTTTCTTGAAATCACCATTCCGGTTCCCATGACTAGAAGAAAGATTCCAAATATTATTTTAAGAACTTTTACCGGAATAATTGTGACAAGATAGGAACCGGAGACTACTCCGACAATTCCGCCTGCCACAAGCAGAAATCCTGTTTTTGGCTTTACATTTCCTGCCCTGTAGTGACTTATTGAAGCAGCCAGGGTTGTCGGGATAATTGTTGCAAGAGATACAGACACAGCCTGATCCATTGAAATAGCAAACAGTCCTGTCAGCATTCCGACATAAAATATTCCTCCGCCTCCACCAATTAAAGAAATTAGAAGCCCTATGACAAGCCCTGCCACAGGTAATAAATAAATCGACAAATGCACTATATCACCTCTTAAAATCGCCAGCTAATTTTTCAAAGGCTGGCAACGAATTTTCAATAGTTTTGAAGCCGACACAGTAAGAAACGCGAAAATTCCCAAAGAAAACACGGAGGCAAGACAATGATAAAGTGCATGAGCCTGTTCAGTCAAATACTATCTGAGATCTCGTTATCTTCAGTAAGCTTTGAGCAGCTTGTGATGAAACACGAAAACAACTGTAACGCAAACGTTCAACACTTGTTTATGCAAACGAAAACAGAAGCGCAGATCTGCATAAGACAACAGTCCGGAACAAAGCCTTGCTATTTTATCCAATGAAGAACTGGCCTGCTGTTATCCGACTCTGAATTCAATTGATAGCATGTCTGGGTCATATACGTAGAAATATGTGCTGTTCTCATCGGGTTTCCTGATCTCCGTAGCATTGTATCCCATGTCGAGTGCCTGCTGCTGTTTTGCAACGATGCCTTCTTCATCTGTGTAGAAGCAGGCTACCAAACCTTTTGATGTGCACTTGTCACCTCTGGATGCGCATACCAGTTCCACTTCGATCTCACCGCTCTCATCTTCCATAAAGCAGAGCGATGCTCCTCCCAGAGTCTCTTCACCGGCCGTAAATTCTCTGAATGGTTTCAACCCAACGAAATCCTGATAAAATTTCTTCGATGCTTCAATATCTCTGCACATGATTGTCATTCTGAATTTTTTCATTTTAACCTCCATCTCGCAGCAATGCTGCGATGCAAAATTACAGTAATAATATAACTTTTTCTGCCGATTGACAACTTTCATCTTACGAGGATTCTATACTTTTGCATCCCCATTTGTTGCTATAAAACAGTTCTTTTTACACCAACATCCAGCCTGCTCACTAGACCCTGAAAGAATTAGAAGGGGTTTCAACACTCTTTCACCCTTGACATAGATACTACTGTCTCAACATGCCCTGTCTGCGGGAACATGTCGAATGGCTGGATGTTTTTGATGACGTAACCGTTTGATATCAGGCTCTTTATGTCTCGTGCAAGCGTCGCTGGACCGCAGGAGACGTATACTATTTTTTGTGGTGATATCTTTATTATCGAGGCTATGACCCTGGGATCGCATCCTGTCCTTGGAGGATCGAGCACTACTGTTTCGAATTTATTGCCGGAGAGGGATTCTGTTACATCTTCAGCTGATCCTGAATGGCCTGTTATGTTATTCAGGGTGTTTAGCTCCGCGTTGATCTTCAGGTATTTCGAAGCCTGTGGCCACTCCTCCACTGCCGTGACATGCTTTGCCCCCTGTGAGAGGAACGCAGTCAGAGTTCCTGCTCCAGAATACAGTTCAAGAATGTTTTGGGGAGATCCACCTGCTGCCATATTTGCCGCATATTTATAAAGCTCAAGCGCCTGTTCTGAATTGATCTGAAAGAAGGAGGATATCTCGAAGCTGAATCTGTATTTTCCTAACACTTCCTCCATAACTGTTTCGCCATAAATAGAAGAAAACTCATCTCCCCAGATGAAGTTGCCCTTTGATGGGTTTTTATTGAAGACCATGCCTCTGAGATGATCAGAATGTCCAAGGGCTATACTTTTAAGCTTCCGCGTCTCATTCCTGTCAGCAGATCTGCCCGCTACGACCCCGCATAGGCTCTGTTCAGTATACCTTGCTGTTCGAAATACAAGATGTCTTATAAAACCCATAAGATGGTGGCTCTTTTCATTCCATCCCTCAAGCCCGGCCTCTTTCAAATCGTGTGTAAGAGAAACAACATTTGACTCCAGCTTTGGAAGAAGTATCGGACACCCTATAAAAGGAACTATATCGTGGCTCCTGTTTTTATAGAAGCCGGCAAGAAATTTTTCCCTGCGGTCAGTCTGGACCGGTAGAGAGGCCTTGTTTCTGTAGCCCCACTGTGATGGCGAGGGAATGCATTTATCAACGGATGGATCAGGTACGCCGCCGATCCTTTTGATCGCGTCATAGACAGTCTTATTCTTTAATTGAAGTTGAGATGCGTAATCAATGTGCTGCAGCTGACAGCCTCCGCACTTCCCGAAGAGCGGGCAAAGCGGTTTTATTCTTATTGGGGAGTCATTGTGCCTCACGATGACCTTTGCTGTCGCATAGTTCTTTTTTGCCTGGACTATACGGCAAGTAACCTCTTCTTCAGGAAGCGCATCGGGAACAAAGACAACGAAGCGTTCATCTCCGAGCCTGACTATGCCCTCTCCCTCGTTGTTTATCTCAGTAATTTTAAATTTCTTAATATCTCCCTGAAGCATGTACTCCCTCCAAAAAGGCCGAATAGAAAAAGGAGCGGGGAAATCTCCCCGCCCCCTCTGACAGATTATATCAGATTTGTATCTACTTCCTTGCAGCCATTGCCTCGTTCATCATTTGATATCCGTATTCAAAGGCCTTTTCGTTGAGTTCTTCTGTTCCTTTGGGAACTCTTGCAAGGATAGCCTTTTTGATCGCTTCCGGCTTTGTAAGGTTCTTTACTTCAAGGACCTTCGCAGCTGTGCCGAGTGCTACCATATTGACCACGAGTTCACGGCCGAGTTTTTCTCTTGCTGTTCTTACTATTGGGAGAAGGTATACATCGGCATCAAGCTTGGGGGGCTCTGTTACAAAGAAATCGTCAAGGATGACGGTTGCGCCCTTTGCTGTATCGTGGCTGTACTGGTCACATGCTTTCTGAGTAAGGATGATCTGAAGGTTGGGATGTGCTGCCTTCGGGTAGTCTATCTCAGCGCGGTCATATACGACTTCTGATTTGGAAGCTCCGCCGCGGGCTTCGGGACCGTATGCCTGACTCTGAACAGAATTGAGGCCCTCTGTATTAAGTGCGGCAGCCTCACCCAGGATCACTGCGGCGAGGATGACTCCCTGTCCGCCGGATCCAGCAACGCGAATTTCAAAACGTTCGCTCATGATCCGTTACCCCCTATGCCTTCTGAGCGCGTGCAATGACTTCATCATAGCGCTCAGTGTATTCGCGGGCATCTTCGATATTGACGAATTCGCCAATGATGATCTTGCCCTTGAGTTCTTCAGCAGTCATTGTGTCGGCCTTGGCCTTCATGACTGAGTTGTCCTTAAGAAAATTGAAATTATCCATCGGACGGCTGCGCTTGTTCTTACGGCCAAACTGAGTGTGGCAGAAGGAGACGATTTCGACTACTGCAAAACCCTTCTTCTGGTGCAGGATGGCCTTTTTGAGTATCTGCTCGCACATTGCGGGCTGAGCAACTGTTGCACGTGCAACGAATGTGGCTCCTGCGCCTTCAGCCAGTTTGCAGATGTCGAATGTCGGGTCGACTGCACCGTAAGGAGCTGTTGATGCAAATGCGCCTTCAGGTGTTGTCGGGGAAGCCTGTCCGCCGGTCATACCGTAGATGTTGTTGTTCATTACTACAGCAGTGATGCCTATGTTGCGGCGGCATGCGTGGATAAAGTGGTTTCCTCCGATAGCGGTTCCGTCACCGTCTCCCATTACGTTGACGATGGTGAGACCGGGATTTGCCATTTTAACTCCTGTAGCAAATGCGAGTGAACGTCCGTGCGCCGTGTGGAGCGTGCATGCGTCAATGTATCCGGGCATACGGCTAGAGCATCCGATACCTGAAGAAATGCATATCTGATCCTGGGGGATCTTAAGGTCAGCGAGGGCGCGGAGAATTGCGTGCATTATTATTCCATGTCCGCATCCGGGGCACCAGATGTGTGGCATAAATTTGGTACGTAGGAGTTTTTTTACATCTTCGCGGGGCATAATTACGCCACCTCCTTGATGAAGGACATGATATGGTCGGGTTTGTAGAGTTCACCGTTAATGAGGTTTTTGCGATGTACTTCGCATCTGCCTGCAACGGCTCTCTCTACTTCGTTCACCATCTGTCCAGCGTTAAGTTCGGGTACGATTATATGTTTGACTCTCTTTGAGAGTTCTGCGATCTCTTTGTCAGGGAAGGGCCAAAGTGTGATAGGACGGAAATGTCCGACCTTGACGCCCTCAAGGCGAAGTTCGCGGATCGCGCGGAGTGCAGAGCGTGAGACGCTGCCGTAGGAAACTACTACTACTTCTGCGTCATCCATGCTCTCTTCTTTGAATTCGACGATATCATCGCGGAAGCGGTCTACCTTGCGGATTATGCGGTTTGCCTTCTTGTCGATCTCATCGGCTTCGTTTGTCGGGAATCCCCAGTCGTTGCTGGTGAGGCCCGTAACATGCCAGCGGTATCCGTCGCCGAATGCTGCCATTGGCGGGATATCATCATCGTCTGCCTTGTAGGGAATAAACTCTTCAGGGCATACGGTAGGCTTTTTGCGGTCCACGATCTCATATGTGCCGGGTTCGGGGATGACGATCTTTTCGCGCATATGACCGATGATTTCGTCAGCCATTACAAGGACAGGCTGACGGAAACGCTCTGCCATATTGAAAGCTTTGACTGTGATCTCGTAGCATTCCTGGATCGATGAGGGAGCATATGCTATCGTCCCATGGTCGCCGTGGGTTCCCCACTTGGCCTGCATTACGTCAGCCTGTGAAACCTTTGTGGGAAGTCCTGTTGAGGGGCCGCCGCGCTGTACATCAGCAACTACGATTGGAATTTCCGCTATATATGCATAGCCCAGAAGCTCCTGCTTCAGTGAGATGCCAGGACCTGAGCTTCCTGTCATAGATTTAAGGCCGGCTATAGAAGCGCCTATTGTTGCAGCGATACCGCCTATCTCGTCTTCCATCTGAACGAACTTTCCGCCAAGTCTTGGAAGTTCTTCAGACATAACTTCCATGATCTCTGTTGAAGGGGTAATTGGATAACCGCCAAAGAATCTGCATCCGGCGGCAACTGCACCCATAGCGATAGCTTTGTTGCCCTGCCAAAATTCAACCTGAGCCATATTTAGTCACGCTCCTTAACTGTTATTGCCATATCAGGGCAGACGTTGTCGCACTGGTGGCAGCCAATGCAATCGTCAGGGCGTACAGGCACAGACTTAACCTGTTCGCTTAGTTCAAGAACTTTCTTAGGGCATATAGCGATACAGAGGCCACATCCTTTGCACCATTTGCTAAAGATATCGATGTCGAACTTCTTCGCCAAAAAACCCACCTTCCTTCCCCACATCTAATCAGTATTTGTCTGTCAACCATTAATAGTATTGATTGGCATAACCCTGGGTATTATGACAAACATTTCACATTTATTCAAGGAAAAGATAAAATTCTTTATATTCTGACAATAATACTCATATATATGAAGTCGGACCTATATCCGGCTCACGAAGATAAGCACCCTGTATTTTGTCCGGGGAAATTGAAAGTTCTTTGTAATATTCCCCCATCAAAGCTGTCTGCCCCGGTCTCCCGACAGTTCTAGGCAAAACATTATTAGGCAAGGCTGAAAATTCATTGAATAATTTCACGTCTTTGCCTACCAGCATGGCATCAGGGTAAAGAAAAAGGAAATCAGCAAATTCTGCAGCGGTACAAAATTTTGGGTATACGAATGGCTTTAATTCCCTCCCGTCTGAAAAATACAGGGCACAATAAATACAGTTCTGTCTGGCTTTTATGACAGGAGCAATAGGAATTCCCATAGTCCTAAGGTCATGAACTAAGGTCTCAAGCGAGGAGACCGGCAGTATCCTTATTCCAAGCGCCTTAGCAAGTGCAGCGGAATAAGCTATGCCTGTCCTGATCCCGGTGTAATATCCGGGTCCGTTTGCCGCTGCTATCAGATCCAGTTCTGAGATGTCTATCGAGAGTTTTAAAAGCATCCCTTCTACAATAAGCGGAAGGCATGAAGATTGCTGCCTCCCAAGCTCAAGGCTTATTTCAGAAAGGAGGGCTCCTTCGGAGGCAATTCCGATGTTTGTGAATTTAGTTGTGCAGTCTATTCCCAGAACCTTCATAATTCCCCTCTTTTTCGCATACAGATCCCGGAATATCAGCAGAAAGTGCATTCAGAAGATCCTCTGCAGTTTTTCCAAGCGCCCTTATCGTGACAGACCTGAAATTATCATCTTCTCCGCAGTGGCTGATAATTATATCAAGGGTATCCTTTAAAGGCGGAGTGTGCCATCTTTCTGCCCATTCAACAACAAGAACGCAGCCATTATCGATGTAATTTTCAAAATCGAGGGCATCAGCCTCAATATGGGAATTCAGCCTGTACAGGTCGGCGTGTATAAGCGGTATATCCGCTTCATGTTCCGCGATCAGAATGAAAGTCGGGCTCTTTATCTTGCCGCAGCCAAGAGCTTTGCCAATTCCCTGTGTGAGAAGGGTCTTTCCCATGCCAAGTCCGCCATGCAAAAGAATGGTCAGCCCCGGATAAGAATGTTTTCCAATAGACATTCCAAGGGTCCGTGTCTCCTCTTCAGAAAAGGTGACTATATCCAGCCTTCTAGTTGAGTGTGAAAGGCAGTGCATCTGCTATCTCTCTCGCCAGTGTACCGCGGGATCCTGACCTTTTCTCAATAAATGAACCCGCAGCGCCATGTGCTGCTGCTCCGGTGACCACGGCATCGAATATTGGCATACCGGATGCCATCAGTGCCCCGACAGCACCGCTAAGCACATCTCCCGAACCGGGCACAGCCAGAACAGGAGATCCTTCCTTAATGATCGTTATGTTCTTTCCTTTTGAATATACCACTGTATCCATACCCTTCAGCAACACCGTTCCGGCTGCACGTGACATCAAGACTGCAGCCCCGGTCCTGTCTTTGTTGATATCTTCCGTTTCAGATCCAAGCAGGCTTGCGGCTTCCCCGCTGTGAGGAGTTATGACCGCGTCGGTCCTGAATGCAGGATCGTATTTTTCAAAGGAGAGAAAATGAAGGCCGTCACCGTCAACAAGGAGCGGCTTCTTCCATTTCTTCCAGAACCAGTCAATTATGGATCCTGAAGCTTCGTTTCTCCCAAGACCCGGACCAACGACAGCAGCATCACATCTCTTTTCCCAGGCCCCAATTGCTTCAGCAAGGCACTCAGGCAATATTTCGTCTCCCTTTGTCCTCAGTGGCACAAAAATAGCTTCGGGGAGAAAGAGAGATGCACTCTCCACCATGAAATCAGGTATCGCCATTACAACAAATCCTGCACCTGAACGGAGTGCGCCAAGACCCGTGAGCAGCGGCGCTCCCCTGTAGTTGACGCTTCCTCCTACTACAAGTAAGCCTCCTTTTTTACCTTTATGTATATCTCTTGGGATCTTTGGCAGCAGTTTTTGTATATCTTCCCTACCGAAAGAGAGAATGCCCTTACTCTCATCAAGGACCTTGTCAGAAGATATACCGATTTCAGCGATCACTACTCTTCCGCACATATCATATGCAGGAGAAAAACACATTCCTCTTTTAGCTGCAAGAAAGGTGACTGTCAGATCTGCCTTGACGCAAGGATCATAAATATTACCAGACAAAGGGTCGATGCCACTTGGAATATCAAAAGCCACAACTGCCCTGTTAATGTTACAATGTCTTATAAGGCGTTCAACTTCTCCCCTTGGAGCGCCTTTGGAACCTGTCCCGAGAAGTGAATCGATCAGGCAGTCAGCTTCGTTTGCCTCTTTGCTGATCTCTCTGTCTGTAAGATCTTTGGAATATCTTACCGTGCAGTTCGGATCATTTAAATTGATAAGGGCCTCAAGGTTAATTTTGGCATCGCCTTTGTATGTTTTTAAATCAGACGACAATATCATCGTCACCTTTAGTCCTTTTTTCAAAAAAAATCTTGCTGCTACGAAGCCGTCCCCGCCGTTGTTTCCCGGACCTGCAAAAATAAGGAAGCTTTGTGAATCAGGATACCTTTTTAATGTCTCTCGGGCAGCGTTAGTTCCGGCGTTCTCCATGAGCTCGAGCGAATCTATTCCATATTTCTGTACTGCGAGGGTATCAGCCTGCCTAACGTCTTCGGGGGCATAGTATCTTATCATTGGTTTTTCTCCAGGATAACAACTGCAACAGCGATCCCGGCTTCATGCGAAATGGAAAGGAATATGTTGTCTATCCCCTCGTTCGAGAACTTTGAAAGCGTGTTTTCGTCAAATATGAACCGGGGTCCTGAAGCAGTTCTTTTGACCGAACAGGAATTTATGCCAAGTCCGGCTATTCCCCATCCAGTCGCTTTGGATAAGGCCTCGCGGGCAGCAAAAGCCGCGGCGTAATGAGCAGCCGGGTCCGCGTTAGACTCTGCATAGGTTATCTCTTCTTCAGAAAAGACACGTTTGCAAAATCCTTCTCTTGAAACAGCTTTGCGCATCCGTGAGACATCACATATATCTATTCCAATCCCGCGTATCATTTTAAACACCTGCTTTATTTATCTCAGATCTTGACAACAGGATCTTTGGAAAAGTATTTCTACAGAACGTTGGCTTTTTTCAGTTCGCTGCTTATGATGTCCTTTTGCCATTTCTCAAGGGACTTTCGTTTTGATGCTACTTTAAAGTCTTTAATAAGTTTTTGTTTCCATTTAAAGCCATAAATTTCAGGTGCAAGTTTAATTGCCTTTACAGTCAGTTTTTCGTAATATTTGTGGTCAGTAGCCCATTTACCTTTTCTTCCGGCATAAAGCCCGGCGAAATATCCCCAAATATTGTCGCGGTTTCTGGCGCATCTCGGATAGTCCTGACGTATCTTTTTTGTATAGTCCCTGAGGAACTCCTCCGGTGACTTGTATTTTCTAAATTTGGAAGTCTCATTTGCGTAAACTCCGTTTCTGCTTTCAACGCTGTTCTTGGTAATATATGGCTTTCCGGCGTTCAGCCACTCTGACGACACCTTGAGTCCTGCTCCGTTGTAACCTCTTTTCCAGATATCACTGGTCCAGTGCCCCGTTTCACAGGCGCTCTGGACAGTTACAGCGAAGGGCTGTATATGCTTCAGTTTTCTCGCAAGCCTGTAAAATTCGATCGTTGTCATTGCATGTGCGCTCTGGATAGAGATCAACGCCACAATTACTCCCAGCGTCAGCACGCTTAAAAACTTTTTCGTCATTTGCATGTCCTCCGACATTGTAGTTCTGTCTTTAATAATAGCATAACAAACAACACGGACCAAATCCAAAAAAGCAAAAAGGCGCCGCTTTGTCGGTAGCGTCGCCCTCTTGCATTTCTGTCGGATCTTATTTTATGCAGAAAAGATTGGAAGCTTCTGAAGATAGATCAGATCCTCTCCGCTGTATCCTCCCTCTTCAAGAAGAACGGCTACCTTGCTGATGACTGTGCATCCTGTTTTTGCAAGGACATCCTCAACAGAGCGAAGGGAACCGCCTGTGGACACAACGTCATCCACTACGCAGACACGTTTTCCTTTCAGCTTGGCTGCGTCGGTCTCGTCGATTACAATGATCTGTTTCTCCGTTGTTGTTATCGATTTGACCACTGATGTGATCGGATTTTCCATGTACCCTTTTACAGATTTTCTTGCTACCACGTAGTCAACGCCAAGACGCACAGCAAGAGCATGTGTGAGCGGGATGCCTTTTGCTTCCGGACATACGAGCATATCTATTTCATTGATCTCCTTCATCTTTTCAAAAAGTGCATCAGCGCATTTTTCTATCATTTGTGTATCACCAAGCATAACAAATGAAGCTATGAGCAGGTTTGGAGCAATCTGTACCTTTTTCAGGCTTCTTGTAAGACCGCAGATCTTTAGTTCATAATGTTCGTTCATCGCTCGCTCCTAAAGTGAGAATATCATTTTGATCAGGACTCCTGCGAGAAGTCCAAAGAATGGGTTCCACTTGGCTGAAACAAGCACTGTAGCACCTATGACCATGCCCCAGGGAGAAAATCCGAATGGTCCGTTTGCCGCCGGGACAGTTGCAATGGCTCCATGAATATTGGAAGCAAATGTAACGAATGTGCCAAGTACAAAGAGGAAGCCTGCTATCGAAGCGCTGTGAACATATTTTCCTATAGTCGGGAGAAGTTTGAAAAGCAGTATTGCTGCCATGATAAGCATCATTATTACTGAAGATCTAAGCGGGTTTGGCGCTGTAGCAGTTCCTGAAATTATTGCTTCGACCGGGCCGCCTCCGAAGAAAGAAGAACCCAGGTCTGCAAGGGATGAGTAAATTGCCAGGTGGTCTATGTTTGAATCGACACCTGCAATACTGCCGGTTATCTTGCCAAAACTAATGTTAGCTCCGATGTTGAGGCATGCAAGGGCAAGAGCGTGAACGACCAGCATGGGGTTTTTCCATATCTTCCACTCAATGTTGCCGAAAGTGAACTTTTCTCTGTCCATGTCCATTACAAGGCTGTGAGGTTCGACCTTTCCCATTTTCATCAGGATGTTGTAGACGATCGTGGAAACAAGTACAGAGATGATTATCGTCTTTGCCAGATCAAACGTCATAAACCATACGGCGAGGCCGGTTATCATTGAGATCGTTCCGGATATTTTTTCAGAGTTGAAAAGTTCCACGGCCACATAGGCAAGCATAATGCCGACGCCAGCCATCATAGAATTAACGATGGTTGGTCCGATAAAGGCAACGATGGTCTCATTCAGACCCAGTATAGAAGGAATGAGCAAAAACAGCGCTCCCCAGAAAACAATACTCAGCCTCTCTTTGATATTACGGCCCATTTTTCCAGCGAGGGTGATAGTCTCTGCCTGGAAAGAAATTGTAGCTACCGAATTGAAAGCCAGTGATCCGGCAGCCCCTATAAGGAAGGCAATGCTTGTCGGGAAGGCGGCAAATCCGAAGCTAAGTGCAAGAAGTCCCTGTGGTATCCCGTTGATGACAACAGCGAATGAAGTTAGCAGATCGGTCATAAAAGTATCCATCAAATATCCCCCTGAAAAGTGACATCGCAGTTTCAATGCCTGTTAAAATAACCTTCTGTGAATTATTTGTCAAGGCAGAGCTCATCTAATGTACAAGATGGGGGCATATTGTAAGGGAAGATAGTGTGCAGCAATGATACAGCAGAAATTTTATTGGATAAAATAGGGTCAGGTGATTTAGTCCTTGCAGCGGCAGCCCTGACTTTAGAACTTTAGAGGTCA
>DIWR01000026.1 GCA_002428495.1 Synergistaceae bacterium UBA6101
AAATGTAAGCGTCAAATATCCCGGACCTGGATAACGTCCAGGAATCCGGGGTATTATTTTTTTGCACTAAAGACAAGCAGCCGGGGACTCTCTGAGGCTCTGAAGTTTACTGTGCAGGGGCAATGTTGTTTTGTTCCAGACGTAAGCTGTCCGGCAGATCTTTGCTCCACGGCAGCAGCGTGTGATAGTTTTCTTTAGGAATGTTGGGCATGGTCTCCTGATATTCATACAGGACTGAAGGTGTTTTCGTATATCTTCCTGTACGGTAGAGCGGCATACCGTTCATGTATTTCTGTACCATGATGTGGGCGATGGAGGCTGCTGACGCAGCGCTGCCTTTTATTGGGGCTTCCGGCATCGGGGCCTTTATGACCGGAACTCTTATGTTTTCACGTTCGCAGCGGCGGCAGGAGTATACTTCCCGTTCATGCTCCACTATCTTCACCTGCGCCGGGATTATTTCAAGCTCGCGGCTCTTCTCATGTCCCCATCTTTAGTCCAAGGGAAGGTCCCCTTCTCAAGACGCTTCTGATAGAGCCAGAAACCGTCGTTACCCCACTCCAGGATCTTTACCCTGTTGCGGCTGCGGCTGCGGTTGCAGAAGATGAACATTGCAGACTCATAAGAATCGCAGATATGCTGAAGGTTCACAATAGCGGACAGGCCGTCTGTTCCCTTGCGCATATCCGTAGAGCCGCAGATAAGATAAATCTGTTTGCCCCGGTGATAAAACATAAAATCTCCCCCTCACGGTAACTTGTTGGGGAGACTTTAGATGAAGAATATTATTCCGCACAGGTACGGATGGTTTGACGCTTACTAACATATGTAGTTTTTGAGAATATCAAAAACAAAAAAGGCCGTCCCTGCTCAGGGCGGCCCTCATTATTTTGAATGTATTGGTCAGCTAAAGCTTAAAGGAAGAAACCTTTCAGCTTTAGACCGTCGGCAACGCGTTTGATAGCGACGAGGAATGCTGCGCGGCGCATCTTTACGTCGTGCTCCTGTGAATAATCCCAAACTCTCTTGAAGTTATCCTTCATGATCGGTACGAGGCGGTTGTTGTACTCTTCCTCAGTCCAGAAGAATCCGGCGAGGTCCTGTACCCATTCAAAGTATGAACCGATGACTCCGCCGCTGTTGGCAAGGAAGTCAGGAACAACGAGGATGCCGCGCCTGTCAAGGATAACATCGCCGTCGGGCCTTACAGGTCCGTTTGCGCCTTCGACGATATATTTACACTTGAGCTTGTCAGCATTCTTCTCGCTGATCACGCCTTCAAGGGCGCAGGGTGAAAGAACAAGGCAATCCTGCTCAAGGATCTCTTCTCCGCTCATCCTTACGAGTCCGGGCTGTGTATAGCCGTCAAGGATGCGCTTCGGATGTGCTTCAACGAATGCCTTCGCTGCCTTGACGTCGATTCCGTCTTTGCAGTAGTAACCACCGGTGATATCGCTGATACCAACAACTTTTGCTCCTGCTTCCTGGAGGAAGAGTGCGTTGTATGTTCCGACATTACCGAAGCCCTGTACGATAACTGTTGCTGTTTTGGGGTCTACCTTCTGTGTTTTGAGAAGTTCAAGGACACATGTTGAAACTCCGAGGCCTGTTGCTGCCGTGCGGCCCTTTGATCCCCAGTAGGCGACGGGTTTGCCTGTCACTACGCCGGGCTCAAGATGCCCACGAAGTTTTGAAATGGTATCCATTATCCAGACCATTTCGGGACCGCCGGTGTTGACATCGGGTGCGGGAACGTCTGTCCAGTCTCCGATGAAAGGGGCGATACGTGCTGCGAATGTACGGGTCATCATTTCACGCTCACGCGGTGAAAGTTCGAAAGGATCTACAGCGATCCCGCCCTTGCCTCCGCCGTATGGGATACCTGCAAGTGAACATTTCCATGTCATAAGGCTTCCAAGAGCTTCGCACTCTTCGAGGTTGACATCAGGGTGGAAACGGAGTCCGCCCTTTGCAGGTCCGCAGACTGTGGAATGTTGTACGCGGTAACCTTCAAATACTCTTACTGAACCGTCGTCCATAACTACGGGGACGGAGACACAGACAGCTCTTTCGGGACGGCTAAGAACTTCTACCAGACCCTCATCAAGATTCATTTCTTCCGCTGCTGCGTAGAAGTTCTCCAAAGCTGTTGCAAGAAGAACATTCTTGGAAGTACGTTTCTGTACGGCCATACAAAAAACCTCCTTGGATTTTTCGCCCAAACGGGCATTTACTTTAAGATATCTGTCCCAGGATCGGGACAATTCTTACACACTTTACCAATTGTATTCCTCTTCCTGATTTGCGTAAAGGGGGGAAAAGGCTACTCATGCCTGAATTGAATGAATAAAACGTCAAAACAAAACAATTTAAGCTTCTGACTTAGAGAAAAAAGGCGCAATGTCCTTTTGCGTGAAAAACTCCCGCGAAAATAAACTTTATCCACGGCTTTATTCATTTTATCACAAATGGACCCATGATCCCTTGTTCTTTTCGCAAGTCTATTCCGGACAGATCCCACACAGGATCATGTAATAAAAAACCGAAGGAAACAAACCTGTCGTCCTGATGCCATTATCTCTAGAAGAATTTTTTCTTCCAAAGGATAACGATGGTAACTATTGTCAGAGCCATCGTTACCATTCCGACAATAAAGAACCCCATCGGATGGGATGCCCAGGGAACAGGAACATTCATTCCGAAGAAGCTCGCGATCATTGTAGGGATCGCCATAACTATCGTAACTGAAGCAAGGAATTTCATGACCATGTTCAGGTTGTTGGAGATAACGGAGGCAAAGGCATCCATCATGCCGGCAAGAACATCTGTCTGGATCTGAGCCATTTCGATCGACTGGTCGTATTCTACCCTGACATCATCGAGCAGTTCCTCATCCTCTTCCCTGAACTTGATCAAGTGGTTGACCTGGGGATTGGAACAAAGGCGAAGCAGGCGTTCAACGACTACCCTGTTGGAACGGAGCGACATTGAGTAGTATGTAAGCCCCTTCTGAAGGTCCAGGAGCTGAAAAAGCTCTTCGTTCTTCATTGACAGGCGCAGGTCCTGCTCGATCCTGTCAGATTTTCTTGCCATCTGCCTCAGATCCTTCAGGAAGAGCAGTGCAGAATGATACAAAAGCTGGAACAGGAATCTGGTCCTTTTATAAGTACTGAAATACCTGTACCGGGTCTCTGTAAAACTTTGAAGGATATCGTTGTGTTCCTGGCAGATCGTCACGAAAAAATCAGGGGTTACGATTATTCCAAGAGGGATAGTATCGTATTCTCCAGGTCTGTCTTCGTGGTTGACCGGCACATTTATAAGGACAAGTATGTGATTGTCTTCGATTTCAATACGGGAGGATTCTTCCGGGTCCAGTGCTGATCTGACGAAATCCTGGGGGGCCGCTGTTAATCTTTCGGTTATTAAAAGTTCCTCTGCTGTGGGTTTTATCAGGCTTATCCAGGCCCCTGATTCGATATTGTCCTGGTTGAGTTCAAGAAGCCTGTCGTCGAATGTTTTTGAGATCTTGAGCATTGTTTTTTCCTCCCCCGCTGTTTTTCTGAATGATCTCCTGACCTGAGACATGCAGTTATGCACAGATCAGGAGGTATCACCAAAAAGATGCTATCGGCATGATATGCCGTTCAGTCATAAAATTCCTAAAATCAACGGGAGTGAAGGAATGAAAAGAAAAATCAACTTATTAAATACCCCACACCCGGCAGCGCCGGGTGCTTGTTGAAAGTGCAGCCCGGGCTAGAAAATATTCGCTAAACGTCCTTGAGGTTCAGGACTAGGACTAGGGCTATCCATAGACTGCTCCCTTCTTCGGTTTTTACCCGATGCATTGCTTTACACGCAATTAAGTTTAGTGCGCAACAACTTTAAGGTCAAGCATAAAAGGGCCGAAAAAGAGGTATTTCAGGCAAAAATGAGCACCCAAAATACCTCTGCAAAAACTGTGGAAGAGCAATGGAGCAGAAACTCGAAAAACTAACGCTTTGAGAACTGCTTAGCTGCTCTTGCGCCCTTGAGTCCGACCTTCTTGCGTTCTACCATGCGTGAATCGCGGGTAAGAAGTCCGGCCTTCTTGAGGGAGGGGCGTGCTGCGGGGTACATCTTCAGGATCGCTCTTGCGACACCAAGGCGTACTGCTCCCGCCTGACCTGTAAGTCCGCCGCCGTGGGCATTGACGAATACATCGATCTTGCCCTCTACTCCGGCTACCTTCAGCGCTTCAACAGCCTGGGTGGACCAGTAAAAACGCGGGAGATAGTCGTTAACTTCTCTGTTGTTGATAAGGAACTTACCGTCACCTTCGCAGATGCGTACTCGGGCGATAGCGTTCTTTCTTCTGCCTGTACCCCAAATAAAGGATACGGGGGCCGCTGTCTCTTTTTTCTTAACTGCCATTTTTTACACCCCTATCTCCTAGTCTATCTGCTCGGGTTTCTGAGCCTCGTGTGGATGGCTCGGACCGGCATATACTTTAAGTTTACGATACATATCACGTCCAAGTTTGGTCTTGGGAAGCATACCCCATACGACCCTCTCGATCAGACGTTCCGGACGGCGTTCAAGTACCTGCTGGTACGTGAGAGTCTTTAGTCCGCCCGGGTAAAGGCTGTGTGTTATGATCGTGGACTGCAGGAGTTTTTTGCCTGTAAGTCCGATCTTCTCCGCGTTTACAACAACAACGAAATCGCCGGTATCGACGTGCGGCGTGTATGTTGGCTTGTGTTTTCCAATAAGAATACGGGCTACCTGTACTGCAAGACGGCCAAGGTGTTTATCTGATGCGTCGATCACATACCATTTGCGCTCAACTTCCGCACCCTTAGCCATGAAAGAACGTGTGCCTATCATGGATCTTCCTCCTCAAAAAAAGTGGATCACTAATTTTTAATATTTTATATTTCTTAAAGCGACTCGTCCGGTTCACTGAAGCCGTGGCATATGTGCACTAACGCACCGCTCTTCAGTGACACTGTCTGTTAACGTGGGGGAAACAGACTGCGGGGCTAGAGTACGCGTTCAAGCCTCTGATTATCAATTATTCCGGGAAGACGCCCGCGCTTGGCGATAGGCCTTCCATCGACCATTTTCAGGTCCATGGTCATATCCCTGGACGTTCCATGGGTTATATAACTGCCGACTCCGTAAACACTTGCTCCGGCATCGTTCATCATCTTTATGCGTTCAGGGGTAAGTCCTCCTGTAGCTATCACCTGCACATCGTTGTAACCGGCAATATCAAGACGCCATCTGATCTCACGGACCAGATCGGGGGTAACGCCGCCGCGCTCACCAGGTGTATCAAGCCTTACTCCGGCAAGCTTATCGCCCAGGCATTCTGCAACGCGCATAGTCTCTTCTGCTTCATCCTTGAAAGTATCAACAAGAACTATGCGGGGTTCCTCTGCAGGAATCTGGGTGTCATAAAGCTTAGCAAGCTTAACTGTGTCCCCCACTATCAATATTGCAGCATGGGGGATGGTTCCCTTTGGTTCTTCATTGCACAGCTTGGCAGCCAGAATGCAGCTCATCGCACTGCACCCGGCTATCTTCGCTGCCCTTTCCATTACCGGCGCGACAGCTGGATGGACATGTCTTGCTCCAAAACAGAGCACATCACGGCCGTCAGCCGCATCAACACATTCCCTCGCTGCAGTAGCCCATCCTGTAGAGGAGGCAAGCATGCCAAGCAATACAGTTTCATAAAGGCCAAAAGACTCATAGGTGCCCGTAATTCTCATCAGGACCTCTTTAGCTTCAAAAGCAGATCCCTCAGGGATGGCTTCAACTTCCGGCTGGTCCGGGAATGTCCTGAAAAGCCGCAGAACTTCTTCAAGTCCGGCAAAAACACCGCTCTTACGGGTGAATACCTCGGCTACCACAGGTGTCTCCAGCAAACCTGCTGAACGGAGCACATCTCTCGTCTTTAAAAAATAAATATCTGTTGTCCAGCCTGTCAGCAGTTCTTCGTGAGTTGCAGAAAAAAGACGGCCTTCTGTCTCTTGATAGGCGGCAATATCTTTTTGGCTGTCAAGCCTCTTGAGCGACATGGCGACAGCCTATCTTACGACGACCTGCAGGATGGACAGGATCATAAAAGCTAGCATGAGTCCCGCAGTTATTTTGGTCAGAGATGACATGCGCTGCCATGTTCCTCCCGTGTCTGCCTGAGTTCCGCCTCCGCCAAAAGATCCGGTGAATCCACCGCTTTTTCTGTGCTGCATCATTATAACTCCAACAAGAGCCACACAAACAAGGATGTGAAGGATTCCAAGAAGGATTTTCACAAACCACACCTCCAGAGTTTTCTATATTCCAGCGATCGGGCCATTACTCCTGCACAGACCGGGAATTTTCCATAGTACGTACAGCATAGTATTGTAACACAGGTATGAGCATTTCTGCTATACCTTTTATTGCAAGGGCCCTGTGAGAAATTTGTGTTTTGATCAGGTCGCCAAGTTCAGAAAAAGTTTTGTCATAGCCGTCAGGTACAAATACGGGATCATAACCGAAGCCGCTCATACCGGATGACTTTAGTGCTATCGCTCCGCTGCAGCTGCCTTCATAAACAAGAGGTTCTTCTCTGTCAGGAAAGACGACCGCGATGCACGAGACAAAACGTGCCCTTCTCTCTTTAATGCCTTCCATTCTCGAAAGCAGCCAGTTCGTCCTATCCTGGTCAGTACCCGAAACGGCACGGGCAGAACGTATCCCCGGAGCTCCTCCGAGAGCTAATACTTCCAGGCCGCTGTCATCAGCCATTGCAGGCAGACCAAGCGCCTTCGACCAGGCCTTCGCTTTCAGCAGAGCATTTTCTTCGTAGCTGCTTCCCGTTTCCTCTACATCTGTCTGAGTATCAAAATCCCCGCCGTAAAGAAGTTCTATTCCTATCGGCGCAAATGCATCTTTCATTTCACGGTACTTATTTCTATTGCCGCTTGCAAGAACTATCTTCATCTTAAAAAAATCGCCTTTTCCTCTTCTGTAAGTTCAAGGGCTTCGGCCTGTATCCGATGGATCTCGCTGATGCCTTTCCATCCCAGTGACAATATCTCATCCAGTTCAGCCTTCGAGAATACTCCTCCCTCACCGGTGCCCTGCAGTTCTACAAATTCTCCCTTTGATGTCATTATAATGTTGGCATCCACATCTGCGGCGGAATCTTCTTCGTAACACAAATCCAGCATCGGCAACCCGCTGACCTTGCCGGCACTGACTGCTCCTATCTGTGTTTTGACAGGTATCTCATCTATCTGCGAGCAGGATACCATCCATCTCAACGCATCAAAAAGCGCAACAAAACCAGCCGAGATAGCGGCCGTCCTTGTCCCGCCGTCAGCCTGCAGCACATCACAGTCGATCCAGATGGTTTTTTCTCCAAGCTTGGTCATATCGACAGCTGCACGAAGTGACCGACCGATCAGTCTCTGTATCTCAGTCCCCCTGCCATTGAGCTTCCCTTTACTTATGTCCCTCTGAGTCCTCTGGTGGGTCGATCTGGGCAGCATCGAATATTCAGCGCTTATCCAGCCTTTGCCGGTCCCCCTCATAAATGAGGGGACTTTGTCTTCTACAGAAGCAGTGCAGAGGACCTTGGTATTGCCCCATTCAACAAGAACCGATCCTTCCGCGTACCTGCTGAAATTCCTTTGGAAGTTTATCGGTCTGAGCTCAAATGGTTCTCTTCCGTCAATTCTCATTATTTCAGATCCCATCAGTTGATTTCCCATGGTCTTGTAAGGTCAGCAGGTGTCTTCTCTCCTGATTCTTTCCCGTCTATGTAGAATTTGACCTTCTTAATAGGCGGAAAATTGTCTTTCATTGTCCGAACAAGTCCGGTAATAACTATCGCTGCTTTGTCCTTGCCCAACGTCTTCAAAGATGAGCTGAAAGCGCCGGTCATATCAAGATAGAGCCAGTCACCGCTCCTGAAAACGTTTATGACGCTGACATTGTTGTCCAACATTTTCGTCTCTTTGAGTCCATCAATATAAACAGATGCTACCTTTTCAATATCTTCTTCTACCATTCCTTTTTTGATTTCGATCTCTCTCTCAGTAAAAGTAGTTCCATCAGGTATGTAGAGGTTGTACTTCACGTTGCCCGATCCGTTCGAAGAGTTTGCTCCTACACTTACTCTTGCTGCTTCGGTACCGTTCCCTACAACATTTCCGATTCTTGGGCCGCCCTTTTTATCTGCCCAATTAAAGAAATAATTAGCACCCAGGTATCCGCACACAAAAAATATGGCAAGAAGAGCTATCCAGGCAAATATCCTTACAAGCAGGGGTGCTTTATTGCTGTCATCCTCTTCTTCGAATTCATCATCTTCGTAATAATCATCACGGTTCCCCCGCGAATGATCATCAGATATATCATCATCTGCCTTGCCTTTTCCTGAGTACCTGGCGAAAAAACCTTCGCGCAGATTCTCTCTTTCCTCTTCCCTGACCCTCTTCCCCTCATGCGAAGTGTTATCCCTTTGCTGAACAGAAGTACGCTTTACTGATGGTTCGTCAAAATTTTCTTCTTCTTTTTTCTTTCTGATAATAAAATGGCGAGTTCTTTCCTCAGGATCCCTCATGCATTATTCCTCCTGTAGTACGATCACTGTAACGTCACCGGATGTTCGTTGATATAAGTTAAGATCCCCTTCGCAAAGCTTCTGCATAGAGCCTCTCTGTAGTCTGCAGTGTTTAGTTTTCGCGCCTCAGCTCTGTCTGTTAGGTAGCCCATTTCGATCAATACCGATGGCATTCCCGCACCTCGTAGAACATAGAAAGGCGCCTGTCTCACCTTACGCATCGGAAGCCCTGATGAATTGGCAGAACTGTGGAGCACCTCTGTAAGGCTAGTGCTCTCATTTATCTTGTCATTCTGCTGCATGTCTCCAAGTATTTTGAGCAGCAGTCTGGTTTTCTGGTCTGCGCGCTGGACGTCCTGCGGTGTCTCCGCCCCTCCGCTTATTTCCTTGTTTTCATATATAGCCAGCTGCATTGCGTCTTTGTCTGACGGTGGAGCCATTATGTAAAACTCAAGCCCTGCAGCGGCCTTCCCTTTGGGCATTGCATTGCAGTGGATACTCACAAAAACATTTGCTTTATTGTCGTTTGCAAAGGCAGTTCTCTCTGCAAGCTTCAGATATACATCCGTCTTTCTTGTATAGCGAACGTCTATGCCGTAAGCCTGGAGCATCTCTCCAAGCCGGAGGGCAGCCCTGAGATTTATGTCCTTTTCCCTTATGCCGTTTGCAACGGCACCCGGGTCATGCCCGCCATGCCCTGCGTCAAGCACTACGACAGGTCTTTTGCTGCCGTAAGTCACCTTTAGAGGTACTGCCGGCGTTGCTCCTTCTTTTTTCTCTTCTTCAAGCATAGGATTTTCTGGCTCGACCGTTAACTTTTTTTCGGGTTTTTTCAGCTCAGCAGCGGTTTCTTTCTGAGGTTCTTTCTTGGGTTCTTCTTTCTTTAACTGCTCTGACTGGGTAGGTTCCTCTCCGGATTCTGTCCATTTCATACCTGGATTTTTGCCTATCTTGGCATAAAACTGATCAAGTATTGTGATCATGGCTTTTGAGTCTGCCCACCAGTGTCCGTCTTCTACTGCGATTGGGTCAGGAAGACTTATAATAGCACCGTCTACCCTTACCACACTTGAATTATTCCAGAATTCCATTTTTTTGCCGTCGATGACTACCACTATGCCCTGAAGGTTGCCGGTCCTTGAAAGTCCAAGTGCCGATATTACTTCTTCAACTGCAACGTCCTTGCCCTTAAGGGAGTTGGTCCTGGCGGATATGTCACCTTTTTTGATATCACCGTACCATAGGGAAAGGGTCTCTGCATATGCAGATGCGGCCATAATTACTACAAGAAGCAAAGCAAAGGATAATATTCTTGATAATTTTTTATTCACCTGCAACAACAATGTTCTCCACCACCAATGTCGGTGCCGCAGTCGCCCCGAAGAAGGTCAGGTCGGTACCCACTGCGACTATATTATTTAAAAAGTCCATCAGGTTCGACGCTATCGTGACGCCGCTCACAGGTCTCGTGATCACACCGTTCTCTATAAGCTGCCCCTTTGCTCCTACCGAGAAATCACCGCTGATCGGATCTATTGTATGAAGTCCCATCAATTCTGTCAGGTAAAGACCGGAGCTTACGCCTGATATCAGGGATCCCGGCGTTTCACTTCCGGCTTGAAGCAGGAGGTTTGACGTGCCGACATCCGGAAGGGAAGACATTCCCCTGCATGCGTTTCCTGTAGAGGCAACTCCGTCCTTCCATGCATACTGAAGATTATACAGGTAAGAGCAGGCAATACCCTCTTTGATTAGCAATGTCCTGCCTGTCGGAACTCCTTCAGCATCCCATGAACCTGTACCTGCTTTCCAGGGGATCCTTCCGTCATCGACAAGAGTCACACAGGAGGATGCCACCTTTAAATTCAGGCGTTCAGCCATCAGGGACCTTCCCTTATGTATCTCAGGGGCACAGAAGAGGTCGCCTATGACATCTACCAGCGATGCGGCGGTTTCGGGTTCTATCACTATCGTGTAAGGTCCCGTCTTCATCGGTGTACCCCCCAGAGCCGATACTGTCTTCTCCACAGCTTTCAGGGCGATCTTCCTTATGTCGAGCTCGTCAAGTCTTCTTGATTCTTCACCATGACCGCCCATCTCAGTATTTATTCCGTCACCTGCGATGACCGTCACTCCACAGCTTGCGCTGCTTCCTCGCTCCCAGCCCTCAAGTCCGGTGCTTGTACAGTAGAACGACGATCCCCATCCGTCATGCCATGATGCACTCCTTACAGAAAGGATGCTGCAGTCTGCAGCCATTGCGCTCTCTGTCATGACCCGGCATAATTCCATCCTCTTCTTAGGAGTAATTGCTGTTATCTCCGGATCTTCGAGATCAAGCGAAGGATCGGGAACCAACTTACCCTCATAAAGCATAATGCCTTCTTCGGGCTCAGAATTCCTGCAGTTGAAAAGGCTCCATTCCACCAATTCACGGAGGGAAAACTTGTCAAACCTGTTTCCATAGGATATGCCCTGCCTGCCGTCAGACATTATCGTCCTGACTCCAATGCCTGCGGTAAAGCCCGTCACGCACTCTTCGATCTCTCCGTCCTTGAGGGAGAGGCCGGAGCCTGCTCCCTCTGAATAGAGCACATCGGCTCCGGATGCCCCTCCGCGCAGAGCCTCTTCCAGCATCCATTTCGACATGGACTCGGCTTCTCCGCGGGAAAGGAATTCGGTCACTGAGAGATCACCTCAAGTATTATGTCGGCCGCCCTTTCAACATCTTCCCTGTTTACATCAAGATGTGTAACAAGGCGTATCCTTCTCGGAGAAAGAGCGTTTAGAAGCAGACCGCGTTCTTTACAGGCGCTGACAAAATATTCATCTGTAGGATAGTTCTTCAGCATTGGGAAAAATACCATGTTCGTCATATTCGGAACTTCCTCTACATGTATTCCTCCCTTTATCAGAAGCTCGCATAGAAGTTTTGCATTGTCATGGTCTTCAGAAAGCCTGGGGATGTTGTTCTTGAGAGCAAAAAGGCCTGCTGCAGCTGCTATCCCTACCTGGCGCTGTGCACCGCCGATACGCTTTCTGGCTTTCTTTGCTCTTTCTATGAATTCGTGTGATCCGCAGAGCATAGAGCCCATCGGGGCACCAAGGCCTTTTGAAAGGCAAAACTGGACTGAATCCACTTCTTTTGTAAACTCGGTCACGCCGACTCCGTAACAGACAGACGCGTTGAATATCCTGGCTCCGTCAAGATGTACATGGAACCCTAACCTGTGTCCTTCTCTGGCAACTTCTGCAAATCGTTTCGGGGAAACAGCTATACCCCCCGTGTAGTTATGAGTATTTTCCAGACAGAGGATAGTCGTGTCCGGGTGATGGATGTTATTGTCCGCCCTGTTTGCAGGCGCAATGTCTTCAACTTTTGGTATGCCTTCATCGTCATTCAGGGGATATGGACAAAGTCCTGCAACTGCAGAAAAACCTCCGACCTCGGCATTCCAGATATGGGAGCGCTTGCCTGCAAGGAGACTTTCTCCGTGACGTCCTGCGGAGAGAAATGCAAGGAGGTTTCCCATCGTCCCTGAACATGTATAGATCGCTGCATCTTTGCCTGTCAGCTCAGCTGCATATTTTGACAAAGCGTTTGACGATGGATCATCTCCGTATATATCGTCCCCTACCTCTGCGTTTGCCATGATCCTGCGCATTTCTTCCGAGGGCTTCGTTACTGTGTCACTGCGGAAATCCATAATTTTCATAATAATATGCCTCCTTAGGTCAATTTTCTGTTATTTAAATATTCCATGGACATACTTCAATATCACTTTTATTAAAACCATTTTCTGCATCTATATTTTAACCCCAAGCCTGGCCCAGGGAAGAAAATCTTCGCTGACTGCAACGCCAAGATCAACACCATGACTGTTTGAACCATGGAAATCTGATCCGGCAGTCGGATAAAGATCGAATTTATCGGCCAGTTTAAGATAATTGTATGTCTGTTCAGGGCTGTGTCCGGAATAGAGCGCTTCGATGCCCCAAAGGCCATTGTCTTTAAGATGGCGCAGAAGCCTATCCATTTTTTCATCTTCAAGATAACTCTGGGCCGGATGTGCAAGTACTGCGAGCCCACCTGCATCAGTGATGAGGGAAATGCATTCCTCTGCGGCGAGTCTTGCCCTTGGCACATGTGCGCTTCCTCCAAAGCCTATATATTTTGTAAAAGCTTCCCCTATGCTTGAAACATATCCCTTCTGCATCATCAACCTCGCTATGTGAGGCCTTGCAACGACCTGCCCCCTTGAGAGGACGGAAACATCTTCTATTCTTACATCAAAACCCAGTTCCTGCAATTTTTTACATATCCTGTGGTTTCTGGCATTCCTGTGGTCTCTTATTTCATTAAGCCTCTTCTGGAGAGCCCCATTAGATATGTCTATCCGGAAGCCCAGAATGTGAAGGGTATAGTCTGAATCCGCGGAAAGTTCTATGCCAGTAAGTCCTTCCACCCCATATTCTTTGCACGCAGACATGAAAGGGGCAAGGCCCTCTGTTGTGTCGTGGTCAGTGAGACTCACAAAGGCCAGATGCCGTTTCTTCGCAGCTTTGGCTATTGACTCTACGCTTAGCGTCCCGTCAGAATAGTTGCTGTGGACATGCATATCTATCAAGATCATAGGTCGCTTTTAGCCTCCTCTTTTTCCCCACCCTCAGGAGACAATTTTACATACAAAGGATGTGAAAGTACAAAAGCTATCAATTCAAGTTTTTGGAGATCCTCCTCCGAAAATGCGTCGGCAACGTTGGATTCTATTTGAAGCACACCAATTTTTTCTCCTTCAGCAAAAAGCGGAGCAGACATCAGTGACCTGGCATCCCTGTAAAAAGGAAGGTCCTTTGCACTCTCGATCCTTTGGGCAAGATATGCTCTCCCTGAGGCGAAAACCTTCCATGCTGCGCCTCCGTTCCTCGGTATCGAGGAACCCGGCCTTCCTGTTCTGCCCGGCATATACATACCGCCCGACCTGTCTGCGACTGTTATAAAAACCTCGTCTCCTGAAGTCATCTCCCTGATTTTATCAGCAGCTGCAGATACCAGGGCTGCCATGTCTTTTTCTTTCGAAATTTCCGATGTAAATTTTTCCACGGCAGCCATGAATTTTTTGCCGGTGTCCCTGTAATAGAGCATGAATCCACCGACCGACACCAGAAGAAGGAAGATCGAAGCTGTATCGAACCAGGAGAAAACTCCGCACACAGATCCTATGACAGCCGCTGAAGCACATACCAGAAGGTTGGTTTTATGAGACCATCTGCTGCTCTCAGTAAGACCTAAAAAAGCAGCCAATGTCGAGGCAATGAAAAGCGGGGTCGAATCAAATATACAGCTAAAGGCACACCCCACAGACAAAACAATGAGCCAGAATATCTGAGGCCAAAACCTTCGCCTCCTGAAGAGCCGGCCATAGTATGCTTCACCATTTTTCACTATGCAAAATTCTCCCTTCCAGTGTCATGATCCTTATTTCCTTTTCATCAACATCAGCGACACTGGCCGGATCCTTGCCCTTCGGTATGGTTGTCGATCCTGGGTTCAGGAAGATCGTACCTTTCTCCCTCACAACAGATGCTATGTGCGTATGTCCTGAGATGGCAAGATCTGCTTTGGAATCAAGAGCCATCTGCCTGAAAAGCGGGAAATTGTCGCCATGCATCATTAATATTTTTTTTCCGTTCCACCATATCGATACATAAGGGGCAAGCAGAGGATGCAGAACCACCTGGTCTACATCCGCATCACAGTTTCCCCTTGCTATAAGTATCGTTCCTTTATAGCTGTTGATCGCCTCAGCAAGATCCGCGGGGGTGTAGCCTCCCGGGATGTCATTTCGTGGACCGTGATAAAGGACATCTCCGGCATGCAGTATCGCATCTGCATTTTTTAATAGTGAGAGCGCTGATTCCCAGGCAGGGAAACTTCCATGGGTATCAGAAAGCACTCCAAGCACTTTGCTGTGGATATTACGGGCAGACATGTCAACACATCCTTTACGGGGGAAATCCGGGTTGATATTATTCCCAGCTATTATATAATCAGTGGGCTTGGAAAAACATAGAAACAGGAGTGATTTTTATGAATATAGATCCCAAAACACCGGAACAACAGGACATGAAGATGCTGGTACATTCGCTTGAGCTGGTTTCCGCCCGTATTTTCGAATCAGTAATTACACTTAATCAGACAGCTTGTTCGAATACGCCTGAGATGCACGCCCTTTTTGACCAGTGGATATCATTTCTGGGTGAAGAAGTTATCAGTGAGGCAGAAGAAAACGGAGAGCTCGACCCCGAAGAGATATCGAAAAGGATAGGCGTCAGCAGCTCGACCATAATCTCCCTGGCCCTCGCCCTTCACAGACAAGGGAAGATCAGGATCAAAAGCTTCATGGTTGAACCCGGAAACAACGTGAACACCGAAATATGCGACTGCCTTAACAAGTAGCGCAACACACTAAAAAATTATTCTCAGTTTATAGATACCGGCAACGCAAAGATAGTCAACCTGGCCTCAAATTACGCCTCGCTTTTAACTTTCGCGCTGGCAGGAACAGTCTATTACCAGATAGCTATCCCTGCCGGGATATGCAACATTATTGGAAACTACATAGGCTCTGCTTACGCGCTGAAAAAGGGCGGAAAGTTCATCCGCCCGATGATGTCGTTGTTCTTATATTCCTTCTTGCTAAAATAACCGGGAATGTAGGTTTTAAGGTCAGAATTTGCTCTTTTTAGTAACCCACCATGGAGCCATTGCAGTGTCCCTATGTCCCCGTCCGGTAAGTTCCCAGACCGTTGCTATCAAACTATTCATCCTTGCGGCAAAGGCAAACAGAGGCATGACAGGCAGGAAACAGAGCCTTGACAAGTCTTCCTGAGGCCTTTCTGAAAGACATGCAACAAAAATCAGGTACATAAAAAGCAATAATACGAAATAAAATATATAGACTATAAAAAGCATAGCTATCGAATATTCAATTGGAAAATTCACAAACAGCCAGATCGTATAGACAAAAATCAAAAAAGGTATAACAATCTGCGAAAAAAGCCCGTTAAAAATTATCATAAGGAAGTTAGGCCAACCCAGAAGCTGGGGTTTAAAAGACGGTCTGTGCTTCCTAAAATATAAAAAGGACAGGTCTCCGTCCCACCTTATACGCTGTTTAAAAAAACCTTTGAAAGTAGCGGGTACGTCCGTATGCCCTATTGCTTCAGGGTCAAAAATTATCCTGAATTTTTTTTTGTACCGGCCAAAATAATTTTTTATACGCAAGGTCATATCCAGATCTTCTGCTGTTCCGGCATCCCAACCACCAACAAGCTCAAGGACACTTTTTCTGAAAACACCGAAGGCTCCGGATATGTTATTGACGACATTAAAAGAACTTAACCCGGTTTTTGAGGACTGTATCGAAACAAAGTATTCAACAGCCTGAAGAGATGCCGCAAGAGACTCATCGGCATTTCTGACGCGCAGGCAGCCTGAGACTGCGCTTACCTCAGGGTCCTCAAAATGTCTTGTGACCCTCTCGACCATATTGTTGTCGAACGAAGTATCCCCGTCTAGCGCCATTACTATTTCTCCGGTCGCAAAATTTAGCCCGGTGTTCAGGCTGGAGACCCTGCCGCCTCTTTGCCATTTGGGGACAACAAGAAGCTTTCTTTTTTCTGAACCTGATACGTAATCGGACATTTCCATTGCAGCTTCGTAAGTGTGCCCATTTTGGGCCGCACCGTCTATCATAGCCAGTATCTCAATTTTCCCCGGATATATCTGATCCGTTAGTGATCTAATGGTCTGTTGTATATCACGCCCTTCGCTGTAGCAAGTGATAATACAGGAAACGGGGGGGAAATACGGCCTTCTCTCTCCCTCAAACATCCTTAGTAAAGAGTATTTGATGACCCCCATCAAAACCAAAAGAGAAAGCGGCAATTCAAAGAAAAGCACAAAAGGCATAAATTTTAGCAAAAATGACCATGGGCCGTTATCGATAAATGGGGCCAAATACTGAGCTATAAAGGAATCGGCATATACTTCCATGATTCAGCCTCTGCGTTTCTCAGAGGGCCTCGGAAAAATCACTAAGATAATTCTCGACAGAGACTTCTCTTTCTGTAGCCGGAATGTCAAAACATTGTGCTTTTATCCGTATTTTGTTTTCCGTTTTTGTTTGTATAAGATCATTCAGCGCTTCAATGCGCTGAGCGATTATCGTTGATTTATTTAACGGTGTCCTTGGGAGAAGTACCCAAAAGGTATCCGGGGCCGAGCTTGTAGTTAGGTCGGTAGTTCTTACCATAGCCCTTATTCGTGATATAAGTTCATCCATCAATTTCTCGTAGAATTCTTCTCCAAAAATATTCTGCGTCTCATAGAGATTCGCGAATCTGATCCCCAGAAGAGAAAAAACTTCATCAGGGTACCTATCCCTATACTCCCGCAACCACTCAACTATTTTGCAAAAATAAGCCAAAATCAGGTTGTTTTGACCATCGAACAGCTGGATTTCCATTTGCATTTTCCCTGTACGGGCGGCTGCAGTGCCTTTCTCTGTAAGCTCGTAGCCATATACATTTATGACGACCAGATCCTCCGGGGACGTCCTGGTTTTGCAGAACAGGCAATCGGCCTTAACGTCCGGCTCAATAAATTTTGTTCCGCAGTCATTGCATTGATGAGACTCCAAGGGATGATCATAGTCGCTTCCCAGGTGCCTAAGCACACTGCCGCATTTCGGACATACAAATGACATGTTTTTTTTGAAATCGTCATCAGGTGCAACGTGTCCGCATACAAAACAATGGATCATATTTTTTTTCTCAAAATCAATGCTTCCGCAGCTTGGACACAGATCAACATAATTTAAATGTCCTGTCTTACATTTAGGGCATTTTCTTATCCTGTCTGAAAGTGAGCCCTTCTTAAGGTAACCGTTTTCTTCGAGAAAACAGACGATTTTAAGCGCCATTACCATTTCCTTGTCAAACTTAAATGATCTTAGCCTCTCTAAACCATTGTAATCCTCAGGGTTCAGAATTTTTGATGACAAATCTAAACTGTCCAGAAGCAACGCAGCTTCGGGATAAGAGTAGACCCACGGTGAGAAGGGCGCACATACGGGAGAAAGAACAAATCCTTCTCCTCTGACGTACATGTAAGTAAGCACTCTTAGATTATGGTTGTCTGTAAGGTCATCTGATTTTATTCTGATCCCCTTTTCAAGTATTGCACAGGCATCCGTGAGCCTGTCTTCAATATCTGATGTTACTCCATCTGCAAGCATGTCAATTCGTGGCATGGTCTGAGAAAGATAAATGGGAGCATAGCAAAATCCTGAGGACCTTCGGAGTTCCACAATTTCCGACAATACCCTCAACCCTTCTGAAGCTCTTTTCCCTTTCAAACCATCAATAATAACTATGCCAGGCAGTCTTTTTTTATCCAGAAGTTCTGCCGCAGAGCAAAAATCTTCGACTCTTTGATATGAGTGATGTGTCGGGCTGTCTCCAAGAAGGATCCTGTATATGTTAAATTCTTCCATCAGTCAATTCCTCCTAGAAAAAAGATCTTATTCCCCACTTGATCTTTACGGGAAGTCCGTCAACAAGTTCTTCCTTTAACAGTGGTTCTTTCGGAGTCAGGTATACCTTAACGCTGCGGGGAGGCTCTGATATTCGGTTAGTCAGACCTCCCGGTGTGTTTTGAGACATAGTTGGCATATCTTCCAGAATTGCTTTTATTGTCCTCGATCTGCTCGGCAACAACACATTCACTTCTGTCCCAAGCTTTATCTTTTTGAAATTTTGGGGTTCAACGTAGACTACTATGATGGCCGATTTCGGGTCTGCTACCCATAGGATCTCGTCTCCCGGATTCAATGCCTGTCCAGGAGAAGCTACTATTGACTGGACTCTCCCGGCAACCTTGAAAAGCAAGTCAAAGGATGACCCATCAAGCTCTTCAAAATATTTGATGCTCATGTCAAAATATTTAATCCTTTGACTCATCGCCTTTTCAGGCGTGTCGTCAATTTTATTTGAAAGGACTGCATCACGTTCAGACATTGCGGAACGAAGGCGCGACTCAGCAGTTGCAAATTCAGCTCTGGTAGCTGCTCCCTGTTCCATTAAATTTTTCATTGTCTCTGCTTCTTTTTTGAAAAAATCGATATTTTGGTCTATGAGCGTTAATGATCGGTCAGGATTTTTTGACATCGTCATCAACCCTGCTTTTATTGAATCTCTTTCTGCTTTCATAAGAGCTATCTGGTTCAGGACTTCCGGTGAGGGCTGCCGGACAAGTCTGGCTGCAACAGCACCGGGTGCAACATCTGAACCTTTCTTCACCGGTATATCCGCAACGTATACTTTCTCAGGAGCCCTTACTGCAAAACTGTTCATTGAAATGATCCCGGGTGATGAACTGAAAAACCATCCAACAAAAACATACCATAGAAGCACAACAAAAGGAGTGAACACAAAGGCCATTATCATCCACCAAAGAAGCTTTGATATTCTCCTTTTGCCCGGTGCGTAGGGTATTTTCACTCCCGATCTGATTTCTGGATCCCTATTTTGGGTCTGCGAAAAAGATACCTTCACTGCTGCATACCCCCGTAATCTTCCCAAGATTGTATTGTCATGCCATTGAACCTTCCGATGCCTGATAACGCGCGCGATATACTTTTCATGCTCTCTTTGTAAACATCCATCCCTGATGAAAAATAGCTCTCTTCAGGAGGAAGGACCCTCTCAATGCTCTGGGCAAGACGGAAGTTCAAAGAGGGATGCATCAGCATGATATACCTCATTCGTTTTATCGCTGTATCCTGATTTGTCGTATATATCATTACAGCAAGGTATTCAAGCCCCAGTCCCGCAAATCCTTTTGACAAAATTGCCCCAAGACTCCCTTCAAGATACCTTGGGTGTACTGAGACAGACAATTTAAGATCCGTTGTATTTTTTACCTCTTTGACAGTCTCTATTAAAAGGCCAAGGAGATCTTTCCTTTTTCCTTCTGCCCCGGGCAGCGAATCAGGCTCAATATCAAGATGTATGCCGCTGAATTTGAACTTTTTCATCCTTTCAATAATCCTGATGAGGTCTTTTCGTTCTTCGGGATACAGCCATGTTGACTCTCCGAGAAGCAGATCCGCCCTTATCCCCATGCTTTTAGAAGTTGAAAGAAGGTCTTCAAGCTCCATCCTGTTGTAATAATCATCAAATTTTTTTATCTGCTCCGCTGTGAAAGAGACCAGGAAATGATCAAAACCTTTTGCTTTCAATTTCTCAAGTGAAGAGATCCTGGTCTCGGGAGCAAGAAAAGGCGAAGCATCCCACACATATACCGATTTCGGCATTAAGACATCGGTTTTTATCGATCCCTCTTTTTCTTCTTTTGGCTGACTAACTGTTGAAACAGCCTTAGTGGGCTCAACTGGGAGCTCTGTGTGAGAAATTCCGGCTGCTGCGGAAGACACTGCTGTCGTATATCCATTGGCAACAGGCGTATCTGTTGTCAG
The DNA here is from genome assembly GCA_002428495.1 of Synergistaceae bacterium UBA6101. Lineage (GTDB taxonomy): Bacteria > Synergistota > Synergistia > Synergistales > Synergistaceae > Caenicola. Next base: position 20,149 of record DIWR01000026.1, read on the forward strand.
TATGCGGGTATTGCCGCCGGGTACGTTTATTTTGGATACAAGCCAGTCGGGATCAAGCATTCTTAACCTGAGAGGGTTATCTGCTATCGGGCGTATGCGCTCTGACGGCTCAGATAATGGCCCATCGGGATATGCGTAACCAAGGAGATCTGCACCTGTCTGCATAAATATCATCTCGGAATCAAGGAGATCCATTACTCCACGGTAATACTGGTACCTGCTCTTTTGCAGCTGCTCAAATGTATCACCGGAAATTGAGGCATGCCTCATGATCCTCTCCCTCACAGCCTCTGTAAGTGCAGCCAGCCTGGATTCCTGTGCTTTTATATTAGCAACTGCATAAGAAGCGAGGGCTGCTGCCTCTTCTGCTTCTCCCTGTACTTTGATCCTCATGAAAAGTTCTTCACGCTTTGCTCTTTTCAGGTCATGCTCTGCAGCTTTTTTTATTTTATCTTCTTTGGAGAACACTGTTCCAAGAGGTTCGTTTATCGTTACGGAAGCATAGACCCCGCTTCCTATCTCTCCGGGAAAATCCTTAGCAGCAGTCGCACCGACAGTAAATGATCCTTCCCTGTCAACGCTTCTTTTTTCACGCATGAGATCTTCATATTTTTTCAGTGTCTCTTTTCTCATCGAAATCTCCGGGTGTTTTTCAATGTCCGCTTCCAGGCCGTTAAAAGCAGGCAGAGTAGGTATTTCCATTTTCTGAGGCATCTCCCATAATTGCCCTGTTGCAAGTCTGATTATCTGCAGGGCTTGGGTCTTCCTCATGTTTGACACAGCAATATCCCTTCTTGCCATATCATAAGCAGTCAAAAACTCTATTTTGTCCGCGGGGAGCAGAAGTCCTTTTTTTTCTCTTTCAATCAGTATCTTCGATGTGTTTTCTTCAGTTTTGAGGAACCTTTCTGCAATCGCAATTTTTTCACATTCCGACCATAAAGTAATATAGGCCTTTCGAAGTGCTGCGAGGTTGTGGAGTTTTAATATCCTTGGCCTGTACTCGGATTCGATCGATCTTATCTCAGATTCCAGTGCGCTTATCTTCTGTTTGTTCCAGGTGCCAAAGATTGGAAAAGCGAGGCCTGCACCAACACCTAATTTACTGTAGGAGGCGGATTCTTCGCTTGTTTCAAAAAGGGGTTCATCGCTGTATCCGAAAGTGGCGCTGAAAAAATATTTAGCTCCCATACGCTGACGCTCAAGCTCCATCATCTGTTCGTCGCGACCCATAGCAGCAATGGCAGCAAGAACTTCCGGACCGTCTCCGATCATCGATTCAGCTTCAGGCAGAGGCGGGAGCGTCTGCGCTGTACATGTGCCGACTCCTGAAAAAAACAGTATTTGAACACAGAAATAGAGGATGAAAAAAGCCTCTGCAAAACAACTCCGTTTTTGGTCCCGTAGAGATCGGTCCATCGGCATCCCCCTGGATAATTAAAAATCAACAACTGAAATGTACATTTTATTATGATTTTAAGAGACCATAAATTATAATCATTATACTAGTAATAACAGCACAAAGATGCTAAATAATGATCTGGCAATATTGTTTATTTTGCTTTATTCGGGGGAATATAAACTGAGGATAATAGTGGATGCGGACGCATGTCCCAAGTCGGTCCTGAAACATACGGTAGAGATCGGCGCAAAATACGGCATACCGATAATAACTGTTGCCAGCTTCAACCACAACATTATTTCTTCCCAACACATAACCGTTGAAAGCGGATCCCAGGAAGCAGATCTCAAGATAATCAACATCACGGGCTGCGGCGACATTATAGTTACACAGGACTGGGGACTTGCTGCCATCGTACTCTCAAAAAAAGCCTCCGCTCTGAGCCCGGCAGGTATAGAATACGAAGCGGAGAGAATGACCTTCATGCTCGAAGAGAGAGAAATGAAGGCCAAATTCCGCAGAAACGGCGGAAGGACAAAGGGTCCCAAGAAAAGGGCTGCAGAGGACGATATTCGTTTTCTCAGGACTCTGGAAAAAATCGTTTTAAGAGAAATAGAGAGGAAAGATACTTAACTTCCTTTTTATATAGGAGTGAGCACGTGGATATCATTTCTGCCAGTCAAGTTGTTTTTCAGTCGATGATAAAGTACCCGGATGTAAAAATCGCAAAGGGGAAAACCACATTCATACATGGACCGAGCGGCTGCGGCAAAAGCACGCTGCTCAAGCTAATGAACGGCACTATTTCCCCTGACAGCGGAGAGATCCTCTACAACGATAATAATATTGAAAATATCGACACGATCAAACTGAGAAGAGAGATCCTTCTGGTCGGACAGTCAGTTTTCCTCTTCACCGGCACGATCGAAGAAAACTTCAAAAAATATTACGAATACAGGGATCACGATGCACCTGCAAAAGATGAGATGAAGAAATTCCTTAAGATATGCTGCGCAGATTTCCCCCTTGAGACCAGATGTGAGACTATGTCAGGCGGAGAACGCCAAAGGGTTTACATAGCAATATTCCTTTCGTTCATGCCCGAAGTCCTGATGCTTGACGAACCCACATCAGCCCTGGACAACATCTCTTCGGATGCAATGATGAAAAACATTAAAGATTTTTCCACTGATAATGAGATGACAACGATCGTGGTAAGCCACTATCTTCCACTTGCCGAAAAATACGGCGACAATATCATCGCACTCGAAAGGAGCAGGCCATAATGCGTGAAATCGCTGCAATAAGCCTTGTCCAGTTCAGCCTCGTATATATCCTTCTCCTCGTAGTGCTTGCTGTAATGAAAAAAGCAAAGATAAACCAGACCAAACTCCTCTTCGTTGCAAGCGTGAGGCTGACTCTCCAACTGACCCTGGCTGGCTTTATCCTCACATACATTTTCGAGAATCCTCATCCGATATTTATACTTATGTACCTGACGAGCATGATACTTTTTGCGATCCACAGGGTACTTTCAAAAAACAAATGCATGAACACCGGATTCAAGATCGCGACAGCTCTTTCTCTTACATTTTCAGGTCTGGGCATAGTCATTTTCTTCGTGACTGCTGTCGTGGGGCAAAGCATATTTAATCCGCAGTATGTCATCCCTCTGAGCGGTATGATAATCGGCAATGCCATGACCGGAGTTAATCTTGCCACAAAGACGTTCTGCGAATCACTCAGCGAAAAGCGCCAGCAGATGGAAAGCCTTCTAAACCTGGGAGTAACTCCGCAGAAGATACTGCTCCCCATGGTAAACCAGGCACTTGAGACAGCAATGCTTCCCACCCTGAATTCAATGCTCGGAATGGGCATAGTCTCACTGCCCGGAATGATGACCGGCCAGATACTGTCCGGAACTCTTCCGACCACGGCTATCCTTTATCAGATCTCGATCATGATAGCCATCTGCGCCGTAGTCTGCCTTTCGGTCTTCGGCTCCCTCTATTTTGGATATAAGACTCTGTATAACGACCGCAATCAGCTCTTCTACCTATAGCTGGCAATTGGGGCAGATCAGAGATGATGATGGCGCAATGCGGAGGGGGTCGAGCTAAGTCGTATTGGCATAGTAAGCGTCAAAAATCCCGGACCTGGATATCATCCAAGGGTCCGGGATATTATTTGTCAGATATAAAGATAAGCGGCATGATTGAGTTTAAAGTTCTAAGCTTTAAATGTTGTTGGTGTGACTGACAAATCTTCGACTTTAATTATGGAACATACCCATGTATCTGCCCAAATCCTACAGGACTGCTGTTTAATGTTTTATTGTTGGATATCAGAGACAGAAGGATCTGCTAAGCCATAAGGCTGATGGTTTTACGGAATCTATTCAGCGCGATCATGAAGAATACAGCCGCTATCACCGCCATAGCAAGAAAATTTATCCATACATCCTCAATACCGGCACCCCTGAAAAGGATCCCCTGCCCGGCAGCAACGAAGTGTGTGCTTGGCGCGGCCAACATAATTTTCTGAACAAACTCCGGCATGCTCTCCCGAGGGGTAAGTCCTCCTGAAAGCAGCTGCAACGGCAGCAGTACCAACAGTGAAAGCATTCCGAACTGGGGCATTGAACGCGCCACAGTGGCCATAAAGATCCCTATTGAAGTCGTGGCTACAACACACAGCGCTGCAGCACAGAGGAAGAGCAAAACAGAACCTTGTACAGGGACATTTAAAAAACCCTGTACAACTACTGTCAGCGATATTCCTGCGCTGATAATAACGACCAGACCCATGGACCAAATCTTGGACAGCATTATTTCTATTGGAGTAACAGGCATTACGAGCAGATGTTCAATTGTGCCGTGTTCACGTTCACGGATAAGGGCTGCTCCGGCAAGTATGATCGAGAGCATGGTGAGGCCATTGATAATTTCTGACAATGCCCCGAACCAGGACTGTTCAAGATTAGGGTTGTAGCGCATGCGAAGTGCAAGGCTAACCTGTGGCTCCGTGTTTATTCTGTAGCCCTGAACAAACTCACTGACCTCCCCGAAGACTACCTGCTGGATATAACCGCTGCCTGTAAATGCCTGAGTCATACGTGTTGCATCCACGTTAAGCTGAATTGCCGGTGATTTTTCTGCAATCAAGTCGTTCTGGAAGTCTGGAGGGATATCCAATACAAATGTGTATTCTCCCTCATCCAGGCCAGGATCCACCGCTGAAAGGGAGATCAACATCGGAGATTTAAATTGCGGAGGATAGAAGGCGGAAATGATGCGGTTTGAGAGCACAGAATCATCCTCATCGACAAAGGCAATGGAGACATTGTGCAGTGTCTCAGGCATCACAGTCGCAGCGATGTATACCTGACCGGTAAACATGTAAATGATCAGAAACAGCATCATTGGGTCACGCACGAGGCTCCAAAGTTCTTTAATTCCCAGACGATAAATATGTTTTAGGCTCGGCATTTTCAGGACTCCTGTTTCTTAAGAAGCAGTATTGAAAGTGTCATTACAACCGGCACAGAGAGCAAGATAAACAACAAATACGGATACAGGCTGGAAAAGCCCAGAGCCTTATTGAACACTCCCCTGCATATGTTAATGTAGTAGGTAGCCGGATAGATGTGTCCGATATAAAATCCTATCCCGTCAAGAGAGGAGACAGGGTTTATCATTCCTGCATACTGGACAGCCGGGATCATGGTAATAATTATTGACATGAACATAGCTGCGATCTGGCTCTTCGTTAAAGTTGAAGAAAAGAGGCCAATGCCTGTGGAAAATATGACGAAGAACAGCGTTCCTATTGTCAACGTCGTCAGACTGCCCTTTATCGGCACGTTAAATACGGTTACAGCGAGAAGAGTCATCATTACGAAGTTAAGCATTGCTATGGCTATATACGGCAACTGTTTTCCTATAAGGAATTCGGCGCGGCTTACAGGTGTCACATAAAGGTTAAGAATTGATCCCATTTCTTTCTCTCTTACGACAGACAGTGCTGTGAGCATTGCAGGGATCATAAGGAGCAGCATTGGAATGACAGCCGGTATCATTGACGGAAGGCTCTCCACTTCAGGATTGTAGCGAAACCTGGTTTCAATCACTGCTGAATTCCCTCCTGCTATCTGCAGGGGCTGTCTCATTGCCGCCTCTTCCAGCCAATTCTGGTGCATTCCCTGTACATATCCTCCTACCGTCTCTGCACGCATCGGCATAGCTCCATCCACCCAGGCTCCTATCTGTACATTTTTTCCATGCTTTACATCGCGGGAAAAATTCGGCGGTATTTCAATGGCCATATTGAGTTCTCCAGATCTCATGCGCCGTTCCAGTTCCTCGTAATTTGCGATTACGGGAAACTCTATGAAGTATCGTGACCCTGAAAGGTTCAGTGCATAATTCTGGCTAAGCACCGTCTGGTCACGATCAAGCACCGCGTACGTTAAGTTCTCTACATCCAGGCTTATGCCGTATCCGATGACAAACATGAGGATAATAGTTCCAAACAGCGCCATTACTCCACGTACAGGATCACGCATTATTTCAAGTGATTCGCGCAGACAGTAACTCCAGGCACGCTTCCAGTTGAACCATTTATTATAGCCTAGGGCGCTGTCATTATGATCAGGATTTTTTGCCCGTTCACTTTTTGTGACAGAGGCAGATAGAACGGCCTCGTCATCTGAAGTAGCTTCTTTCAGGTAACTGATAAAAGCCTCTTCCAGGGTTGCAGCACTTCTCTTCCGGACGAGGTCAGCCGGTATGTCGGTGACAAGGACCTTTCCCGAGTGCATAAGGGAGATCCGGTCACATCGTTCTGCTTCATTCATAAAATGTGTGGAGACAAATATCGTGACATGGTCGTTTCGTGAAAGATCTATCATTAATTGCCACATAGTGTCGCGTGCGATCGGATCGACTCCTGAGGTGGGTTCGTCAAGAATGAGCAGTTCGGGTTTATGCACCATTGCCACAGCAAGTGAAAGACGCTGGCGAATCCCCAGCGGCAGATTATCCGGCATTGCATCGAGAACTTCTCCCAGTCCGAAGCGTTGTACCATTTCATCGACCCGGTCGGGAATCTTCTCTTCCTGTACTTTAAAAAGTCGTGCATGCAGGATGAGATTCTGGCGAACAGATAGTTCCGTATAGAGGGAAAAGAGCTGGGACATGTAGCCTACGCGGCGCCGAGTATCAATGTTTTTCGCGCTGACTTTGTGTCCAAAAAGAGAGGCCTGACCTTCTGAAGGCTGCAGCAATCCGGTGAGCATTTTCATAGTGGTCGTTTTGCCGCAACCGTTTGAACCAAGGAATCCGAATATTTCCCCGCGGGTGATCTGCAGACTTACGTGGTCAACAGCGACAAACTTGCCGAAGCGCATCGTGAGACCGACTGCATCAATGGCAGTTTCAGAATTTTCGTCCATGACAAAAGGTGGGATGACAATCTCGCTGTAGCCCTTGCGTTTTTCCTCGGGAAGCAGGGCAATGAAAGCTTCGTCCAGCGAACGGGATTTAGTTCTCTCAAGAAGTTCGTCAGGTGTGCCTGTTGCCAAGACCTTCCCGGAATCCATAGCAATTAGCCAGTCGAAGCGCTGGGCCTCGTCCATATATGCAGTTGCAACGATTACGCTCATTCCGTGGCTGTCGCCCCGTATACGGTTTATTAGATTCCAGAACTGCGAACGTGCAAGGGGATCGACACCAGTAGTCGGTTCATCCAGAATTAGAAAGTCGGGATCATGTATCAGTGCACAGCAAAGTCCAAGCTTCTGCTTCATTCCACCGGATAATTTACCTGCCGGGCGATCCATAAAGTCTTTCAGACCGGTGCTTCGACACAATTCATCTATGCGGCGGCGGCGTTCATCTGCACCATGACCAAATAGCCTGCCAAAGAACTGAAGATTCTCCTCGACAGACAAGGTCGGAGCAAGATTTTTCCCGAGTCCCTGCGGCATGTATGCGATACGGTTGCAGACGTCGTCACGATGTCGTTTGCTGGACATATCCCCTTCCAGCACCATTATCTGCCCCCGCTGAATTGCCCTTGCGCCTGAAATAAGCGACAGCATCGTTGACTTGCCTACCCCATCAGGTCCTATCAGTCCAACCATGCAGCCTGCCGGAATATTTAATGAGACATTATCCAGCGCAAGTTTTTTTCCGTAACTCTGCGAAATATCAGTCAGGGTCGCAACAGTGGAAGAGGCCTTCATCTCAGGGATCATTCTTTCACCTTGATCTCCAGATCCGCCGGCCATTCATCCTCGGAATTTAATTTGATCCACGCTATTCCCGGAAGTCCGGTTTTCACCATTGTTAAGTGTTTTTTCAGCAATTCCGGAGAAATTCTTGCCTTGACTCTGAACATCAGTTTCTGCCTTTCACTGGCTGTCTCCACCGTTTTTGGCGTGAACTGTGCGACACTCGCAACAAAGGAGACCTGAGCAGGGATGACTTTATCAGGTGCTGCATCCAGTATTATTCGGACGTCGCTCCCAAGCGCGACCTGACCTGCCACTGTATCAGGAAGGAAAAAAGTCATATATACATCACTGAGATCAACCAGGCTGAGTACGGTTCCTCCTGCAGGCAACACTTCTCCAGGCTGAGCGATGCGGTATTGTATACGGCCGTCACGCGGAGCCTTCAGATGGCAGTCTTCTATATCTGCCTCTATACGGGCAACTGTTGCCTGCGCGGCAGTAACACCGGATCTGGCGTTAACGACCTGTGCCTCTGCTGCATTTACTGCTGCCCTGGCAGCTATGACCTGGGACTGGGCAGAAACAAGCTGAGCCTTTTGGCCCTCAAATTCTGAGGTTATATTGTCGAATTCCTGTACCGATATTACATGTTCATCCATCAGAGCTTTAGAACGCACATAACGTTTCTGAACTCCGTCCAGTTCGCTTTTGCGCTGTCTGACAACAGCCTCTGCCGTAGCAACGTCACTTTTTCGCACGGCAACCTGGGCTTCGGCTCCGACAACCGCAGCTATAGCTTGAGCCTTCTGCGCTATAGCTTCATTGCGCTGTGCCTCAAGCACCTCGATCTGCATCTTTGATAATAGCTGGCCGTTTTTTACGAAATCCCCTTCGTCTGCCATTATCTCAACCACTCGTCCTCCGAGTTTTGTCGCGATGTTGATCTCGGTTGCCTCAATGCGGCCGTTGCCGCTGACAAATCCTGCATGATTATTTGAGGGCTTCAGGATCAGCCAGCCCGCTACTGCTGCTGCCAGCACAACAGCTGCGATGACACCACAAATAAAGATCTTTCTTTTCCTTTTTGGCTGTATTGCGTTTAGTAATTCAGGCTTAGGCATTTATAGTTGTTCTCCCCTCAGCAGTGAAAATTTAAAAGTATTCTTAAAATTCACCCATGGCATAAAGCAGGTCAGCATAGGCCGTCCTGGCTTCCGCAACCGCATTTGTCCTTGCATTTCTCGTATCTGTCATGGCAAGGCGGGCATCCAGCACGTCAATGTTTGTGCCCATCTGATTCTGGTAACGCTTCATAGCCATACGGTAGTCCTCCTCGGACTGGACTACGGAATCTTCCGCAACTTTGACCATCTGAATAGCTGAATCAAGGTTTACACTGGCCTTGGAAACATCAAGCCCAATCTCGCGCTTCAAATCTTCAATTCGATATAATAGTTCTTCAGCTACTGCCTGTGCCTCCACGATCTGTCCATGTACTTTGCCCGAATCGACCAGCCTGAGCTCAGCAGAAATCCCTATTCTCCATTCGTCTTCTTCTGAAGGGAATATCTCATCATCAGCGACAAGGGCCTGTGCAGAAAGTTTGACCTGCGGCATCATCTGTCCCTTGACTGCCTTAACTGTCTGGAGTGCGGCATTTCTGGTCGCATCAAGCCCTTTCAGTTCCGGTCTCATGTCCAAAGCTCTCCTCAGAGGATCTTCAGGCACGTTAAAGTTCTCCAGATTGAAATCTCCTGCACCAACAGTGTATCTTTCCTCCAGTGACTGCCCTGTTATTCTTTCAAGCTGCTTCCAAGCCACCTTGACCTTGCTTTCTGCCCTAATTAAGTCAAGTTGGGACGAAGAAACTGATACCTGAACCCTTAAAACTTCGTTCTTGGCAACCGCACCTGTACGGTAAAAAATCTCAACCTGCCTAAGATGTTCCTTGGCAAGGTTCAGGGCTTCTGCCGCAACCTGAGCACCGGAAATCGATTTCTGCAGCTCGTAAAAGGCTCTTCGGACTCCATTTCCAACCTGCTGGACAGTACGATCCAGCTCTGTTGTTCTGGCAGTAACAAGCAGTTTTTCTGCTTTTGTGCGAGCTGGAAGTGTTCCGCCGCTGTAAAGTACCTGGGTCAGTTTCAACGCGACTCGGTATGTTTCTTCGTATCCCATGGGCACTATACCTATCTGAGTTATTCCGTTATTAGCAAAGGCGGGGACATAAGGCGCATTGTTCAGCTTTTCGTAGCCAAACGATCCGTAGATCTGAGGCATCTGGTCTGAACGTGTCATTACCAGACGTCCCTCTTGCTGACGGACGCGGGCATTGGCAGCGAGAATGAGAGGATTGGCTTCACGTGAAAGAACCAACAGTTCTTCAAGAGTAAGTATTTCAGCACAATCTGCTCCTGCGGATATAAGTCCTACAGTAAATACCGCTGCACAGACGATGGTGAAACATGATTTGATAAACAGGTAATTGAGCTTCATTAGGCACCTCTTCTCTTTATAAAATAAGCCTGAATCTTAAAAAATAAATATATAGTCAAGGACTAAAAAGCAAAGAGTAAATTTTAAACACTAACATAATAATTCTTAATTGTATAAGTAAATTCAACCAACACAAGGTATTATGGCCTAAGTAAATTAATTTCGGCGGCGACCTACTCTGGGTGGGAAAACTAAGTTCGACAACGGAAATCTTAGATTTCCTGTCTCACTTATCCCACGAATACCCTCCGCAGTACCATCGGCGAATGACTTGCGTGAGGCTGCAGATTTAATGGTGAAGCTGCAGGACTTTGTCCTGCGCGGGGCATACCGTAAGTGCGGCTAAAAGCAAGCCGCGGGAAGCAATTGGGAAGCGGTCGGGAAGCAATTGTTAAAGCCAAAACCGGTCACAGACTAAGTTCGAAGCCACTGGTCTCCCGATGGAAGCATTCGGGAGCGACGGGGAGAGGGTGCTCCTGCGGCCCCTACGACCGCTTCGCAACTGCTTCCCGCGACATGTTTATGTCGCACTTCGCGCCGATGTTCTTCCGGCAGCTTCCCAAGAAAAAAGCCCCGTGCTTAAGCACGGAGCTTTTTTCCTAAATTAATTCCGGCGGCGACCTAC
>DIWR01000006.1 GCA_002428495.1 Synergistaceae bacterium UBA6101
ATGCCCTCTCTCCCTCCTTGTGCTTCCTGACTTCCTTAAAATGAAGTCTTGAAATATGAAAAAAATATTCGCCTGCTGCAGACAGTGGTTAAAAAACAGATAATTACTTTTGATCCGGTCCCCGGCTTATAGGGCAAAAAACTTTTGCTTAATACAAGCAGAAAGCCTGAACATTCTTATAATACATATAAACATATTGATTGAAAAATGATGATTCTTCTTATTTGTTATCGAACACATAGATATATGTTTGTGCATTTTTTCGCAATTATTGGCATTTTTGATGAGGTTAAATAACCATAAGTTCTCTATGTTGTATAAATTTTACTGTTTGTTTATGGAATTTCTTTATTTGTTTTTGAAAGCATGGACCAAGCACTGTCATACCGATAATTTATTATCGATAATGTTGTCCTAAAGATTACTTGTATTAAAATTTCATCTTGTGAAGTTGGAATATTGGAGGTCTTAATATATCGAAAATCAAATGATTTTTATTAAAGTAGCTTTACGGGGGTAAGGAACTAGTTCCGCTACTTGGTCTCCCAAGTTTCCTCTGTCAGTTTTATCTGGTGTATCTTTTCTTCGAATCCAAAAACAGAGGCATCTATCTGGTTCACAACATAGTCTATCTGATCCATATGAGAAAAACTGTAGCCTTCCGGCAGCCTGTTGGCGAATCTTTTTATTTTTAAAAGTGCCTGCAGATAGTTCCTCTCACTCCTGCGCATGATATCTGCGGCATCCATTGCTTCAGGAGACTTCTGCTCCGCAAAAAGCACCGCTATCGCAATGTTGTACTCAGCTTCCATTTCATCGCTCCATATGTCCGCAAGGATCTTGCGTACACTTTTTCTGAGTTTCTGGTCTTTGATATCGTTAAGCATCCTCCTGATGTTCCTCAGGAGTTCTTCCACCTCTTCAACGACCTCTTTGTATCGTCGCCTGGGTAGGGAAAATTCCGCTACCATCTTTGCCTCTTCTTCTATGGTGACTTCCTGTTTGAGGAGTTTTCCTACAGCAGGCTGGAGCATTATCCCTGCCTCTTCACAAGGCATTTCGAGGGTCTCAAGGTATAAGAGACCTGTATCGTAATCGTGGTGTTCGCACTTGCTCCTAGGTATATAAGTCACATATCCGGGATTGAAAAAACCTTTTCTTCCTGCGCGGCCAGCCATCTGCAGAAATTCATTTTTTGTCAGGGGTCCGTCAATAAACTTTGCCATCTGACCGAATACAACGGTTTCAGCAGGAAGATTGACACCAAGGGAAAGCGCGTCGGTGCCAACAACTACGTCAAGTATCCTCTCCCTGAAAGCCATTTCCACAAGCAATTTTTCCTTTGGCAGAAAGGAACCGACATATATTCCGACGCCTCTGAGCATAATATCCGGGACATATCCCACATCAAGTATCTCAGCTATCTCCCTCAGCCTGGCTCTCTGGCTCCTGCTGATCTTCTGGCGGCACCTTGATATCTGAGCCGCAAGCCATTCCGCTCCTTTTTTTGAAAAAACAAAGACCAGTGCATCGTGAATTTTAGAGAAACGCACACCGCTCCGGCAAAAGATGAGGTCTGTCACTCTTTTGTCCGTCTCAAAAAGGACGAAATCACGCATTGCGGTCTCTTGAAGGTATTTCCTTATCACGTCGGGGTTTCCGAATGTCGCGGACATGACGAGGAGTTCGCTCTCAAATGACGTTGACCTAAGCCCGTCTATATATGCTCTTGTTCTGTCAGGATCATTAAAGATGAAATGGAATTCGTCCACTATTACTCTTTGCCCGGGTATGCTGGCATATTTGAGGGTGTATATTTCCTGTGTGCAGCAAAGAACCTGTGCACCGGCGTTCTTCTTGAAATCTCCGGTCTCAAGTCCCGCATCAAAGCCCATTGACCTCAGTTCCATATAGCGTTCGTTTGAAAGGGCCTTTATGGGGGCTGTAAAAATGACCCTTCCTAAAGGTTCGGAAGTTTCACCGGATGGGTCCATCAAGCCTGCCCAGACATATGCGACCCAGGTTTTGCCGCTTCCGGTGGGAGCTGATAATATCGCGCTTTTCTTGCCTATCGCTTCTACCGCATCGTTCTGCCAGCTGTAAAACATCTATCAGTGCAGCCTGATCAGAAGTACCGGCAGTTTTCTTTCCTCATCGCCGGTTTTATGCATCTGTTCCCCTACTTTTTCCGCGCCCATGTGGAGATAAAATTCTTCTACATTCGGGTCTGTTATAATTTTAAGCTCCTCTGCCCCTACGGTCTCGGCCATTTCACAGGCATGCAGGAAGAGTTCTCCTCCGACGCCTGTTCCAATGTGCTCAGGCATTACCCAGAGATGTCTTATCCACCATTTGGAATCATCCAGGAGTTCAATGGAATAAAAACCAATTATCTCTCCGGTCTCTTCGTTTTCTGCAAGGTACGTAGGATTTTTTTCAATAAAGTCACCTGTTATGGTCAGAAAATCACGGAAGCAGCTCATCATATCTGCCGGGTATTCCCAGTATGACTTCGAACGCCACGCAACATCTGAAAGAAGCTCAGCTTCCTCCGGTTCAGCAGGACGTATTCGAACCTCATCATCCAACATTTATTGATCCTTCTCCTTTTTTGATGCAGGACATTTTAAACGTCCTTTTACGAATTTCACAGCCTCGTTCATATATACGAGACTGTCAGGTGCTTTGCGTACAAGACACGTGGAAATTCCCGATATTATAAACCATTAATGAGATTCTACCATAAAGCCCAGTGAAGTCGTCAGACTGCCTACATGCAGCTCTGATAATATCCGGTCACCTCTCACTCAACAGTTTCAGATATCTTCCTTACAGCATAGCGGAGCAGGTCGGGCAGTATGTCGAGAGAATAGCCTAGTCTCAGTCTCTCTGTTTTCTTGTGAGCATCTTCTCCGCTCGGTCCCAGGTTGATCACGGGAAGTCCCAGTGACTGCATCTCCTTCAAAGGGATACTGTATATCTCTCCCCAGCCCGGCATGTTTTTCTCAAGTGCTTCGAGGTCGTCGGTCGAAACTTTAGCTCCCACATAACTCAGGTCGCAAAGTCCCGCGAAGAGCTCGACCTCCCTCATCTCGATCCCGTATTTTTCCAGAAGATGTTCTTTTGCGCTGCGGGCTGCCTCTACAGTCTGCATATCTCGGTCATCTCCGGTAAAGTCCGTTCGCACAGGCAGCCATGGAGGCAGGAAAAAGCATATCGCATAAGGCCCGTCAGCTCCCGACATGTCCGCTATCCTGTCGACTGCAGCAAGTCCCCTCTCCCTCATGTCACCAGGGGGAAGATCTTTAATATACAAAGCAAGCTCTTCGTCAAATCCTTCGCCGTAATTTTTACGAGCAATTTCTGTTATCTCTTCCAGAGTGTATACCTTCGCACGCGGAACATCGAAGTTTTTGCCTTCGCAGCCCATAGCGAGAAGATTCCTGTATGACTCCGTGAGCTGTGCCATTGTCTGATCGAGGGCATATCCAGCAATGATTTTCATCTGATCCATGACATCAGCCGGAGTTTTCGTCGCAGTAAAACAGTTGAAGTAGGCGAATGCCCTGTCCGGCACTGTCACGCTGTAGCCTTTTTTGATCACTCCCATGTCGAGGCATATCCATGAAGGCTCGCATTTTCCATTTAGAGGATCTGCAAAATGCGGATTCCCCTCAGCGTATGAAACTATCCTCGAAACTGCGAGCGCGGATGAAAAACCGCTGTAATAGTTGCCAACATGTGAAGCGAGCCCCCTAACGTAGAAGCTCGGCATTATCTTTCCCAGTGTGCCAAGAAATACTGCCGGACCGCTTTCGCCCGAATACCCCGCCTCACCAGGCTCTGTATTAATGACTGTCAGGAAATCAGCACCTTCTTCTTTCATCTTATAAAGCACAGGCAAAACACCTCTCATGCCGGCGGAAGTATTCTCCTCATCGCCCACGAACGCAGCAACTATGTTTACGTCAAACAGTCCCCTGTTTGCTGCAAATTCCTCTATAATATCAAGCTCCAGAGCCACTCCGCACTTCATGTCCATCGTTCCGCGGCCGTAAATTACATCCTCGTCATAGATGTTTAGGAGTTTTGTCATTTTGTTCACATTAAAGGCATCTCTGGCAGTGTCACCGTATACACTTACACCAACTACATCATAATGACCGATCAGAAGGACAGTTCTGTCCGTTGGGACGGAAGCATCTACCCTCACGACCAAAGAATGAAGTTTTTCGCACGACCCTTCAAGCGGCGTATCCACCCATATGAGATGGTCTTTTTTTTCTATGAAATAAGGTAGTTTTTCAAGCCTTTCCTTGATCCATATACCTGGCAAACTTTCATTTTTACTCTCTGTAACACTGGGGATAGAGACAAGCTCCTCTGTCATTTTCAGCAATTTATCTCTTCGGGACAAGTTGACCGCCTCCGTTAAAAGTTGAAAAATTCTTAATATTACAGTGACTACCTGACATTATATATTGTTGCCATGAAATTCCTGATCTTCAAATATGAGAGAGGAGTGCAGTTGTAAAGATGACCAAACCTTTTATCAAACCAATAATAACCCCGGAAGAGGCGGCAGGCAAGGTAAGGGAAGGCACCACGGTAATGCTCGGCGGATTCAACTACGCCGGAGGAGCTCCGATATCCGTCCTGCCGGGCGGATCATTCGTCTCCTCTGATGCCAGCTTCGGAATCCTTCGCGTAGGGCATATCGATGCAACTGTGCTCGGAGCCCTGCAGGTGGATGAGGAGGGCAGCCTTGCCAACTGGACCATCCCAAATGTCCGCACCCCGGGCATGGGAGGAGCAATGGACATAGTTGCCGGTGCAAAGAAGGTCTACGTGGCGACCCGCCATTTTGAAAAGAATGGAACTTCAAAGCTCATGAAAAAATGTTCTTTGCCTTCATCTGTTTCGGCGACCAGTTTCTTTCATTTGCATCATAGCCACAGAATCATCCCTGTAGATAGCCGTCTTCGTCCCCATTGTTCCGCAGTCAAAACCTATGTAGTAACTGGCCATGCACTTTCCCCGGGTCTATTCTTCACGGGGCTTCAGGATGGCCTTCATGTCTATCTCTGTCCATTCCTGCGTATCAGGGATCTTGAACCAAAGCTGGAAACGCTCAGGAACGACCACCATCTGGTATACGGTCATATCCGTAGTCGCACCAAGGTCCTCTATTCTGGTATCCATCATCTTCATCATAGTTTTGCTGTCTATAGTCCCTTTGAAGTGTTTTGCGAGGGTCAGCAGGTTCTGCCTCCTGGACCTTGTAAGCCAGTTGGTCTTATCTTCCGGCCTCGGAAGCCCCCACGAAAATTCTGTAAAGTGGTTGCTGAGAACTGTAAGTCCCTGACGGGAATGGGATTCGCGTCTTTTGACCTCAAAAACGGGCCATTCGTAGCATCTTGCTGTCTGTCCGTCTGAGACCCCGATTATGTATGCGAAATTTGCCTTAGTCGTCTGGAAAAAGCTCTCTATCTCATCCAGCGAGGCTCCGTCAAGAAGGAACTGGAACAGTGCTGCGACCGAAGGCACCCTGCTGTCATACCATAGGGCTCCGCCTGAGGGCATCCCGTTGTTCAGCTCAAGGTATATCCCCTTCTCATTCATTCCGTTGACTACATATATCTCTCCGGCATAACCCATTGTGGCAGTCGAGAGCGATCCGTCAGCCGGATGATAACACGCAATGACAATGTCATGGCTTAACTCCTTGAACCAGGGCAGGTAATCGTAGTTTCGGCCATAAACCAGGGTATCACTAACATAGTCGCTCCAGGCAGCTATGCCTGTGCACTGAGGAAGATCATGCGCTGTAGCTGCAAGAAGCTCAACTGCATTGACCAGCTGGATCTGCTCAAGGCTCATTTCGGAAGTTTCCGACATTCCCCTCAGGATCTCCTTGAACCTGAAAGGATAATTCGCGTAGAATTTGGCAGCTCTGTCTTTTAAATTATCAATATTAAGCCCGTTTTCATTTACAAGCTTCTCGGTTATGGCTCTCTCGCAGATGTGCTTCATCTCAGAAGCCATCAGGGCGCCGTACTGTCTTCCCATCTCTCTCCAGGTCCCATGGAGATCAATTATATTGATTACTCCTTCACGTCTTTTGGTTCCCTTTTCAAAGGATTCCACGATTTGGCCTCCCGTCATTTTGCTTATTGCGTTATTATACACTGGTATATATAGATATTATCCCGTTAATGGGAGGTTTTTTTTTGGAAACTGATAATTTTACAGAAACAGTCGAAGCAGAAGTCATCGATAACGAAGAAAAACTGAGAAAATATGTCTCACTCCTTTCTGCTGCGAATGAGCTCGCCCGTCTGACAGGACCTTCCGATGAAGAGACTCTGTGGGGCTCACACGTGATGGACTGCGCATCGGCGCTGCCCTATCTTCCTTACGAGGGCAGGGTGATAGACGTCGGGACCGGCGGCGGACTTCCCGGAATGGTGTGGGCCATATGCCGTCCAAAACTTCATCTGACCCTTTTGGACAGCATAACTCGTAAATGCGCGCTGGTCGAAAAAATCGCTGTCGCAATGGGGCTGAAAAACGTGACAGTAGTCTGCAGAAGGTCGGAAGAGTACGCAAAAGAGGAGCGCGAAAAATTCCATGTTGCAGCTGCAAGGGCAGTCTGTGCTTCAGGGATTCTCGCAGAATATCTTGCACCCTTTGTAAGGATCAAGGGAAGGGCGATCGCTTTCAAGGGGCCGAAGGTAACTGAGGAACTGGAACTCGTCGGAAACAAGTGGAGCGCGCTTGGCCTTTCATCGCCCCGCCTGCACCCATACACCCTAGGTGACATGAAAAGATTCTTTTTGATCTGGAACAAAGTCTCCCAGACCCCCAAGGGCATCCCCCGAAGGACCGGCATGGCTGAAAAATTCCCTTGGTATCAGAAATAAAGGAACTCTTCCTGTAAATAAAATCCATGGCCGGCAGGAAAAAATATATTCCTGCCGGCCATTATTATGTTTAAGTTTCCGGATATCAGACCTTAAGTAAAAACCGAAATTACCTTATCCCCGGCAGCAACGGAAGCTTCATCTCAGGGGCAGGGCCGATGAGTTCCCTTGTCTCGTCAAGCTCCAGATCAAAAAGAGCCTGGGTTATCCTCATCTGCGTCAGGTTATCGGTCTCGTAGGAAATGGAAAATCTCCTGTAACCGAATTTTTCCGCGAAGAATGAGATGTTCGAGCGCTCTCTCCCCGAAATGCTCTGGAAAGACTTCTGAAGTGATTTGAAAAACGCCCCCTCGTCAAAGAAGGGATCTTCACTGACAAGGACGAGCACCTTGCATTCGTCAACAAGGACATCAGAGCTCCATATCCCGCATAGGGTCAGACCGGCCCTCAGTCCGGGGTATTCCCTTATAAGCGGGATCATAGATGTCTCTATCTTCTCTGAGTATGTAAAGACCATGGTAAACCCGAACTCGATCCCCTTGTTGCGGATCGGGTCTATAATGTTTTGCCTGACCATGGTGCCTACGTTCCCGCTTTGAAAACTCCTCAGATAGAGAAATTCACTCTGCATTTCAAATGCAAGCCCCGCTACGCTCCCAAGGAGCGGGCTGAGCATGCTGTTTACAGTCACAGGACTATAATCTTTCCCGTAGGGTATCCACGGCACAATGTCAAGTTCAATGTTCTGATCCCAGTATGGCAGGATAGATGTCATGCCGTCGCCTCCCTCATCTCTCTCCGTGAGTATAGCATTTTGTCTCTTTTTTTCATCCGTTCTTCTTACGTAAAAATTCTTCTTTTACATCCTTTCGCGCATTCTCGTCCAACAATATCTTCAGCGCCGTGTAGGCTATCACCTTTGCTCCTGCTGCAAGCCTTGCGTGACCCAATTCAGATCTGGTAGCCGCTTCAAACTCCGCAGTGTGCAGCGGGATCTGCCTGTCAACTATTGAAAGAAGCGGCTGGATCGCAGGGCAGCGCCAGCTTATGTTCCCCATGTCGGAAGCCCCTCCGGGGGATTCTTTTTCGGAAGTCGGAAGGCCGACACTGTCAAAGCCTGACTGCACTATACTCTCAAGTGAGGAAAGTTCCAGCGAATTGTCAAAACTTGTAAAATTCTTATCGAAGACCATCTCTGTTTCTGTGGCAGCTGATGCGCCTTCTGCGCATTTTTTCACCCTCTCGGTGATCTTCTCGAGGTCCCTTCTGTCCGGCGCCCTGAGTTCCAGAAGTATTGCTGCCTTATCAGGAACTGTGTTAACAGCCGTGCCGCATTCCTTCAATATGCCGTGCATCCTGATCTCGGGCCTTACATGCTGTCTCATCATGTCAAGCGCATCGAAGAAGAGCCTGGCTCCGTTGAATGCATTCCTTCCGTCCCACGGCGCAGCAGCTGCATGGGATGCAACACCTGTAAAGGTCATATTCCAGCCCTGCAGCGCAGGCGTCGTCATCGAGACAAGATTCTTCTGCGACGTGCAATGTATCATTATTGCAAGGTCGATGTCATCCATAACTCCCATATCGGCCATCTGGCATTTTGCTCCCCACGTCTCCTCGGCAGGAGTGCCTATCACAAGGAGTTCACCTTTTATTTCATCCATTACTTTGAAAAGGGCTGTTCCTGCAAGCACAGACATTGTGCCGCTAAGATTATGCCCGCACCCGTGCCCAACGACAGGCAGCGCGTCTGTCTCGACCAGAATTGCAACACGCGGTTTACCTGATCCTTTTTTTGCAATAAATGCCGTATCCATTCCGCAATAAGGCATTTCAACATTAAATCCATCTTTTTTGAGCCAGTCGCAGAATATGCCGGCCGTGCGGAACTCTTCTCCGCTCAGTTCAGGGTGTTCCGCTATGTCATCGCTCACAGAAAAAGCATGCTCTTTTTGTTCATCGATGGAGCTGTAAACTTTTGCAAGCAGTTCATTAAAAATATCATTTGACATTTGATATACCCCCATCGTGACTTAACAGATTTTACCACCATTAAGCTAAGCACCAACGTCGAAGGAAGATAACAACGGCTGAGGGGTGCAAACAACTGGGATCGATCTATTCTATCCTGTCCCAGTTGATGAAGAGCTCCTCTAACGTCATGTCGTTTCTGATACCAAATCGGGTCAGAGCAAAATCGTAACGGACGGGATCTTCCGGGCAAACGCGTTTGAATGCTTCCGTGATCTCTATCGCTGAACGGCCGTCAGCGTTTTTTCTGCTGCAAAGCCCCAGTGTGCTGCAAATGTTGAACATATGCGTATCAAGAGGTATCAGCAACGCTCCCGGATCAATTTTGTTCCATCCCCCTGGATCGACATCATCGGAACGGACCATCCATCTGAGATAGAGGGCCAGTCTCTTACAGGCGCTGCCCTTTGCAGGGTCCGGCATCAGAAAAGTGGCACCCCTGCCTCCGCAATCCAGGAAGCTCTTAGTAAAGCCCTGCATCGCCTGCCAGGTCTCCCCTTTATAGTGGGAAAGGAAAAGATTTTCGACTGAACCATAAGTATTAAGTACGTTACCTATACAGCAGAGAAAGTCGACCATGTCGGAAGAGTCCGTAAAACGGTGGACGAATCCTTCCAGCTTCTCTTCCAGTTCTTTCCTCTCCGCGTTTTTAAGGAATTCAGCAGGCGAATCACCCAGGCAATCAAGCACCCTGCTCACGCTTTTGATTATCTGTGCGACCCTACCGTAAGCAAGGGAAGATGCGATCAATCCGACTATTTCCCTGTCGCGGCCCTTTTCATAATCATACAAAAACTGAAGCGGATCCGGTGAAACATAGACCCGCTTATTGTAATCAGCGTATATCTTTTCTAATATCCGGCGGCTGCTGGCAAGAGCCATTTCGCCATCAAGGATGCCTAGCATATTTTTATTTAATGGTGTTGAATCCGAACGTAGGAGCTGTTTTGGGGGATTTTCCCTTTTTGATCAGGTGGTAGTCAGCATAAGTAAGAGGGGTAGCCTCTTTGATAAACTTGGATCCCACCACGCTGCCAACAAAAAGCACATGAGTATCAAGCTCAAGCGTACGGATAACTTTAGCTTCAAGGGCAGAGACAGACCAGTCTGTTACCATAGGAGCGCCGGTCATTCCTTTAAGGAAATTGACGTTCTCAAACTTGTTTATGTCGCGTCCTGATTTAAAACCAAACTGTCCAAGGAATGTCATAGGAACATCCTGCTCAAGGATAGAAACCGCAAAAAAACCGCTCTTCTGGATCATCTCTGTGGTAAGGTTGGCCTTGTTAAGGCATGTTGTGACGCATACAGGGTCACCTGTGATCTGCATCACAGCGTTTGCGATCTGTCCGTTGAGTTTGCCCTCCGCTTCGGTACTTACAATATACATACCATAGGTTATGCTGAACAGCGCTTTCATGTCTAGCTGATTTTCCATGATCCATCCTCCCGGGGCTGTAAATTTACAATTTTATATATTGTAGCTTATCAAATGGTCCTTTTGTTGCAATTTGTCTTTATCTGCGTCCAAGATCCCTGTCAAGCATTTGGCAGGCCATCGGTAAATTGCCGGAATTTTTCAGTCTGGCGACTATCTCAGTGGCGTGCTCTTCTTCTTCTACCTGTTCGTCAACAAACCAGTTGAGCATGCTTCTGGTGGCGTGGTCTTTTTCTTTCTCAGAAAGTTCTACCATCGTATCGATAAGGGAAGTGACTTTTTCTTCGTGAGCAAGGACCTCTGCAAAGACATCTTCCGCATCTTTCCATTCTTTCTTGGGAGCAGCGATAGGACCAAACGTTACACGGCCTCCGCGTGATATGAGGTATTTGTAGAACTTCATTCCGTGCTCCCACTCTTCAGCAGCCTGTTTTTCCATCCAGTGGGCGCATCCGGGAAGATCTGCATCTTCAAACCATGCAGCCATGGAAAGGTAAAGATATGAGGATTCAAATTCCGCCTGTATCTGGGAATTAATGCTTTGTTCCATCTTTTTTCCTATTTTCATAAATAGAGCACCTCCGTGTGATATTTAATTTAATCTGTAACAATTATAAACTATAGTCCACAGCCTAAATGTGTCAAGGTAGGAATACCTATCATAAATCAGCCTCTCTGGGGTAAAATATAATCCGTACATAAAAAATGAGATACTCAGCGCGGAGGTGCTCCATTTTGGAAATAAGGCCAGTTTCTACCGAAGACGCAGAACAAATTTCACGGATAAGAAGGCTTAACGGAGTAAGAGAAGAAGTCCTGGCTGTTACAAGCGAAAGGCTTGATGTTACTGTCGATTTCATAAAATCTTTATCAGACGAAGACAGAGCTTTCGTTGCTGTTGAAAAAAAAGGTGAAATAGCCGGCATGGCTGTTCTGATAAAAAACAGAAGCTTCAGAAGAAGGCACAGTGCGATGCTCGCTGTGATGGTCGCACCTTACTACCAGGAAAAGGGGATAGGAACTGCCCTCATGAAAAAACTGCTTGATGAAGCGGATCAAAAACTTGGTCTACATAGGCTGGAATTGCTTGTATTAACAGATAACACAGCGGCGATAAATCTTTATAAAAAATTCGGATTTAAAATAGAAGCTACAAGAAAGAATGCGGCAGTGAAGGGCGGAAGATTCGTTGACGAATACTTCATGGGACGGTTAAACAAAAAAGGAGATTCGGCAAGATGATCATCAGACCGGTAAAATTGGAAGACGCACACCATATCAATGAGATAAGTTCCGACATCTCTGTAAGGAAAAGCATGAACATTTCACGGGCAGGATTCACTGACGCTGAAAAACTTATTAAAAACCTGACTCCCCATGACCACCTGTTGGTCCTGGAAACGGAGGTCAAACCCATTGAGATATGCGGAGTGGTTTTGCTAAAGGTAGATCCCCAAATTTATCTGAGAAGACAGGCCACTCTAGAAATAATGATGGGGGCAAAATGGCAGAGTCAGGGACTTGGCAAGGCACTGATGATGGCAGCGCTCGAGCTTGCCGACAAAGAACTGATGCTTGAACGTGTCGAAGTGGAGATCGCCTTAGATAACCTCAACGCACTCAAGCTCTGCAAATCGATGGGGTTCAAAGTGGAAGGCACAGCTAAGGACTGGGCTGTGTCGGACGATGGTGAATTTATTGATGCGTATCTGATGGCTAGGTGCCGCCCCCGTCTCAAATAGTGCAATTGGGGTTTATAGCGGCACTGACTTAGCAACACTTGCGAAGCCTTCCTTTGACGTATTGGTATGCGCCTTCGGAAGGCTCCGTTGCGTGTTGCGTCGTCATCATCCGCTCTAAACCCCAATTGCGATGTGAGTACTATCGTAAAAACCTTAAAAACGCGTCGCTAACTTAGCAATAACAATGGTGAAACTGCAGACCTTTGTCCTGCGGGAAGCAATTGGGAAGCGGTTGGGAAGCAATTGTTAAAAACAAAGCCTATTGAAACCGGATCGACTGCATACCTGGATGACGGTGGGAGGGCGCGTAGTCATCATCTGCTTTATGTCTCAATTGCGATAAGTTGAAAATGCAGAACTCCTTTAAGAAAAGCCCTCACACAGCTTATGATTGAGGGATATCTAACAAAGGGCAGAGACAGAACCCTTCGTATTCCTGAAATTTCGCCAGATCAACTTAAGGACACACTTTCCGCACGTAAACTTCTTGAAATAGCCTCTGTAGAAGAAGCAGCAGCAAAGGCGACCCAAGAAGACATCGGAAGACTTGAGCATTTAATCTGGGACGAAGAAGAGGCTATGAGAACTCAGGATAACCTTCTTGTTGCCTCTATTGACCGAATGTTTCACAACTATTTGGCCCAAACATCCGGCAACAGAATCTACGAAGAGTTTATCGGTCAACTTGGCTATAAAGTATCGCTGTATCTTGCATTGAGCAATACGCTGGGAGAAGTCATAAATGAAGCTCTTAAAGAACATAGAGAAATACTTAACTCCGTAAAGCTTAGGATGCCGGACAGGGCAGCAAAAGCAATGAAGTACCATCTTGATAATGTTGAACGAAGAATGTTGGAATCGATAAAACACGAAGAAGACATTTCAAAGTCACTAGTACTTTCATCAAAGATAAAAAAGATATCAAAAACGAGGTGATCTGTAATGACAGAGATAGCATTTCCTAACAGCCGCATGTCGTCGATCCAGATGTCGGGAGGAATACGTGAAATCCTGGGACTAGCCGACGAATTGGAAAAACAGGGCAAAAGCATAATACACATGGAGATTGGCAGACCGGACTTTGATTCTCCTCAATGTGCAAAAAATGCAGCAATTACAGCATTGAACAACGGAGATGTGCACTATACGGACATGGCCGGCACACACAAGCTGCGCGAAGCAGTAGCGGAAAAATATCTCAAAGATAACAGCATTCAAGTAGACCCGGACAAGAGCATTGTTATCACATCAGGTGCAATAGAGGCTCTTACAGCAACATTCCTGACAATGCTTGAGCCAGGTGATGAGGTAATTGTTCCAGCACCGTACTTCCCTGCATACGCAGACCAGATCGCACTCGCAAACGGTGTTTTAGTAAAAGCTCAGACAACAATAGAAAACGAATTCCGTTTAAAAGTTTCTGACCTTAAAAACTCCATCTCGAACAAAAGTAAAGTACTGCTCCTGAATACCCCCAATAACCCAAGCGGCGCTGTTCTGACAAAACAGGATCTTGAAGAAATTTCAAGTCTTGCTATAGAACACAACCTTTGGGTCATTTCGGATGAATGCTATGAAAAATTTCTTTATGAAGGAGATCACATAAGTATTGCAAGTCTGCCCGGCATGGCTGAACGTACTGTAACTATTTCAGCAGCTTCAAAAACATGGTCAATGACAGGCTGGCGCGTCGGCTGGATAGTATGTCCTGAACAGATGAGACCATTTGTCAATAAATGCCACCAGAATCTAACCACATGTGCGACCTCGTTTGCTCAGGCCGGTGTTACTGAAGCGTTTAAGCATGCGGACGAAGATGTAAAGAAAATGGTTCTGGAATACAAACGACGCAGGGACATGGTCATGAAATGGCTAAGCAGGATCAAAGGTTTCGAACATGTCATCCCTTCTGGTGCGTTCTATGCCTTTCCGAAAATCTCATCATTAGGCATGGATGGATTCAAATTCTGCTCATGGCTGCTTGAAGAAGCAGGTGTCTCTACTGTACCGGGCGAGGTATTCGGCAGCCCCGGACATATCAGAATAGCCTACTGCAGATCCTATGAATATATCGAAGAGGGAATGAAGCGAATAAAAGAAGCGGTGGCAAAACTGTAAAATCTGCCGCATAATAAATTATACGAACACAAATTATGGAGCGCCTCTTAGCTGGGGCTCCATAGTGTTATTTAAAGTCGGCCTTAAAAACTGAACTCCGGGGGATTATAAGATGAAATGTAAGCGTCAAATATCCCGGA
>DIWR01000018.1 GCA_002428495.1 Synergistaceae bacterium UBA6101
CTGCAAAATGTGCGATATCATTATAGCACAAAGTGGGCTAAATAACAGTATATAGCAGGATAAATAATATTACATTTTTTGTTGCATAAAAATTCCCCGAAACCGCCTTATTACAGCGTGTTCGGGGAATTAATTGATATGGTTATCGGTCTCTAAGTTCCAAAGTCAGGAACTTCTTTGCGATATAAATTCAAAATTTAGAATTCGCTGACGATTTATTCTTTACATATCCAATTATGGATTATAGAATAATCAAAGCAGATCATTTACTTTTTAGCATTTTTCACATTATTGTATTATCATAGCTGTGCATCTGACTGGAGGTGAGGCACAGACGGTAGGTTCTGGAATCACTCGGCAATTTCACTAGTATCCGAAACATTTCCACAACATTATTGGAGGTGCAGTATATTGAAGAAGATCCTTGCAGTTATGGCAGTTATTATTATTCTTTGCGCCGCAGGTGCGGCATTCGCAGCAGATCCCATCAAAGTCGGATATCTGGCAGCCCTCACCGGTGACTACGCCGCATATGGCATCACAGAAGTCAATATGGCTAAAATGGTAGTCGGAGATGTAAACGCCAAGGGCGGAGTTCTCGGCCGTCCGCTAGAACTGGTCATTTATGATACAAAAACACGTAACGAAGACGCGGTCAACGCTGTCCGCCGTATGATCGAAAGCGACAAAGTCGTTGCAATAATCGGAGCAAACTCAAGCGGCATCAACATCGCAACAGCTCCGATCGTAGACAAGGGAAAGACCCCTCAGATATCAACTGTCGGAACCAACCCGCTCGTTACAGTGGACAATAAAGGCAAGGTCCGCCCCTATTCCTTCCGTATCTGCTTCACAGACCCCTATCAGGGAGCACTCGCAGCAGAGCTTGCAATGACCACCCTCAAGAAAGACAAAGCAGCTGTTCTCTATAACGTAGGTTCTGATTATGCTCAGGGACTCAGAGAGTTCTTCGTGAAAAATTACACTGCTCTGAAGGGCAAAGTTGTAGCAGACGAAGGATATCGTGAAACAGACGTTGACTTCCGTGCACAGCTGACAAAGGTAAAGGGCTCAGGCGCCAACGTCCTCTTCCTGCCGGGAATGGGCAAGGACATGGCCCTGATCATCAAGCAGGCAAAAGAGCTTGGCCTTAACGACATCACAATAATAGGCGGCGACGGATACGGCGAATTCATGAACGAGATCGCCGGAGACTCAATGAAGGGTACCTACTGGGTCAACCATACGTACCTTGAAGATCCCGGAATGGCCCCGATCTTTGCCCGTTACAAGGAAGTCTACAAAGATGACTGTAAGGAATTTGTAAACGGCACAATGGCATATGACGCAACATACTGGCTCGTAGACGCCATCAAACGCGCAGGCAAGGCAGAAGGTCCTGCTATTGCGAAAGCCCTTGAATCAACAAAAGGCCTGAAACTCAACCATGCGACACTTACTATCGATCCAAAGGATCACAACCCGCTGAACAAAGCAGGAGTTATCCTTAAGGTCGGCGATGACCTTAAAGCGAAATTCTTCCGGAAAGTCGAACCCAAATAACTTCACTGAATGCCATTCCAAGGGGGCTTGGGGATCTATTCCCCAAGCCCGTTCAGGGACACATGACAGGTCCTGAAAACTGGTTAGGCACCAGAAAGGCAGAGGTGTTTTAAATTGGATATGATAATCCAGCAAGTCATTAACGGCCTTTCTCTCGGGTCGGTTTACGCCTTGATAGCAGTTGGTTACTCTTTAGTCTATTCTATCCTTCTCTTTTCAAATTTCGCACATGGAGGCTTTCTTGTTATTGGAGGTTATATATGCTATTTCGTTTTGAAGGGCGCCGGGATGAACATCTGGACAGCCTCTTTCGCTGCGTTGATCGGCGCAGGAATTTCTGCGGTGATAGTAGAGCGTCTCGCATACAAACCTATCCGTGAGCGCACTCCCGTTACCCTCTACATGCTTATTGCATCACTGGGTATGAGCATAGTTATCGAGAATATTTTCGTAGTTACCGTAGGCGGCCGCTTCAGGGCGCTTCCTCCTGTAATTCCGACGCAGCCTGTAAATTTCTTCGGACTCGCAACAACAAGCGCTTTTGACCTTCTCTCATTGGTGACAGCGATAGTCTTTCTTGCAGGCCTCCAGCTCTTCCTTTCAAAGACGAAATGGGGGCTGGCTATCAGGGCGGCTTCTTATAACCTCAGAACTGCCGGTCTAATGGGTGTCAATGTAAACCGACTTATCTCCATAGTCTTCTTTGTAGCCGGACTTCTCGCAGGAGTCGGTGGGATCTTTTTGTCTGTCAGATACACACTTTATCCCCAGCTTGGAATGATCACAACAAAGGCATTTGTTGCAGCTGTGATCGGAGGACTTGGATCACTTCCGGGCGCAGTTGTAGGGAGCCTCATCCTTGGTCTTGCAGAGATGCTGACTGCAGGTTTTATATCCAGTCAATTTAGGGATCTGGTCGTTTTTGGCCTCCTTATCGTCACTCTCATTGTCCGTCCCACGGGGCTTTTCGGAAAATCCGTGGGCGAGAAAGTGTAGGGACCAGGTATGGATGGTTATACAACTGGTATTATCACGCTGCTTGCTATTAACTGCATAGCCGCTTTGGGAGTCTCTCTCTTTACTGGTTTTACCGGAGTCTTCACACTGGGACATGCCGGCTACATGGCGATAGGCGCATATACCACAGCGATCCTTACGGTGCAGTATGAAGTCAACTTTGTTGGAGCAATAATAGCCGGCGGGATCGTAGCAATGGTTTTTGCCTATCTGATAGGTATCCCAACTCTGAAATTGGTAGGGGACTACTACACCATAGCTTCTCTCGGTCTGGGGGAAGCCATAAGGCTGGTCATCGAAAACTGGCAAAGCGTGACCAGGGGAGCAAGAGGTTATCCCGGGATCGAGAACTATTCGACTATGCCTGTTGCTCTGACTTTCCTGGTAGTAATGGGCACAGGAATGTTTTTCCTTGTAAACAGCAGTTTCGGCAGGGCGTTCAAGGCCTGCCGGGATGACTATATTGCTGCCTCTCTGCTTGGTTTCAATACAGCAAGGTTCAGAGTCTTCAGCCTCGCAATATCAGGTTTTTACTGCGGTGTTTCAGGTGCACTGCTCGGAGGCTTTATGTCCTTTATACAGCCGGTAATGTTTGACATGGCCAAATCAACGGAACTTGTCTCAATAGTAGTATTCGGCGGACTGGGTTCAATGAGCGGATGCCTTATAGGAACGACTATACTCACCCTGGTAACGGAGCTCTTCAGGCCCATATCACAATACCGTATGCTTATTTACGGACTGGTACTGGTACTTGTTATGGTTCTGAGGCCGGAAGGGATAATGGGGACCAACGAACTTACGAAAGACTACATAAAAAGCATCTTCTCCCGCAAAAAGAAGGTCGTTGCTGAGGATGGAGGTGTGCGCTGATGTCTGCCATCCTTGAACTAAAAGACGTAAATAAGTTTTTCGGAGGAGTCCAGGCCGTTAAGGACATGTCCTTTGTTATAGAGACAGGAGAACTGGCGGGCCTTATCGGACCTAACGGAGCAGGAAAGACGACGATATTCAACCTAGTTACAGGGGTATACGACGTAACGAGCGGAGAGATAGAATTCAAGGGCAAAAACATAAACAGGCTTAAGACTTATCAGGTAATTTCTCTGGGGGTAGCAAGAACTTTCCAGAACCTAAGGCTTTTTGCCGCATCTTCTGTCCTTGACAACGTTATGACAGCCGCGCAGCAGCATTACAAATACAGCTTCTTTGAGGCTGTGAGTCACTTGGGACGTTGGAAAAGCATGGAGAAAGCGACGAGGGAAGAAAGCATGGAGCTTCTTGAAAGGGTCGGGCTGGCAGAACGCGCCGATCAGGCAGCCGGCACTCTTCCTTATGGACTTCAAAGGCGTCTGGAAATAGCAAGAGCTATATCCCTCAGACCTGACCTGTTGCTTCTGGACGAGCCTGCCGCAGGAATGAACGCGGAGGAAGTTGAACAGCTCAATGAACTGATCAAGCAGATACACAGTGATTTTAATCTTACGATACTGCTTATCGAACACCACATGGACATGGTCATGGAGATATGCCCTCATATCGTCTGCATGAACTTTGGAGCAAAAATTGCTGAAGGTTCTCCGGATGAAATACAGAGTCATCCCGAAGTCCTCAAGGCTTATCTGGGAGAGGAGGAATAGGACAATGGAAGATAAAATGCCTATTCTCTCAGTAAAAAATCTGTTTGTTAATTACGGAGCCATCCAGGCTCTCAAAGGCGTTGACCTTGATGTCTATGCGGGGGAGATAGTGGCGGTCATAGGAGCGAACGGTGCAGGAAAATCTACAATGATGAGCGCGATAATGGGAGATGTTCCCAGAGCAGGCGGAGATATACTGCTTGACGGAAAACCCCTGCCGTCAAAGAGTTTCCAGGTCGTTACAGCAGGAATAAGCCTCTCTCCCGAGGGAAGGAAAGTATTTGCCCCGCTGACTGTATATGAAAACCTTCAGATGGGGGCCTTCCCCCTTAAAGACCGCAGTCTGGTTGCAGAGCAGCTGAAAAAGGTCTATCATCTTTTCCCGCGACTTGAAGAGAGACAGGGCCAATATGCAGGCACGCTCTCTGGAGGGGAACAGCAGATGCTTGCTATCGGAAGGGCTCTCATGGCAATGCCCAGAGTGCTTCTGCTGGATGAACCCTCCCTGGGGCTTGCGCCGATAATAATCAGCGAGATATTCAAGGAACTGACCGAGGTCAACCAGCTTCTGGGTATGACCATACTGATAGTTGAACAGAACGCGAGAAAGGCCCTCCTGCTTTCCAACAGGGCATATGTCCTCCAGACCGGCAAGATAATTATGGAGGGAGATTCAAAGGAACTCCTCTATAATCCTGAGATTGAGGAAGCCTATCTGGGAGGAAAGAAAAAATAGATCTTATTGTTCTTTAGTTGATATTACGGAAAAAACCAGGGGAGGATCCTGTTCCATTATTGGAATTAAGGATCCTCCCCTGATCGTTGTTTTGATCAAATGTTATGTTGTTCGCGAAGGTCTTAATAGAGTACAATAAAGTGCGCCTTGAAAGGAGTTGGATTTGATGATAAAAAATGACAGTTACTGGTGGTATATAACTTTATCAGCAGATGACGGACAAGAGGAAGTGCTTTTTTCTATTGCTGACATTTCAGGGAGCATCGGTACTGAGCTCCAGGAACTTCCATCAGGGGGCATCAGGTTAAGGGCATACTACAGAAGCAGCGAAGACCTGCACTTTTGGAAAGCAAACATCCTTGATGCATTGAAGGAATGGGACAATGTAAAAATAGAAGATTTCGGAAAAATAGAAAACCAGCCGTGGAATGTTACTGCAGAGGAGGCTTTTCCTCCGCTTCCTGTAGGAAAATCCATGGTGGTACTTGCTCCATGGCATAAGGGGGCTGTACCCGAAGGACTCATCCCTCTTTACATAAATCCGGGAAGCGCTTTTGGAACTGGTTATCACGAGAGCACCCAGATAGTTCTGGAGCTTATGGAAGATTTTGTAAAGCCCGGGATGACTACGGCAGACATAGGTACCGGATCCGGGATACTGACGATATGCGCAATAAAATTAGGTGCTGATAGATCTTATGCGCGTGACATCGACCCAGCCGTGATAGAAGAGGTCAATAAAAATTTCGAACTGAACGGATTGGATCCGGCAAAGATCGATCTCGCAACAGGGGATCTCCTCAATGGTTTCAGACATAGAGTAGATCTGCTGACAGCAAACATTCTTCTCGAACCTCTCACAACAATGGTCGAGCAGGTGCCAAAAGTGATCGGAAGAGAGGGCACGGCAATTTTTTCGGGGATGTTGCTTACAGAGAGGGATGTCTTTATTGAGGCTTTAAAAAAAGCAAAAATGGTCATCGTAAAAGAGCATACGAAGGGAGACTGGTGGGGTGTCGCTGCCAAGACTGCGTCTTGAAAAATGCATTTATAAGGATGGACGCTGGCTTATAGATCAGGAACAGGCGCATCATCTGATAAGAGTAAGACGCTGCTGTACAGGATCTTTGGCAGAAGGACTGCTATCCGGTGAGAAAGTCGAGCTGAGGCTTTTATGTGAGGGAGAAATTATCTTCGCAGAGGAGTTATCAAGAACTGCAGAGACAGCCCAATCGATAGAACTTCATCTTATACTGGCGCTGCTTAAAAGCGACCAGTTCGACCAGTCGCTGAGATTTGCAGCAGAGACAGGTGTCCATACGATACACCTGCTGGCATGTGAACGAAGCGTCCCCAGATATTCAGGGATTAAACTAAAAGAAAAAATGTCACGCTGGGAGAAGATCCTTGATGAGGCTACCAGACAGGCAGGTTCAGCCTCTCCGCCTGTTTTGCTGGAGCCGGTCTCACTAATGGAGCTTGATCCTGACCTGCTGCCGGACTGCAGGTTAGCGGCGATGCTCTCATCGGACGCCAAGCCACTTTCAAAGACAGAGATCATGAGCCCTGCGGCGATCGCAATCGGACCGGAAGGAGACTGGTCTCCATCCGAAACGGAACTGTTGCTGGAAAGGGGTTTTAAGCCGGTCAGCCTTGGCAAAAGGATCCTCAGAGCAAGCACGGCAGTAGCGGTAGCCTGCGGCTGGTTCTCAATCGACTGAAGGAATTTAGATAATAATGGATGCTTTGACTGACAAAACATACTCAGTACACATACAGGGATGCCGTACCAACCAATATGAAGGGGAGGCCATAGCTGCCTCACTTGAAAAGGCCGGTGCAGTTCAATCCCCTGATGATCCCGATATAACAGTGATAGTGAGCTGCACCATAACAGCAGCCGCAGACAGGAAGTGCAGAAAGCTGATACGTAAAATGAGGAGGGAAAATCCAGATTCGCTTATCATCGCGTGCGGATGCTACGCACAGAGGATGTCCGACTCAGACAGAGCAGCTCTCGGCGTTGATATTTTGATAGGCAACAGGATGAAACACAAAATTGCCGAGCTTGCGTCCGACTGGTTTACAAAGAAAGAACGGGGACCATACCTTTCTGTTTTTGACGATGACATAATGACGGACGGATCCTGGGATGGTCTGCTGCTTGACAGGCCGAGGCTTCATACCAGGGCATTCCTTAAGGTCCAGGACGGATGCAGCCATTTCTGCAGCTACTGTATTGTTCCGTATGTCAGGGGGAATCCTGTCTCAAGGAATGTGAAGGATGCGCTTGCCGAGGCAGAGATGATCGTTCAGTCAGGCTGTCCGGAGATCGTGCTTACGGGTGTACACCTCGGCCTGCATGAAGACCTTCCTCAACTTGTAAGAAAGATTGGTTCAATAAAAGGGCTGAAGAGGCTGAGGTTCGGTTCAATAGAGCCTTTTGCCGTTGATGAGAGACTGCTTGAGTCGATTGCGGATACAGAAACTTTCTGCAGGCATCTGCACATCCCGCTGCAGAGCGGCGATGACGGTGTGCTTGCAGCCATGAGGCGAGGCTATACGGTCGGCGCTTTCAGAAAGATAACGGAAGATATAAGACGCAGGCTGGGCGATAATATCCATTTAAGCACGGACCTCATGGTGGGTTTCCCTGCGGAAGACAATGCTGCGTTTGACAACAGCATGAAATTTATAGAGGAAATCGGTTTTGGCAAGGTGCATGTATTCCCATATTCGCCTCGCGAGGGAACGGATGCAGCTGCGATGGAACGCCAACCTGAAAAGGAAGTGCAAGAACGTGTTCATAGAGCACTTGTATTTGCAGATAAGCTCCACAAAAAATACTGCTCCGAATGGATAGGCGAAAAATTATCAGTCCTCGTTGAAGAAAAGAAAAACGGAACGATCCGCGGTCTCACACCCAACTATGTGCGTATTGTCGCAGAAGACAATGGAGCCAGGCTCTCTGAAGAGGTTATGGTCACACCGCAAAGATATGCGAATGGCATCCTGCTTGCCGGAAACATTCCCGACCCTCTGCATGACGAGGAAGAGTTCCCCGAAATTTTATAGAAGGCACATCTTTTTGATAAAACATTTGATAAAACAATAAAAAAATCTCAGTTTCCCCTTTCAGTTGAGGTATGCTACAGTAAATATGTTTGTTATAGTAGTCGCCCGGTGAATCATGCAGTAATATGTTCATATAATGGCAGGTGAATTGAATGAAGTACAAGGCCCGTTTTCTTGGAACCCCGGAATTTTTTGTAGATGGTCAGCCGCTGACCTTTGCGTTTCAGAAGGCACGGATCCTCACGCTCATGCTCATTGAGGAAAAGAGCATATCCAAAGATAAGATATGTGAGTACTTGTGGGCGGACAAACCTATAAAAAGGGGGCGTAGAAATCTCAGCAACGCTCTTAGTTATATAAGGACCATAATACCTGTCCATGCGGGAAGCGCCGGCATGATTTCGCTGGATCCTGCATTCAGGATAGAAAAAGATATCGACCGCCTATGTCATATAGATACTATGGACTGGAACGATATCTCTGATTTGTGTTTGCCTTTTATGGATCTGGCTGAGCTTGATGAATGGCCTTCTTTCAGCGACTGGCTCCTCCCTAAAAGGCAGTACTACCATAACGTAGCTGTAGAAAATCTTAAAAGGCGGGCAGCTAAAAAACTTATATCACCATCGGAGGAAGGCTATGACGATGCTGTGCTCTGCTATGAAAAGCTGGCTGAATACGAACCTTATGATGAAAAGATACATGGCGAACTTGTAAGGTTATACATAAAAACAGGACAGAAAGTTAAGGCTGTTGACACTGCCCGCGCATACTCCATGCGTATTGAGAATGATCTTGGGATAAGTACAGATCTGTCCGATATTTCATCTTTGATGAAAAGGAAGACGCCCGGCAGCAATCCATTGTCGATGAATCGTACTTTTGATGATATTCCACTGGCCAGAAATGCCGAAATGCTCAAGATGCTGGATTTTTTATCAAGGACTGGTGCTGAATCCTGTTCTTCCTGCGGGCTTGTCTGGGGAGAACAGGGAATAGGAAAGACTGTTTTTATAGATGAAATAGCGTCTTGTCTGAAAGAAAAGGGCTGGGAGTGTTATTTTGTCAGGTGCTCTCAAGAAGAAAAAAATCGTCCTATGGTTCCATTTATACAGCTTCTGCAGAGGCTCAAATATACACCTTCGCAGTTGGAAAACATCACATCTCTCACAGAACTCAATTATTCGCGCCTTGCAGAGCTGGTCTATCAGCAGATTGCCGAAGTCTCTGCCGG
The DNA here is from genome assembly GCA_002428495.1 of Synergistaceae bacterium UBA6101. Classification (GTDB taxonomy): domain Bacteria; phylum Synergistota; class Synergistia; order Synergistales; family Synergistaceae; genus Caenicola. Next base: position 9,266 of record DIWR01000018.1, read on the forward strand.
TCGGAGTAAAATACTGATTATCGAAAATATCCAATGGATGGACGAAGCATCATGGATGATTCTTGAAACTATCATGTGGGATCATTCCGCACCGAGACATCTCCTTATTTCCGGATTTGAAAATATCCGTTCCGCATTTATGATACGGACCACTCTTGCTGATGAGCCTTTTGAAGAATTTGAAGTGAGACTTAAGCGATTCAACCTTGAAGAGACAGGCCAGATTTGCCGCGGGATCAGGCCCGATCGTCAATGGTCGGATGAACTTATTCACGAAGTATACATGCAGACAGAAGGGAATCCTTTTTTTATCAAAGAGCTGCTGACGTCTAATGAAGGAACAGAAGACCAAGGAGTAACTTTATATAAAAATCCGTTTTTGTCGGTTGTCGAACGGCTTGATAAGGACGAAAGGCTCTTCATGGAGGCCATGGCAGTGTCTTCTGAACCCGCTTCAATGCTGTATGTTGCCAAACTGATTGATATGTCTCCGCTGCAGATTTCAAATATCTATGAAAACATTAAAGTCTATGAATTACTTCGTGAAAAAAATGAAGAAGGGGATGTGTTATATTACTTTACACATGTAAAAATACGTGAGATCCTCTTGAAAAATATGTCTTTTTCAAGAAAACAGGCACTTCACTTAAAAAATATCATGATTTTGGAGGAGTCGGCTTTGCCGCTTTTATACAGGCATAGGAATATTTATAAAAGACTTTATTATCATTGTCATGATGCCGGGCTCAATGAGAAAGAGCTCTTATGGCGTGTCAGGGAATTGAAGCTGCATTTCATGGCCGCACATGAAGTTTTTCCGACACTCATTGATCAGGACCTTATGTACTATATCCCCTCATTAGACGATGTAGACTATACCAATCGGTCTCTTTCGTCAGCATGGGAACTTATGAATAAAGTTTCCCGCTCCGGAGTAAGAAGCCATGATCTTGACAGAATAGAGAGAGATCTTTATATACTGCAGGGAGCTTATCATTGGTGGGAGGGCCGGTATGAAGATTCAAGGCAGATGCTCACAGAGGGTCTGCGCAAGGCACTTAAAATCGGGGAGCAGGAAGCTGCCATCGAAGCAGTTGTGCAGATGTGCTATCTTGCAATACAGACTGATAATGCACAATTTCTTCATTCCTGTGCATCTAAAGTATATAGGATCTCCCAAAAAGAACACCTGCACCAATGGCTTGGAATTTCTCTGCGCTTTTTGGCTATAGCCAAAATCCTAGAAGGTAAGCATTCAGAAGCCGAAAGGCTTTTACAGATGTCCACCCTTGTTTTTGAAAAGCTCGAAGAAGAGGGAAGCAGCTACACGGTATGTCTTATAGCCGCCGAGCACTTCAGGGGAGATATGAAACTGGCCTCGGGGGATATTGAAGGTGCTCTTTCTTTTTACATGAGCTGCATCAACATCGGAGAGTCTATCGGACTTTACCGTGGACTTGGGCTCTCTCTTGCAAAATCAGCATTTTGCCTTATGCTTCTTGGAAATTTTGAAGAGGCAGAAAAATACCTTCTTCGGATGGAGAAATTTTATAACCTCATACACTCAGACCTGGACGGTGGTCTACAGGGTTCAGGTATCGCACTTGGACTCATGGGGTTGATCAACTCAAGGAAAGGAGACTGGGAAAAGGCCAGGATCTATTTTACGTTGGCTCAAAAGCTGGTAGCAAAAACAAGGCGTCCGACATGGCAGGCTGTGCTATGTTGGTCTAAACTGGAGTTATTCAGGCTTTCCTTGCAGATCCCTGAGGATTTTGCAAAGGACGTGCTCAATAAAGAGCCTGAATGGTATTTGAATCAATTGGAGCAAATGAAGCATAAAGTGGGATGGGTCAACATCGCGGAGCCGGCTAGTCCTGTTACATGATCTTTATTTTGCGGTAATTGCAATGTAACTTAGGCTGATTTTTTGAAAAAGTGTCAAAGAAATGCAAAAAAAATATCTATCTATAACCCCTTTCGGACAATGAGGCCGGATGGGGTTTCTTTTTTTTGCATAGTTTTTATAGCCGGATGATATCCTTTGCACGTTGAACATAAATATTTTTTCAACATTAAGGTTTTAATTAAATTAAACGGAGGTTGTAGATATGTCGATCGAACAGGTTCGTCAGTACATGGTTGACGGTGAGGGTGAAGCGGCCGTAGAGATCGTGAAGGATCTCATCTCAAAAGGTACGCCGGCTAAGGATATTATGAGCGGTCTTACGGATGAAATGGCTATCCTCGGACAGAAGTTTGAGAACTTCGAAGTATTCCTCCCAGACCTTATGGTTGCAGGTGATGCGTTTATGACGATCATGGAGGTTCTTAAGGTACACCTTATAGCGGCTGTTGGGGACAAGATACCACACACAGTTGTTATCGGTACGGTAAAGGGCGACTATCACGATATAGGCAAGAACATAGTAGGAATTGTCCTGCAGGCAAACGGTTTTCATGTAGTTGACCTTGGTTCTGACGTAGACCCGGTTGCCTATATAGATGCGGCGCGCAGGGAAAAGGCCGATGCGGTAGGCCTGTCAGCTCTTATGACCACTACAATGCCGGGACAGGAAGAGTTTATAAAGATGGTTGCCGATGCCGGTGACAAGGGTAAATATCTCATCTGTGTGGGCGGCGCACCCACGTCTGTTGAGTGGGCAGAGCGCATAGGCGCAGATGTCTGGTCATTCGATGCATTTGAGTACGCGGCTAAGCTCAAAAAGCTTCTTGGTTAATAAGGAATCAGAGGAGGAATAGATCATGTCTACATTTAGGATGTGGGAAGTTTTTGCGAAGGCAGATAACGGGCCCTTCTACAGAGACCAGTCGGAGTGGATGATAAAGAGCTTCATCCCCAATATGAAGAGAGTTGTTAAGGAATATAACGTTAAATATGACGGCAAAACGATTGTCAACTGCGACGACGATTTGGCTGATAGGGTATGGGCTGCTGCAAAAGATTTCTTCATCTCCGTTGGTGTATATAATCAGGATTCACACAGGGTCATGAAGTTCAGCGAACAGGAAGTCAACGAAATACTCTACACAAAACAGCCCAAATATATGATCGGAGCAGGGCACGACCAGCGCTGGCTTCAGGTCCGTTCAATAGAAGATAAAGAGCGCCGTCCCTTCCACCTTTTCAGCCCGGATGCAAACTTCAGCACCGATATCCATAAGAAGGCATGCATGGCTTATCTGAAAGAGCCCCTTCTTGACGGACTTTGCGCTCCTTTGATCGAAGATTTTATGGGACGCAAGGCGACATCGCAGAGTCCGACTGAAGTTGCAGCGGCAATGGAACATGCGATGAACCTACGCGATGCTCAGCGTCTTGTCGGTAAGCCGGACGTATGGACTGTATCAGTAGGTACGGCAGAAACAGACCAGGCACAGATTGCAGCAGCAAATCCTGAATGGGGAGTCCGCCCGTCACACCTTGATGGCCGTATGGTATCCATTCTCACAGAAATGACCACCAACAACTCGATGCTCAATAAGGCCCTGCACTACCGCTCATACGGCAACGTTTTCGGGAACCTCTGCGGAGCCATATTCGGCGGCCATGCCGGCGGCACGGAAGGCACTGCGATTCTCCAGACAGCTTACAATATCGAAGGGGCATGTCTCTACGGCTCAGCCTGGGCATTGAACTTCCCGTTCCATCTTAAGTGGCAGTCAACAACTACGAGAGAACTTCTATGGCTCCAAAGCGTTCTCAGCCAGGCAATGGCACGTAACTCAAATCAGATATTCCTCAACAACCTTTTTGCAAACGCAGGTCCTGCGACGGATCAACTCTATTGGGAGTGCGCGAACCATGCCCTTGCAACTGAATCTTCGGGCGGCAACCCATGGGGTGCTGCAACATGCCGCAACAAATTTACAGACAGGGCAACCCCGCTCGAATCCCGCTTCTATCATGAAGTTTCCGAATCTTCTTTCAAGATGCGCATTACCCGTGCCCAGGCAAACGAAATCTGCCAGAAGATCATGGAAAAATACGAGAAACTTATTCCGATCGACAACTATGGAAAGACGATTCAGGAAGTTTACGACATGGAACGTCTCGTCCCTCATCAGGAGTACCTTGATCAGTACAGACGCATGAAGGACGAACTCTCTGCTATGGGAGTAGATTTCGTCTACTAATAAGACAGCATCGTTTTCAGTTTGCAAAGAGGCACATTATTGTCTGTCTCTTTGCAAAACCTATGTTAAGGATACAGTCCATGCAATTTATATAACGAGGTGAGGAAATGACAGGCAAAGAAAGGGTACTTAAGGCGCTGCGTTTTCAGGAAGTAGACCGCGTTCCATGGGTTCCTTTTACCGGAGTCCATGTCGCCAGACTCATAGGAAGCGATGCAGAAAAGCTTCTTAAGGAAGGCGATGTGCTGGTAGAAGCTGTCACTGCTGCTGCAGAGCGCTACTGTGCCGACGGAGTCTGTTCTGCATTCGACCTTCAAGCTGAAGCGGAGGTCCTGGGATGTGACCTGCATTGGTCTAAGAATAATCCTCCTGCAGTTACAGGCCACGTGCTTGCACAGGGAAAAACATTGGAGGATCTGCCCGAATTCACGAAGGACAAGGGACGCCTTCCTATGTTCTTTGATGCAACCCGTAGGCTGGTTGAAAAAATAGGAGATAAAACTGCGGTGTTTGCCCTCTGCTGCGGACCGTTTACCCTTGCTCTCCATCTTCGCGGCTCAGATTTCATAATGGATATGATCAAGAAGCCTGAAGAGGCCCATAAGGTACTGGCGTTCTGCTCCGAGGTTACGCGTAAGATGGGTGAGTGGTATATGGAAACAGGAGCTCATGTTGTGGCTGTTGTCGACCCTATGACAAGCCAGATAGCCCCGAAACATTTTGAAGCGTTTGTAACTCCCTATGTAAAACCTGTAATTGATGAAGTGCATGTAAAGGGCGGTATCGTCACGTTGTTCTGCTGCGGCAACGCCACCAAGAACATAGAGCTTATGATGCAGAGCAAGCCCGATGCGATCGCTTTTGACGAGCAGGTAGATTTAGCTTTTGTCAGAGAACTTGCAGAAAAATATAAGGTCTGCTTCGAGGGGAATATCCCGCTTACAACCACACTGCTTTTCGGCTCCCCACGCGAATGCGTAGCCGACGTTAAAAAGAGAATAGAGATCGGCGGTACTGCAGGATACATCCTTTCCCCGGGCTGTGACCTGCCATATGATACTCCGTTCTACAACCTTGAGGCTGTTGGTAAATATGTTGCTATAGGTGAAGAACCCTCCGAGACATCTGGTTTCCTATCCCTTGAAGAAGCCCTTGCTCAGGCAGAGGACTCCGGTGATATTTTAGAGGATGTGAAAATAGAGCCGGGAAAGGTGTTCATAGAGATCGTTACTCTGGACTCAGAGGGTTGTGCTCCATGCCAGTATATGTGTGAAGCAGTGAAAAATGTGGCTCCTCTCTATGGTGAAAAGTTAGAGTGGCGGGAATCCCTCATAAAGAGCGCTGCCGGCATCAAGCGCACCATGGCTTTGGGCGTTTCAACCCTGCCTACGATGCTCATCAACAATGAAGTCGTCTACGACAATATTATCCCAACAGCAGACGATCTTATGAAACAGATTGACAAGAGGTTGAAAGGATAGTTGATTATTTCAGTAATATTTTCATGTGCCGGTGCAGATGAAACTTGCACCGGCACATGAAAGCACAGTTATATAAGACGCAGTTATTGAACCCGTTGTAACTGGAAAATGCGGATAATTCGGATTTATATTCTATTTTACGTGTGTCAAGGATAGATTTTTACTATTTTGGACTGTATAAATTTATTTATAAGTTATTATACGTAAAATCTGTAAATAATAATCTTATAACAAAAATTTGTGTTATAAGACCTACAATAAAAGAATAATAACAGTAAGGAGGGATGTTTTTTGAAAGCGGTAATAATAGGTAATGGAGCCGCCAGTCTTGCTGCTATACGATCTTTTCGCAAGTATGACAAAAAAAGCTCAATAACTGTCATATCGAAAGAGGGCGGCAATGCATACTCAAGAGTGCTGCTTCCGTATGTTTTGCGCGGAAAACTTTCGTATGAAAAACTTTTTCTCCCATTTTCTGATAAATTAGATAGTCTTGGAGTAACGTATATTGAAGACGAGGTCTTAAGCGTTGATGATGCCGAGAGCGTTTTGAAACTAGGGAAACATGGAGATCTTTTTTATGATACATTGCTGATCGCAAGTGGATCAAAAGCACTTTGGCCTCCTATTAAAGGAATATGTCAACCTGGTATATATCATCTTTGGACAATAAATGACCTCAACCGTCTGCAAATTGAGTTTAGCGAAAAAAAAGAGGTTGTGATTATAGGTTCTGGTTTTGTCTCTCTTCAGGCAGCATGGGCTGCCTGTTCGAGAGGATTGAAAGTAACACTTATTGAAATTGCGGATAGGCTGATGCCTTTGGTGCTTGATGTTCGTGGAAGCGGTTTGATGGCTGAGCAGATGAGCAAGTTTGGGGTCAATGTATATACATCGACAATAACCGAAGAAATCAGCAAACGTGAAGATGGAAAATTTTTTATATTATTAAGAGACAAAGAAAATATCCTAGCGGATTTTATTATAGTTGGTGCCGGAGTTGGGGCTAATATCGATTTTCTTAAAGACAGTGCAATAGAGTTTGCCCGCACAATTCCTGTTGATAACTATATGCTTACTAATGTTCTTAATGTTTTTGCTGCCGGGGATGTGGCTGCCGGACCAAGTGTTTTTGGTGACGAACATGTTACACATGCACTTTGGCCAACCGCTGTTGAAATGGGTAAAATCGCCGGAGCCAACATGGCAGGGCAGAACATCAGATACGACGGCAGCCTGAATATGAATGTCACACAGATGTTTGACGTCACTGTTGCTTCAATGGGTAAGTTTAACGATGCTGATATAGATGATTATTATGTTTACGATGCAGAGTCCGGCAAGGGGTACTGTAAACTGTGCTATAAGGATGGTTTGATAGTTGGAATTTGTCTAGTGGGAACTTCAGAAGCAGTGAGCCTTTTGGGCAAGTTACGACCAATTATACGTAATCGTTTAGCAGTTAAATTACCTCCTGCTAAACTGGATGCTTTCCTTAACGTACGTTTTTTTCAAAAGTAAGAGGATGGAGGTGGCGACATGAAAGTAATTACTTTGGATACATCAAAATGTGTAGGTTGTCGTAACTGTGAATTGGCATGTGCATTTATAAATTCAAAGGAGACCTGTGAACGTAAGTTCTCTATGATTCGCGTGAATCACTATATAGAAGAACATGCAGTTATCCCTATGACTTGCCTTCACTGTGAGGATCCTTGGTGTATGGCAGTCTGTCCCTCAGGAGCAATTACACGCGATCCTGAAACAAATGCAGTCATCATTCAGGACGAAAAATGTGCCGGATGTAAGATGTGCATACTCGCCTGTCCTTACGGCAATATTCATTTTGATGCGGAACTAATGGTCAGCCATAAGTGCAACCTGTGCGAAGGGAACCCGCGTTGTGTAGGTCACTGTATTTCAGGAGCCCTTAATTTTGAAGAAATAGAAGATTTCAATGAAAGATCAAGAAAAAAAGTAGACTTAGAGATTTCAAAATATATGAAACAAACCTGTAAAACACAGGAGGTAGACTCTAATGGGAAATAAAAAGAAAGTTAAAACTACTTGTAGAATGTGTGGTACTTTGTGTGGCATAACGGCTCACATTGAAGACAACAAAGTTGTTGAGATAGAGGGTAATCCGGATCACATTTTCAGTAAAGGAAGGATCTGTATAAAGGGGAGTTCCGCTGCTACATGGCTGAATCTTCCTGATCGTATCTACAAGCCGCTTAAAAAAAATATAAAAGGTGATTTTGAAGAAATTGAACTGGAACAGGCAATGGAAGAAATTGCTGCTAAACTTCTTGAACTGCAGAATAAATACGGGAACAATGCAATTGGTTTTTGGAAAGGTGAAGGAATTGATTTTGAACAGCAGGAAGGCTTATATCGCCGTTTAGCTCATGCTGTAGGAACTCCTAATTACTTTTCAAATGATACGCAATGCTATGCGTCAAGGCATATCGCGTTTTACCTCGTGTATGGATGCTGGCCTCTTGCTGACTATGCAAACGCTAACCTGATAATTAACTGGGGAACGAATGCTCCTATATCACACTCTCACTGGACACAGGCTATCAATGAAGGTAGAGAAAAAGGGGCAAAACTTATAATCATCGATACACGCTATACTGAAATTGCACGTCAGGCCGATATATATGTCCAAATTCGTCCAGGAACAGACGGGGCACTTGCATGGGGAATCATACGCGAAATGATAAAAAGGAACGAGATCGATCACGATTTTGTTGATAAATTCACTGTTGGATATGACAAGGTCGTTGAATATGCAAAATCTTTTACACCTGAATATGTAGCTGAAATTACAGCCATCAGTCCAGCTGTCATTCACCAAATCGTTGATGAGATTACTAAGGCCAGACCGCGCCTTGCAAGCTGGGTTGGTTGCGGTATTGAGCATCAAATCAACGGGGTAAATAATATCAGGGCAATAACAATGATTGATGCGCTTGCCGGAGCTACAGACCGCAAGGGTGGCATGCGCACCCCGATGGGATTTAATCTCCCCGACCTTACTCTTTATGAAAAAAAACCTCTGTTGGAGCTTGATCCTATCGGCGCGAAACGTTTTCCGGTAATTTATGAAATGCGTCATGAATGCCATACATTGATGCTGATGGACCAGATACTCAGCGGAAAGCCCTATCCATTCAAAGGTTTGGTTATGTCAGCAGCAAACCCCGTGTTGACCAATGCTAACTCAGGAAAGGTCACGAAAGCACTTTCAGCTTTGGATCTGTTTGTAGTCAAAGATCTTTTTTTGACTGAAACTGCACGCATGGCAGACTATGTTATCCCAGCTGCTTCATATCTTGAGCGTGAGGAAATGTTTTTTAACGGTGCGATGCGTGCGGGTTTTATAACAGGGAAATACCTTGATTACGGTCTTCAGACGGAGTATGAATTTGTGAAAGAGCTTGCGGAACGAATGGGTGCAGGGGAATATTTCCCGTGGAAAGATGACCATGAGCTCAATGAATGGATCCTTAAACCAACGGGATACACAACTGAAGATCTTCATACGGCTCCAGGTGGATTTATATTTGGGGATAATCCTACAGAGAAGCACTACCAAAAAGCGGCCTCCGGCGAAAAAATGTTTGATACGCCAACAGGTAAGGTGGAGTTCTATAGCATGTATCTTGAAGCCAAAAATATACCTGGAATTGACGCGTTACCACAATACCACCCGCCATATTATCTTGCCCAGCCTGATCCTGAATATCCATTTTTGCTATCGACAGGCGCACGCAAGCAGAAATATTTTCATGGCAGATACAGGAATATCCCACAACTTTACAAGGCAGAGCCTAATGGGCATCTTGAAATGCATCCTGATGACGCAAAAGCATTGGGATTGAAGAATGGTGATAGAGTAAGAGTCACTTCTAGAATTGATAGTTTTGATACTATTGTGCAAGTTATGCACGAGAAAGAGATATTTAAGGGGTCAATGCAGCACACTCATGGTTTTGTGAATGAAAATGTTAATAATATAACATATGATGATGTATATGACCCAATATCTGGATTTCCTGTGTTTAAATCTATTCAAGTTAAGGTTGAAAAAATAGATAAATAATTAAAAATTGTAAAATGCTATATTATTTTGGTTAAGTTATAATTTATTTTATTTTTTTAATAAAAATTATTGAATGTAAAATTATATTGAAAGGAGGTAAATAAATTGCAAAAAGTAATGATAGGTTTTTGGTAATCGGGGTATAGTTTGATAAAAATTGCAATGCCTATAAAAATAACAAAGGGGTGTGTATTTATGTCCAATTATGAACCAAAAGTTCCAAGTCTTGGCGCGTCGCTTTTTGTTTTGTTTTCAATTGTTGCTATATTGATGATTGGTATTATCGTTCTTCATGTTGACTTACACATACTGCTTATTTTGGGCTTGTGTGTTTCAATTTTCGTTGCAATGGCTCAGGGGATGTCATTCGAAAAAATCTCCACAGCAATGGCGGGAGGAGTTACAAGAGGATTATCTGCAATGTTTATCTTTATCTTAATTGGGGTTCTAATCGGCTCATGGATATCTGCAGGTACAGTTCCCGCTCTTATGTACTATGGATTAAAACTCATATCACCGTCAATTTTTCTTCCTACCGCATTTGTGCTATGCAGCCTTACCTCGCTATGTACCGGCACTTCATGGGGTACTGCCGGTACAATGGGTATTGCAATGATGGGGATGGGGATGGGATTGGGAATGCCGCCAGCATGGGTTGCTGGCGCTGTTGTTTCCGGTGCTGTTTTTGGTGATAAAATGTCTCCCATTTCGGACACGACAGTCCTTGCATCTGTAACAGCAGGCGCCAATCTTTATGATCATGTAAAAGCGATGCTCTACACTACTGTTCCAGCATTCATTATTACTTTGGCAATTTATACGATTCTCGGTCTGAGATATTCAAGCGGTATTCTTGCCACTCAAGATGCCCAGACAATTATTAAAACACTAGAGGGAACTTTTAATGTTAACCCTCTTGTTATGATACCTTTCTTTGTGCTATTAATTCTTAGCCTCATGAAAGTTCCGGCAACAGCCGCTATGTTCATCGGTGCCATCGCGGGCTCACTTGTGGGGATGTTTTTTCAGGGTCTTTCTTTTACGCAGGCACTTACTGCCATGAACTATGGTTACACCGCGAGCAGCGGGGTGGCGCTTGTTGATAAGATACTCATACGCGGCGGTATACAGAGTATGATGTGGACATTTTCTCTTACGTTTATAGCCCTGTCTCTCGGAGGTCTTCTTGATGAAGCAGGTTTCCTTAAAGCTTTGGTAAGCGGGCTTATAGTACGTGTGCACAGCGCAGGGGTGCTCGTGCTTACCGTTATTGCAACAAGCACAATTGCAACCGCTGCTATGGCTGAAGTCTATCTGGGAATTATTCTTAACGGCACAGTATACAGGAGCTGTTTCAAAGAGAAAGGACTTAAGCCGGAAATGCTCAGCCGTCTTACGGAGGAAGGCTCAACTTGTATGGGATCATTGTTTCCGTGGACGACAATGGGTGCATTCATTTCTGGCACTTTGGGTGTAGCCACATGGGACTATGCTCCGTATGCGTTCTTGAATTATCTCACTCCTATAATATCAATTATTTTTACGTTCCTTGGTATGGCTATACTATGGAGTGGTACTGATAACAAGCTGTTTTCGGGTAAGACTTCTCCGGTTTTAGATAAGAATTTAGAAAAACAATGATTTAAGCTTGTTGATCATGCATATTTTTGCAGTGAGCGGCCTCTCAAAAACAGGAAAAACAACAGTGATCGAGAATTTGATCAGGGTTTTCGTTGCACAGGGTATTTCTGTTGCAACAATCAAGAATAGCGACTGTCCATTTTTGACAATCGAGAATCCTAATACCGACACTGCCCGCCATAGAGAAGCCGGAGCGATATGTGCGGCACTTCGAAGTCCTTCAGTAAGTGCTGTTCTTCACGAAGGACAGTTAGATCTTAAATGCATTTTTGGACAGCTTAATCAAGATCTTGTAATAATGGAGGGGTTCAGTTCCGTATCAATGCCTAAAATCGTTACCGCAACATATTTTGATAATGCTGATGCAAGATATTGCCCGCAAACATTCGCTTTTTCCGGTAGACTCGCAGCAACCGCGGCGACCTACCGGGAATTACCTGTAATAGACTGTTTCAAAAATGCACGTATCCTGGCCGATATTGCATGGGAAAAGGCCTTACAGAATCCAGAAATTCTGTTTTAAACAAAGGGATAAAGAATGGGATTAAATAAGTCAGTATCATCAAACAACCCATCTGAGGTCACGGTTATAATTTTAGCCGGTGGTAAAAGCAGCCGTTTCGGTGCTGATAAAAGTATGCTTAGGATTGATAATGAGCTGCTGATTGAACGATCTATCCGCCAATGGGGCGACCTCTTTACCGAGATCATAATAGTCAGTGACACAGGAGAAAAATTCCCGTTACTTAACATTGCTGAAGTTAAGGATATATTTCCCCAAAGAGGACCTTTGGGGGGGATCCACGCAGGTCTAAACTCAGCGCACAATTCGTGGTGCATTGTAGTTGCATGCGATATGCCAAGCATTGACCGCCAAATTATTACAGACCTTATTGCAGCCGTTTCTCATAATGTAAAAGTTATTCTACCCCATCATAATGGCCGCATAGAACCACTTTGCGCTCTATATCACAGGGATTGCCTTTCTGTATGCGAGGAACTTCTTTTAGCAGGAAGTGATTGCATCCTTGATATATATGAGATAGTCCCGACTTTATATTTGAAAACACATAATTGTTTCTTCAATATCAACTTTCCTGAAGATGCCAGTGATATAGGTAATAAAAACGAAAACGAATCACGCATATATAAACATCGCCTGAACATCTTTTGCAACAGGAAAGGGCTTGATGATAGATGAATAATCAAGATGATTTTTTACTAAAAGGTCTGATTATAGGCAGATTTAAAAGTGATGATGAAGAAGGATCTATACATACTTATTCAAAACGAGTATTTGTTATAAGTGAAGAAAGCTTATTCTCTTTAGCCAACGTTAAGAATGAAGATCCTGATTGGGGAAGTTGCTGGTGCAGATCCCGCTATTCTGCACGCGAGGAGCACGGGTTAATGATAAAATACCACTACGTGGCAGCAGGACTCAATATAGGTATGCTTTTTAAAAAAGTTGGGCTTACTCGAGAAGAGATAGAGGGTAACGTTGTTTTCTCTGCTCTTAACTATAAAGTTGTTCTTGATAAGCCATTAAGTGACCGTTATTACTTCAATGAAGAAATTCGGGAAGAGAATGTCCCTACCATGCTTGCTATGGATGCATCGTGGGTAATAGAAGAAAGTACTGTAGTTCAGAATAGAACGTTTGCTCCGTATCCGCATCTTCTTTTCGGACAAAATACATGGAATGAGATAAACCGTTGTTTATTTGTAAGTGATTTGAGGATGATACAATCAGCAAATCAACCTCCCTCATTACAAATCTACTTGGATGGACGGATGTGGAGTACCCCGACACTTCCAGATCTTCTTCTTCTGCCGCAGAATCGTAGAATTTATAGTATGTTTGGGGAAAATCATGTATGTATAGGGATTAATTTAATTACACTTATGGAAAGGCATGGACTTAAAGCAAGATATGATTTTATTGTTAAAAATGATGTTGGAGAAGAATTTTGTCTGACAGATGTTGATAAGGGGAAATGTCTGTTTGTATGGTATTCTTATAAGGAATCTGATGGGTCTGCAGATGTTAATAACACAGATATAAAACTTTGTGGTCCCGGTTTTATATTTGATAATATTGTTTCTATCCATCTCTCTTCAGGAAGAACGGAAAAATATTTTTTGAAACAGAAAGGACCATGTGGAACCAAACAGGAAATTCTAAATAATTTCTTCTATTGCTGTGTTGAAAATGAAAATGGGATTTTTTACTATTATTTCACCGAGGAGGAACTTCGAAGCAGCTATACAATCTATGAAGCTACATATTCATACGATGACCACACTGTAGCAAAAACAGTGTATACCCGCGGTGTTATGATAGCTGATTTGCTTGACAGTCTTTGTAACAAATCAGGGAAAAGGCTAGAACTTCCAGACTCATGGAAAGTGCAATACCTTGAAGAAGATGCCTACCATACCAATGTTGCAACCTATATTGACACAATTAAGGATATCCACGGTAGATGCAGGCCGATGCTGGCATTGGAAAAAAAAGAATGTTTTGATTATCCAGACAGTTATCATAAGAATGAAACAGCCTTTTACCATGTAACAACACCAAGCGTTTATCGTTCAGCTGCCTCAGCAAATGAGTCTGTGGTCAAAGGAGTTATGGGGATAATTGTCGGACAGGAGAAAAAAAACATTATCCCAACGGGGTATAACCTCTGCCTTTTTAGAGCGGGGACAGCCGCCGAGACTATAATATCGCAGCGCCATATAAAGGGTGCCCTTGAAGGAATGTTTATCGGAATAAAGGCCCCCGCTCTGGTTAGATTTGAACCGATTCTGCCGGACAGACAATTGGTAAAAATATCAGAAGGAGTTAAAGTGAAATTCACATACAATGAAATCCCTTTCGTTTACATAATTATAGGAAGTTCGAGAAGGGCATTTTATGTGAGTGATCTTGATGACAAAATCTGCATGATACCCGAATCCAGAGAATTTGTAGAAAATCTTGCCCTTTCCAGTGATGCAATTATTTTAAGAGACAACATCGACACTATATCCTATTCCAAACGAAACCTCTATGTTGATAAGAGACTGAGCGCTGAGGATACTTTGCCATTTGGTTATGATAACCTGATGCTTCATCGTTATGAAGGATGGTTTTTGAAAGATTTTCTCGATGCTCTTGGCGTAGGCGGAAAAATCACATGCCTTTATGATTCAAAAAAACAGTCCTTACAGGTGCCGGAAAACCAATGTGATTGTTTCATTGCGTTCAGGCACAGCAAAAGTAAGGGGGTTCCGCAGAATACAGCGGCCTATAAGAGGTTGTTCACGGAATATGATCACCCGAAGCTTATAAGTTTTTATAATGGGAAGATACTGGCTGAAGATATAGTAGAAATAGAAATAAATGAGTAAAGTTAAGACCGCATCGGAGACAAGGTGTTCTCTTTTGCGAGAGGGTGGCCTGATGGAAAATACTGAGTGCATAATTACCTTTCAACCGCATGGAGTGAGGATTGAAGCAGATATGGGAGAATTCTTATCTGACGCAGCTTCCCGTGCCGGTGTGAAAATAGACCGTCACTGCGGCGGTGTCGGTGTGTGTGGTAAATGTCGTGTAAGTGTTCTGAAAGGCGGTAAATTTCTCAAACCTTTGACAGATACTGAAAGAAAAGTTCTTTCTGATGCTGATATCGCCAATGGCATACGCCTTGCCTGCTGCGCAGCTGTTATCGGCAGCGGAGAAGTCTATGTACTGGACGGGGTCGAAATGTCTGGAAATCAGATACTTGATAGCATTTCAGGTAAATTAATCACAAACTGGGCGCCGGATTGTGAAGGATATGGTGTGGCTGTGGATATAGGAACCACTACGGTCGTATGCTATCTTCTTGACCTTGATGGTCATAAAGAGGTGGACCGTTTTTCTTTTCTTAATCCGCAGGTATCTTTCGGCGATGATGTCATATCCAGAATAGCATTCTCAAACACTGTTCCTGATGGGCTTCAGCGGCTGCAAAAAATTTTAACAGATGAAATGGACAGTGCCTTAAGCGTACTTGCCGAGCGGAACGGAATAAAAAAGGACCAGATAAGGGAAGTCACCGCAGCCGGCAACACCGTTATGGAGCATCTTTTTTTAGGTGTCTCGCCGGAGAGCATCGGGCACAGTCCCTATATGCCTGGGTTTTTAACGCATTCGCCTGTTCCTGCGAAGGAACTGGGACTTAATATACATCAAGCTGCTGTCGTTAAATTGCTTCCGAACGTGGCCGGCTATGTAGGAGGTGATATTGTAGCGGGGGTCGCGGCCCTTGATATGGACAAGGACCCAAGGATAAGGCTCATGGTCGATATCGGCACTAACAATGAGATAGTTATCGGAAACAGCGAGGCTCTGTTCTGTTGTGCCACTGCGGCCGGCCCTGCCTTTGAAGGAGCCCGAATACAGTATGGCATGAGGGCAAGCACCGGCGCCATAGAAAAAGTCACGCTTACAGAGTCTGGGCTTATATGTCAGACAATAGACAACACTGCACCGAAAGGACTTTGCGGGTCCGGCCTCGTTGATGCCGTTGCCTTGCTTCTTGAAACAGAAATGATGAACAAAAACGGCAGGCTTCAATCTCCTGAGAAGTGCCGCGACGAACGTTTCAGAGAACGTATGGACAGGGATAGAAAAGGAATAATCCGTCTTCTGCTGACAGATGCGCGAGACCCGGTTTACCTGACGCAAAAGGACATCAGGGAGGTTCAGCTCGCGGTGGGAGCCGTAAAAGTCGGGATAGAGGTAATGGTTGAGCGTATGGGTATTACTTTGGATGATATTTACGAAGTTTTGCTGGCTGGTGCCTTTGGAAATAATATCGATATAGGCAGTGCGATTACTGTTGGATTGCTGCCCCGCGTATCACACGGCAAAATCCGAAGTGTATATAATTCTTCAGGTTTAGGAGCCTCTCTCTCACTGGCGTCATCGGAATTTTACGAAGGGACCAAGACGACAGCGGAAAAGATGTCTTACGTAGAACTTTCATCCCTGGCTGATTTTCAGAAACGTTTTATCCGTGCCATGATATTTTCTTAACTCAACTTTCCCACCGTCTTTCCCGCATGCTTTTGAGCGGGAATCCAGCGACTTCAATATTTTAGAGCCACTGGTTCTCCGCTAAATAACATACAGAGAAGACGAAAAACAGAGGTTTTGAATCCACTAGTAGCAAGAGGTGGGAAAGTTGAGTTCTTAAATAGAAGGAGGAAGGTAAATGAAGGACATACAGATATTTTTTTCCTCTCTGCACGGAGGCGGATCACAAAATATCACAGCAGTAAAATACGCCCCCATGAATGTCGAGCTATCATCGCTTATGGAACATTATGTTCTTCTTGGTGAGAAACACATAAAAAACATTGAAAAATTTATGTCATACTGGAATCTGGAGGGGAAAGAGACCCTTTTATCTCCTAAAGCACGCCTGGTCATGATGCCTAAAAAAGAGGCCGAAAGAAACTTTGGTTATGACATTATGCTGGGCGAAGAATCTGCAGATCATGTTATTATGGCTGTCTGGACGCTTGGCGGTGATCTTGAGAAGAAGAGCATGGAGCTTATGTCGGCCAACGGGGATCGAATGATGGGATTTTTGCTTGATGTAGCAGGTTCAATAGCCCTTTACAATATGCATGACGTTTTAATCGAATGGATCAGGTCAGAGTTAGCCGCGCCGAATAACAAATTCATCACTAAGGAGTTTTATCCGGGGCAGAACGATGTTATACTGGATATGATGGAAAAGATCGAACTTTTGGGCTGCACGGAGAGAACAATAGAAGTGGCAGCCCACGGATCTCCCATGTTTCACCCCATGAAGACACAGTGCTCTTTTGTCGGGATCAGTTCAACTCCCCTGGATGTGTCTTTGTCCGTTCTTCCATGTTCTCCGTGCAGCGATAAAAAATGTTTGTACTACCAGCTTGGAGGGTGCCATATGCAAGTTCTGGCGAATTCCGATAAAGCCAAAGGCAATAAAAATGAGCCACAACAAGTGTAAAATATTTTTACTTTCTGGATTTCTGGGTAGCGGCAAAACTACGCTTCTAAAGCATCTTGTAAGCACTGTTCCCGATGCTGAAAAAATAGCTGTATTGATGAACGAATTTGGCAAGGCCGGGGTAGACGGAGATGTCATACGGAAAAACGGCCTTGAAATCATAGAGGTCAGCAGGGGCTCCATCTTTTGTGCCTGTGCCAAAGGAGACTTTCTCAGGGCCCTATATACAATATTCCGCGACCACAAACCGACGGTGCTTCTCATAGAAGCAAGCGGAGTAGCGGATACAACCGATATGGAACGTGATCTTGGATACGGGATGCTGCATGATTATTATCAGATGGAAGGAAATATTTGTGTAGTTGACGCGCAGCATTTTGAAGAATGGCTTGATCTCTTCAACGCAGTAATAAAACAGGTCCAAGCCGCATCTCACATCGTCATAAACAAAACAGACCTTGTCTCAGCGGCAGAACTGAAAAATCTGGATGCACACATAAGCGGAATAAATCCGGACGCAAAAATAAGACACGCGGAATACGGCAACATATCATGGAAACTATTTATGTCAAAAGATGTGACGGCGGAAAAAGCTCCTGTGCTTCCAATGTCCGAGGAATGGGAGAAATATATAGAACAGGCACTCAGCGACAACACAGCACACCTTACTCCTCCAGACAAATTATCCTCGTTGAGTATATTTTGGGAGGGAAACCCCGAGGTATTCAAAAAATTACTGAATGAACTGCCGGAGGACATCATACGTTCAAAAGGATATTTCAAAGACACAGATCATAAATGGAAAGTATTTGACATAGTCGGTAATGCAGCTCCGGAATATTCTGAACCTGAGGCTGATTTTGCTCAAAAACGCAACCTTGCAATCTTCATCCGCACGAAGAAGGCAAGGCGCGAAATACCGGCACTTTTTCAGGATCACGGGCTTAAGTTGCTGGAAGTCAGGTTCTGATGCTCTGAAGAGAGTGAGATTATAAACATGGTGGCCGAGAATAACGAAGATCAGAGCTTTTGCTCCATATCGGAGAAATGCATTGAATTTTATATGTCGCAGGAAGACGCAACGATAGAGTACAATCAAGTTCGCAATTTTAGGCAAGTAAAAACATGGCAAAGCCATTAGGGCTTCTTTAAACTAAATATGATCCTATACACTTACAAAGGGAATCCCAACGACTTTGAAAAAGAATAACATAGGACTTGAAGAATTACTACTACAGTGCATGTACGGTTGACAGCCACACATTTTGTAACTGACCGCTTGTATCGAATTCAATAGTACGATACAATAACATAGTGTTTATCCCCCACTGCACATGTGTGTTTATGTTTTGTGAGTGGCCGAGAAAGGGGGGAATGTAGGTGACCACCGTAACCAGACGAGATAACGAGTCGATAGAGGATGCGCTGAAACGTTTTAAGCGTGAACTCCGGAAGGTGGGCGTGCTTCGTGAAGCAAAGAAGCATGAGCATTACGAAAAACCCAGCGAGATCAAAAAACGTAAGAAGGCTGAAATGGCCCGAAACAAAGGCAGGAAGGCTGATTATTAGTTATGTCCGACCTTGAAATGAAGATCCAGAAAGATCTGGTCGATGCAATGAAAAAGAGGGATGAAATAAGTCTCTCAGTCCTCAGGATGCTGAAATCTGCTATACAGATGGCTCAGATCGAAAAAGGCAAGGATATTCCACTTACTGATGATGAAGTCCTTGTTATCGTTCGGAGGCTTATCAAGCAGCGGAACGAAGCAGCAGAAATGTACAGGTCAGGCGGTGCACATGACAGGGCTGAAACTGAGCTTGAGGAAGTCAAGGTGCTTGATTCTTATCAGCCCGAACAGCTTTCTGACGAAGAGATCGTAAAAATTGTAGCTGAGATCTCAGCACAGGTCGGAGCATCAGGTCCCAAAGATATGGGTAAAGTCATGGGCAAAGCTGTAGCTGCTGTTAAAGGCCGCGCAGAAGGCGGAAGAATAAAAGAACTGGTCCTGAAATACCTTTCTTCAAAGTCATAAACCAGACGAACAAATAAAAATGCCGGACGCAGGTTCGGCATTTTTTGCGTTTTAGGAAGATAATAAGAGTACGAGTTGTAATTTTTAAATCTTTTGAGCCTTTGAACGTACTGAAAGGAGTGGAACCAATGAAAACTTATCCGATACCTTTGGTCCCCGGCCCGGTCTCTGTGCCGGCCAAATTCAGAGAAGCCTATATGACAGATTTTGGGAGTTCCGATCTGGAAAAGGATTTTTATGATCTGCTCAAAGAGAATCAGGGATTACTGAAAAAAATATTGAAAACGGAAAACAGCGTTACCATCCAGTCTGGAGAAGCAATGCTGGTGCTTTGGGGTGCACTCAAAAGCACAGTTAAACCCAAAGACAGGGTACTGACCCTGTCTAACGGACTTTTTGGCCACGGCCTGGGAGAGATGGCAGGATCCTTGGGTGCTGAAGTAAGATATATCGAGGCTGAGGACGGCAGTTTTATTGACGAAAGTATCCTTAAGTGCGAACTGGCTTCTTTCAGGCCCGATGTCGTGACAGCTGTCCACTGCGAAACTCCGAGCGGGCTGCTCAACCCCATAGGGGAAATAGCTCCGATGATAAAGGAGAGCGGAGCACTTTTCTGTGTAGATTTTGTAGCAAGCGCCGGCGGAGCAGATGTGAGAGTCGATGAATGGGGCATAGACCTTGGACTTCTTGGCAGCCAGAAGTGCCTTTCACTGCTGCCGGACCTCTCTGTGCTGACCATGAGTGAAAAGGCCTGGAAAGCAGCTGAAAAGGTAAATTACGCCGGGTATGACGCAGTGCTCCCATGGAGGAACGCGGAAGAAAAAATGGAAATGCCCTGCACTCACAACTGGCACGCTAACGCGGCGATGAACCTTTCCCTAAGATCACTTCTTGAAGAAGGACTCGAAAATTCCTTCAGAAGGCATAGGGAGGTCGCAGAATACTGCCGTTCGAGGATCATAGCAATGGGCCTTGAACTGTACGCAAAAGACATCAAACTTGCTTCACCTACAGTGACCGCCGTCAAAATACCTTCCGGGTGGACCTGGGGGCAGCTTGACGGATCACTAAGAGAGCATGGGATGGGTGCAGGGGGAAGCTACGGTCTCCTTGCAGGGAAAGTCTTCAGAATAGGGCACATGGGATCACAGGCGAACATGGAGCTTGTGAAAAAGGGCATGGATGTCCTTGAAAAAGTGTTGGGCAAATAATTTTGTACCTGCCATACTTTCTTCAGAGTTAAAAACGGGCTTGAGGCAGGCCCGTTTTTAACTCTGAAGTCAACTATTTAGTATTCCAAGTATTTCTTAATGCCAATAATATATTTTTCTATTTTGCATTTTCAATCCCCATATATAGTGTTATACTTAAAAAACCGTTACATATAGTGTCAGGAGGGATGATTAATGCGCTGTCCGGTCTGCGGTGCGCTTGAGACAAGAGTAATAGAAACGAGGAGTGCTGATGAAGGCAGAGTTAACCGGAGAAGGCGCGAATGCCCTGAATGCCAGAACCGCTTTACTACTTACGAGAGGCTCGAGGAGAAGAATTATCTTTGGGTCGTTAAGAAAGACGGAAGCAGGGAGGCTTTTGACAGAGGAAAGCTGATGAAAGGGCTCCAAAGGGCTTGTGAAAAACTGGCAGTTCCTCTTGAAAGCATAGAAGAGGCAGTAGCAAACGTTGAGGCAAAAGTACGCGGCGGAGGACAGGGAGAAGTCCCGACTTCCATTATTGGTGAATACGCTGCGGAAGAACTCAGGAAGATAGACAAAGTCGCATACGTCAGGTTTGCGTCAGTGTACAGAGAATTTACGGATATCTCCAGCTTTACCCATGAAATAGCAAAACTACTGGAGGACAAGGAGGCACATCGTAATGGCAAATGATGCATTACATGAATCAGGTTCTTTTTTCGGGAAGCAGGGAAAACTTTTTGAAAAACAGGGGGAGTCGACAGACCTTGCACTGATGGTCGATGCACTGGCACAGGAAGAAAGCTCTCCCTGGGATGCCAGCAGAATAAGGGATGCCCTTATAATCGAAGCCGGGGTTGATCCGGCTACCGCCGAAGGGATAGCCATCGAGGTCGAAGAGGAGCTGCTCAGGTTTGAGAGAAGCCATGTCACAACAACGATCATACGTGAAATGGTCAACGTCAAGCTTTTTCAGCGGGGTCTGGGAGCGAAACTGGCGGATCACAGCAGGATAGGTCTGCCTGTTCACGACCTTGAGAAAATGATGCTGACCAAAAATAAGGAGAACAGCAATACAAGCCATAATCCTGAATCCATAAATTTATCCATAGCGGAGATGGTCCTTAAAGAATATGCCCTAACAAAGGTCTTCACAAAAGATATAGCAGACGCCCATCTCAAGGGAGATATCCATCTCCATGATCTGGGCATGGTCAATCGCCCTTACTGTTCAGGGCAGAGTGTTGCATATGTTGCCCGTTACGGTCTTAATATTCCTTCCATAACCAGCGTATCCAATCCGGCTAAGCATGCTGACGTCCTTCTTGCCCACATACTTAAAATGACTTCTGTACTGCAGAACCATTTTGCGGGAGCGATAGGATGGGATGCGATCAACATGTACTTCGCACCTTATCTTGTAGGATGGACATATGAACAGCACAAGCAGCTAGCGCAGCAGCTGATATTTGAATTCAACCAGCTGGCAGGTGGCAGGGGCGGTCAGGTGGCATTTACCGACATTAATCTCTACTATGAGATCCCCAACCATTTCAGAGATGTCCCCGCGATAGGCCCGGGTGGAAAATTCACGGGCAAGACCTATGCTGATTACGATGCCGAGTCAAAACTGTTCCTCAAAGCTCTCTTTGATGTATACATGGGTGGTGACAGCAGAGGACAGCCATTCTTCTTCCCAAAACCGTTGCTGCACATCACTGACTATTTCTTTAAAGAGCCAGGATGGCAGGAATTACTGGATCAGGCCTGTGAGCTTTCTTCAGAGAAGGGCAACACGTACTTTGTCTTTGACCGCGGCGGCGTAGCAAAGCTCTCGGAATGCTGCAGGCTCTCTTTCGAGCTGACTCCGGAGGATCTTGACGAGGCAAAACATCCATGGAAGATGCGTTACTGTGCTCTTCAAAACATTACTTTGAACCTTCCCAGAGCGGCATACAGGTGCAATGGTGACGAAGAGACCCTTTTTGAGATAATCGACGAAGAGATGGAACTGGCCGCTAAAGCGCATCTGCAGAAAAGGGCGTTTATAAAGAGCATTCTTGACCTGGGCCTGCATGGCCCTCTTGCAGCCCTATGCGTTTCACATGACGGCGAAGGTTATCTTAGAATGAGAAAGGCCAGCCATCTTATAGGTATACTTGGTCTGAATGAAATGGTAGAGGCTGTTACAGGATGTCAGCTCCACGAGAGCGAGCATGCGGAACAGCTCGGCAAGGCGGTCATACAGTATATGGATCTCAAGTGCCAGCAGCTGTCGGAAAGACTTGGCCTCAAGATCGTCCTTGAACAGACGCCGGCGGAGAGCACAGCGCTTCGTTTTGCAAAGCTTGACCTGCGAGCCTATCCCGATATTGCCCGCAAGTATATCAAAGGCAGTTTCGACACAGGCGAAATATACTATACAAACAGCACTCACCTGAACTACAAACTGGTACAGGACCCGATCGACAAAGTGACGAGAGAGGGTGTTCTTCATCCTATGATAAAGGCTGGCGCTATCACCCATGTCTGGATGGGAGAACATAAACCGGATCCCAAGGCGCTTGCTTCGTTTGTGATCAAAACATTCAGACATACAGAAAACGCCCAGGTGGCGTTCAGCCCTGAATTTACCATCTGCAACGAATGCAACCATATCGAGAGGGGACTTTCTGATTCCTGTTCGAGATGCGGGTCAGATGATGTTGACGGCATAACCAGAGTGACAGGTTATTTTACAAGGACTTCATCCTGGAATGCCGGCAAAAGAGGCGAACTCAGGGACAGGGCAAG
Source organism: Synergistaceae bacterium UBA6101 (assembly GCA_002428495.1). GTDB lineage: Bacteria > Synergistota > Synergistia > Synergistales > Synergistaceae > Caenicola. Next base: position 32,705 of record DIWR01000018.1, read on the forward strand.
AGGTCCGGTAAAAGCGCCGGTATGAGTAAGAGGGAAGATATGAAACGGTATACTGCGGGGGGATATCTCCCCGCATCTTTTTTAGACTGGGACGGTCATGTATCCGCAGTAGTCTTTACTTCCGGATGCAATTTCAGATGCCCATGGTGCCATAACAGCGAACTTGTCCTCCAACAGACAGACCCGATCGAATTGAACATTATCATTGATGACATTTGCAGAAGAATCAATTTCCTTGACGGAGTAGTCCTGACAGGAGGTGAGCCCTGTTTATGGGATGGGCTCTTTGATTTCCTTCGAATGATGAAAGAATTGAAAATAAGCGTAAAACTTGACACGAACGGATCAATGCCGGACATTCTGGGCAAAGTACTTGAAGAGGGACTGGCAGATAACGTTGCAATGGATGTGAAAGCCCCTCTCAATAAAGTGGCTCTTAAGAGAGTCACAGGTGTTGATGTTGATCCCGAGAAGATAAAGAGAAGCATCGATATAATAAAAAGGTCTGTTCCTGCTTATGAATTCAGGACCACTTTTATAGATGGGCTGCTTACGATTGAGGATATGAACGAGATAAGAAAAGAACTGGGAGATGACGCTCATTGGATAATACAGGTCTTCAGGCCCGTCAATTGTCTTGATCCCAGTTACTGCGCGTTTCCTGCAGCAGATGCCGAGAAGCTGAGGGAGAAATTCCTCGGCATAAAGGTGAGAGGATAATGATGAAAAAGATCAGTGAATGAGTTATAATTGTCGGCGCATAAGCACAATTTTTACGGCTTCTGTAATCTAAAAATCCAGTTGAGAAGAGGGTGTTCTGCAGTGAAGTTAACAAAGAAAATTTTAGTGGCTTTTTGTGTCGTACTTGTCATGGCCGGAATGGCAATGGCAGCGGATACGGTGAAAATTGGAGTTTACCTCCCTGTAACAGGAGGAAACGCCATCGGAGGACAGCTTGAGCTTGATGGTGTGAAACTGGCGCATAAGGAAGCCCCGACCGTATTGGGCAAAAAGGTCGAGATCATATTTGTTGACAACAAGAGCGATAAAGTTGAAGCGGCAAATGCAGTTAAGAGGCTTGTCGACAAGGAAAAAGTCAACGCCATAATAGGCACATATGGTTCTTCCCTTGCCATGGCCGGCGGAGAAGTTGCAGAAAAGGCGCGCATCCCGATGGTAGGCACGTCCTGCACCAACCCGCTTGTTACCCAGGGCAAAAAGTATGTTTTCCGCGTTTGCTTTATAGACCCCTTCCAGGGAGCAGGCGCTGCCGCCTTCGCGAAGGAAGAGCTGAAAGCCAAAACTGCAGCATGCCTCATCGAAGTCACAGAAGACTACAGCGTAGGTCTTGCTTCATTCTTTGAGCGCAATTTTACTAAAAACGGCGGGAAAATAGTTTCAAAACTCAACTATCAGAAGGGTGATCAGGATTTCACAGCACAGCTGACAGAGATCATCAGTAAGAACCCCGATGTCCTTTACATCCCTGCCAACTTTGCTGAAGGCGCGATCATCATGCGTCAGGCAAGAGAACTTGGTGCCAAGTTCAAGATCCTTGGCGGCGATGCTATGGACAACCCCGAAATAGTCAAGATCGGCGGAGATTCTGTCGAAGGTTTCAGCTATACCACATTCGCTTATGCTCCTGAAATGCCGAACATGAGCCCCATAGCTAAGAAATTCACAGAAAACTGGAAGAAGGCTTTCCCGGGCAAAGACCCGAACGCACTTACAGCTTGCGGTTATGACAGCTACATGCTTATCCTCGACGCCATCAAGCGCGCGAACAGCGATGATCCCGAGAAGATCACAGCAGCGATCGCAGCTACAAAGAACTTCCCGGGAGTCACCGGAAACACTACGATCAACGCTTCCCATGATGCAGAGAAATCTGTCGGTATAATGCAGATCAAAAACGGGAAGAGGATATTCCTTACCGTAGTAGAACCTAAATAAATTTTAACGACTTAAGCTCCTAACATGGGGGGGAGGGATATACCCTCCCCTTTTTCGAGAGCGGGGAGAATAGTTATGACTTTGGATATGTTTATTCAGCACACATTCAACGCGTTGACGCTGGGAAGTCTTTATGGACTTATTGCCATTGGTTATACGATGGTTTACGGCATTCTCAGACTGATCAATTTTGCACACGGCGACATCTTTATGATAAGCGCCTATTTTGTTTTCTTCGGGATCACCCTCCTCAATCTTCCATGGGTCGCGGCAGTCATCCTGTCTATCGCGGGTACTGCCCTTTTCGGTGTAATGGTAGACCGGATCGCTTACAGGCCCTTACGAGATGCTCCGAGGATATCGGCACTTATAAGTGCAATAGGAGTTTCATTTTTTATTGAAAATATATGCCTGGTCCTTTTTACAGGAGTTCCCAAACCGATGCCCAGGCTTGAAATGCTCGTAACTGTCATGCAGTTTGGCAATATAAGGATCCTTCCCCTGGCAATATTTGTTCCTGTAAGTTCTTTCCTGCTTGTCGCGGGACTTCTATGGATACTTTACAGGACTCCTCCCGGATTAGCCATGCGGGCGATATCAAAAGACATAGAAACTACGCGTCTCATGGGAGTGAGAGTGGACAGGATAATAGCTCTCACATTCGCCATAGGTTCAGCCCTTGCTGCGGCAGCAGGTATCATGTGGGCGCTCAGGTATCCGCAGATACATCCTTTTATGGGGGTATTCCCCGGATTCAAAGCCTTTATAGCGGCAGTATTGGGTGGGATAGGCTCTGTTCAGGGAGCAATGATAGGCGGACTTCTGCTCGGTTTTATAGAGATCATGATAATTGCCTTCTTCCCGGAACTTTCTGGTTACAGGGATGCTTTCGCATTTGTGTTGCTGATAATGATACTCTTTGTTAAACCTACGGGGCTCATGGGAGAAAAACTGGAGGACAAGATATGATGGAGAAAAAGACAAAAATCATTCTTAACCTTCTGCTGACACTTCTGCTTGCGCTTTTCCTCTGGTGGGCCAATGGAAATCTGGATGGATACAAGATCCAGGTCCTCAACCTGATCGCGGTGAACGCGATCTTAGCACTCAGCCTGAACCTGATCTACGGTTTTACGGGGATGTTCTCGCTGGGGCACGCAGGTTTTATGGCTATAGGTGCCTATGTCAGCGCCATTCTCATCCTTCCTGCGGCACAGAAGGAGATGATGTATATCCTGGAGCCCATAATCTGGCCCTTCTCAGTCCTTGAAGCTCCGTTTTTCATCTCTGTCCTTGCAGGCGGACTTATCGCTGCACTTCTGGGCCTTCTGATCGCGCTTCCGGTTCTTCGCCTTGGCGGAGACTATCTTGGGATCGCTACTCTTGGATTTGCTGAAATAATCAGGGTCGTCTTTACAAATATCACGCCGGTCACAAACGGAGCACTGGGGCTAAAAGGGATACCCCCCTATGCCAACCTTGGCTGGAATTATTTTTGGTGTGTCCTGACTTTTTTTGTGATCGTCAAACTGCTCTCAAGCAATTTCGGCAACTGTCTGAGAGCTATACGTGACGATGAAGTGGCTGCAAAAGCGATGGGAATAAACACTTTCAAGTGCAGGGCGATATCTTTTGCCGTGGGCGCTTTTTTTGCAGGCGTCGGAGGGGCTTTGATGGGAAGCCTGATAACTACGATAGACCCCAAGATGTTCAACTTCCAGCTGACATTCAATATCCTTATGATCGTTGTTGCCGGAGGACTGGGTTCAATTACGGGCTCAATGGTAGGCGCGGTCGTGATAACAGTACTTCTTGAATGGCTTAGGTTTGTGGAAGACACGATAGAGATCGGCTCTTTCGTACTTGTCGGCATTCCCGGGATGAGGATGGTAATATTCTCACTCGTACTTCTCTTAATTATTCTCTACCGCAGGGAAGGGATAATCGGAGGGTATGAATTCAGCTGGGACAGCGTTATCAGACGATTTGGCAGTAAAAAGGAGGACGAATAGATGGGCAGATCCGTTCTCAGGACAGAAAATGTAACGATAAGATTTGGCGGACTGACCGCTGTTGGTGACTTCAACATAGATATCGAAGAGGGAAGCATCTCCAGTCTGATAGGTCCCAACGGAGCGGGAAAGACTACCTGTTTCAACATAATAACCGGCTTTTACACTCCCACGGAGGGAAAGGTCATATTCATGGATGATGACATTACAGGCATGAAGCCTCATGATGTCTGTAAAGCCGGAATAGCAAGGACGTTCCAGAATATAAGGCTTTTTGCGGGGGGCACAGTTCTGCAGAATGTAATGACCGCCTGCTGGGTACGTCAGAAATCCCCCTGGTGGACAGCACCACTTATGCTTCCCGGTTTTCTCAGGGAAGAACGTGAGATAAGGGAAAAGTCGATGGAACTGCTCAAAGCAGTCGGCCTGGGACACCTCTCAAAAGAGATAGCCACAGGACTTCCCTATGGGGCCCAAAGGAGGCTTGAGATCGCAAGGGCGCTGGCAACGGAACCCAAACTCCTTTTGCTTGACGAACCTGCTGCAGGAATGAATCCTCAGGAAAGCCAGGAACTGATGAATTTTATAAGGCAGATAAGAGATAAATTTAACTTGACCATCTTTCTGATAGAGCATGACATGAAGGTCGTTATGGGAGTATCTGAATGGATAAGGGTCCTTGACTACGGTCAGCTCATTGCTGAAGGAACTCCCGCAGAGATCCGCTCGAACTGCAAAGTGATCGAGGCATACCTCGGGAAGGAGGCCGTTGCCTGTGCTGAAGATTGAAAATCTTAATGTGCGTTACGGAGGGATCCATGCTATCCGCGGTATATCACTTGAAGTTCCCATCGGTAAGATCGTTACTCTGATCGGTGCAAACGGCGCCGGTAAAAGCAGCACACTGAGATCTGTGGCGGGCCTGGTCAAGAACAAGACGGGAAACATCTCATGGAAAGGCAAAAACATCTTTGGTCTCCTGCCGGAAGAGATACTGATGTCCGGTATAGCTTTATGTCCCGAAGGCCGCCGAATATTCCCTCAGCTTACAGTTCTTGAAAATCTCAAGCTTGGAGGATACTCGCGCAAAGACAAGTCAGGACTTGAAGAATCTATAGAGAGGGCCTTCACGCTCTTCCCCAGGCTGAAAGAGAGAGCCTGGCAGAAGGGAGGGACACTCTCAGGTGGAGAACAGCAGATGCTTGCGCTTGCGCGGGCCCTGATGAGCGATCCCGAACTGATCATGATGGATGAACCCTCTCTTGGACTGGCTCCGCTTTTAGTTCAGGAGGTATTTGACATTATCCGGGAGATCAACAAAGAGGGTAAAACCATACTTCTTGTTGAACAGAACGCATTTGGAGCTTTGAAAGTAGCAGATTATGCTTATGTCCTTGAGGTGGGTGCGATCACACTTGAAGGCAAGGGCACTGATCTTCTTAAAGACAAACGTGTAATAGATGCTTATCTTGGAGGATGACCATATTTAAACCGCATATCAGCTCCTAAGAAACAGAAAACACAATATTTCTACAGCGGAGGAAGCCATGAAAATACCTTCTGCAATGAATCTGCCAAACCTGCTCAGCATATCACGAGTTTTTCTTGTGCCGGTGGTGATGGTCTTTCTCACATTGCGTACCCAGTTTGGTTTTATTGAGGGAGTCAATATTGGCGACCTTCTTGCCGGGCTTGTATTTATTATCGCCTCTCTTACAGATGCCGCTGACGGCTACATTGCCAGAAAGAGGGGCATAGTTACCAACCTTGGAAAGTTTATAGATCCTCTTGCGGACAAGATCATGGTGGTCGCAGTGCTGGTAGCGCTTGTGGATCTGCACAGAGTCCCCGCATGGATGGTAGTAGTCATAATAGCAAGAGAGTTTATCGTTACCGGGCTCAGGATGATAGCAGCCTCTGAAGGGGTAGTCATTGCTGCTTCCAAAGGAGGCAAACTTAAAACAGTGAGCCAGATCATAGGTATTATCCTGCTTATCTTTAACATCCCAGGCGGTCTGGCAGTAATGTGGATCGCTATGGCTCTTACTATATGGTCAGGCGGCGACTACCTTGTGAAATGTATTGACCTGCTTGATTAAACTGACTCTTTTGATTTGTATTGATGGACAGATGCAATATACATTTATTCAAAAATGTATTCCGGATAGAGGAGGAAGGTATTTTGAAGGACGAACTTTTTAAAACTATAGAAAAACTTGAGCCGCAGATGGTCTCTCTCTTGTCGGATCTGGTGGAGATACCGGCGATAAGTCCTCTTGGCGGTGGTAATGGAGAATACAGAAAAGCCAGATTTATCTCAGAAAAACTTGAAGAAATGGGATTTGGCAAGCCTGAAATTTATAACTCACAGGATCCGCAAGCTGAAGAGGGTGTAAGACCAAATTTGATCGTTAAGATACCCGGGAAAACCTCCTCTAAACGACTATGGATCGTATCACACATGGATGTGGTGCCTGAAGGCGACAGGAGCCTTTGGGAAACAGAGCCCTTCAAGGCCGTGGTAAAGGATCGCAGAGTATATGGAAGGGGATCGAACGATAACTGTCAGGAACTTGTTTCATCCCTTTATGCTGCGGCAGCTTTGAGAGAAAATGATCTGCAGCCTGAACATGATGTCTGTCTTTGCTTCGTAGCCGACGAAGAGGTCGGCAGCACTCACGGGATACAGTATCTCATCAGGCAGGGTCTTTTCAGTCCTGATGACCTTGTAATAGTTCCTGACGGAGGCAATGATCAGGGCAATTTCATAGAAATAGCTGAAAAGAGTATTTGCTGGATAGAGTTTACTGTGGAGGGGAAACAGGTGCATGCAAGCACACCGCAGCTTGGCAGCAACGCATGCAGGGCGGCCAACGAATTTTCATGCTCGCTCGATATAGCGCTCCACAATGCTTTTCCGGATAAAGACGATATTTTTGACCCGGGAGGTTCCACTTTTGAACCCACGAGGCGTAATGCAAACGTTCCGAATGTGAACACGGTGCCCGGACGGGATGTTTTTTGTTTTGACTGCAGGGTCCTGCCTAAGATTCCTCTGGAAGAAGTATTCAAAGTCGTCGATGCAGAGATCAGGAGAATCAAGGATAGAAGAAATGTAAAAATCACTTACGATTTTTTACAGAGAGAGCAGGCTCCATCTTCGACACCTTCTGACTCTCCTGTAGTAGAGATCCTAAGAGATGCTATAAGGTGTGTTTACGATCTTGAGCCGCATGTTGGCGGAGTAGGCGGAGGCACTTGTGCCAAATATTTCAGAGATGAAGGTATCCCCGCTGTAGTATGGTGCCAGGAAGCAGATGTGGCGCACATGCCAAACGAGTACGCAGAAATAGACCACATGATCAACGAAGCTAAGGTCTTTGCGTTGATGATGCTCAATAAAAACTGAACACTAAGAAGCCTGAGCAATAATAGATCGAGCCGGCGCGGCATGTAACGCCGGCTCAATTTTTTGATCTTTAAGTAGGTCATATTGCTTTGACTGCTCTATGCATAAAAGGATATAATCAGCCGATGGGAAGAAATATCATCACAAAAGAATTGTTTTATGTTTTTGAGAGGTGGAGTTTTAATGGGACTGTTTAGCGGTGTCATAAAGGCACTGGGATTAGATCCTAATGACAGAGCTATCGCGCGTTATGAGGAAAGAGCTTCAATAATAGATTCCTTCGAATTACAGGTAAAAGACCTCACAGATGAAGAACTTACCCAGTCTGCATCATTTTTTAAAGCACGCCTTGAAAATGGAGAAACTCTTGAAGACATGCTTCCTGAGGTCTTTGCAAGAGTTAGGGAAGTCTCAGTACGTACACTTGGACTTCGCCATTTTAAAGAACAGCTTATGGGAGGAATGGCACTTCACGAGGGTAAGATAGCCGAAATGAAGACCGGAGAGGGAAAAACCCTTGTCGCCACTCTCGCGGTAGCCTTGAATGCTATAGCGGGACGCGGAGTCCATGTTATCACTGTTAACGACTACCTTGCGGCACGCGACGCCGAATGGATGGGCCCCGTATACAGGGGAATGGGACTATCTGTAGGCGTTATCTCACCTTTTATGGACCAGGAAGACCGTTCCGCAGCCTATCGTAAGGATATCACATATGGCACCAACAGTGAGTTTGGATTTGATTATCTAAGAGACAACATGGCGATACAAAAAGATCAGCAGGTACAAAAAGGACATTTTTATTGCATAGTGGACGAAGTCGACTCTATACTAATAGACGAGGCAAGAACACCTCTGATAATTTCAGGACCTTCAGAAGATGATACAGAACCCTACAGGATAGCCGACAGCGTGGCCAGGGAGCTTGTAAAGGGCACGGACTTCGAAGTGGAGGAAAAAGAACGTAATCTGGCTCTGACTGAAACAGGAATAGCAAAAGCTGAAAGATTAATGAAGCTTCCCAACCTTTTTACTGATTTTGCCAACTCTTCACTATCACACAAGATAGTTCAGTCGCTCAAAGCCCATCATCTTTTCCAGAGGGATGTCCATTATGTCGTCAAAGACGGAGAAATTATCATTGTTGACGAATTCACAGGCAGACTTATGTTTGGCCGCAGGTACTCTGACGGTCTTCACCAGGCCATTGAAGCCAAAGAACGTGTAAAGGTCGGCAGGGAGAATCAGACGCTTGCCACTATCACGCTTCAGAACTATTTCAGAATGTACGAAAAACTTGCGGGTATGACAGGTACCGCGCTCACAGAGGCGGAAGAGTTCAAGGAGATATACGGTCTGGAAGTCATAGTTGTGCCGACACATATGCCGATGGTAAGACAGGATCATCACGATGCCATATACAGAACTGTGCCGGAGAAATACAATGCTGCTGCTGACGAGGTATCTGAAGCATACGAAAAGGGTCAGCCCGTCCTGGTCGGTACGACCTCTATCGAAAATTCCGAGAAGGTCAGCAGACTGCTTCGCGCAAGGAAGATACCGCATAGCGTCCTCAACGCCAAAGTTCATGACAAAGAAGCTTCGATCGTTGCCCAGGCCGGTCGCCTCAAGGCAGTAACTGTTGCGACAAATATGGCAGGCCGTGGGACAGACATTGTTCTCGGAGGCAACGCTGAGTTCATGGCTCGTGAAGAGATGCAGAAAAAAGGACTGAGTATGAAGAACAGCGACGAGGAATACAAAAACGTCCTGGAAGAATACAAAAAACTTTGTGCAGAAGAACATGAAGCGGTCATCAAGGCCGGGGGGCTGCGCATAATAGGTACCGAACGGCATGAATCCAGACGTATAGACAATCAGCTCAGAGGCCGTTCCGGAAGACAGGGCGACCCGGGCGAGAGCCGTTTTTATATCGCGCTTGAAGATGACCTGATCCGCCTCTTTGGAGGAGACAGAGTCCAGGGGATCATGGAAAAGCTTGGAATGGAAGAAGGGGAGTGCATTGAGCACACTCTCCTGTCAAAGGCTATTGAGAACGCCCAGAAAAAAGTTGAAGAGATGCACTTTGATATAAGAAAGCAGCTTCTTGCCTACGATAACGTAATGAACCAGCAGCGCGAGGCTCTGTACAAGGAAAGAAGCGAAATACTGAATGATGAAGATATCCACTCAAGAATGCTTGGTGTTCTCGAAGATACGGCACAGTCCCTTCTAGATAAAGTGTTTTCAGATAATGACAATACAGAGCCTGATATACAATCAGTCAGCGTAAAACTGAACGCACTTTTTTGGCCCGGCATTGCAAAGCACATAGAAAATGTTCAGACAAAAGAAGACCTTGAACAGGCAAAACCGGTCATCCTTGAAGAGATCAGATCCCGCTTCAGGCTGAAGACTGAAGAACTTGGACCTGAAGTATCCGAGCAGATCTTCCGCTATATTTTTCTTGAGGTCCTTGATACGAACTGGAAAGAACACCTGCTGGCGATGGATGAACTCAGAAGGGGTATAGGGCTCAGGGCCATAGGTCAAAAAGACCCGTTGCTCGAGTATCAGTTTGAGTCTTTCAGCCTTTTCCAGACGATGCTGATTCAGATCAGGGAGGGGATCACCGAGTTTGCTCTTAAGGTATCGGTCGTAAACAAGGAAAATGAGAAGAGCAGGACTAGGTTGATAGAAAGCCGCGATGCCCTTGAGATCCCTGATACTATGGGTTACAGCGAAAATATGGAAAACCCGGGAACATTGGCAACAGCGCAAAAAACACAGCCGATTGTAAACGTCAACAAGGTCGGACGCAACGATCCCTGCCCATGCGGAAGCGGTAAAAAATACAAGCAATGCTGCGGCAGATGACCGGGAGGTATTTGATGAGACGTTTTTTTAGCTTTACTGCAATATTTCTGACACTGCTGTCAGCGTTTTTGGTTCTGCCTGTTGAGGCAGAAGCTTGGAACACCTCTGAAGAAGTAAGGAGACTCAACAAGGAAACTCCTTCGATAGAGGGATTCACCGGGGCCACCTCAGTAGTCTGGCTCAAGAATAATGATTTCAGGATGCTGAATGACGGAACGATGGAAGACATCCTCTATTACGTTGTTCTGACCGGAGAGAGCATCCCGGACCAACTCAAAGATATAAAGATACCTGTTCCTGCAAATGGTTCCGTTGATATATTGGAAGCCGCCTGGTACAACCCAATGACTTCCATGAAAGAGGGCGAGCTGTCGCTTTCCGAAGAAACACTTAACGGCGGAGCATTGGTAAAAAAGATAACCACAGCTGATGAAGCTGTAGGAAGAGTTGTTGTGCTCGTTCTCAGAACAAAACATGAAAAACGTTATGGTGTAGATGAAACTATAAATATGGCAGGACCCCTTCCAATATGGGAACAAAACGTCACTGTAGAGCTTCCCGAGGGAAGAGAACTTTACTGGCATGGAAGGGATGTAAAAGATCCTGTAGTTACAAAATCGTCAGGACAGCAGAAATTCAAATGGACAGTCATGAATCAGGAAAAATGGGATGGAGAAGGTTTTGTCGTTTACAAAAGACCGAGCCTGTCTTTCAGCTCAAGGAAGGGTATCAACCAGAGCCTTTCCGCTATGAGTGAATTAGTGCATACTTTTCCGTCCATTGGGTTGCCCCAGTCGATATCTTCAGGAGACAAAACAAAGACAGGCCTAAAGCTCATGGAATGGATAGCCCAGCCCTCGAAAAAACTCTCAGGATACCCCCGCAACTGGGTCAGATCTCCTGAAAATATCCCTGAAGAGGGTCCCTGGACTCCATGGGAACAGACCTTGATCCTTAATAAATGGCTGAACTCTATTGGATGGGAGACAAAGATATGGTGGCAGGCATCAATGGAACTGGACAAAGAGAGCCCCGGCTCTACAAGCCTTTGGACAGCCCCTGTCCTTGAGCTGTCTCCAAACGGAGGCAAAACTGAATTTTATCAGGCCGGCCAGACATCCGCTTATGGGGTCACTGCTCCGTCTGTAACCGGAGCACTTCTTTACCGACTGAAAGACGGAGATTTTGAAAAAAAGACTGTAAACTCAGGCAGCCCTGCTGACCACAAACTTGAGTTTTTATGGAAGCTTGACCTCAACGAGATAGGATCTGCTGAGGGAACACTGATGATATCTGTCAGCGGAGGCTGGGCACAGCTGATGTCTGATGGGTATCTGCCTCCACAGAACGGACTTAGTGATTTTCTAAGAAAACGGGTCAACTTTGCTATCCCTGGCATGATCCTCGATCCGCTTTCAGTAGAACCTACCAAGACGGGTTACAAACTTGAATTCAAAGTAAAGTGTGTTCCGGGAATAATGTTGGGAGATAATCTCCTGCTTCGACTTCCGGGAGGGGTTCCATCAAGAGTCGGGGAGATGATCGGAAAAGAAAGCAGCTATACTTTGCGTTTTCCTTTCATAATTGATCAGAAAATAAGGATGAACATGCCGTCAGGGTATAAAATGATCCAGTCACCCCCGCTTAAAAAACTTGGGGAAGGGACAAAAGCGGTCCTCAGGGAATCGATCACACACTGGCCCAAAAAGGCCCAGCTGATAGCGGACAGCACGTGGACGGTAAAAAGCGTGGCCGTAGAAGGCCGTCTTGCTGCAATTTTAAAGGAAGAGCTTGCGGCCTGTATGAGATGGCCTGTCCTTGATCTTCCTTTTAGGAAATAAAGCCTTTTATTTTTAAGGAGTGTTTGACTTTGCAGAACATGGTGGAAGAACTTAAGCAGTTACTTGAGAGAGCAGTGGAAAATATTGCAAGGGATGTTGATCAGGAATTACCTGAAGGGTTTATTGTGCGCCTTGAGCGCCCAAGACAGGTCGGACATGGTGACTGGGCGACCAATATAGCGATGCAGCTCGCGAAGCCTTTTGGCATGAAGCCCAGAGAAATTGCAGAAAAAATGATCGATATGGTGCCGATTGGAGAGATCGTTGAAAAGGCGGAGATAGCAGGACCCGGCTTTATCAACTTTACACTTGCTTCAAACTGGATCACTGAGGCGGTAATAAACACAATAACCCAAAATGAAAATTACGGAAGGGTCAATTCAGGCAAAGGCCGGAGGGTCCAGGTGGAATTTGTAAGCGCCAACCCCACAGGTCCGCTCCACATGGGTCATGGCCGCGGTGCAGCAGTGGGAGACATAACAGCCTCGATACTTGATTTTGCTGGATGGGATGTTGAACGTGAATACTATATAAATGATGCCGGCCTCCAGATGGAGCTTCTGGGCAAATCAGCCCAGTCCCGCTACTTTGATGCCCTCGGAAGAGGGGACGAAGCGCCGATGCCCGAAGACGGTTATCATGGGGAATACATGACAGATATAGCTCAGTCCTTCGTTAAGAAGTACGGTGACGAACTGGCGAAGAAACCACTGGAAGAGACCGTTGAATTTTTCTCTGTGGAGACAGGTAAAATAGTTACCGAAATGATCCGGAAAGACCTGGAAGAGTTTGGGGTGATATTTGACGTCTGGTTCTCAGAAAAGTCACTTTATGACAACGGTCAGGTAGAACCGGCGATGGAAGAGCTCAAAAAGAGGGATTTTGCATACGAGGAAGAAGGCGCCCTCTGGTTCAGGTCCACCCTTTTCGGGGATGATAAAGACAGGGTCCTTATTAGGTCCAACGGAGTGCCGACTTATTTCACATCTGATGTCGCGTACCTTAAAAACAAGTACGACAGGAATTTCGAAAAGCTGATCTATGTCTGGGGCGCTGACCATCACGGCTATGTGCCGAGACTTAAGTCGGTCAACAAGGCTTTCGGACATCCTGACGATGCTGTTGATGTGCTTCTGATACAGATGGTCAACCTTCTCAGAGACGGAAAACCGGTCCAGATGTCAAAACGTGCCGGAACGATAATAACACTGAGAGAGATAATGGACGAAGTCGGAGTGGATGCGACGAGGTTCTTCTTCGTTATACGCCGCTGCGACAGTACCCTTGATTTTGACCTCGAACTTGCCAAGAAGGCGACTTCCGAAAATCCGGTCTTCTATGTTCAGTATGCTCATGCAAGAATTTGCAGCATATATCGTGAACTTGAGGAGAGAGGGGTAACGTTGCCCGGGATGGAGGAGTTCGATGTTTCCCTGGTAACGGACCAGTCAGAGATAAACCTTGCTAAGGCCATATCAAGACTTCCTGAGGAAGTGGAGAAGTCAGCTGACGAGTTTGCACCGCACAGGATCGCATACTACGCCACTGAACTCGCTGAAGCCTTCCACTCATTCTATAACAGCCAGCGCATCCTGGGTGCAGAAGAGCCTGTTATGAAAACACGGATCCTGCTTATGGAAGCAGCAAAGATAACACTTAAAAATGTGCTGGGACTGCTGGGAGTTTCTGCTCCTGAAAAGATGTAGTCCGACAGCTGAGAGTCTATCCAGCTGACAGATCATGAAAGCACCCAGGTTGCGGTGGATCATATTTGCCGCTGCAGTGACATTTCTTATAGCGGTCCTCCTTACCTCATTCTTCAAGGAACTTGAAAGGATAGATGTCCTTTCGGGTACCCTGGACAAAAGGATGGAGGAGCTTGTCGCTGAAGAAAGAAAATCACAGGAACTTAAACAGAAAATTGAATACTACAGCACCCCGGAGGGTATTGCCAGACTTGCGAGGGAACAGTTCAACCTGGTCCTCTCAGGCGAAGTCATATATAAGATAGAGATAACTTCAAACGATGTCTTGCACTAGGCAAACTTCGGTGTTATAGTACTTGATTGTATGTCCCTGTCTCTTTCTTGAAAAGAGACCAGAGTCCAAAGGGAGGAGGTGAAGTACGTGCGATCTTACGAAATGGTTGTGATTCTTCAGGCAGATCTTGAGGACCATAAAATGGTATCAGAAGAAATTGCCGAGGTCGTGCGCGGTTTGGGAGCAGAGTTGGAAAAGGTGGATCTTTGGGGCAAAAAGCGTTTTGCCTACCACATTGAAAAACAGCTCGAGGGTTTTTACGTTCTGTATACGTTTAAGCTCGACCCCGCACAGGTCAAGGAAATGGAACGTCTCCTCAGTCTGAAACCCCAGGTTATACGTCAGATGGTCGTTAACCTGGAGGAGAAGTAAACGTCATGGCTCGCGGATACAACAGGGTTATCATTATGGGTAACCTAGCAAGAGATCCTGACGTGAGGTTTACTCCGAACAAGCAGAAGGTAGCAAGGATAACTGTGGCGATAGGCCGCCAGTGGAAAAACAAGGCCACAGGAGAACTGCAGAGCCACACTGACTTCGTAAATGTTTCTGCTTGGGGTTTTACGGCAGATATCTGCGAACGCTATCTCAAAAAGGGGCGTCCTGTTTTAGTCGAGGGGCGCATAAGTGTCCGTGATTTCGACGACCCGAAGACAGGGCAGCATCGATGGGTGACGGAAGTAGTTGCTGAGAATATAGTTCTCCTCGGTTCAGGCCGCAGGGAAGATGAGGGGTCTTCAGGATCCATTTCTCACTCGGAGCAGAATTCCGGAAGCGCCAGGATGCATTCTGATGCGGTATCCGGCGGTGATATGGGAAGCCTGAGGGAAGAAGAGGGATTTGAAGATGAATTTCCCCTTGATTTTTCTGAAATGGGCGGGACCGAAGGACCTGGAGATGTACAGATACCATTCTAGGAAGGGGTTGAGTCTTTGATGGAAAACAGTTCGAATTTTAACCGCAAACGCCGTAAGCGTCGGCCTAAGGTTTGCCATTTCTGTGTAGATAAAATTGAGCACGTAGATTACAAAGAAGTGGAAAAACTTAAAAAATATATTACAGAACGCGGCAAGATAGTACCCAGACGAGTAACGGGGACTTGTGCCAAGCACCAGCGCCAGCTCACAAGGGCTATAAAGAGGGCAAGAATAATTGCGCTTTTGCCTTTTACATCAGATTAAAAATTGAGTCTGTGCTGTATAATTGGGAGAGGGCCGCAGGGCTCTCTCTTTTTTATTGTCTCTTGGGGGTCGGAAAGTGAAATCAAAAATAATATTTGAATGGTTGTCATGGATACTTTTGAGTATTGCAATGTTCTCGGGCGGAATGTACATTGCTCTCGCATCCCCCTTCCTGATCCTTATAGCGCCGGTCCCGTTCATGATCCTTGAAATTAGGCGGGGATCCAGGGAGTCTCTGTTAGGAGTCCTCTTCGGCTCTGCATTTGTCTTTATGCTCTTTGGAAGTATACCTGCTTTTATGTATGCCCTTGAGTTTGGCTTTTTAGGTGTGGCCTTTGGCTATATTTCCGGCAGGACAGAAAAAGGGATAGATTTCATCCTTCTTTCAGTTATAGCCTCAATTACAGCCAAGATCATCCTGCTGGTTACTTTTACAAGCATTTCGGGGATGAACCCATTTGCGATGTCACCCGAGACAGCGTTGGAAATAGTATCTTCTCTGGCGAACAAACTTTCATCAGGCGGAATTGGAGCCTCAGACGAAATAATTAAAAATTACTCACTGGCTATGGCAGAGACAGTTTCAGTACTGATGCCGTCCATGATCATTTTTTTCTCCGCCATAGATACATTTGCGACTTACTGGGCGGTTTCATCCCTTATCAGCAGATCAGGAGGAAAACCTTTACCGAGCCTGCCTAAATTTGAAACATGGCGTTTCCCCAAAAACCTTTTTTGGGCATTAGCTGCAGCGGTGATAATGGATCTTGCAGGCAAGGCTTTTCCGGAGGAGAGAGTATATACGGTAGTATCTGCCAACCTCATGGAAGTTCTAAGAGCTATATTCATGCTTGAAGGCCTGTCACTATGTTGGTACTATATGTCATCCAGGAGGATAGCGAGGGCGTTGAAATTGACATTTTCCCTGTTCTGTGTCCTCTTTTCACCGGTTTCGTATATTTTGTCTATGGTTGGAATCTTTGATATCTGGTACGATTTGCGTACTAGGATAAGGGGGAAAAAGAATGAAAGTGATTCTTAAACAGGATGTTAATAAAATAGGGAAAAAAGGTGACCTTCTTGAAGTCGCTGATGGCTACGGCCGTAATTTCTTGATTGCCAGGGGACTTGCTGAAGAAGCGACAGAGGGGAAGGTTCGCGAGCTTCAGCAGATGCAGAAGACTCAGAAGATAAAAGATGATAAAAAATTAAAAATTGCTGAGGAAGCCAGAAAAAAACTTGGCGGTAAAGTAGTCAGGGTAAAGGTCAATACGGGCGAGGGCGGCAAGCTGTTTGGAAGCGTAACGACAGCCCAGATCGCGGAAGCTCTGATCACCCAGTTCTCTATTCCCGTAGACAAAAAAGATTTGAAAATAGAGGAAACAGTCAAAAAGACCGGTGAATACCAGTTTAAAGCAAAACTATACACTGGCGTTGAAGCAGAAATGATCCTTAAAGTGGAGTCGGAATGAATTGAGCACCAACAGGGAATTCGACAGGATACCTCCTTTCAATCTTGAAGCCGAGCGCTCTGTGCTCGGTTCATGTCTCCTTGACAGGGATTCCCTGCTTATCGTAATAGAAGGTCTGAGAGCCGAAGATTTCTATGATCCAAGGCACAGGACTGCATTTGAGATAATTGCTTCCATGGCGGAGCAGGACAATGCGGTAGACTCCCTGACTTTCAGAGAAGAGATAAAAAAACGCGGTGTGGAAGACCGTATGGGAGGACTCCCCTTTGTAGCAGAGCTTATGGACGCGGTGACTACAACAGCCAATGTTGAGTACCACGTAGGGATCGTAAGGGATAAATCTGTACATAGAGGACTCATAACGGTCGGGACCGACATATCACGGATGGGTTTTTCGGAGGAGATGGGAATTGACGAGGCTTTGGAGACTGCCGAACAAAAGGTATTTGAAATCGCCAGGTCAGGAAGATCTTCAAGATTAAAGGGAGCCAGAGAAGTTGTATCTTCAGCTATCGGGGAAATTGAGAAGCGACTGGCCGGAGGACTGGATATCACCGGAGTGCCGTCCGGTTTTACAGATTTTGACAAACTTTCCGGAGGAATGCAGCCGGGCAGCCTTTACATACTTGCGGCAAGGCCGTCTATGGGAAAAACAGCTTTTGCGCTTAATGTAGCGCAGCACGCTGCCCTTCAGGAAGACATCCCGGTCCTGATGTTCAGCCTTGAAATGTCCGCGGAACAGATAGCCCAGAGGATGCTTTCCGCTGAATCCAGGGTCAACCTCAGACAGATGTTTGAATCACGCAGGGTCCAGAACGAACAGTGGCAGGAACTTTCGAAAGCTGCAGGAAATCTGTCGAAAAGCCCTATTTACATAGATGACAGTTCGACCCTCAACACACTTGACCTTAGAGGCAGGTGCAGGAGGTTTTTTGCAAAGCATAAGTCGGGCAAAGGGCTGGTCGTACTTGATTATCTCCAGCTTATGAACGTTGCCAGAAAGATAGAAAACAGACAGCAGGAAGTATCTGAGATATCCAGGGCGCTCAAGGGTATAGCGAGGGAATTTAAAGTGCCTGTGCTGGCGCTTTCCCAGCTTTCAAGGGATGTTGAAAAACGCGGCGGAAGCAAAAAACCACAGCTTTCAGACCTTCGAGACAGCGGCGCCATAGAACAGGACGCTGATATGGTCATATTTCTTTACAGGGAAGCATACTATGCCCAGGAAGGGGAGACAGTCGACCCCACCTCTGAAGTTATAGTAGCAAAGAACAGAAACGGTCCCACCGGTAAAGTTGACCTGATATTTTTCAAAGAATATGCGAGGTTTGAAAACAAACTTAGCGGTCATTACTGATCCGGTTTGGACATTATTTCAGTTTATGTCTATTTTTCCCTGTTTGTAGGCAACCGCTGAAGATTCATTAAATCGAAGGGGATCTGTAAATGAAATCAAAGGTTTTAGCTGCGACGAAATTGCCCTCTGAAAACCTTTTGGGAGGTACGATCAAAAAAGATCAAATTGAGTCTTCGGAGCATAAGAGTGCTGTCCATCCCATCATTTTTTATTTTTTGATATTTATCTCTCTCGGATTGCCTAATTTGATCTTTTCCGGCACCAGTTGGTTTGACACACTTCACATCATGAAATGGACCTTTGCAATGGTCCCCGTTGCTATAATTTCAGTTATCGGGGGGATATCCCTTACCCTGTACGGAAATGAACGCACTGATTTCAGGATAGATCTTTTCGGTTTTTTATGGCTGATAATGCTCGGATATATTTCGATCCAGACAATGTGGGTCAATATCACTTCATGGTCTACATACATGAAGGAATGGTTCTTCTTCGCGACCCTGACAGCTATTTATGTTTTCTCCTTCAACCTCTTTAAAGATGCAAAAGCCCACAGGACTATCCTTTGGATCGCGAACCTTAACGCGGGCTTAAATGTTATTTTTGCAGAATTGCTCATCAGAAATATGAACGGACCCTTTCCCTTCATTATGAACGTGCCAGGCAACTATATAGGAAACACAGGCCAGCAGGAAATGTTCGGACTCTGGATGGCAATGGCTGTAATGAACGGCATATACCTTAACGCCGCGTATTCAGAAGTTTTTTCAAAAGACATCTCCGCTAAAACAGAACGGTCATCCATACTCAGGTACATTAATCTTGGCCTACTTGCCCTTAATTCATGGGGAATGTGGAATTCGACCACAAGGGCAGGCTTCCTCTCCCTTATCACTGGTACTGTCATAATCTCGATCATATTTTTGCGGAACGACAGAAAACAAATACTGAAAAGGGTAGGGCAGGGTGTTGCAATAGTCCTGCTGATGCTTGCACTTAACATTGGAATGAGTTATTTTGGATTTGGCCGGGCTTATGCCCTTTTGAACAAAACTATGGATATGATAATGAATACCAGGACTTTTGGCAAAAGGCGAGGCATATGGAAAACAAGCTGGGCGATATTTATGGAACACCCTGTAAAAGGTGTTGGCATAGGTCATTATAAGTGGCATTACCTTGAGGGGCAGAGGCTGGCCTTTCAAAAAGACCCTGAAATGAAATGGCAGTTCACATACTGGGCTCATAATGAGTACCTGCAGTGGTTTGCCGAGTTTGGAATATTTGGGACTATACTCCTTTTGTCTGTTGCAGCCTGGTGGATATGGAGGTTCATTAAATTTCTGTCTCAGAAAAAAATGCTTTCTATCGAAGCTTCATGGGCATGTGCGATGCTTTTTCTCATACTGTTCGACGCAATATTCAGCAGGCCTTTCCACAGGATCGAGAACGTAGTATGGCTTTCCTTGGCTTTTGCAATAGCAAACAGGGAATTGCTGCCACACAGCTATTCCTGGTCAGAGGTAAGGCATACATCAATATACAGGATATTGGGTGTCTTCATTTGTACGATATCAGTATTTGGCCTTGTATTTCTTGGGAACGGACTGGCAGGAGATAAATATCTAAGGTATGCTGCAGATACTGATCAGGCTGAATTGCAGGCTGATTACATAGAAAAAGCAAAAGCTAAAGCAATGACAAGAGACGAAGCAGAGGAGCAGTATGCCAATCATCTGATGGCAGTAGCAAAGGTGACCAAGGATCCCCAGGACTGGGCAAATGCCATCAACCAGCTGTATAGATCCTTTACCATAAGGCCGCAGGCCAAACAGCTGATGGAACTTCTAAATCTGGCAAGGCAGATCAGGAACCAGGAACTGCTCAAGGTGCTGGTTCCATATCTTCCCCCCGCAGGGAGCAAGAATGTTTCGGGGAGTATCTCTGAAAGCGAATAGCCAGAATCAAATAACGGACAGGTGGGACATGAATGAGGATAATCCAGATATTGCCTGAATTGGATATCGGCGGAGTTGAGCGCCACGTCATCGATCTCTCTAACGATCTGGCAGAGAGAGGTCATGATGTTATGGTCATATCCAACGGGGGCCGGATGCAGGACCAGCTCTCAGGCAAAGTCCTGCATCGCGATCTTCCTGTCCATAAAAAAAATCCTGTTACTGCATGGCGCTGTTCGAAGATAATATCCTCATGGATCAGGCAGGAAGGATGGGAACTGATACACGCTCATTCAAGAGTCCCGGCATGGATAGCATGGCGGGCTTCCTCCAAAACAAAGATCCCGTGGATCTACACAGCTCATGCCTGCTACAGCCTGAATTATGGTCTGATACCACTGAAACATGCGAGGTTTGTTATTTCTGTAAGCGAAACAGTTGAGCACCATATCAAAGATTTTCTGCCCAAAGACCACACCATAGTACCTGTTGCACTTCCGGAGCCTACTGTCAAATGGGACAGTGGAAACAGGGGTAAAAACCGCTTTATATTTGTCGGACGCCTTACAAAGATAAAGGGACTGGATACAGTTATTGAAGCACTGGGAAAATTAAGGGATAAGAATTGGACTCTTGATGTTCTCGGAGACGGTCCTGAAAGGGAAGATCTGGAGAAACGTGCTGATGTTCTGGGACTCAATGACAAGATTACCTTTCATGGTTACTCTGAAGATGCAGACAGCTTCATGGTGAGGTCTTCCTGTCTCCTTTTCCCTTCACACAGTGAAGGGTATGGGCTTGTGCCGGCAAGGGCTGCCCAGATAGGCCTGCCAGTGATAGCTTCGAATATCCCGACAATTTTTAAAATGGCAGGATCAAAAGATGGTCTGGTCGATCCGGGTGATATCGAAGGCTGGCGAAGTGCGATATTTGATTTTTTATCTACTGGAAAAGCTGTTGAAATGCCCTTTTCTAATATCCACTCATTCGAAAGGATGGTGGATTCTAACGAATCAATTTATTCTGGTTTACTTCGTAAATAAATTTTTATTGTTGAAGGTTTAACTGAAGGAGAGGTTCTCATGGGGAACGAAAAGAAAAAGATCTTATTTATTCGGTTTTCGTCCTTAGGGGATGTAATTTTAGCAAACTTTTATGCTCTAAAAATAAAACAAAAAAACCCTTCCTGGCACTTAACGTGGCTGGTGGATTCGATGTACAGGGATATAGTCATGTCTCAGCCATGGGTCGATGATGTGATAGTCTGGGACAGAAAGAAAGATGGGAACTTTGGATTCATTAAAATAATAAAATTTATCAGATCTCAGGATTTTGATGTACTTATTGACATGCACAACACGGACAGGAGCAGTTTGCTGTCATTTTTGTCCGGAATTCCATCGAGATATGCTGAGCGGCGGAGGTTACCCTTTGCCCACAATATACATTCATTTGAAACTATCATGGATGGAAGTGAAAAAATATATAAATGTCCTGCATATCTTCACCCTCCTGAAGACAATAAAATTATGGATCTTTATTTTAAAGACGGTAAAGCAAAAAAACGATTGGCACTCGCAATAGGCGCAAGTTATGAAAAGAAACGCTGGCCAATCAATAGATGGATGGAATTTATTAAGTTGGCCTTAGAAGCAAATTTTATTTTGTACCTTGTTGGAGACGGTGAGGATGAAATAAGAGGATCTGGCGATATTATGGATGCAGTAAAGTCAGATGATCTGGTGAATCTTGTCGGTAAATTGTCATTATCAGAGCTGGTTCAGGTAGTTAATGAAACTGACGCCACTATATCAGGAGACACAGGCATACTGCATATTGCGAGGGCACTTGGGAAAAATATAATTGGTCTTTTTGGTCCTAACCTTCTTTCAGATAATTATTTGAAAAGTTTGTCCAAGTCGATATACAGCAGCTGTCCTCAGCTTGGGTGCGGAAACTGGCAATGTTCAAAACCATGTCTTGAGACAATCCAAGCCCCTACAGTGCTTGAAAGCGTCATTGAAGTTACAGAAAGAGGTGGTATTATATGAGGTTTGTAGTTACAGGCGGAGCAGGTTTTATCGGCAGCTGCATAGTTCGTACATTGAATGATTTGGGACACAGCGACATAATAATAGTCGATAATATCGCTTCAACTGAAAAATGGAAAAACATCAGAAACAAAAGTTTTTGTGACTACATACAAAAAGATAGATTTTTGGATATTTTGCCTTACATGAGAGATGTAACACATATCATACATATGGGAGCATGTTCGTCTACAACCGAGAAAAATTTTGATTACCTGTATTGGAATAACTTTGATTATTCAAGACGGCTCTGGGACTACTGTTTTAAGGAAGATATCTCTTTTATTTATGCAAGCAGTGCCGCAACATATGGTGACGGTGCTTTTGGCTTCTGCGACAATAATGGAATAAGGGGGCTTATTCCATTGAATGCTTACGGATATTCAAAACAAATGTTCGACCTGTGGGCGGATAAACAAATTAACAAACCCAAACAATATGTTGGCATGAAATTTTTTAACGTATACGGACCTAATGAGTATTTTAAGGGAGACATGGCAAGTGTAATTTATCATGCATATTGCACGGTCAAACGTGATGGAAAGATACGACTTTTCAAATCATACAGGGAAGAGTACTCAGACGGAGAGCAAAAAAGGGATTTCCTGTATGTCAAGGATTTGTGCAGAGCGATAAGTTTTTTTATCAACAGGCCTGACTTAAGTGGTTTGTTCAACTTAGGTACGGGGAAGGCAGAAACATTTAATCAGCTTGCAGGGGCAGTGTTTAATGCTTTAAACATGCCCCCTGTTATTGAATATATAGACATGCCGGAATCAATACAAGCAAAGTATCAATATTTTACAGAAGCTGATATCAATAAGCTTCGTTCGGTCGGATATGAAGGGGCGTTTCATGATCTTGAAAAAGGAACAGAAGATTATATTAATAATTATTTAGAGAAAGAATTTTTGATCTACTGATAAAAAACAATCAGAATGATTCTTTTAATCATTTAGGTATTTTTTGTGGATCTTATTCACAACTTGGAAGACGATAAAATGGATCATAAATAACAAAGTAACAACAGCGCAACAAAAAGCAAGTAACAAATTTTATAATGTGCAGATAAAGCTGGTGATTTTTTGATGAGTGTTGAAGGATTTCAATTTTCTGCCGGACAGCCTGATTTTTCAGCAGAAGAAAATATCAACAGGCTTTGTTCGGGCGGCTTTAATTCTTTCCATGTTGTAGTTATAGGCGATTACATGCTGGACAAGTACGTTTACGGAGAGGCAAAGAGGATATCACCGGAAGCTCCCGTTCCGGTACTGGAATTTTCTGAAGAAAAACTGGCCCCGGGAGGAGCAGGAAATGTTTTAGCAAACCTTACCGGGCTGGGACTTTTTGTGACTTCGATAGGAAGAATTGGCTATGACAGGTATGCCGGTGATCTTCTTGGACTGCCCGCAATGACTTTTGCCGATACTTCACACATGATCAGATCAGGCAGCACCATAGTAAAAACCAGAGTTATGGGAAGCAGACGCCAGCAGATACTGAGAATCGATCAGGAAGAAATGATCACACCGGATGAAAAAGAAATCGAAAATGTGCTGAGCTCACTCAAAGAATGCATCGCCAAAGGAGTAAACGGTGTTGTTATTTCTGATTATGGCAAGGGGTTCTGTTCTCCTTATCTGTGCCGTTCTGTGATATCTCTTTGCAAAAAACACGAGGTCCCGGTATTTGTTGACCCAAAAAATAAAGACTGGTCCCATTATTCAGGAGCCTTTTTAATTTCTCCAAACATGAGAGAACTTAGACTCGTTACCGGGACGGATATTAACAATGAAGATGAAGAAATTGTTAGATACGGGGTTGGATTGACAGAAAAATACCGCATAGAAAATTTACTGGTAACTCGTTCGGAAAAGGGTGCGACTTTAATAAATAATTTGGGATATGTCCATGAAAGAGTTACAACAAAGGCAGAAGTATATGATGTTTCAGGTGCCGGTGACACAATGATTGCTGTTGTCACGGCGTTTTTTATTGCCGGGATCCCGCTCAAAGATGCTATTTCCATTGCAAATATAGCATCGCAGATAGTAATAGGCAAAATAGGCACATATGCAATAAACGCGAAGACTCTTTTAAATGGAATCCAAAGAATAAAAATGACCGATAGTTATGAGATCGGCCATAATTTCGGGAAAAGTCATGTAAACAAAGTAGTCAATTGGCAGGAGGCTATTGTAATATGCAGTAAATTAAGAAACGAAGGTAAGAAAATAATTTTTACAAACGGCTGTTTTGACATTTTGCATTCAGGACATGTTGATCTGTTGACGAGTGCAAGACAAATGGGTGACTGTTTGGTAGTTGCTGTTAACTCTGATGACTCTGTACGAAGATTAAAAGGAAGAGAAAGGCCGGTCAACTCCAGTGAAGATAGGGTCAAAATCCTTTCAGCGCTTGAGGCAGTTGACTTTGTCGTAATATTTGAAGAAGATACTCCAGAGAAATTGCTCTCTCTGCTGCATCCAGACATAATTGTCAAAGGCGGAGATTACAACAAAGAAGATGTTTTGGGGCGTGAGCATGCTGGTGAAGTAGTAATTTTTCCGCTTATAAAAGGTTTTTCAACAACTCGCATTATAAATAAGATCGGCAGAAAAAATGAGGAGTAATTCTAAATTTATACTTTTAGACCGAGACGGTACTTTAATAGAGGAGAAGAATTATCTTCATGACCCTGACGATGTAAAAATTCTTCCAGGAGTTGTTGGAGGTCTCAAAAAGCTTGCGGGAGAGGGATACAAATTTATAGTTCTGACCAATCAATCAGGGATAGGTCGTGGATATTTTGACGATCAAGACATGTTTTTAGTAAACGAAAAGATTTCATCGTTGCTTTTGAATGAAGGAGTGAAAATATTAAGGTTCTATCACTGTCCCCATGCACCGGAGGAAGAATGTGAGTGCAGGAAACCAAAACCGGGCATGGTATATAATGCATGTTCCGAGTTAGGTTTCTTTATTGATAATATTTATTGTGTCATTGGTGACAAAAAAAGTGACATAGAGCTTGCAGAAAATATTGGTGTCAAATCAATATTAGTGTTGACCGGATATGGAAGATCCAGCTTCAGGGATGGGGTCTGCGCTTCGTATATTGCGGAGGATCTGGAAGATGCAGCAAAATTTATTCTCAATGATGTGAGGAAATCAGACATGCCAAATAAGATAATATTTTTAGATAACATTGCTGAACATAAAGATTTGCTTGATAGGCTGGATCACATTCACGTTCCAACATGCAATGCTGCTCAGCTTATAGCTGACAGGCTCAGATCGGGAAAAAGGATATTTTTATGCGGCAACGGTGGCTCTGCGGCAGATGCTCAACATATGGCATCCGAACTTTCCGGGCGTTTTCTGAGAGAAAGAAAAGCGCTTGATGCAATTGCTCTGAGCTGCAACTCTTCAGCTATCACTGCGATTGGGAATGATTTCTCTTTTGAAGATATTTTTGTCAGGCAGATAGAAGCACATGGCCGGGATGGCGATGTCCTCGTGGCGATATCGACAAGCGGAAACAGCAAAAACATATTAAAAGCAGTAGTAAAAGCGAAAGAAATGGGCCTTGCTACGATAGGGCTAACGGGAGAAGGCGGCGGCGAATTAGGAAAGTTAACAGATCTGCTTATTGATGTGCCTACTTCTTCAACGCCAAGAATACAGGAGATGCACATCCTTATCGAACACACTATTTGCGAAATGATCGAAAACTTGATTTGTGACGGCGATGAAGAATGAGCAGCCTATCAGAAGCAGAGAAACGTTTCTCGCCTCCAACGTACGAAACATTCGCATTCTGGGTGTATGTATTAGGAGTTGCCATGACAGCGCTTGGCCCGATAGTCCATTATATCGGCTGGACATTTGCGTTGATCAGTCTTGTCTACGGCCGGATCAGGTATAACGCTCCACTTTCAATAAAGTTGCAGCCTGAAGGCAGAAAGATCATCTGTTTTCTTGTTCTCTTTTTGTTGTGGTCAATGTTTGCGCATATCCCCTATGTTAACAGTTTTTATATATGGGGGAAGGGCGCGTCTATACCTCTTGAATTTTTAACGGGCCTTTATCTTGCCATGCGACTTATCGATACCACAAAAAAGCGAAAGATTTTTGGACTTGCGGTAGTGGCAGTTAACTTAGTTTTTTGTTTTGACGTTATGTTCAGACCTGATTTTCAAATTTTAGGATGGAACGGATCATTGGACAATGGTAATGCGGTAGCCCTTTATTCATTGCTTACAATGCCATTTTTCTTTTGTTACGCTTTCTGGTTTTTTAAAAATAATATTTTTATAAAATATTTCCTCTGTACAACAAGTTTATTATTGATATTCTTCTCTTTCTCTTCCGGTGCATGGACAGCTGCCTTTTTCCAAATTATGATTTTTATGTATTACTCCCTGATGTCAAAAAAAATATCAATTAAAGCTTTTGTAGCGTTTTTAATTCTTTTTGGAGTAGTTATGACATTATTTTTCTGCTCTTATGGTAAGGGTTATTTTAGTTTCTTTAAAAGAGAAATCAACCAGATAACATCGATAAATAACTCAGAAGTTTTGACTAACCACAGGGTCTACACTTGGAAGGCTGGTATTCTTCTTGCTTCTGACCATTTAGTTTCAGGTAATGGCTGGGTGACATTTGAAGATAAATTTCGTAATAATTTTAATCACTTAAAAGAAAAATTAAGATACAACGGGACTGTTAATTTTGTTCAGCCACATAATATGTATATTTCCATTCTTTATGCAGGAGGCATACCAGCACTGTTTTTATTTTTAATAGCTTTTGTATTGTCAATGAAAAAATCATGGTCAGGACTAAGGCATGATGCGATTGATTCCGGCGACATCCCGTGGCACCTTGTTTGTTTTATATTAATGGCCTCTATTGCGATCTATGGGACAAATGGTGATGTTTTTGAAGCAAGAAGGGATATAAGTGTTATTTTTTGGGCTTGTTGGGGATTGTTGATCGTAATGCCAGAATCTGGTCAAAATTCAGATAAGGGTGATAAAAGTGAAGATACTGCATTATGTTGACGAGAATCGTCTTGCCTGGGGTGAGACTTGGATCCGGTTGATCAAAGAACTCGGCCGGAAGCAAATTCAGAATCATGTTGTCTGTAAAAGTGGAGGAACACTGGCGGGAAGGCTGAAAGAAGAAAATTTAACTTTTGAGACCTTTGACATACCGATCTCCTGGCTGCCCCAAACAGGCACTAAATTCAGGAAAATTATTGCAGATTTTTCTCCCGATGTCATTCACACAAGACTTTCATCTGCGGCAAGAATAGCAGGGTATTGGGGCAAACGTGCCGGTATCCCGGTAATACAGACTGTCGATAAATTCCCCAAGGCACACTATCATAAAGACGCTGCTTTCTTATTAACTTGTTCTGATTCCGTCAAGTCACATATGGAAGGACTTGGTTTTCCTGCCAATAAGATCACTACTATTTTTAACCCTGTAGATTCAAAATCGTATTCATTTGACAGTAACGAGGCGGAGAATACCAGAAACAGACTGGGCGTAGTGCCAGATGAAAAAATAATTATCGGAGCCGGCAGATTTGTAGACTGGAAAGGTTTCGACAACCTTATCGAAGCTTATAAACTTTTATTAGATAATTCTCAGCAGAACGTAAAATTACTGCTTTTAGGTGATGGAGAAGAAAAAAATAAGCTTTGTGCCCTGATAAGATCTTTAGGAATAGAAAAAAACGTAATTATGCCCGGTTTTGTTCAAGATATCCGCCCTTACTTGTGGGCATCTGATATTTTTGTCCTTCCTTCAAAAGAACCGGAACCATTTGGTATAGTATTGATAGAGGCAATGGCATCAGGGTTGGCTTCTGTTGCAACCAAAGCCGGAGGGCCGATAGATATAATCGAAGATGGAGTCAATGGCTGCCTTGTTGAGATCGATTCCTGCAAAGACATAGCGGATAAACTTAAAATACTTCTGGATGATGAGAATTACAGAGTCCGAATTGCAAGAAGAGGAATGGATACAGTTGTGAACAAATTTAGTGTGGAAGAGATCGCGAACAGACACAGGGAAATATACAGTAAGTTCAAAAAATTATCGTAAAAAAACTGGTCATGATCGAGACCTAAAGGTCTTAATCCTGACCAGTTTTTTATTGGTCGTGTTATATATACGCTAAAGAGTTAGGCCGAGGTCTTTAGCCATTTTGATATATCTTACCCCTTTTGCTTCGATATCTCCCCTTGAGTAAATGTCAGGGGCGCAGATCTCCCCTAACACTTCCCACCCCAGAAAATTAGTCGCGAGTCTGAACGAAGCACGCATTCCGTCAAAAACACGCTCTTCCGTATCGCCGGCAGCGGCCAGAAGTATTGCTTTTTTGGAAGGAGTTGTGCGTAGAGCTCCGGGCATATAGTAGGGCAGGAGTCTGTCCCACACGGGCTTGATCTGCGACGACCAGGAATAAAAATACAGAGGAGAAACAAAGGCTATAACAGATGCCGCCTCTATTTCAGGGTAGACCTGATCCATGTCGTCGTTCTGTATGCAGGGCTTGCCTGTGCTCCAGCACTTTCTGCAGTCGAGACATCCTTTGAGTGTTAAAGCCGCGAGATGGACTTTTTTGACCTCATAGCCCTTTTCAGCGGCTCCCTCCGCCAGGGCGTCAGCTAACTTTTCTGTGTTGCCTCCGATTCTGGGACTTCCAAGAAGCAGGGTGAGAACTTTTTTGTTTTCCATGTCAGAACCTCCTCATTAAAATAAAAATTATCCTCTCCAGGTCTCATATTTATCGAGGCCGGAATTATCCAGTATCATAATGATCTCATTCTTTACTTTGTCCGACACAGGGAGCAGGGGCGATCTGCATGGGCCGCCTTTCATGCCCTTGCTGTCAAGCGCAGCTTTGAGTCCCGGTACACCAAACCTGCGTGTCAGCGCATCGCTTACGGGGAGAAGTTTCGCCTGGAGCTCCATTGCTTTTTTCATGTTGTTTTCATGAAATAAGGTGTATATTTCCCGGCATGTATTCGGATATAGGATAGATGCAGCCATCGTGCCTCCGCAGGCACCCATCGAAAGGGCTGCAAGGAACCAGTTGCCTGTGCCTCCGAAAACTGAAAAATCTTCAGGAGCGGCGGCGGCAAGGTATCCCAGTTTGGTCATGTTTCCCGAAGTGTCTTTTATCCCCTTGATATTCGGATGTCGAGAAGCCGATATTATAGTTTCTGTCTCCATGTCGACCCCGGTATTTGCCGGCATGTTATAAATGAATATCGGAACCGGGGAATTATCGGCAACTTCAATAAAGTAATTTAATATCGCTGTCTGATTCCCTTTGAAGTAGTGCGGGGGCAGCAACAGAAGTGATCCGGCGCCGGCAGATGCGAGCGACTTTGCGCAGGAAATAGTTTCACGAGTCGAGGGGAAGTGTGCTCCGGCCATAAGCATGAGCTTGCCTTCAGCTTCTTCCGCGGCAATCTCAGTTAATGCAACACGTTCCTCCTGTGTCACAAAAGGCATTTCTCCGTTCGATCCGCATATTACTATCCCGTCAAGAGCGGACTCTTTCCATATCCTTAAATTGATCCTCCATGCTTCTATGTCAAGCGATCCGTCCGATGCGAAGGGCGTCGGGACGGGTGCGAAAATGCCTGTTATTTTCACTTGCATTGCCCCCTTTTTGTTTGGTAGAGTATATCATCTATTGAAGCAGTGGTACAATCTATCAGAAGGTTTCTGATGATTTGTGAGGTGTATTTCAGATGTTTCTTTGCAGGGAATTCAAATTTGACGCTGCCCATAATCTTGTAAACTATCACGGAAAATGTGAGAACCTCCACGGCCATACATACAGGCTTGCGGTCGTGTTAAAAGGGCAGCCTGACGATGAAGGCATGGTATTTGATTTTGTGGAGCTCAAAAAACATGTCACAGAGCTTGTCTTAACGAAGCTGGACCATGCTTATATCAATGACATCCTGCCACAGCCGACAGCAGAGTATATTGCCATGTGGATATTTAAAACACTGGACAAGCCGTTAAAACGCGATAACTGTGAGCTATACGAGGTCAGGGTCTGGGAAACAGAGAATTCTTCTGTGATTTGCCGCAGGGAGGATGTCTAGAGGTGCGTGATGTTCAGGGAGAGCATGACAAAAGGAATATTGCGATAGACAAAGTTGGCATAAGTGGTCTCTCATGGCCGATACAGGTCCTTGACCGTACAAACGGTATCCAGGATACTGTTGCAAATGTGAGCCTTTCTGTCTTCCTGCCACGCGATTACAGGGGAACGCATATGAGCAGGTTTATTGAAGTTCTGGGAGAACAGGAAGATCAGGTGACTTTCCACAATATGGAGAATCTTCTTAAAATGCTCCAGAAGAGGCTTGATGCGGATGAAGCCCATGCTGATTTTGAATTCCCATATTTTATTACAAAAAAAGCTCCTGTCAGCGGAGCACTCGGACGAATGAGATATGATGTCCGTTTTTTCGCGGAACTTAAGGATAGTAAGTTCGACCTGATAACTGAACTTACAGCTCCTATCCAGACATTGTGTCCATGTTCAAAAGAAATTTCAGACAGAGGAGCGCACAACCAAAGAGCACATGCAAAGATCTCAGTAAGAATGAAGACTTTTGTCTGGATCGAGGAACTTGCCGAGGCGGCAGATCAATGTGCTTCTGCTCCCGTCTACAGCATACTTAAACGTGAGGATGAGAAGGCTGTAACAGAAAAAGCCTATGCCAATCCCCGTTTTGTGGAGGATTCGGTACGTGAACTGTCAATTGCGATGGAAAAGGATCACAGGATAACGTGGTACCGCGTTTCTGTGACAAGCCACGAAAGCATACATAATCATGATGCTTTCGCCAGTGTAGAGAGGAGCAAAAATTAGTGCCTTCAGAAAAAAGACTTGCAAGAAGGGCTGTCCTTGACGAATCGGGTCTTGAGAGGGTCAGGATGATGCACCCGTGGATATTCAGAGGCAATCTCAGGCAGGTCCCCCAGTGCACCCAGGGAGATCTGATAGCTTTTACTGACAGGGCAGGTTCGATCAAAGGGTGGGGCCTATGGAGCGAAAGCGCCCTTTCTATACGTGTCCTGACTTACGGAACCAAAGAACCTGACCAGATGGGGCTTTTGAGGGAAAGGCTGACTTCAGCTCTGAACTGGCGCAAGACATGGTATCAGGGAGAAGAAGCTTTCAGGTGGGTACATGGGGAAGCCGACGGACTGCCGGGGATAGTCGCTGATCTCTACGGTGATGTTTTATCCCTTCAGGTATCATCTGCAGGATGGTACAGGCACATCGACAAGGTCGCGGATGTTTTCAGGAAGGTCCGCAAACTATCTGCGATAGTGCTTCGCAACGAGACCAAACATCTCGAAAAAGAGGGAATACCTAAAGAGGTAAGGGCTCTCCTTGGAGAGATACCTAAGGAACCGCTCAAGATAAAAATGGGCTCCATTTATGAACTCGTAGACATTGAAAATGGACAAAAAACAGGGGCATATCTGGATGTTAAAAGTATTCCCGATATGATATCCCCTCTTTTCAAAGGAGCCAGGGTGCTGGACTGTTTCAGCTATCAGGGGCATTTCGGGCTTCACGCCCTTGCCGCCGGAGCTTCTGAGGTCGTGGCTGTAGAACAGTCACAATCTGCAATAGAGATCGCAAGGAAAAATCTGGAGATAAATGACCTTCCTAAAAAAATGGAATGGATATGCGGCAATGCATTCGACATCATGAGGAAGATGGACAGTGACAGGGAGAGATTCGATGTAGTAATAATGGACCCGCCGCCCTTCTCGCCGGCCAAAGGTCAGATTGATTCGGCGCGTCGCGGTTATAAGGAACTTGCGATCAGGGGGCTTAATCGGATCAAAGATGGCGGATATCTTGTTTTCCTTTCATGCAGCCATGCTTTTACAAGAGAAATGCTTCTTTCCGTACTCAACGAAGCCTCGATCGATGCGGGGGTCTCGTGCCGTATTGCGTTGGAAATACATCAACCTTTTGATCATCCGGCTCTTTCCGCAGTACCTGAAACAGACTATCTCAAAGGTTTCGTTATGGGGGTCCAGGCTCAATGATATGCACAAAAAAGATCAAAGCTGTACTGTTTGATTTTGACATGACACTTGTCGACAGCAGCTATGCAATACACCACTGTACCAATTTACTTGCCGGTCATCTTGGGTTTGATCAGATCTCAAGAGAAAAAGTCCTTTCGGCTATAGGGCTGACTATAGAGGACAGCTGGAGGATGTTCTGGGGAGATTTTCGCCAGGAGTGGGTGGATTTCTACAGGGCAAACTACAGGGAAGAAGAGCAGGCCAGGCTGAAGTTTTTCCCAAACACACTGAGCACTCTTGAAAAACTGCGTGGGATGGGGATCAAGGTCGGAGTAGTATCGAACCGCCGTTTTGCAAAAAGACCTGTTGAGTTTATGGGACTCACTCCAATGCTTGATGTGGTTGTCGGTCTGGAAGATGTTGAACGGGCTAAACCAGAACCTGACTCTCTACTAAAGGGTTTTGAAATTCTGGGAGTATTGCCGTCAGAAGGACTTTATGCGGGAGATACGGACATAGACATGATGACAACAGTGACTGCCGGCTGCAGGGGAATAGGAATGACTACGGGTAATTTCGACAAGAGAGCTTTGAGTGAAGCCGGGGCATGGGAGGTCAAGGACGACCTCGGAGAGATTCCATTGCTTTTTGCTGAGTGACAGAAGGTATAATTGATGGTAAGACGTTTTGAGCCCGATGAACCAAGAAGATTCAATCCAATGTACTGGCTCATGGTATTTCTTGTAATTATCATATGGATCTGGGCTTTTAAACTCTATTTTGACAGGTACGAGTATCTACATCCGGAGATCACATGGGCTATACCCGGGATAGATGTAGAACTGGTGGAGATCAGCGGAGTTTTGCTATGGAAAGAAGTTCCCCTTCCGGCTTCTGCTGAGGGTATAGTAACATATCCTCAGGGCACCGGGCCGGTACGTGTTTCAAGAGGTTCTGTCGTTGCGAAGATCACCTCAGGAAACAGAGCCTATGAGGTCAAGGCATATCAGCAGGGATATTTCGTCGCAGCGCTTGACGGGAAGGAACAGACCTGGCGTTACTCCGAGATTTGGCCTGGATTTCAGACGTTGCCTGAACCGGGGGCATTGAATCGTTTAAAAAATGGTTTGCTTGTAGGAAAAGGCCAGCCGGTCGGAAAGCTTATTGAGCAGCCGCAGGAGCTGAGGTTTATTGGCTACTCAAGGATATTAGGGAATATGGCTGAACAAATTAAGAATAAAAAGCTGCTAGTAAAAATGGACGGGGTAGACACAGTTTCCGCAGCAGACATAAGGGTAAGTACGAAGGCAGACAATAAAATAAAATTATATCTTACGCTGCCCTGGTTCCAGCCAGAATCTGTCCTTTCAAGAAAATATACGTTGACAATAGAAGCAGGAAGGACTGAGGGCGCTCTGGTGCCGCAAACCTCGATCATCGAACTTGATGGAAGATCAGGAGTATACATGGTAAGGGGTTCGAGAGTTGTTTTTGTTCCTGTTAGGGGCAAAAGAGTCGAAAACAAAATGTTTATCATTACTGAAGGGGTCTCAGTAGGAGATGCCATAGTAGAAGACGCCTCTACTGCCCGTGAGGGGAGGATACAGCTTTGGTAGATTTCATAGATCAGAACATAATTGACATCCGTGAAAAGATAAGGTCCGCGGCAAAGCGGAGCGGTCTTGATCCGGCGGAGATAAAGCTGATGGGGGTCTCAAAAACCCAACCTATAGAATATATGTTGTCTGCTGCAGCTAAGCTTGACATGCTTGGAGAAAACAGGGTCCAGGAGGCAGCAGACAAAAGACTTAAATGGCCCTCAGAAGATAAGACGCCATGGCACCTTATTGGTCACCTCCAGAGGAATAAGGCAAGAAAAGCGCTTGAGGTCTTTGATCTGATAGAAACTGTCGATTCACTTGATCTTGCACGTATGCTGGACAGGATACTGGCTGAAACTGATGATCATGGTTTTCCAATTTATATTGAGATAAACATGTCCGGTGAGCTGACAAAAAGCGGAGCAGTTCCTCAGGAAGCTGCCAGTCTCCTTGAAAGAGTGATGCGTTATTGTCCCCGTTTATCTGTAGAAGGATTGATGACGATAGGACCCAACACGGATGATAGTGGAGAAATAAGAAAAGCTTTTGAAGGGCTCCGCCTCTTAAGAGATAACTTAAGGTCATTTTCAGGGCTTCCCCTCCGTGACCTATCAATGGGAATGAGCAGCGATTATGAAATTGCGATCGAAGAAGGAAGTACGATTGTCAGGATTGGGACAGGGATATTCGGTTCAAGACCAAAAATACAGAGTTAAAATTGTTTAGTTACCAATTTATACCTTAGATAAATGTATAATTATTATATATATACTGAATGAACAGAATTGGTGTTTTTTTATGTAAAAGCGAAAAAGGACGGTGGGTTTTTATGGTCGAGCTTTTAACATCTCTTGATGTTGTCAACCAGTCTTTCAAAAAAAGCATGAGAGGCTACGATTCAGCTGAGGTAGATGAATTCCTTGACAATGTGGCGGAGACACTTCAGACATATGCACAAAGGACAAAGGATCTGGAGCGTGATGTGGCTGTAAAAGAGGAAAGCCTTGCGGAATATGAAAAAATGAAGGATATACTTCATGAAGCACTCCTTATGGCACAGAAAAGCGCTGATGAAAAAATCAAAAGCGCGCAGGAGCAGGCGTCAAAAATAATTTTTGAGGCAAGAGAAAAAGCTGACATGATATGCAAAGATGCTGCGCAAGAGGCCGAGCGCCTGCGCGATGGAGTATACCAGATAAGAAATGTAAGAAATTTATACGAACAGGAGTTTAGGGGCCTGCTTGCAAAGTTTGACAACATGCTCAACCAGAGCATCAACTCTTCCACACTTACAGCAGCGGTAAATTCGATACTTGAAGAGATCCCAGTGACAGATGATCCAATAGAAATGGGAACAGCAGCTTCTGTTGACAAGGGAGATCTGGAAGCTGCTTATGCAATGCTTGGAGTTGATCCAAAGGAAATAATGGAGAAGGATCCGGGCAGAGAGGGACATAACTGAATCATCCGTGACCGTAGATATCTATGAGCCGGTAATAAATATTAAAGGGATCGGTCCTGGAAGGGCCGGGCTTTTGAAAAACCTGGGCATTTGTACTGCAAATGATGCTTTATGGTTTTTCCCCCGAAGATATGCAGACAGAAGAGAAATATGTAAAATTTCTGCACTGAAGGAAGGCCTAAGCTCTGTAGTGGTCGCAAGGATAACGAGCGTCAACTGTAAAAGAAGTTTCAGGACGGGCACTCACATTTGTCTGTGCGAAGCAGAAGACGGGACAGGAACTGTCTCAGTAGTTTGGTTCAACAGAAAAGGCCTTGATAATATTTTAAAGCAGGGGATGTCCATAGCGATTTTCGGACTCCCTTCTTTTTGTAATGGCAAAATAGAATTTTCAAATCCCGATTTTGAAGTAGTAAAAGACAAATCAGATGTCGAAAGTTTTACAGGAATAGTACCTGTCTATCCTTCAACAGCGGGTTTATCCGTAAGGTGGTTCAGAAAGTTTATGTGTAAAGTATTGGAAGATCATCTTCCTCTTGTTCAGGAATATCTTCCTCAGAGGATCATGGAAAAGAGGGGCTTGCAAAGTATTAGAGAGGCACTCCGGGGTATGCACAGACCTGATTCAGAAGAACGATGGAAAGACTCCCGCAAGAGACTTGCCTATGAGGAATTTCTTTTTCTCCAGACAGTTCTGGTTTTGAGAAAAGAAAGACTTAAGATATCTCATGAAGCAGCAAAAATCACTTCGGATGGATATTACTACTCAAGATTCATGGACTCTCTGCCCTTTGAACTTACAGCTTCTCAAAAAAATGTTTTTGTCCAGATATTTAAAGATACAAGAAATGGCCATCCTATGTCGCGGCTGTTACAGGGAGATGTTGGTTCAGGAAAGACTGTAATAGCCCTGGGCCTTGCTGCTGCGGGCGCTGATGCCGGAATACAGACGGCGATCATGGCGCCGACAGAGGTACTTGCAGAACAGCTTTACTCACAGACTCAAAAATTCCTTTCTCCTTCCGGAATATCGTGCGCACTGCTTAAGGGAGGGCAAACCAGGTCAGAAAGGATCCTATTGATCGGATCGATAAGGGACGGCCGGACTAAAGTCGTCGTAGGGACTCACGCGATGATACAGGATGGTGTTGAGTTCTTAAATTTGGGAACGGTGATTATAGATGAACAGCAGCGCTTTGGGGTAATGCAGAGAGGAGAAATGCTCAGCAGGGGAAAAACCGCTCATCTTCTGATGATGTCAGCGACCCCTATACCCAGAACGGTATCTGTATGTCTGTTTGGTGATATGGATATTTCGCTGATCCGAGAAAGACCGGCAGGAAGAAAGAAGACTGAGACCAGACTGATCGATTTCACAAAGATCAGGGATCTGATGCAATTTATCATAAATGAGTCTGCTGCGGGAGGCAGGACATACTGGATCTGCCCCAGAGTGGAAGACGACGCAGAAAATGAACTGGTATCAGTTGAAAAAAGGTACGCTTTCCTGAAAAAACACCTGGGGCCACTCGGGATAGGTTTTATTCACGGTAAAATGGCAGATAATTTAAAAAATACCGAGCTAGAAAAGTTTAGGGATGGAACTACAAAGGTACTAGTCGGAACGACAGTCCTTGAAGTAGGCGTGGATGTCCCTGAAGCCTCAGTGGTAGTTATAGAATCTCCTGATATGTACGGCCTTTCCCAACTCCATCAGCTCAGAGGGAGAGTGGGCAGGGGAAGCAGACGTGGAGTTTGCCTGCTGCTTGTAAATATGATCAGTGACGAAGTTGCTGAAAGGCTTAAGATAATGCTGAAGACAGATGACGGTTTTAAAATTGCGGAGGCTGATTTTCTTCTGAGGGGTCCGGGAAAGATAACCGGTTTGAAACAGCATGGAGCTGCCGGATTCAAAGTTGCGGATGTTTTAAGGGACAGCGAATTACTGAAATATGCTAAGGAAGATGCAGAATGGCTGATCTCTGATACCCCGGCTCTTTTAAATGATCCAGGATTTGCGGAAAAACTTGAAATTTTCCGTAAGAATGGCATGGACGCATCATTCAAGGCATAATATATACATATAACTACCACTTGTGAAGTTAGGTTTTATTCTGTACAATACATCCCATCGGCGTGAAACATGAAGTAATATGCAATATATTCAAATTGTAAATAGAATGATCAAGATTTGCATGTATGTGACCAACCGAACCATGACAATTGAAACTGAGGTGATAGATAATGACAATGACAGTAATTTTGAGTGTGATCGCAGGACTCGCTGTTGGAGTCCTGATAGGGTTTATGTATCAAAAAAATGCATCAGATAAGAAGTACAAAGGAGCTCTCTCTGAATCAGAAAGGGTAATTTCCGAAGCAGTAAAAAAAGCTGAACAGATGAAGCGGGATATCGTTTCCGAAGGAAAAGAAGAGATCCACAGATTAAGACAGGAACTTGACAGGGACACTAAGGAACGAAGGAATGAACTGCAGCGTTCTGAAAGGCGTCTCGAACAAAAAGAAGAGAACCTTGACAGGAAGATCGAAAGCATAAGCCGCAAAGAAGAGGAACTTGTCCAAAAACACGAACAGGCACAGGAAAAACTGAACCAGCTCTCAGTTAAGGAACAGGAACTGATCTCCAATCTCGAACAGATCGCCCAGCTTTCACGCGAACAGGCCAGAGACCTCCTGCTGACTGAAGTAGAAACTGAAGCCAACCATCTTATAGGTCTCAGGCTTAAAGAACTGGAAGAACGTGCGAAGCGTGATGCAGATCGTAAAGCTCAGGAAATTATTGCAACCGCAGTCCAGCGCTGCAGTGTTGAATTTACGTCTGACGCAGTGGTCAGCGTTGTAAATCTTCCTTCCGACGAGATGAAAGGTCGGATAATCGGCAGAGAAGGCCGCAACATAAGGACCTTTGAAACACTTACCGGTGTCGACCTGATAGTAGATGATACTCCGGAAGCTGTTACGTTGAGCAGCTTTGACCCAGTGCGGCGTGAAGTTGCACGTCTTTCTCTTGAAAGGCTTGTTGTTGACGGACGCATCCATCCTGCGCGTATAGAGGAAATTATTGAACGCGCAGAAAAAGATGTCCAGATACAGATCCTTGAAACAGCGGAACAGGCACTGCTTGAAACTGGTATCAAAAACATGCATATAGAACTTACGAAGATCATCGGTCAACTTAGATATCGTACCAGCTATGGTCAGAATGCACTTGCTCACAGCCTTGAAGTAGCCCACCTTGCAGGGATCATGGCTGCAGAAATGGGACTTGATGAGCTTAAGGCAAGAAGAGCAGGACTTCTGCATGATATTGGAAAGGCTGTTGACCATCAGGTAGAAGGACCTCATGCAAAAATCGGAGCCGACCTTGCAAAAAGATATGGCGAAGCCCCTGACATCGTAAACTCGATCGCAGCTCACCATGAAGATGAGGAGCCGCAGACTATTTACGCCGTACTGGTAGCCGCAGCTGATGCGGTCAGTGCATCACGCCCGGGAGCCAGAAGAGAGAGTCTTGATGCTTATGTCAAGAGGCTTGAAAAACTGGAAGAGGTCGCCAAGTCATTTAGCGGCGTAAGCAAGGCTTTTGCCATTCAGGCAGGCCGAGAGGTGCGCGTAGCAGTTTCTCCTTCTGTGACAGATGACGGAGCTATGCAGAAACTGGCCTACGACATCGCCCGCAAGATAGAGGAAGAAATGAGATACCCGGGGCAGATCAAAGTGACGCTGCTTAAAGAGACAAGAGCTGTAGAATACGCAAAATAGGTGAGGCAAGATGCGGATCCTTTTTATCGGAGACATAATGGGAAGACCCGGGCGGAAAGCTGTCCCCCGGGTTTTGCCTTCTTTGCGCGAGAAGCATGGCAGTTTTGATTTTATAATTGCCAACGGAGAAAACAGCGCTGCCGGTTTTGGACTTACAGAGACGGTCATGAACGAGCTGTTCTCAATGGGAATAGATGTCATAACCAGCGGCAACCACGTCTGGGACAAGAAAGATATCCTGCCTCTGCTCGACAGTGAAAAACGGATACTGAGACCTGCCAATCATCCGGAAGGAACTCCCGGGCGAGGATTTGGAATATTTGAAAAGAACGGAAAGGAACTTGCAGTGATCTCCCTTCAGGGGCGGACTTTTATGCCCCCTCTCGATTGCCCTTTCCGAACAGCAGAAAAACTGATCGAGAAAGCTAAGACACCCTGCATATTTGTTGATTTCCATGCAGAGGCATCGTCAGAAAAAAAGGCACTCGCCTATTGGCTTGATGGTAAAATTTCCGCAATAGCAGGGACCCACACACATGTACAGACATCGGACGAGCAGGTCCTTCCCGGGGGTACCGCTTTTATATCTGATGTGGGAATGACAGGCGGTCACGGTGGGATAATAGGGATGACTGCAGAGTCTGTGATCCCCAAATTTTTATACGGCACCCCGAGCAAATTCGAGATATGCGATACAGATGTCAGGTTCCAGGCCGTGGTAATTGATGTTGACGATGAAACAGGCAGGGGAATGGATATTCTCAGGATAAACGCTCCATGTGAAAACTGATAATTATTATTTAACGCTGAAATTAAAGTAATGGTGGGAGATTGCCTTGATGGTTTTCTCCCGCCATTACTTTTTCTGAAGCACCTATTTATATATATGAGTTTTGTTGTAATTAACCTTTATTTTATTGTTTTCCATTCCAATTAGTTATATTATTTTTTGTGTTATGTAATATTATGGCCGCAATATAACCATTTGCAAACTTGTATTTTTGACTGTAATATGATATACAACTTAAGCGCTGAAGGGGCTTTTTTGGGCTGTGGCTTTTTTAATTATTGAGAGGAGAGGATCAAATGTCTGAAAACAGAGAACGGTGGGGCAGCCGGTTTGGCTTTATTATGGCTGCTGCAGGTTCGGCGGTAGGTCTTGGTAATATCTGGCGATTCCCTTACATCACGGGGAAATATGGCGGAGCGGCTTTCGTTGCGGTTTATCTTGTTGTAGTTATTGTTTTGGGAATTTCTGTAATGCTTGCGGAATTTGTAATTGGCAGGAAAGCACAGTCTGACGCAATCGGCTCTTTCAGGAAACTTGGCGGCGGAGCGTGGCCTATGGTAGGTTGGATGGGCTTTTTCTGCGGTTTTGTTATCCTGTCTTATTATGCGGTTATTGCCGGCTGGACTCTTGCTTATATGTTCAAATCCTTTGGCGGCCTTATGGCGGCTGCGGGAGAAGGTAAGGCCGGGGATGTCTTCGGAGCTTTCGTTTCCGATCCTGTGCAGTCAATAGCCTACCATATTGCTGTAATGGCCATAGTAAGCGGAATTGTTTACAAAGGCATCAGCGGCGGTATTGAGAAAAGCTGTAAAATACTTATGCCTGCCCTCTTTGTTCTGCTCCTGGTCCTGATCGTTCGTTCAGTAACTCTCCCTGGCGCAGGTGCAGGGCTTGAATTCTACCTCAAACCTGACTTCTCCAAACTTACCAGCGAAGCCGTACTCGCGGCAGTGGGTCAGGGATTCTTCTCGCTCTCCCTTGGCATGGGCTGCATGATCACTTACGGCAGCTACCTTGGGAAAGACGACTACCTTCCTTCGATAGCTAGTACAGTAGTTTTCCTTGATACCTCTGTTGCTATCCTTGCTGGTTTTGCCATCTTCCCGGCAGTTTTTGCCTTTGGTGTAGAGCCCGGAGCAGGACCAGGACTTACTTTCGTAACACTTCCCGCTGTCTTCGCGAAGATGCCCATGGGAGCGATATTCTCTTTCGCATTCTTCCTTCTCCTTTTCATCGCGGCGCTTACTTCTGCCATCTCTCTGCTTGAGGTCGTCGTCACATATGCTATCGACCAGCTCAAGTGGAGCAGGTCAAAGGCCGCAATAGTCATGGGAACAGCCATCGCTTTGCTGGGGATCCCCTCAGCTCTTTCTGTCGGGGGACACATACCGCAGATCGCCGGCAAGGATTTCCTTGACGCTGCAGATTTCATTACTAACAACGTCGTAATGCCTCTTGGCGGTATCTTTATCGCAGTCTTCGTTGGGTGGGTGTGGACAGATGGTGCCAAGGCCGAAGTTACTGACAACGGTAAGCTCGTATTCCCGATGTACACTGCCTGGCTTTGGATATGCCGCGTTATTGCTCCGGTATCCATAGCAGCAATATTTATCACAGGTCTTAAGTGGTAGATAGATTAAATAGTATCTTTCAAAATCGTTAAAAAATAATTTTATGCTCAACAAGAGCTACGGTTGACAAGACCGTGGCTCTTGTTATACTGACAATAATCTGTATGAAAGCAGCAAGAGAGACTCCCTGGTGTTTTGCTGGGAGCGCCGAAGGGGCAAGGCATTAATTAGCTGAAACTCTCAGGCATAAGGATTGCTGCCGGACAGTACTCTGAAGACGGCTAAAGGTCGTTTGTATGACTTTTAGGGAACGAGGACAGAGGATCTCTTGCTGGAAGGCGGGGTTCCTGTGGTCTTGTCCCCTTTTTTTTATGCCTGTATAACGAATAACAAAGATCTTGCGGAATGTGTTGATGATGCAAGGCTTGTTGAAGGACCCGCGATATCAGTCCTCACTATTGCAAGAGATATGGTACATCAGGGATGGAAACTTGTAGCGAGCCCATTATACGGAAATTTCAAACCGGCTCAACAGCCATACAGGTCGCTTGTTTTGAGCAGGGGGAACGAAAACACACAGATTCCTGCAGACAGCTATTCGCTTGGACTGATCGAGTCAGCGATTAACCTTTTCCAAGGATGTGAAATTAAAAGAATACCCGGTGACATGCCTGATCAAATTGACAGGGACTATAAATATGTTGATCTTGCATTAATGGAAGATACTTTGCTGGAATGCGGCATTCTTCGTTGTGATCTTCACAGATGCATCAGGAGGTGAGAAGCTAAAGCAAGTTTTTGATTTGAAAAAATTCCAATCATTGATCATTAGGAGGATTTTTATGAAACTTGAACTGTTGAAGGTAAATATTAAAGGTGTGAAGTGGGGCGGCAGCACTGAAGTGCTTAAAGACGGGACCCTTCAGGTTAGCAAAGAAGACCTTTTGGCCTTTGTAGCAGATGATGATAACCTTAAGTGCATCAATGCAGATATCGCTCTTCCCGGAGAAAGCATAAGAATAGTTCCTGTAAAAGACGTGATCGAGCCGAGATATAAGATCGAAGGCGGCGGACAGGTCTTCCCCGGAATGGTAAACGATGTTGAATCTGTAGGTGAGGGAAAGACATTTGTCCTTGAAGGCGTGGCAGTTGTTACATGCGGTAGGATCGTGGGATTTCAGGAAGGCATAGTAGACATGTCAGGAAAGGGTGCCGAGTACACTCCTTTCTCCAAAACATGCAATGTCGTCTTGGTTTTTGAGCCTAAAGATGGCCTGGAAAAGCATGATTACGAAAAAGCATTCAGGCTGGCCGGCCTGAAGGCTGCCATGTACCTCGCAAAATGCGTCTACGAATCAGGCGGAGCAGCAGACAAAACTGAGACATATGAGATAGCTCCTTTTGCAGAGAGCATGAAGTCCTATGCAGGCCTTCCGAAAGTGGCATACCTCTACATGCTGCAGACGCAGGGGCTCCTCCACGATACCTATGTCTACGGTATCGATGCGAAAAGGATCCTTCCGACGATCCTCCATCCTAACGAAACTATGGACGGAGCGGTCGTTTCGGGCAACTGCGTTTCTGCATGCGACAAAAACAGCACCTACGTCCATCAGAACAATCCTGTTATAAGATCTCTTTACGAGCGTCACGGCAAGGATATCAATTTTGTTGGGGTCATCATCACTAATGAAAACGTTACTCTCGCAGACAAAAAAAGAAGTTCCTCTTTTGCTGTAAAAATAGCGGGAATGTTCGGGGTAGACGGACTTGTCATCAGCGAGGAGGGCTTCGGCAACCCTGACGCGGACCTGATCATGAACTGCCGCAGGGCAGAAATGGCCGGGATAAAAACGGTACTGATAACAGATGAGTACGCAGGCAGGGACGGAGCAAGCCAATCCCTTGCAGACGCTGCGACGGAGGCAAATGCTGTCGTTACCGCAGGTAACGCCAACATGACCGTTACCATCCCTCCTCAGGAGAGGATCATAGGTTTCACTGAATATGTTGACGTAATAGCAGGAGGCTTTGACGGATCACTGAAACCCG
Organism: Synergistaceae bacterium UBA6101; assembly: GCA_002428495.1. Classification (GTDB taxonomy): domain Bacteria; phylum Synergistota; class Synergistia; order Synergistales; family Synergistaceae; genus Caenicola. The sequence continues at coordinate 76,255 of DIWR01000018.1, forward strand.
ACGGGTCGATAGAAGTTGAACTTCAGGCGATAACAGGCGCGACATGCGAACTGGGCTTCAATAAGCTCGGAGCAGAGACCTGGTAGGGGAGGGTTAAAAATGACTTACAGGATAGTTCACTATATAAACCAGTTTTTCGCCGGAATAGGCGGAGAAGAAAAAGCGGGTGTAGGACCAGAATCCCGTAATGGGGCACTTGGTCCGGGGATGGCCTTCAAGGCTGTTTTCGGAAATGAAGCGGAGATAGTAGGCACTGTTATATGCGGGGACGGTTATTTTGCCGAAAATATGGACGAAGCAGGCGAAAAGATACTTAAGATGATCGCAGACTTTAAGCCCGATGCCGTCATCGCCGGCCCTGCTTTCAACGCAGGACGCTACGGAACGGCATGCGGCGCTGTAAGTGAAGCTGTTTTAAAAAAACTTGGGATACCGGTCGTTACAGGAATGTATCCTGAAAACCCCGGAGTCGACATGTTCAGGAAGAGTGTCTATATCGTTGAGACCTCTGACAGTGCAAGAGGTATAAAGGATGCAGTCCCGGCGATGTCGAAACTTATAATGAAGATGCTCAGGGGAGAACCTATTGGAAGCCCTGCTGATGACGGTTATATCCAGCGCGGGGTCAGGGTCAACCGCTTCCACGATAAGATAGGCGCTGCACGAGCTGTTGATATGCTTGTCAAAAAACTGAAAGGGGAAGAATTCAAGACAGAATACCCGATGCCTGTTTTTGACAGGGTACCTCCTGCAGAACCGATAAAGGACATGAAAAACGCGGTCATAGCGCTCGTAACGTCCGGCGGGATAGTGCCGAAGGGAAATCCTGACCATATCGAAGCTTCAAGCGCGTCTAAATATGGAACTTACAGTATAGAAGGTGTGCAGAGCGCAGATGAAGTCGCCTACGCAACAGCTCACGGAGGTTATGATCCTACATACGCCAACACAGATCCTAACCGGGTACTTCCTATAGATGTCCTTCGTGAGATGGAAAAAGAAGGTATGTTCAGTAAGCTCTACGACTACTTTTTTACAACTGTAGGAAACGGAACCTCAGTAGCCAGTTCAAAGAAATTTGGTTCTGAAATAGGAGAGCGGCTGAAAAAAGACGGTGTTGATGCCGTGATCCTCACATCCACCTGAGGAACCTGCACACGTTGCGGGGCAACGATGGTAAAAGCAATTGAAGCAACTGGGATAGCAGTGGTCCACATATGCACGATAGTCCCAATTTCTCAGACGGTTGGTGCTAACAGGATAGTCCCGGCAGTAGCGATCCCGTATCCGCTGGGAGATCCCTCGAAGACCCATGAAGAGGAGATAGAAATAAGAAGGGCTATTCTCCAGAAGGCACTCAAGGCACTAATGACGCCGATCAAGGAACAGACGGTTTTCAATTAGACTGATCATTTTGATCCGATAGGCCGTAAAGAAGATCGCGGCAGGATAGTCTTCTTTCTTTTGACTGTTCTGCCGCTCTTTGTAAACCAGAGCAAAAGAATGATGAGTTAGTCATACGTACAAGTTAAATTCAACAATAAAACAGCAAATGTATGGAGGAATGCGAAATGCCCAACGCAGCGGTTAAAGGTACATCATATTCTCTCAATCACACTCCCGAATTGGCGCTCCATTACGGTAATACCCCATTCGTCGAGAGAGAAGCTCATCCGGATTCGGAATTCCTCTCTGTTCTTCCAAAGCATGTCCAGAGCTACGATGAATGTTCAAGATACGCTCCAAACCTTGTTTACATTGGAGCGATGGATCTTGAAGAGCTTGAAAAAAAGGAACAGCCTTGGTATGAAAAACTTGAGCAGGTATCTGTCAGATATGGTAAGTATGGAGAGATAATGCCGGAGGACGAAACTCTAGGTTTCCTTGACCTTTGTGATGTGTTCGACCTCGTTTGGCTTGAGAAAGACTTTGCGGCGAAAGTAAAAGAAAAACTGGCAAAGCATCCATTGATAAGGGAAGACTTGTTGGCCCGCCTTGAATCAGGTCATGAATTAAGAGAGATAGAACATGAGATAGCAAATTCTGCTGCCCTCCCTCTTTATTCAGGAGAAAAGATCATCGGCTGCAGCAGAAGGGGCCATGAATTTGACCCCAACCTGACAGCATACGAGCTGCTCGTGAACATGACGAGCAAAGCGAGCGCGGTCCTCTCTCTCCTGCACCTCATCGAGAACAGCGGGATAAAACCTGAGGATGTGGATTTTGTTGTCGAATGCTCTGAAGAGGCTGCCGGAGACATGAACCAGCGCGGAGGAGGCAACTTTGCGAAGGCGATTGCGGAGATAGCAGGGTGCTTAAACGCCTCAGGCTGTGACGTGAGGGGATTCTGCGCTGGACCGGTCAATGCGGTGTTGGCAGGAGCTTCAATGGTAGCAGCCGGTACACGCAAAAACGTAGCTGTTGTAGCCGGAGGAGCTATTCCCAAGCTGTACATGAACAGCCGGGATCACGTTAAAAAATCATTGCCGGCTCTAGAAAACTGCCTTGGTTCCTTTGGCGTCCTCATCGTACCTGATGACGGGACACTGCCAGTGATAAGGCTGGATGCCATAGGCAAGCACACTGTCGGAGCCGGCGCATCACCGCAGACAGTTACGAGCGTCCTCACTCTTGAACCGCTTCAGAAAGTCGGGCTGCGGCTGACTGACGTTGATAAATATGCACCCGAGCTCCATAATCCGGAAATAACGCTTCCTGCCGGAGCAGGAAACGTGCCCGAGGCAAACTTCAAGATGATAGCTGCGCTCGGAGTGATGAAAAAGCAGATAGAAAAAGCAGATATGCAGGAGTTCATAAAGGCCCGCGGCATGAAGGGATTCGCTCACACTCAGGGGCACATCCCCTCAGGAGTCCCATACATGGGACACGCTGCCGAAGCGATAAGCTCAGGCAAGATAACAAGAGCCATGATAATAGGCAAGGGAAGCCTCTTCCTCGGCAGGCTCACAAACCTTGCTGATGGTGCTTCCTTCCTGATGGAAAAACCATCGCAGGGCAAGCCCGAAGGAGAAAAGGGCGTTACCCGTGAAGAGATCCGCGAGCTTATTCTTGAAGCACTGGGAGAACTTGCGGCAGAAATGAAAAAGTAAGGGTATACATGATGGAAGAGAGAAATGCTACAAAAAAGATCATTGGCGAAGTCCTTGCTGAGATCATCGAGAATGTAAAAAACGGTCGTGTCAATAAGGTCAACATAGGACTGATGGCTTATGGCAGCGAGCTCGGCAGCGAAGAACTTTTAAAGGGAGCTGCCCTTGCCATGCAGAACGACCCCTCAGTCAATGTCGTACCCATTGGCCCCAAGGTCGAAGGTTTCGAGCAGATGGAATGGATAGAGACCCCTGCCTGTGAGTCTGATATATCCAAAGCGATGGAAGATGCACTGGATAAGGGGATAATATCGGGAGCCGTAGCGCTCCATTATCCCTTCCCTCTCGGTGTGACGACCATAGGCAAGGTGCTGACCCCTGCCAGGTCAAGACCCTGTTTCATAGCATCGTCTACGGGTACTTCATCATCCAATCGCATGGAGGCTATGGTCAGGAACGCGATTTACGGCATTGCTGCGGCTAAGGCAGACGGCATTGCAGCCCCGACTGTTGGCATATTGAACCTTGACGGATCTCAGACCGTGCTCAGGGCCCTTCAGAAACTTAGCGAGGGCGGCTACCCGATAAGATTCGGGGCCAGCATGAGAAAAGAGGGCGGAGCAATAATGAGGGGCAATGACCTTATTGCCGGATCGGTAGATGTATGCGTGACAGACACACTGACTGGGAATGTTCTGATGAAACTTTTCTCGGCGTGGAACACAGGAGGGAATTACGAGGCCCTGGGCTGGGGATACGGACCATCGACAGGAGAAAACTGGAACAAGGTCGTCTCGATAATATCAAGGGCGTCCGGAGCTCCTGTCGTGGCAGGGGCAATTACGCTCAACGCAAGATGTGCAAAAAACGGATTGCCGGCGGCTGTAGCTGAGGAACTCAAGCTTGCAAAAAAAGCAGGTCTTGAAGAGATACTGGCATCACTTCAGCCAAAACAGACATCATCGGAAGAAGATGTCACCGTCCCGCCCTCGGAGCCAACGGACGAGGAAATACACGGGATAGATGTTCTTGAGATCGAGGAGGCCGTAAAGGTTCTCTGGAAAGCGGGTATCTATGCCGAATCTTCGATGGGATGCACCGGACCGGTGATAAAAATGGCATCTGCCAGGATAGAAATAGCGAAGACTGTGCTGAAAGAAAACGGTTATATCTAACCTCTGTTTTTTTTAAAAATAGCAGGTCAAATAGCGACAAAACAGTGCCGGAATGAGAGTTTTCTCATCCCGGCACTGTTCGTTTTGATAAATTTTAAGCCGCCGTTTTTAGAAGGCAGGAACTACCCCCTTGGGAGAGAGCACCTCGGTAATGTATTTCTTTACCTCAGGTGAATTGAGGGCTTTGGAAAGGGCTTTTATGGCCGGAGTATCTTTATCGCCGCTCCTTACCGCCAGGACCACGGCATATGGTGAATTCTTATCCTCAAGCGCCAAGGCCTCTTTTGTCGGGTTGAGCCCGGCATCAACGGCAAAATTCATTGTGATCACCGAAATCGTGGTATCGGGAAGGCTTCGGGGAAGCTGCGGCGCCTCAAGCTCTATTATCTTCAGAGACTTGGGGTTATCGATTATATCTCTGGCAGTCAGGTTCTTTTTCGACGGGTCCATTTTCAGGAGTCCTTCCCGTTCAAGAAGTTTGTATGCGCGGGACCCGTTCGTGGGATCGTTAGGCACAGCTACGACTGCTCCCTTTTTGACGTCCTTAAGTGATTTTACCTTCTGGGAATATATGCCAATGGGAAGGAGGTGTACCTTCACCAGGGGGACTATGTCGAGCTTCTTTTCCTTTTTCATGTTGTCAAGGTATGGAACGTGCTGGAAAAAATTGGCATCGAGGTCTTTGTCCTGAAGCGCATAGTTTGGCTGGACAAAGTCGGTGAATTCTTTGATCACCAGTTCGTATCCATCTTTTTTCAGTACCTCTTTTGCTACTGCAGCTATGTCTTTTGCAGGAAAGGGTGTGACTCCTATCACAATTTTTTTGTCTGCCGCAAAGGATGCCGCAGGGATCAGTATTGCTGCGATAATTGCAATGATCAAGACTTTCTTCATTTTTTATCCTCCTCGTAAGTTATGACCTCTAAAAAATAAAGGGCCGGACCCTCTGCGGGTCCGGCCCTGATATGGTAAGGACTGGCTAAGCGCCGACCATTTCAGGATAGGATCCGTCCATGCCGCACATCATCATGCTCATTATTCTTAATACAATATTATGAAGCATAACGTTTCCTCCTTTGCCATGTCGGGGAATATTCAAATTGTGGAAATTTTATATTGATGCTCTGTAAATGTCAACTGATTCATTGACACTGATTCATTGACACTTGATTTTATTTACACTGGTGTTGTTGATCTCCCAGGGGGAAAAACATTTTGCCCGGGTTTAGAATGTTAAGCGGATCAAATGAGCGCTTGATGCCCCTTAAGAGTTCAAGTTCAGCGGGGGACTTGCTCTGTGTGATTATATGCTGCTTGACATGTCCGACCCCGTGTTCTCCGCTGCCGACTCCTCCCAGTTCTATCGCCTCTTTTATAAGCGCTTCAAAAAAATTCTCAGAGTAAATTGCCCACTTTTCCGGAGTCATATTTTCAGGTTTTATCGGAATGGGATGGATATTTCCGTCGCCGATGTGGGCAATTATTCCCATTTCGAGACCCCATTCAAGGCCTGCGGAACTTATCCTCCTTAGCATTTCAGGCACGGCGGACAGAGGTACCATCAGGTCTCCTGAACTACAGGCATAAGGGTCTCTTGCCCTCATGCCCTCAAGCCCGTTCTGCCTGACGTTCCATATTGCTGCGGAATCAGTCCTGCTCTCTGCTACGAATACTTCGAAAGCGCCGCATGACATGCAGATCTTTCCCACTACTTCGTAGCTTTCTTCAAGCTGTTCTTCGTTATCGTCCTCGATCTGTATGATCAGATAACCCTCGCTCCTCTCCTGTTCAGGCAGTCTGCAGCCGAGGTATTCTGTGGTGTATTTGACAAGATTCCTGTCCATGAACTCACAGGAAATTATTTTCTTACCTGAATTTATTACCTTTGAAACGCTTTCGACCAGTGTTTCAATATCAGGGTAGCATGCAAGAAGATTTACTGTTTTTCCCGGTTTAGGTTCAAGGTTCACGATGAGCTTTGTGACGATGGCAAGTGTTCCTTCGCTTCCGATAAGAAGCTGGAGGAGATTGTATCCCCAGGTGTCTTTTCTGAAGCGGCCTCCAAGATTTATAACTTCTCCGGAAGGAAGGACGACCTCGGCTCCCAGTATGTGTCTCCTTGTGCTGCCGTACCTGATGACCTTGCCGCCTCCGGCGTTAGTTGCGAAGTTTCCTCCTATGAAGCTTGTCTCCGTGCTCATAGGATATCCTGCATAAAGAAAGCCCTTCTCAGTAGCTGCCCTGCAGAGGTCATTCGTGACGACTCCGGGTTCCGCAACGGCCACACGGTTGATTGGATCTATCTCAAGGATAGAATTCATCCTTTCAAGAGACATGACTATCCCTCCCGCGAGAGGGACAGCACCGCCATTCAGTCCGCTGCCTGCCCCTCTTGGGGTCACAGGTATCCTGTAACGGGATGCGATCTTCATTACAGAGCTTACCTGTTCGGTGTTTTCAGGCCGCACTACCGCATCAGGCATGTGGCCCCAGATCCTGCCCGCCTGATCCCATGAATAGTTCTCCAGGAGATCCCTGTCTTCTGTTATGATGCCCCCGCTGCCAAGCAGTGATGCAAGTTCATCAATTATTTTCGGTGTCAGCCTGCCATATGCATCCATTGCTATTGCTGCCTTTTCTTGAGTGAATCAATAAGTCCGTCAAGTATCTCCAATGCATCGCCCTGGATGCTCAGGTCTGCCACCCTGAAGATGGGTGCCTCAGGGTCATGGTTCACTGCAATTATTGTTTCAGCTCCGGACATGCCGGCGATATGCTGGACGGCGCCGGATATGCCAAATGCCAGGTAAATCCGTGGAGTAACAGACTTGCCGCTGAGTCCTACCTGAGCTGAATATGGTGCCCAGCCAAGATCTACCGCCATACGCGAAGCCCCCACTGTTCCTCCGAGCAGCCTTGCAAGTTCTTCAAGCTTTGCAAAATTTTTGGAGTTTTTCATTCCCTTGCCGCCGGAAATTATGATCTCTGCTTCCTGGATAGGGAGGCCTATTGACGTCTCAGGAGTGAATCCCAGGTATGTCAGCGCCGATGCCGGCAAGTTTGCTGAAGGGGAGACGTTGATCAGTTCCCCCTTGCGTGAAATGTCAGGACAGAGAGGTCTTTTTGACTTCGGCCTGACTGTGCACATCTGAGGATCACGTCCTCTTGTTTTTATGTCTGCCATAACGTTGCCTCCAATAGCAGGCCTTGTCTGGATAAGTTTACCTGATCCGGGGTCTATGGACAGTTCAGTGCAGTCAGCAGTAAGCCCGCAGCTTATCCTGGCACTGAGCATCGGCATAACGGTCCTTCCCTGTGTTGTTGCGGAGGCTATGAGGATGGACGGGCTGAACCTGTTGACGAGGTCTTCAAGGATGTTTACCTGAGAGTCGCAGAGAAAATATTCAAGCGACGGGTCGTCTATTACATATACCTTGTCAGCTCCGTAAGGAAAGAGTTCTTCTGCCTTTGAAGAGATGCCACATCCGATAAGTACGCTTGCAAGAGGGGCGCCCATTGAGTCGGCAAGTTCCCTTCCCCAAGCAAGAAGTTCTCTGGAAACGGGATGGATATCTTTGTTCCTGACCTCTGCCAGTGTCCATACCTCATTTTTATTGACGTTCATTTTGATTCCCCCAGACAATTTTTCTCATCAAGAAAGTTCAAGATCGTATTAAGAGTCTCTTCCAACCTCCCGGAAGAAGTGATCTTTCTCCCCTGCCTTGTCATCTGCGGATATGTTACGTTTATGACCCACGTTGCGGAGCCTTTCAAGCCTGTTGAATTCTCGTCAAGATCAAGGTCATCCGCATTCAGGAGCGGTATCTCTGTTTTTTTTGCGCGTAGTTTCCCGCCGAGAGTACAGAGTCTCGGAATGTTCATTTCCTTGACAGGGATGACCATTGCGGGAAGCGGAGCTCTCAGCTTCTCATGGCCTCCTTCTATTGACCTGGTGACTTCTATATATTCATCATTAAGTTCATCTATCGAACTCACATAAGTAAGCGCCGGTATGTTGAGGAATTCTGCGGAAGCAGGTCCGACCTGTCCTGTTTCTCCGTCTGTCGCTCTTTCGCCTGCCAGGATAATGTCAAAAGGGCCAAGTTTTTCGATAGCCTTAGCTAAGGTTCTCGATGTGGCCAGTGTGTCAGATCCGCCAAACTTTTTATCAGAAACAAGCACACCTCTGTCGCACCCCATAGAGACAGCGTAAGCCGCAGATGCCTTTGCCTGAGGAGGCCCCATGGTAATGGCTGTTATTTCAACATATCCTTCCGGCATGCTCTCCTTTATCTTTACAGCAGCTTCTACAGCATGGAGATCAAGCGGATTGAGTTCAGCCTCCACTCCCTCTCTGACCATTGTTCCTGTATTTTCATCTATTTTGACATTATCGACTGCCGGGACCTGTTTTACCAGTACAGCTATACGCAAGTTGATTCCTCCTGCCGTGCATTTTAGACGATTGAGCAATACCGCAGATAAGTATAAAGCGATTCGCTATTATAAACTATCAAAAATATTTTTCCAAATTTTCCATATTAAGGTTACAATTGATCTGTCTGTGTTTTGACCAATTTTTCTGTTTTTCGAGAGGAGTTATTAAGAAATGGACCCAACGACTGAAATGAAAGGCTTCAGGGCTGTAAAGGTCAGCCCGGAAATGACAGCGGAACTTAAGGAAAGGGCGCGAAAAGGAAGAGTATGGTCGGTAATAGCGACCTCAGCCGCAAAAAGCGGACACCCTGGCGGAGCGCTCTCTTCGATGGACATATACATGACACTGCTTGCTGCAGCTGATGTCTCCCCTGACAGGTCTGACTGCATGGAACGCGACAGGATCGTAATAAGCCACGGCCACACATCCGCCGGCTTTTATTCCGCGCTTGCGGCATACGGGTTTTTCTCTCCCGAGGAGATGTATCCGAACTTCAGGCGTACCTGCAGTCCATTCCAGGGACATGTTGAAAGGGATGTTCCCGGCGTCGACTGGGGAACAGGGAACCTGGGACAGGGGCTTGCAGCAGGTGTCGGATTTGCGCTGGCAGCAAGGGCTCGCGGATCAAACTCCAAGACATGGGTCGTAATGGGTGACGGGGAGCAGGTAAAAGGGCAGGTCTCTGAAGCAAGAAGGATAGCAGCAAAAGAAAAGCTGAACAACCTCACTGTTCTGGTGGACTGGAACGATATACAGATCAGCGGACATATCGAAGAAGTAATGCCGGTCAATATTCCAGCGCTTTGGAAGGCAGACGGATGGCATGTCATAGAGTGCGACGGACACTCCTATTCACAGATATATGATGCGATGAGGTGTGCCGTGACCCATGATGGATGCTATGTGATACTTTGCAGGACAGTCATGGGTAAAGGGGTCTCATTCATGCAGAATATCCCTGATTATCACGGAAAGGCCGCATCTGGAGAGGACCTTGCAACAGCACTGAAGGAGCTGGGGTCTGACATGGAGATGTTTGAAAAGGCGCTCGAAGCCAGAAAGGGCGAACTTCCCAAGGGCCGTGAGGTGATAAGGTGCGTGCCTGATCTAGATACAGGGATCCCTGTCACATACACAAAAGAAGACAAGAAGGACAACAGAGGCGCCTTTGGTAAGGCACTTGCACAGGTCGGTGAGCTGAATTATAAAAAAGAGGGGCGTACTCCTATCATCGTTTTTGACTGCGATCTCGCCGGTTCAGTGAAAGTAGACAGTTTTGCCAAGGCATGCCCTGACAATTTCATACAATCCGGTATTCAGGAACACGCGACTGCTACTGTTGCAGGCGCAGCATCCGCAGCCGGAGCGGTATCTCTCTGGGCGGCTTTTGGCGTTTTTGGAGCTGATGAAGTCTACAACCAGCAGAGGCTCAACGACATAAACAAGGCTTCGATAAAAACAGTTCTCACGCACACAGGGCTTGATGTAGGCGAAGACGGAATGACCCACCAGTGCATAGATTATGTCGGGCTTTTCCGCAACACTTTTGGATGGAAGGTCATAGTTCCGGCAGACCCCAACCAGACGGACAGGGCAACAAGATGGATGCTGAAAGAGCCGGGCAATGTCTGTCTTGCAATGGGGAGGAGCGTGCTTCCTGTCGTTCTTAAAGGGGACGGGACCCCATTCTACGGAGACGGATACACATTCAACTACGGGGATATAGATGTTCTCAGGGAAGGCAAAGATGCCGTGATCCTTTCAATGGGACATTTTGCAGGCAGGGCAATTGCTGTACATGATCTCCTTGCTGCCGAAGGGATCAGTGTAAAGGTGCTTCACTGTGCATCCCCGCTGGGGATGGATGCTCAGATACTCTTTGAGCTTGTAGGAGACAAGCCCCTTATCACATGTGAAGACCACCATGTGAACACAGGGATCGGCTCGATAGCGGCAATGATGTTCGCCCGTGCCGGAAAAGCAGTCAGGATAGTCAATCTGGGAGTGACCCATTATGGATGCTCAGGGCCTGGCAATGAAGTCATGGCTGAGATGAAGCTTTCTCCTGCAGATATAGCAGCTGCAGTCAAAGGAACGCTGAACTAGATGATAAAGGCAGGAGATCTGGTATTTATCTGGAACCCCAAAAAGGGAGATAATTTCCTCATAAAAGTAACACCGGGGATGTCTCAGGGGACTCACTTTGGTCAGATCAAACACTCTGACCTTATGGAACACGGATACGGGGAGGGCATAGTTACTCCGAAAGGGGAGGTCTATTATTTGCTAAGGCCTACCCTGGCCGGATACACCAGGAGGATCAAGAGACAGACCCAGATAGTTTTCCCTAAAGATGCTGGGTTCATACTCCAGCACATGAACATCTTTCCCGGATGTACCGTCGTCGAATGCGGAACAGGCTCAGGAAGCCTCTGCTGTACCTTTGCGCACTTTGTGGGAGACGAGGGAAGGGTCTGCACCTACGACCGAAGAGAGGAATTCTCAGCGCTTGCAAAGAAGAATGCCGAAAAATGGGGAGTTGCGCACAGGATAGAATTCAACGTCAGATCGCTTGACGATGGGTTCAAAGAGAGGGACGCCGATGCAGTTTTCCTTGATATTCCGACTCCGTGGGAGTACATAGACAAGGCGTATGAAGCACTGGCGCCCGGAAATCATCTCGGCATACTTGTCCCTACTGCAAATCAGATATCTGAGACCCTTGTAAAACTCACGGAATTCGGGTTCGCCGATGTCCAGGTGCTCGAGCTTATGCTGCGCTACTATAAGACCGAACCCAACCGTATAAGACCCGAAGATATGATGATAGGTCATACCGGATACCTGATCTTTGCAGTGAAGACACTTCCACTGCCGAAACAGGTACCAGCGGCGGAAAATAACGGAGATGCTGAAGCTGGTACTGAGGCAGAAGAAGAGGGAACGGAAGAGTAAATCTACATGGGACACCGTTCAAATACATGGATGATAAAAAGCGACTGATCCTTCATATATGCTGTGCCCCTGATGCTACCGTGCCTGTGGATGATCTTTTGGAAGAGGGATATAGTACAGAAGGTTTTTTCTACGGAAGCAACATCCATCCTGGGGACGAATTTGAAAAAAGGGCCGCTGCAGCAGTATGTCTATGCCAAACGAAAGGCATAGAGTGTAATGTTATGCATTACGACCCCGAGAAGTGGAACAGGGAAACGAAAGCGTTTGCAACTGAGCCTGAGGGCGGGAAAAGATGTCTGCTGTGTTTTGAGCTCCAGCTGAAAGCTGCGGCTGAATATGCAGTCAGGAGCTGTGCAGGACTGTTGACGACCACTCTCACGATAAGCCCTCATAAAGATCCCTCTGTCATTAATGAGATAGGAGAAAAAGTTTCTTCTGAGTACGGGCTGATCTGGATCTCAAAGATCTGGCGAAAAAACAACGGATTTAAAAGGTCCGTGAATGAGAGCAAAAAACTCGGGCTTTACAGACAGGACTACTGCGGCTGTATTTATTCAATAAGAAATAGGTGACTGAAAATGGACGATACCAAAGGACTTCCATCCGGGAAACTCTCGCCGGAAGCTCTTAAGCGGAACGTACTGCGCTACATTGGGGCCGTACGCGAAGAGCTTCTGATAGGCCCTGCTGTGGGAGAGGATGCGGCTGTCATCAAGTGGCCGAAAGGAAAGTATCTTGTCTTTTCATCCGATCCCATCGTAGGCGCGGAAAAAGGGGCAGGAAGACTTCTTGTAAGAATAAATTCAAACGATATAGCATCAAAGGGCGGAGATCCGGCTTATCTTGCCGTTACACTGATCCTTCCTCCTTCATGGGGAGAAGAAGGAGCTGCAAGTATCATGAGAGAGATCCACGAGGAATGCCTGGCTCAGGGTATCGCTGTTGCAGGAGGACATACGGAATTCAACGACAGATATGAAAGGCCTGTGATCATGGGAGCCCTTATTGGTACAGCAGACAGAGTGCTAAGGGCCAATGAACTGGGACCGGGCGACGCACTGATTGTAACGAAACATATAGGCATAGAGGGTATGTCTATCCTTGCAACAGACAAACAGGAGCTTTTGAAACCCTTCATGTCTGAAGCAGAGATAACCGAGATGGTTTCATGGGCCGAAAAGACTTCAGTACTTGAAGAATCCAAGGTTTTGAGAAAGATAGCCAAATTTATGCACGATCCCACTGAAGGCGGCTTTATGGGAGGAATAGGTGAGATTTCGTCCCTGAGCGGTCTCAGGACGGATATAGACTATGCTTCAGTTCCTGTCCATCCCCTTACAGCCAGGGCGGCAGAAAAACTTGGATTCGATCCGCTTCGACTGATAGCTTCAGGCAGCCTCATTGCCGCTGTGCCTGGGGAAAAGACATCTGAAGCGTTACGTGAGCTTGCAAAATTAAATATAGACGCATCTGTTGTAGGATCAATGGGAGAAAAACTTCAAGACCAGGTGCCGGAACCTTCCGAGGAACTTTGGCGACTCCTGAAGATGGGTGGTGTAAAAAATGGAGAATGAGTTTATTCTTAAAAGAACTGAAAAGCTGCGCAAAGAGATGGCAAAAACAGGTACTGATGCTTTTGTCGTCTTCACAGATGAAAGCTGCAACTGGGAGTCACTGTACTATCTTAGCGGTTTTAGAGGCACATCGGGAGCGCTGGCTGTATATAAAGATTCTGCCGAACTGATCCTTGACGCAAGGTACAGGCAGCAGGGTGAAAGACAGTCGCCGCACCGGGTCTCTGCCCAAAAAAACAGTCTGGTCGACGATCTTATTGAAAGTATATCCGCTCACGGCGCTCAAAAAATACTTTGTGAAGCAACAAAAACTTCCCATTCGACATGGGAAAAGCTATCCTCCGCTAAAAATACCAGATGGAGCGACGGATCTTATCTGATATCCGAGCTTCGCCGTTCAAAAGATGAACATGAGGTCCGGTTTATCATAAGGGCGGGAGAGATAGCCGCAGACGCTTTTTTGGAAACATTGGGCCTAGTAAGGCCGGGAATGACTGAAAAAGAATTTGAAGCACTCCTCAATTTCAACATCAATAAATTTGGCGGCGAGGCCGGATTTGACATGATAGTTGCGTCAGGAACAAGAAGTTCGATGCCGCATGGAAGGGCCACAGGCAAAGAGATGATGCGGGGCGAGTGGGTCACGGTGGATTTTGGCGTAAGGTACAGGGAATACTTCTGTGACATTACAAGAAATTTTTCATTTGGTGCACCGGATCCCCGTGCAAAAGATTATCATGAAATATTGTCAGAGGCGCACCATGCGGCTGTCAGAGTTCTGCGCTCCGGCGCAAAGGGAACAGATGTGTACAAAACTGCATTTGATGTGCTCGAATCAATGGGACTGGGCAGATATTTTACACATGGACTGGGGCACGGTCTGGGCATTGAGATACACGAGACGCCATACATTTCCTCGAAATATTCATATGAATTGAAACATAACGACGTTGTCACGATCGAACCCGGAATATATATCGATGGCTGGGGAGGATTGAGATTAGAGGATAATTATCTTATAATTGAACAAGCGGGAACAAGGCTGACAGGAAAACTTGATCAGTCTTTTTACCGTGTATGAAAAACAATGTTAGAATGATAATGATTCCGGCAATAGTGGCCATTGGTGAGGCCCAAATTAAAAGGAGGACTATGGACAATGAAGAAGTACGTATGCACCGTTTGCGGTTATGTTTATGAGCCAGAAGCAGGAGACCCGGATTCAGGAGTTGCCCCGGGAACACCTTTTGAAGAGATCCCTGATGACTGGGCCTGTCCCGTATGCGGTGTAGGCAAGGACATGTTCGAGGCTCAGTGATCAGGTAGTCAGTCAGCGTAAGGATAAGTCATAATTATGGGAGACCCTCATTGATCTGAAGGTCTCTCTTTTTTATTCCATTGAATATATGCGGTTTATTAAATTGTCAACGAGGTCTTTTGCACCGTAAGGTCGGAGGTCTTCGCGGATCCTTTCGATTATTTTTTCTTCTTTAAGTGTAGCCACTGAAACGGGAAAATTTAGGTCGCAGCCCCAGGTCAGCTGTATCAGCCTGTAATCCTGAAGGGAGCGGGCATTTGAATAGGAACCTGAGCCTGTCATCTTTATTTCTTCCACAAGATCGGAAGAAAGCCCTTCGGCCATCCGGTGCCTTGGGAGCATTTCAAATATCGTTCCTTTGTCGATACGTTCCTCTACCATCCTGTAGATATCAATTTTATCTGCATCCCTGACCAGGCATGACCATTTATAAGGACCGAGCTTCAGTCCGGCCGGTACTATTTTTTTGTTGTGGAACTTAACAGCAGATACGACATTTTCCCTTAAATTTTCAGGGATGCCCTCCCAGTCAAATTCTTTTGAGATTATTTCGGCACCCAGGTCTCCATGGTCAACGCTGATACTGTCGAAAAACGTACTGTACGTCTTGTACTGGGGAAATCTTCCCACGTCATGCAGAAGACCTGCAGTATGTGCCAGCCAGCTGTCCCCATTCTCGTCCCATCCCATTGAATCCGCTGTTTCAGTACATATCAGAGATACTCTTTTGCTATGTTTGAGCTTGAGGTCAAGCATAGGATGGAGCATTCCTTCGAACTTGTAATTATCCGTGAATTCTTTGAACCATTTGTTTGTTCTATCAGTAGAAAACACTGGCTTCGCCTCCCGCATTCTGAGAAAATATTATACCACCTTAAATAAAAATGGTTTTATCTTGATTGCACCATACCCAGCCATTCTGGTACTTATGTTTTGCCTGTAAAATAGGAGTTGTTCTAAAAAATCACTCTTTGGAGGATGGTGTCCCTATGAATTGGTTTATTGGGTTGTCAGCGCCGGTCCAGGCGGTTTTGGCAGGATGCTTTACTTGGGGTCTGACAGCTTTGGGTGCTTCGGGAGTCTTTCTTGCAAGAAATCCGGATCAAAAAGTTCTTGATGTAATGCTCGGATTTGCAGGAGGTGTGATGATAGCCGCCAGTTTCTGGTCTCTGCTTGCCCCGGCGATATTGATATCAGAGGAGCTGGGCTATCCGGGATGGCTGCCTCCTTTCGTTGGTTTCCTCATAGGAGGCATCTCAATGCGACTCCTTGACTTGCTTATGCCGCATCTCCATCCGGGAATGGCCGAGACCGATCCTGAAGGACCTCCATCAAGGATGAAGAGGACTACACTCCTTGTGTTGGCGATAACCATCCACAACATACCGGAAGGAATGGCTGTAGGAGTTGCTTTTGGAGCTATTGGACTAATGCCTGAGGCAACGATGGCCGGAGCAATAGCGTTGGCTATAGGCATAGGGCTGCAGAACTTTCCGGAAGGGCTTGCTGTTTCCATGCCTCTTCGCCGGGAGGGGCTGAGCAGACAAAAGGCTTTTTTATACGGTCAGCTTTCTGCGGTAGTTGAACCGGTTTTCGCTCTTTTGGGCGCTGTTTTGGTCCAGATAGCCCGGCCGGTCCTTCCATATGCGCTTGCTTATGCGGCAGGAGCGATGATATTCGTTGTAGTTGAGGAGGTAGTTCCCGAGTCACAATCCGGCGGGAACGGAGATCTGGCAACCATGGGTGTCTTATTCGGCTTTGCTGTCATGATGGTCCTTGATGTCGCACTGGGATAATAAAAACATAAAGAACAAAGGCTCCCGACTTTTGTTGTCATTACCCTTTCGGAACGACAGGACAGCCAGCTGTGCTATACTTTTCGGATGACACCAAAGATATGTGACTAATTCCTTTTTTATGAGTGACAATTATAGTATGTGACTTTACAGCAGATATTGTTTCAGGAGGAATAATTGATGGAAAATAAGATAGCCTTGATAGCCGGGGATGGAAATCTGCCTGTCGTGATAGCAAGCAGGCTTACTGACATGGGAACACCTCCGGTCGTTTACTCTGTCAGGGAAAAAGTCGGGGAGATATCTAAGTATGCACTTGAGGTAGTAAACATTGTAAAGCCTGATCTGGGGTCCACTATCAAGGACATGAAAAGCCGAGGCGTTAAAAAAATTATTATGGCTGGCCGCATATCAAAGACTCTTGTATTCAAACCCTCACTTTTTGATCTTACAACACAGAAATTTCTTGCAAGCCTTGTTTTCAGGGACGATCACACCCTTTTGGGAGCTCTTGTAGATTTTCTTGAAAAATCCGGATTTGAGGTAATGAGTTACAGGGAGATCGTTCCGGACCTGCTCGCCGGGCCCGGGCGCATAGCAGGGAGAAGACCCACTTCTGAAGAGATGGCTGATGCGGAATATGGTTTCTCGATCTGTAAAACTCTTGTCCCTCTGTCATTTGGACAGACAGTTGTCGTCAACAAACGTTCGGTAGTTGCCGTGGAGGCCATGGAAGGAACGGACGCCACTCTTCTCAGGGCCGGCTCTATCTGTTCGGGAGGAACGGTAGTTAAAATGATGCGGCTTGACCAGGATCAGCGATATGACATCCCAACAGTGGGACCTAACACGCTGAGAAACATGGCACAGGCAAAACTGACCTGTCTTGCTCTTCACGCAGGCTGGACCCTTATAATGGAACCCGAAGAATTCCGTTCCGTTGCTGAAAAAGAAAAAATTACCGTGATGGGAATAGAACAGTGTCGATCTTCCTGAGCTCAGGCGAAGCATCCGGAGATCACTATACCGCCTCTGTCGCTAAAACTCTCCGCAAAATGGGCTATGAAGGCGATATATGGGGCATGGGCGGCAAAGAGCCGAAGGAAGCTGGCGTAAGGGTCGAGTGGCCGGGTGAGGAGCTTCAGCTTTTTGGAATAGCAGAGGTGCTATCCTCAGTGCCTACATTATTCAGACTGTTGAATGAGATGACAGACCGAATAATGCAAAGGGGGCCTCAAAGCGTTGTGATCGCCGACAGTCCTGATTTCAACATTCGCCTTGCGCAGAAACTGAGGTCGAAAGGATACAAAGGCAGGGTCTTCTACATTTCTCCGCCGTCAGTATGGGCATGGAGAAGCGGACGGGTAAAAAAAATAGCTGCCGTTGTAGATGAATGTTTTCCGCTTTTCAGGTTTGAGCATGAATTTCTTCTGAAAAGTGGTTGCAGCAGCTATTGGACAGGTCATCCGATGATAGAGGAGTTTTCAGACAAAGAGGCGCTTGCAGCAAATCTGCCGGAGAGCTACAGAGACGACAGAATGCTTATAGGTTTCCTTCCGGGAAGCAGGGGAGTCGAGGTCAGAAATCTCCTGCCTGTAATGGAAAAAGCAGCCTCTGGACTTAGAGCGATGGGATGGCGTCCTGTTTTTTCGATAGCCCCCGGACTTCATGAGAGGGAAAAAATGAAGATGACAGAGCGCCTTCAGGCAGGTAATTTCGATGTTTACACAGGTCAGGGCAGGGATCTCCTTGCCGCTTCATGCTGCTCGGTAGCTGCGAGCGGGACCGTCGCTGTAGAAGCAATGATGCTGGGGAGCTACATGGTGGCGGCTTACAGGCTCAGTCCGCTCTCTGCATTCCTGGCAAGACGCCTTGTTAAGACCCCTTATTATACGATCCCAAATATCCTGCTGGACATGGAACTCTTCCCGGAGCTGATGCAGGAGGAAGCCACAGAGGAAAATATACTCAAAGAGGTTTTGAGGTGGCTAAACGGTGATGATAAAACCAAAAAATACATATCTCAAAAAATGGATCTTGCAAGGAAAATGCTTGGAGAGACGGGAGTCTACGAGTTGTGGGCAAGAAGAATAATGGGGGCAGTCTGAGATGTTCTCTTTGAAAGACAAAAAAGCATGGTCCTCGTATGTCCGTTTGCTGGGATACTGCAAGCCCTACAAAAAGAGGCTGGCAGCTGCCCTTGCCTGTATGATCCTTTCGTCAATATTTGGGATCGTCCCTCCTTGGCTAATAAAAAATATCGTTGATGATGTCCTTATAAACAAAGAAGCTTCAACTCTCAATCTTCTTGCAATAGGAATAATAACTCTCTACATTCTGAAAGCTCTCTTCGGATATGGGCATATGTATCTTATGACATGGGTCGGACAGAAGGTGGTCATAGATATCAGGCTGGAGCTCTACGACCACACCCAAAGACTTTCCCTTGCTAAACTTTACAGCAAGCGTTCGGGAGAGTTCCTTTCAAGGATAACGAACGACGTTGCCGTTTTGCAGAATATCCTTGCTTCGGTCATAGTAGATTTCGTAGTGCAGGGCTGCACGTTTATTGGGATCATATGCTTCCTTCTCTTCATAAACTGGAAGCTTACTATTATCACATTCATAGTTACTCCTCTGGCTGTGCTAGTTATTGATAAAGCTTCTTCAAAGCTGCGTGAAGTCGGAGGGACTATACAGGAAAAACTGGCAATGGTGGCGGCGATCGCACAAGAAGCACTCTCATCAATAAGGATAGTCAGGGCTTTCGTCACTGAAGAGAAAGAATATGCAAGGTTCGAATATGAGAGCAACAGGCATTTTAAGGCGGTAATGAAAGGGACCCAGGTGAGAGGTCTTCTCGAAGGAACGGTCGAAGTCATACTTATTTCCGCACTTGCCTTTATTTTGTGGTTCGGGGGAAGGGACGTCATCAACGGAAAGCTGACAGCCGGAGCGCTTCTCGCTTTTCTTACATACATCGGCCTGCTTGTGCAGCCTATAAGGGTGCTTAGCAGAGTGATCAGCACAATACAACAGGGAGTTGCCTCAGCGGACAGGGTCTTCGAAATACTCGACGAGAAGAACGAAGTGCCCCTGGCTGAAAACCCGCTGATCCTCACTCCGATGGAAGGTCAAATATCATTTAAAGATGTCTGGTTTGCATATAATGACAAAGCCTGGATACTGAAAGGCCTTGACTTTGAGATCGCCAGGGGGCAGAAAGTAGCAGTTGTTGGATCCACCGGTGCCGGAAAATCAACGCTGGCCGATCTTGTTATGAGATTTTACGACCCGCAGAAAGGAACACTTTTTATCGACGGAAAAGATATTAAACAGCTTGACCTGAAAAGCTACCGCAGGCAGATAGGAGTAGTGCCTCAGGATCCAGTCCTGATGAAGGGAACACTTGCATACAATATTGGATATGGATATGAAGGAGTTACTGACGATGACCTTGTTAGGGCCGCCGAGACTGCCGGAATACTCAGCTTCATCATGAGCCTTCCCGATGGTTTTGATGCAGCTGTAGGAGAAAGAGGAGTGACGCTTAGCGGGGGACAAAGACAGCGTATTGCTATCGCAAGGGCTGTAGTAAGGGATCCGCGGATACTGATCATGGATGAGGCTACTTCGTCGCTTGACGCTTTGGTAGAACAGCAGGTACAGGATGCGATGCGAAAGGCAATGCAAGGAAGGACCTCGATCATAATAGCCCACAGGCTTTCTACGATACATGATGCCGACAGGATAGCCGTACTTTCAGGAGGAAGACTTGCTGAACAGGGCACGCACGATGAGCTTATGTCGGTAAAAGGACATTATTACAAGCTTTTCAAGGCAAGCAACGGAGAACACGGCGAAGAAAATGTCAAAACTACTGCGCAGTTACCTTAGATACGCTAGGGGGGAAAGAAAGATATCCCCCTGGGCCTTCTTTTATCCTCTTCAGTTTATTACACGCGCATGGATGAAGTTAAGGATCAACCTATACGCAAGGGGTCTGCTGGGGGTAACGGAGCCTCCTCTTCCTGTCGTGAGCATTGGCAACAACAGTCTGGGAGGCACGAATAAGACTCCCATGACGGAACTTGTCGTGAGACAGTTTCAGGAAGCTGGAATAGAGGCCGGGCTTGTAAGCAGAGGATACAGGACCAAAGAGCATGGTCCGATATGGGTGGGGCAGGACGAAGAGAGCACCCATAGGGAGACGGCCGGGGACGAACCGCTGATGCTGGCAAAAAGGCTTCCCGGAGTAAAAATAGTTGTATCCAGAGACAGAGTCCAGGGAGTCACACTTCTTGCTTCACTTGGAGCGAAAGTTGCTGTGACGGATGACACATTCCAGCATAGAAGGATGGCGCGAGATGTCGACATAGTTCTTGTAGATGCGACATGCCCCTTTGGAAACGGCAGTGTTATCCCCGCAGGTTCAATGAGGGAACCCAAATCGGCCTTCAGCAGGGCAGATATTCTTGTTATAACAAAGGCAAACCAGGCTGATCCCGCACAGCTTGCTTCAACAAAGGCAGAACTTGAAAAACTTCTGGATCCGCGCAAGATATTTACTGCAGAGATCAAACTGGAATCATGGATAGAAATACTCCGGGGAGACGAACACAGCCTTCCTGTCGGCCACAGGCCGCGTGGTAAATACATAGCCTTTTCTGCGATAGGCAGTCCTGCAGGTTTTTATAGATTCCTTGAACAGATAGATATATCGGTCTCTGACCACCGGACATTCAGGGACCACCATATCTTTACAGAAAATGACATAAACTGTCTGGTCGAACTGGCAAAGAACAAAGGTGTTGACGGTTTTATCTGCACTGAAAAGGATCTTGTCAACCTGCCTGAGGGATTGGATCTGGATATTCCCATATATATCCCCCGCATAGTTGTAACTCTTGATGACGACCTCGGATTCAGAATAAAAATTTTGGAGAAGCTAAAACCCAATTTGATGATAGCATCTAATGGATATGGCGAAGACGCGATAGGCGTTGTACTTGCAAAGAAGTTGAAGAAGCGTTTCAGTGCTGCAGAGGTTTCTGCCTTTGCATTCGTCGGTTCAGGTACGCATTACAGGAATGAGGGCTTCAGGGTCCTCTCTCCATCTATTGAAATGCCAAGCGGAGGAGTAATAAAATACAGTTTCCTCGAGTTCATAAAGGATCTGAGGTACGGACTGGGAAGCTCGATCACCTCTCAGATGAGCGCACTTTCATCACTTTACAGCAGATACAGGACCCCTGTTTGTGTCGGTGATGTTTACCTGATCGCAAGCATGCTCTGGGGACAGGGGATGAAACCTGTCCTCGTGGCGACCGCAAAATCTGTACATCTGAGCGGACACCTCTCTGTCGAACAATTTTTGCTTAAACACCGAAGCAGATTTGTGTGGACAAGGGACTCAGAAACAGCGGAGGAACTAAGGTTGGGGGGAGTAAATGCGGAATTTTGCGGCAATCCTGTAATGGATCTTATAGACAAGGACAAGTCCGAAATAAATGTGTGGAATGGAACAGACGACCACAGGATCCTCCTTTTGCCTGGAAGCCGTCCCAGGACTTACGAAGATGTGATACTTATCCTGGATTCCGCAAAGGAACTATCAAAAAGAAAGAAATGCAGCTTTGTCATGGTCCCGGCCCCGATGATTGATGTTGACAAACTGGTCGAAAACCTTGGTAGCTGGAAATTGACACATGGCAGTGACATATTGGAGTCAGAGGAGATAAAAGTCAGGATATTCAGGGGAGAAGTGGCAGACGCAGCATTAGGAGCAGATCTGCTGATCGGGCTTGGCGGAACAGCAAACCAGCTGTGCGCTGGTTTGGGTGTACCCGTTGTCTCCATACTCGAAAAAGGTAAACTGATACAAAAAAAGCTTCTGAAAGAGGCGGAGATACTTGTAAAAGCTGAACCGAAGGAGCTTGCAAAAGCCGCTGAACGAATTCTTAGCGATCCTGAACTGAAGAAGAGCATGAAAGAGGCGGGCATTAGAAATTTGGGCGGATTTGGTGCGCTTGATCATGTCGTTGAGTATTGCGCATCGGCGCTTGGATGGGATAATAGATGTACTGTCTATGAAAAATACCGCTCTTTTATAGAAAAAAAGAGCGGAAATGGATCGCCCTATAAAAAGGAGATGCTGCCGGGTGAATAAAGGATCGTCACAGGTAATAACCAAAGTCAGGGTCCGCGACATTTCTGTAGGCGGAGAAAAGCTGGCTGTAGCGGCAGGACCTTGTGTACTTGAAAGTTTTGAAGGTGCTTATGCCATTGCAGAAGAGATGAAAAAACTCTGCGGTGAGTTTGGTTTTGGATATATATTCAAGGCCTCTTTCGACAAGGCAAACAGGACCTCTATAGCAAGTTACAGGGGACCCGGAATTGAAGAGGGACTTGAGTGGCTTAAAGAGATAAGGAACAGACTTGATGTACCTGTGGTGACTGATATGCACGAACCATGGCAGGCGGAAAAACTCGCTGAGACCGTCGACCTGATACAGATCCCAGCTTTTTTGTGCCGTCAGACAGACCTCCTGGTCGCTGCAAGCAGGACTGGCAAGCCCCTGAATATCAAAAAGGCTCAGTTTATGGCTCCTGAAGATATGCGGTCGGTTATCAGCAAATGTCGTGAAGCGGGCAACGAGCAGATAATACTTTGTGAGAGGGGAACAGCATTCGGATACCATGAGCTCTCAGTTGATTATCGCTCATTCCCTGTAATGAGAAGTTTTGGATTCCCAGTTATGTTCGATGCGACCCACAGCGTTCAGAAGCCTGGAGGTCAGGGTGACAGAAGCGGAGGAGACAGGTCCTTTGTCTTATCCCTGATACGTGCGGCTGTTGCAGTTGGGATAGATGCCCTCTTTATGGAAGTACATCCGGATCCAGATTCTGCGATGTGCGATGGACCCAATATGGTGCCACTGCACTCTATGCGCGAGGTCCTGAGGCAGGTTGCTGAAATAGACAGAATAGTAAGGGAGAAAATAGGTTTTGCTTCTCTTGATTGGACAGGTGAATAAAAATGGATCTCCCGTACGAGCGTGAAGAAAAGAAATTTTCTGATGAAGATATGCTTGCAGCAGGAAGGAATATTCTGCAGAAGGAAGCAGATGCACTGACATCGGCAGCATCAAGGGTAAGCAATGAACTTGTCGCAGCATCCCATCTTTTAAGCAGGTGCAAGGGAAGGGTCGTCGTATCCGGGCTTGGCAAGTCCGGCCATGTCGGACGAAAGACAGCTGCTACTTTTGCGTCCCTGGGAGTTCCGGCATTCTTTCTCCACGCAACCGAAGGAGCTCACGGAGACCTTGGAATGGTATGCCGCGATGATCTTGGCTATTTCCTGAGCAACAGCGGTGAGACAAGGGAACTTATTGACATAATTCCCTATTTTAAAAGATTGGGAGCGCCGATAATAGCGGTAACTGGGAATGTAAATTCCACATTGGCCAGAGAGGCAGATGTAGTGCTGAACTGTCATGTGGAATACGAGGCCGATCCGCTTGGACTGGCACCAACAAGCAGCACTACCTTGCAGATGGCTTTGGGGGATGCAGTTGCAGGAATGGCTACGCTCCTTCTTGGACTGGGGAAAGATGATTTTGCACTCTTCCATCCAGGTGGTTCGCTTGGCAGGAAACTTCTGCTGAGGGTAAGGGACCTTATGGGTACCGGAGACAAACTTCCGGTAACAAATGAATCATCGCTGGTAAAGGAAGCTCTCTTTGAGATAACGAGTAAAGGCTATGGAGCTACTGCTGTGGTAAATGACTCGGGCAAACTTGTCGGAGTATTTACTGACGGAGACCTCAGGCGTTTTATTGAAAGAGAGGGAGTACAGGGGTTGGATTTGCCTGTGCATATGGGAATGACACGCACCCCGAGAGTGATTTCGCCGGACAGGCTTGCTGTTGAGGCAGTTCGCATAGTTGAAGAGTGGGAAGTATCAGCACTTATTGCTGTCGAAGATGACAAGCCGGTTGGTATGGTCCATATCCATGAGATACTTAAAGCGGGGGTGGCCTAGCTGTCGCTGCTCAGATCTCTTTATCAGCCTCTTATCGATTCAATTTTCCTTTTGTCCTGGCCAAGGCTCAAGAATAAATACAGCGAGGGTTATGACGAGAGGAGGGGCATCCAGTCTCAGGAATTGATCGAAAAACTGAAAGGAAGAAGACCCTTTTGGGCCCATGGGGTCTCCGTTGGAGAAGTCCAGGCCCTGATGCCTGTGATCAGTGCCGCAAGGGTTTCAGGTTACAGCGGGCCGATAGTGATCTCCACAACGACAGAAACAGGAAAAGATATGGCCATACGCCTGGGAGAAGGTCTTTTTGATCATCATATATATTATCCATGGGACAAAAAAGAATTTGTAAGAAGGGCTATACTTAGCCTTGAACCTTGGGCCTTTGCCACAGCGGAAACTGAACTGTGGCCGAACATGCTCTGGGAACTTAAAGATACTTTGATCCCGGCTTTTCTTGTCAACGGAAGGATATCTGACAGGACCTGGAAACGCCTTGAAGGCCCTGTCAGAAAAAAAATTGGAGCATCTTTTTTCGATCTCTTTACTGAAATTTTCCTGAGGGAAAAAAGAGACCTTAAAAGGCTAAGGTCCATCGGAGTCCCTATGGGGAAATTGAATGTTTTCGGGGATACAAAGACAGACGCCCTCCTTTTGAGGAAGGACGTGGCTGCGCGTGACCGCTGGGCAGCAAAGTTAGGGTCTGACAGGTATAAAATATTTATAGCCGGGAGCACCCACCCAGGCGAAGAAGAGGAAGTCATAAGGGCTTTTGAGATACTTAAACAGAGATACCCTAAGACAAAATTGATATTGGCGCCCAGACATCCTGAACGAGCTGAGGATGCCCTTGCTGTTGCCCGGCAAAAGTTCAAAGCAGGTTTGCTTTCATCCGATCAGTTTGATCAAGATGTAACAGTGGTCGACAAGATAGGCATTCTCTTTGAGTTGTACGGGACAGCTGTCTCGGCATTTGTGGGAGGCAGTTTTGCAGATAAAGGCGGTCAGAATATTTTAGAGCCTGTTTCCTGGGGGATCCCGGTCCAATACGGTCCCCATATGGAGGATTTTGCCGAAGCATCTGATGAGTTTATAGAGCTCGGCATAGCTACACAGGTAAAAGATGCTGAAAGCCTTGGAGATGCCTGGGTAAGAATAATGCAGGCATCGGACCATGATAACGGCGAAAATTTCAGAAAGATCAGCGCCGGATATTTTGAACGCTGTTCCGGATCCTCATTAAAAACATGGGAGCGGATATATCAATATTATTGATCGCATTTTTACGTTTTTCGTCAGATATCCGATCTGAAAAGGGTTCATTGGAAAACCATCTGCTCAGCGCAGGGAGGGGTATTAATGGAAATTAAGAGGGATCTGTTAAATGATTTTTACAACGGGCTGGATGAACGTTCCCGCGAAGCACTTGATTCCGCTGTTTCAAAGGCAGTCGAAACAAAGAAAAGGGGCGGTAAGGTCGCGGTAGTTACAGGAAGCGGACCAAATCTGCACGAAGGCGTAACGACGCTGATCGCCGAACTAATGGGAAAGGGCATAGTTGACGGAGTAACGACAAGCTCCGCTGTCATCAACCATGAAATGAGCGGTTCTTTGGATAGGGTAAAAATGTGCGATGCATCCCGGATCGGGCTTGACAGGACAAAAATGCCAAGAGGAAATGTTTTCGAATTCACTGAGCTTTCGGAGGAGGATATAGACCTTATCCGCAAAGAGATGATCCTTGACGAGGACCTGTTGGAGAAAGGGAAGGCCTCTGAGGGCAGGATGGTCATTAAAGCAGCCGGGAATATGGCATACCCTATGGGAATGAGAACTGAGAAGATTGCCGAGGAGATACTCTCCCTCTCAAGGCAGTCGGGGCTTCCTTTTGAAGCCATAGCAGGATGGGGCTGCGATACCAGAACTATGCTTGGGATGGGTGCAGAAAAGGGACTTCCCGTTCTTGTGACTATACCGCAGATGGTAGGCGGCGGACACGTGGGCCTTGCAGTAGGAGACAGCATTCCGGTGGCGGAACGTTCAAGGCGAATAGCCGATATGCTTGGTGAGGCAGATGTCATAATAGAATCAGCGGTTGCTCTTACCCAGGAGATACATGACGGTCCCTTCGAAACATATACCGGACATGGAATGTGGTCATGGTGGCAGGGTCAGCCGGTATTCAGCCTTGAAAATAAAACTCTTGTCAGATTTGATTTGGATGAAAACCTGAGGCTTGCACAGGACCTGCAGAAAGAAAGCTCCATGATACAGGAAGCTATCGATAAAGGACTTCCAAAGACGAAGATCTCCAAAATACCATTCAGGATGGAAATGTCCGCATTTGCACGTCATGAAGGCAGCATCCCGGTTATTGGTGACATAGGCATGATATGGCCTGTCTTCGCCCTCAAGATAGCTGATGAGCTTGGTATCAAGCTTGACTTCATAAGCTATAAGCAGGAGACAGAAGAAGGCAGAGAGATGCGTGAATGGATCGTAAGAAACGTAAAGTTTATTGATAGGGAAAAGATGCTGAAAAAGTTCAGAGAATGGAATGTGAGTAAATGAATTTACCCAGGATCCTTGGTGTGATACCTTCAAGGTTCGCATCTACAAGGCTGGCCGGTAAACCGCTTCTTGATATCTGCGGGAAACCGATGGTAGAACACGTATACAGGAGAGCCGTGGCTTCGGGTGTCTTCTTCAGGGTAGTGATTGCTACAGATGATGAAAGGATATACAACGCAGCTGAAAAATTCGACGGAGATGTTCTTATTACGAGAGCTGACCATCCTGATGGTTCCAGCAGGGTGGCAGAGGTAGCCAGATCCATAGACACGGACTACGTAATAAACATCCAGGGAGATGAACCAATGCTCGACCCAAGGATGCTGAGGGAGCTGGCGGAAGGGATCATTTCTGATCCTGGTGCAGACTCAGCCACTGTGTGTGTTCCGATCACTAACGACAGAGATTTTAACAACCCCAACATTGTTAAAGTTGTGACCGACCAAAGGGGCAGAGCGCTCTATTTCAGCAGATCTCCCATACCTTTCAGGCGCAACGTAACAGAATGTCCCGTATGGGAGCATCTTGGCATATATGCTTTCACAAAGGAATTCCTCCTGAAATTCGTTGAACTTCCGCCTACTCCGCTGATGAAAGAAGAATCGCTGGAGCAGTTAAGGATATTGGAACACGGCTATACAATGGCGGTAATTGCGACAAAGTATCCCTCTTTGGGCCCCAACGTCAACACAGAGGAAGATTTGCAGATAATAAGAAAAATACTTGCGGAAGAGAAGGAAAAAAACAGGCCCCAATGAACGAAGATAAAAGTATCAGGGTGATAGTCATCTTAAGTGACGGAATAAGGGGACACCTAAACCAGAGCCGTGGGGTGGCCCTTTGGCTGTCAATGATGACCGGTGCCGAGATACTGGAAGCTGAGGTACCCTTGCTGAGCGGAGCTGTCAGGACTAGAGCCAAAGCGGCATCAAGAAAGCTAGTACAGGGAAACAGGAGGGATGCAAGGGACTGGCTTGCAATGGCTGACGGAGATGCTGTTGTCAGAAGGGTGGGCCAGTGGTTCGCAGAGAGAGATATCCACGAGGGAACGAGGGAAGTCCTCATTATTTCTGCTGGAAGTACACCGGCGCCCTATAACCTTGCCCTCGGTTACATATGGAGGTGTGCGTGCGCAACTGTCATGACACCAGGTATCGTAGGAACCGACCCTTTTGATTTTGCGATAGTTCCTGAGCATGATTATCCTGACAGAAAACCTAATGTTATTGTCACGCTTGGTTCTCCCAATTCCATCATGAAGGATGAGCTTAAAAAGCAGGGCGAAGCGTTGTTGAAGGAATATCCGGCAAATTCTTCAAAGATATGGTCTATCCTTATTGGCGGCGATGACGGAAACTATTCTGTATCTCCCTCATGGATCAAAAAAAGGATCGGGCACATAATGAAGATCGCTGAACAGGAAGAAGCCGACCTTTATATAACCACGTCAAGAAGGACTTCTTCCGGATCTGTCGAAGCCCTGAAATATATTGCTTCTCATTCTACCGCTGTGAGATACCTTCTGATAGCGTCTGAAAGCGATTTCAACCCCATTCCTGCCATGCTTGGATTTTCGACTGAGATCTTTTGCACCGAGGATTCGGTAAATATGGTATCCGAGACAGTTACAGGAGGTCACAGGGCGGTCCTTCTCCGGGTCGGGCACAAAAAAGGGATCAAAAAAATGCTGCAGGACGCAACAGCATGGCTGGTCGGCGCAGGCGCTCTTCCTCCCAACATGCTGTGGGGCATCCCAAAGTTCGATCTTGTCTTTGAACACTTTGCAAGACATGATGCGTTGCTTGAGTTCAGGGAATGGATAAAGAGAAGACATGAGACCATAATTGAGCCGCAGGACGAGGAAGAACGGAAAATGTGGGAAGAGTTCAACGAGGCTAAAAGAGCGGCACAATGGATATACGATAATTGGCACTGATCTTTAAAACAGTAATTTAGCAGATTAAAAAAAGCAATATTTTGTTATGATACGGACTTAGAAATTAGTTGCAGTGCCTGATATAAAGAGTATTAAGTATGAAGGGAATGATATTATGAAAAAAATTTCCAGCGCAATATTTATCGCATTTACGGTCCTGATCCTTATGACCCCATCCATTTCAGCACAGACACCCTCATCGGCAGACAACGCATCACAGACAGCGGTTCAGACAGCACAGCAGTCCCAAACCACCGCAGCGCCGGCAGAAAATGCCCCGGCCGCTATTACGGTTCCGCAGTCCAGGCCATTGAAACCCTCTCCTATGCAGGCAGGTGAACCCGAGACAGAGGCATCGCTTCTGGTCTCTGCTGAATGGCTGAAGAAAAACAAGGGACAGGTAGTCCTCGTGGATGCGAGGCCGGAAAGCCTCTATTCAGGCGGACACATATCCGGAGCCGTCAATGCGAGCTGGACATACTTCGCGAATATGAATGCACAGGCAGGCACAAAAAAATGGGGTGCCATCTGGCAGCCATCTACGATGGCTAAGAGGATAGGTGCTCTCGGCATAAACGGAAAGAAAACGGTCGTCGTATATGATGACGCAGGCGGATGGGGCCAGAGCGGATGGGTTCTGTGGATACTCAGGATGAGCGGTATAAAGAATGCGAAAATGCTTGAGGGAGGATTTACTGCCTGGAAGAAGGAGGGCGGCAGTGTATCAAAGACCGTCCACAAAAACAAGGCGGTCGCCTTCTCAATACCCAAATACAAAGAGCATTACCTCGTTGATACGGAATGGATCAACAACAACATGGGCAAGAGCGGGCTTGTTTTGCTTGACGTTCGCACACTTGCTGAATATCAGGGCAAGATCAGGCCCTTCCAGGAAAAGAGAGCCGGTCACCTTCCAGGCGCGATACACATAGAAATGCAGAACTTCGTCCAGGATCAATATCAATTCAAAGAAGTGGAAGAGATAGTTGAACTTCTTCAGAAGCACTGCATAACGCCGGATAACGAGATAGTTGTGTACGATACTGCCGGAGTCAGAGCCGCCTTTGTTACGATGGCACTGCGTTACGCAGGATTCCACAAATCCCAGTGTTATGACGAGGGATTCCAGGCGTGGGCAGGAAATCCTGAACTGCCTCTCGATAAATCGGAATAACTAAGCAACAAACTGATTTGAGCGCTGCTGTTTGGCAGTCTAAGTGTAAAAAATAAGTCCCGGGGGTGACCCGGGACTTATTTTTTACAATGATCAGTATATGGAAAGGATAGCCTTCAGTTTTTCCTCATCGATATTGCCTCCTGATATTACTATTCCTGTCTTCCTTCCCTTCGGATCGATCTTGCCTGCCAGCAGTGCGGCAACTCCTACAGCACCTGCTCCCTCAACTATCTGATGGTGTTCCCTGTGCAGGAAGGCGATCGCTTTGGCGATGTCTTCCTCAGTGATCTCAAGAATTCCTGCCACGCGTT
Organism: Synergistaceae bacterium UBA6101; assembly: GCA_002428495.1. Classification (GTDB taxonomy): domain Bacteria; phylum Synergistota; class Synergistia; order Synergistales; family Synergistaceae; genus Caenicola. The sequence goes on from DIWR01000018.1 coordinate 106,660, forward strand.
TCTTTGCGAGTGAGAGCAGGCTCTGGGGTATGTAGCCTGCAAGTCCGTCAGCCAGAGTCTCAAGGTATGTGACCTCCCTGACGATGCCGTCAGCCCATGAGACTACCCATGGATTAGACGCGACAGACTGCACTCCCCATATTTCAACATCCGGGTTAATGGCTTTAGCCGCTATAGCGATCCCATTCATGAGTCCACCGCCTCCTGCGGGAATGATCAGAAGCTCTATGTCCGGTTCATCAGTGAACATTTCAAAACCCGCAGTTCCCTGTCCCGAGATCACCGTAGCATCTTCAAAAGAAGAGACATAGGTCATTTCGTTTTTTTCAGCATGTTCGTGGGCTGAATGTTCCGCAAAGTCATAATCTCCGCTTGTAACAACAAGATCTACAAATTCTCCGCCCCTTCGTTTTATGGCAGCTTTCTTAGTTTCGGGACATACGTTGGGGACAAAGATCAGTGTCTTGATGCCAAGTTCCTTAGCTGCAAGGGCAACGCCCTGACCATGGTTTCCGCTGGAGCAGGTCACGACGCCTTTTGCCCGTTCTTCAAGGGAGAGTGAATTCATCTTATAAAGTGCTCCCCTTAATTTAAATGAGCCGCAAAGCTGCTGGTTTTCCCATTTCATGTACACAGGGCTGCCGCATATTTCGCTCAGCGGGAAAGAATACTCGGTAGGAGTGTGTCTCACACGGTTTTTAAGAAATCGGTAAGCCTTGGCAACATCAGTAATGTTTGGGTCGATAAAAAGTTTGTTCAATATAAATCCTCCTCTGAATGTAATATTTTAAGGATCATGGGACTCCCGAAGTTTATGAGCCGGCATCTTTTCTTTATTGCAAATTGACATCAATATTACAGTAACTATAATCGAATGCATGACACTTTTAAAGGGATGAGGGCAATAAATGAAAATACTTTTTATCGGTTTCGGTAATGTGGCAAAAGAGATGTCCCGAATATTTATTCAACGTGATCTATATCCGGCTCTTGATCTGGAGTCCCGAGTTGTCGGGATCTTTACAGGCCGCCACGGCGGATTGGAGAAAAAAGATGGAATAGACCTTATAAAAGTTTTGGATGAACTCAGGCTGAGCAACAGACTTACTGCAGACGAGCGGGAACTTTCCTCACTGACTCCGCTGGAAGCCGCGAAAACACTTGATTACGATGTTCTTGTTGAGCTTTCCGCCCTCTCCATTGAAGATAGGGGAGAACCGGCTGCTTCGCACATAAGAACCGCCCTGGAAAGGGGTAAGTCTGTAGCATCCGCAAATAAAGGCCCGGTCAGTTTTCGCTACAAAGAACTCAAAGAGCTTGCTGAAAAAAATGGAGCGCTCTATCTTTTTGAATCCGCAGTGATGGACGGAGCACCTCTCTTCAATTTCTGCAGCCGCTGCATGAAGGGTGCGACAGTAAATGGATTTTCTGGGATACTGAACGGGACTACCAATTTCATACTCTCCCACATGGAAAAGGGGGGTTCTCTTGAAGAGGGCATAAAAATGGCGCAGGAAGCCGGGATCGCGGAGGCAGATCCTTCAATGGACGTTGACGGATGGGATCCCTCAGCCAAGGCAGCCGCTCTTGTGAATGTCCTGATGGGTGGAAACATAACACCTCTTGACGTGGAGAGAGATGGAATAAGGGCAGTGACCCCGGAGACGGCGCAGGATGCTGTCAAAAGAGGTATGAGGCTTAAACTCCTCTGCAGAGGCTGGAAAGATGGGAATAATGTCCATGCAAGCGTAAGGGTCGAGGAGGTAAACAGGGATGATATCTTCTGTCTCATCTCCCATTATGGTTCAGCAGTCCGTATCGAGTCAGACCTGATGCACCCCAACATCATTGTGCAGGACTGCCCTGATCTTCTGGATACCGCATATGGAGTCATAGAAGACCTCATCACTATAAGGGATTCATTAGGCTTGATATAATATCAGTATTCGTATCACATCGAAAAGGAGTGATAAAAATGTCATACCCGGTACTTAGAGTTCACATGGATGTTATGGAAAGCAACATAAACAAGATCGTTTCAAAGTGCGCAGAACATGGAATATCGGTCTGGGCAGTCACAAAAGGATTATCAGCTCCCCTGGAACTGGCCAGACGGCTTTCCGGCACTAAGGTATCTGCATTGGCAGACAGCAGGATAAAGAATATCAGAAGGATGAAGGAGGATGGCATAAAAGTTCCCTTCGCTCTGATAAGGATACCAATGCGTTCTGAGATCGAAGACGTTATCAGCCTTGCAGACTATTCTCTGGTATCAGATATGGAAACGCTGGAATTGATGTCAAAAGTATGTGAATCAAAAAAGAAAGAACATTCTGTCCTCCTGATGACAGATATGGGTGACCTGAGGGAAGGCTTCTGGCCGGATGAGGCTGAGACCGTTGCGGAAGGCCTCAAAAAACTGAGCCCCGCCCTTAAAATAATCGGAATTGGAGTCAATTACGGCTGTGCAAGCGGAGTACTTCCTTCAAAAGAAAGCATACAAAGATTTTTGTCCTTCGGCGAAAAAATTGAATCCGTAATTGGCAGAAAGCTTGATATCTATTCGGGAGGAGCTACGACACGTTCACTTATTGCGTTAGATGACGGTCTTTTCCCTGCGAGGATAAATAACCTCAGGATAGGCGAAGGGTATCTGCTCGGTTCGGATAAATCCTCGGGGGTGATAGTACCCTGGCTGCGCCAGGACACTATGGAACTGGAAGCCGAACTGGTCGAAGTTCGCAGGAAGCCGACAAAGCCCATAGGAGAGGTCGGAAGGGATGCCTTTGGCAACGTTCCTTATTTCGAGGACAGGGGAGAAAGGCTTCGCGGAATACTGGCGATAGGCAGGCAGGATGTGAATATCGGCGGACTGACGCCGTTGGATGAAGGGGTCAAAATAATCACAGCTTCAAGTGACCACCTCCTGGTAGATATCGAAGATTGTCCTGTTGCGCATAAAGTAGGGGAGATTCTTCGTTTCAGGCCTGACTATCCAGGAATGCTCTCTTCGTCGACATCACCTTACGTCACAAAAATTTATGAAGGGTAGTGTTGAATAATGCCATACGAAGTAACAATAACCGACATCCTGCTTGCGGCAAGATTTCTTAAAAACAGGACGAGGCATACACCTCTTGAGTTCTCTCCTTCGCTAAGCAAAATGACCGGGGGAGAGGTCTGGCTAAAACTTGAGAACCAACAGATCGCAGGTTCTTTCAAGCCAAGGGGAGCCTTTAACAGGATGTTTGCAATGACCGAAGAAGAGAGGCAAAAAGGAGTTATAACCTGTTCAAGCGGAAACCATGCACAGGGAATAGCGATGGCTGCCAGGGACCTTAAGGTAAGGGCAGTTATATGTGTCCCGGGCCAGTGCCCCCAGGTAAAACGAGAATCCATACTTGAAAAGGGCGGAGAGTTTGTGGAGCTCCGAGTTATAGGGACATATTATGACGAGGCGGAGATAGAGAGCATTAAGATGGCTGAAAAAGAAAATCTGGTCTTCATCTCAGCTTTTGACGATCCCTACGTATCAGCCGGACAGGGAACGGTTGGGCTTGAGATGCTGCAGGATGAGCCCGAACTTGACGTCATCCTCTGCCAGATAAGCGGAGCCGGACTGATCCGCGGGGTAGCAACTGCTGCAAAAGCACTCAGACCGGGGATAAAAGTCTGGGGAGTGCATGCGAAAGCCAACCCTGCCTGGCCGGAAGCTGTTAAAAATGGCATGGTCGGACTTGTCGAAGAAGAAGTAAGCCTTGCAGACGCCCTTGGAGGCGGAGCGTGCCAGAATCATCTGGATTTTGTACTTAATAAACTGGAGGGGCTTCTTGCCGTCTCAGAAGAGGATATAGCAAAAGGCATCCGCTTCATGTTTGAAAAACACCACCAGCTGGTAGAGGGAGCAGGCGCAATTGCTGCTGCGGCGGCTCTTTCCGGGAGCATCGAACTGAAAGGCCAAAAGGTCGGTATCGTTGTTTCCGGGGGCAATATCGGAGAAGAAAAATTCCTTTCCGCACTAAGTTGCGGAAGATAGGAGAGACTGATGTACAGGCTCAGGATACTGGATTCAAAGCAGTTTAGCGCATTGGTCACGATGGATGACGTAATTCCCGGAGTAAAAGAGGCATATAAGCTGTTTTCTTCCGGGAGGGCCGGGCTTTTTCCGATAATAACACATGAATTTGACCCCGGAAGGGCAGATATGGATATCAAATCCGCATACATGGATGGAGCGGGTATATATGGACTTAAGATCCTGGGCTGGAACAGAGACAATCCCTCGACCCTGGGAGTCCCAGCCCTTGCGGGCCTTATAGTGGTCATGGATATCGAGCGTCAGCAGCCGCTGGGTATACTTGAGGGAACTCCCGTCACATTTTTAAGGACCGGAGCAGCAGGAGCAATAGGAGCGGAGACCCTTGCGAGGCCCGGAGCTGAGAATGCTGTTGTAGTTGGTTCAGGCGCCCAGGGGAGGGCTCAGATCATGGGCCTTTCAAAGGTAATGCCCTGCCTGAGAAAGATAGATGTCTTCGATGTGCAGGATGTGTACGCGGATAAAATGGCGGAAGAGATATCTTTCCATTACCCTGCAATCCAAATAACCGCCAGGCCATTTGCATCACTTGAAGAGCATGTAAGGAATGCGGACATAGTTGTTACATGCACGCCTTCAAAAAAGGCATTCATCAAAAGCGGCTGGCTCAGGAAGGGCTGTCACATAAATGCTATAGGAGCTGACATGCCCGGCAAACAGGAGATAGATCCTGAAATAACAGCAACGGTAAAAGTTTTCGGAGACTCAAGGTCTCAGGTGGCACACAAGGGAGAGTGTCAGCACGCTGTATCAATGGGACTGATAATGCCCGAATGCATTACCGAGATAGGAGAAGTGCTCAACGGCACTAAACCGGGAAGGACTTCGGCTGATGAAATAACGATGTTTGACGCCACAGGAATGGCGCTGCAGGACCTTATAACTGCCAAAGTCGCACTGGAACGTGCTGAAGCACATAACATAGGCACAGTGGTAGAGATGGAGCAATAACTGCGCAGGAGATAATAGGCTGTTCCATTATTATTATTGCAATTGTCTGTGCTGCGGTTCGAACTTACGGACCTGAACATTTAAATATGTAATTAATGTTTATCTCCATCTTTTAAATAGGTGTAAAATTAATGCGTTTTTTCAAAAACGCATTAATTTATTCTCTTAACCCAAGTTGTTTTTGCTTCAATAAATTATTTTTTAGTGCGTCTTTTCTGTGAAAGCCTTTTCTCAATGATAGTATCCTCCCTGGAATCGCTGATGAAGTGTTCATTGACCCATTTCGCGAAGCGGCTCTTTTTTAAATCCGTTTTTTTAGTGCGCGATCTTTCGGAAGATCCGTTATTAACGATCGTTTCCTTTTTAATCGGATGTTTCAGCTTCATGGCTTTCAATACATTGCAAATTTCCTCTACCTCATTCTCACTCAGTTCTGAAAACCGTGATAGTTCTTTGATGACCCCGATCACTATTGAGCTTTCTGGTCTTGTGAAATTATCAGAATACATCATTATCCCGGCAATAACGCCTGTGAGCATGCTTATGCAGGCAAGCCCGACTACCATAAGGAACATTCCTACAAGTCTTCCTTCCGGGGTGGCAGGTACGATGTCGCCAAAACCTGTAGTGCTGGCGGTCGAGAAAGCCCACCAAATACTGTCCGAGTAATTTCTGCCTTCAAAACCGGAAAATAACATTGCAGCAACTACAAGTGCCGTCATTGTAACAGCGGCTGCATAATGAAGAGGATTTGTTCTTATGAATCTGCGCTGGGTTACGAAGGCCCTTATCAGGTATGAAAAGAATTTTATGATAAAAATTATTTCAAGGACTCCTGCAGCTGCATCAGTCAGGTGGATGTCTCCCAATATCTCGGCCAGCAGTATGAAAGGATATACGGGAACTATAGCAATAAATTCTGCCAGATGTCTCGTTATGAAATGTTTTTTGTCCTCTGTCAGATGCATCCTTACGAAAAAATCAGCGGCAAAAATAAGCCAGATAAGATGGTTTAGAATAAATATCATCTTAGGCTGAAGACTATATCTGAAAAAGCTTGATCCTAAGGACATAAGGGTAAAAAGCGAGATGATCGCCAGGACCGGCAGCATTATTTTGTAAGATTTAACAAGACTCTTTCTTTTAATATTGCCGGTCATTTTTAGAAGATTTTTAAGGTTTTTCATTTTTCAGAGAGCATTGCCCTTGCGACCCAAAGGCCCGATGCTGAGGCCTGTATCACCCCTCTTGTGACCCCGGCTCCGTCTCCGGCTGCGTACAAGCCTTTGATAGAAGTCCTGAGCCCACTGTCGAGGGCGACTTTCAGACTGTAAAACTTTACCTCGACTCCGTAGAGCAAAGTATGGCCGCTATTGACACCTGGTATTATATGATCAAGCGCTGCAAGCATTTCCATTATTCCGACAAGATGCCTGTATGGAAGGACGCAGGCAAGGTCTCCCGGTTCTGCGCTTGTAAGAGTGGGCCTTACAAGTCCGTGGGCGATCCTGTCCGGTGTGGAGCGTCTCCCCTTTCGGAGATCACCAAGTCGCTGGACGATAATTCCTCCGCCAAGCATGTTTGCCAGACGGGCAATGTGGCTGCCGTAACCGATCGGATCCCTGAAAGGTTTTGTAAATTTTGTAGAGACCAGTATTGCAAAGTTTGTATTCTCTGTCTTGTGTTCATTTTCCTGGTTTGAGTGGCCGTTGACAGTCAGGATCTCGTGGTGGCTCTGATACTCAGATGTGACTTCACCGTGCGGACACATGCAGAATGTTCGGACTTTGTCATCAAAGGTCGGTGTGTCAAGAAGTGCCTTGACCTCATAGAACTGGTCCGTGATATCCTCAGCCCACGCAGAGGGTATCTCCACCCTTACTCCGATGTCTACTGGCAGGGACTCGATCTCAAGTCCAAGCTCCTTCACGGTTTTTTCCATCCATGCTGCGCCTTCGCGTCCTGGGGCCAAGAGGACCCTGTCGGCGCAGATCTCTTCTCCATCGGCAAGCAGGACGCCGGCAACGGATCTGTCAGACTTAAGAAGGACTTTTTCGACCATTGTGTTTGTTCTTACCTCACAGCTGTCCTTTATGGTCTGATATATGGCGCCAAGGATCTGCTTTGACCTGTCAGTCCCCATATGGCGTATTGTTGCAGGAATTATGTCCAGTCCTGCCTTAAGAGCTTTGGTAATGACCTTCTTTGCAAGGTCGCCGCTTGGTTTGAACAGCGTGCTGCTGGCTCCGTGTTCCAGATATACCCGGTCTGCTTCGTCAATAAGAGAGAGAAGCTTCTGGCGTCCGCAGTATTCTTCAAGGTTGCCCCCGAACTCAGGGGTCAGTGTCAGTTTGCCGTCGCTGAAAGCCCCGGCTCCTCCCCATCCGCATACAACATTGCATGGATTGCAGTGTACGCATTCCGGAGCGCCTGTTTTCATGGGACAGATTCTGGCTTCTATCGGTCTTCCCTTGTCTATGAGAAGAACTTTTTTATTGTTTTTTATGAGTTCGAGAGTTGCGAACAGTCCTGCGGGACCTGATCCGACGACTATTACATCATATTTGTTATCCATCCTTCATTCCTCCATATAATGCAGAAAATCGACCCTGATTAGTATAGCAGAAAAGATCGGGCAGGCAGAAAATACGTCAACATTGAGATTAAATAGTGATATTATTATGATGTTCAGAATAAAAGCAGGTTACTTATATGGAGGGAATATATTGAACATTAATAAATGTGAAATAGGCTTCGATCAGGAAAGTGTCCAGTTGATCGGAATACTTGCTGAAGAAGCCCCATTTGAGTTGTTGTGCCTGGAGCCTCTCGCAGGAGAAATGTTGGAGTTTTGCCGCAGAGCGATCCTCAACGGGAACTTCAAGGCAAAGGCAGGTTCTACGATGAAGATCCCGGTCATGCACGGGTCAGTCAAATATGTTGTCATACATGTAATTGGGAATGAAAAAAGCAGCCTTCAGGAAAACATCAGGGAAGGAAGCTTTGTGGTCCTCAGAACTGCTGCAGAAAAAAAGTGCTCAAGTGTGCTTCTCCGCATACCCGGAGCAGAAAATAGGATCAATTCAAGATCTGCCGCTGAAGGAGCTGTTTTGGGGTGCTACAGATTTGACAAGTACCTCTCTCAGGAAGAGGATGAGAAGCTTGTATCCCCTGAAGTTGTCAACGTTGCAGATGCAGACCCTGCAGGGCTTGAGGAAGGAAGGATACTTGGCGAGGCGCAGTGCTATACAAGGGACATAGCAAACGAACCGGGTAATGTCATCACCCCTGAGACTCTTGCAAAGAAAGCCGAGTCATTGGCCCTGGAGCTTGGCCTGAAATGCGAAATATGGGACGAAGACAGAATACTGAAAGAAAAAATGTGTGCGTACCATGCTGTTGCAAAAGGGTCGTCCAATCCCCCAAGGTTCATTAACCTCACTTGGTCACCGGAAGGAGACTGCAGGGGGCATGTCGCTCTTGTAGGTAAGGGTCTGACCTTTGACAGCGGAGGATTGGACATAAAACCTGCGGATTACATGACTACGATGAAGGGTGACAAAAGCGGAGCTTGTGCAGTTCTTGGAGCTGTAAAAGCAGCATCTGAGCTTAAGCTGCCATGGAAGGTCACAGTGATCATAGCGGCAGCAGAAAATATGCCGGGCGGTAATGCATACAGGCCTGATGATATTCTTCGGGCGCGCAACGGAAAGACTATAGAAGTCAACAATACCGATGCTGAAGGCAGGCTTACTCTTGCAGACGCACTCTCTTTCACGTCAGAACTCAAGCCCGACAAAATCATCGACATTGCAACGCTCACAGGTGCCTGTGCTGTAGCTTTGGGAACGAATACAGGAGGACTTTTCACCAATAACGACCATTTTGGGGATGAAGTGCTTGCAGCGGCGAAAATAGCAGGGGAGCGTTTCTGGAAACTCCCAATGGATGATCCGACTCTTAAAAAAGCAATAAAGTCATCCGTTGCCGATCTGGTGAACTCAGGCGGACGCTATGGCGGCGCCATCACCGCGGCGATGTTTCTGGAAGCATTTGTTGATAAAGACATCCCATGGGTGCACCTGGATATTGCAGCGGCTGATTTCATAAAGGAACAAAGGAGCTATTATTCCAAGGGCGCTTCCGGTTTCGGGACCAGGACCCTGGCAACGCTCTTAATGATGATGTAAAGGTGGCATGACTGATGGGGGATATACAGAGGAACGATTCAATCGCACTCATCAACGGCGTTATCTACCCGATGTCATCTCCCGGTCGGGCAAAGGCGTTGTTCGCAAAGAACGGGATCATTGAGGCAATAGGGAGCGACAGAGATATACTGTCGCTCTGTGACAGCAAGACTACTGTCCTGGACATAAAAGGAAAGTTCCTCATGCCCGGCATGACAGATACGCACAACCATCTTCTTGCGACAGGCAGGAGCCTTGAAACACTCAACCTGTCCGGATCTTCTTCGATCCAAGAAATGATAGACAAAAGCCGCCGATTCCTTTCAGAGTCCCCGATAGGTGAAGGACAGTGGTTTTTTGCACGTGGATGGGACCAGAATCACCTCGCAGAAAAAAGATTCCCGAACAGATATGACCTGGACAAAATAACCGGTAATATTCCGCTTTTCTTTGAGAGATCCTGCGGTCATATCGCCTCACTTAACTCCAAAGCCCTTGATATATTGAGGATAAGAAAGGGTTTTAAAATATCCGGCGGTGTCGTCAACTCGGATGAAAACGGAGAACCTACAGGCGTTGTAAGCGAGGCCGCAGTAAATTGGGTAAGAATGAACATACCGGAATCTTCTGATGAGACCCTGATGAGGTGGTACAAAAGGGCTACAGACGAAATGGTCAAGCTCGGGATCACATCCGTCCAGACAGACGACCTGGGCATAGTGGGGAGCACTGACAGGATATTCAGGCTTTACGAACAAATGGAGATCGAAGATAAGATGCCCCTGCGAATTGCAGAGCAATGGCATCTGAGAGACGAAACAGAGCTCACAACTTTTATTGAGTGCGGTTACCATCAGAGAAACGGGATAAGCTATTTCGCATCCGGACCCTTAAAAATTCATGTTGACGGTACCCTTGGAGCCAAGACTGCTGCGCTCAGGGAAGAATATTCCGATGAACCCGGGAACAGGGGAATATACGCCAGATCACAGGGAGAGCTGGATCGTCTTACTGCAATCGCCCAGGAAGCCGGAATGCAGGTCGCCTATTATGCTATCGGTGACGGGGCTATAGACAGGTGCCTCAACGCAGTCGAATCAACAAAAAGGCTCTCTGACAAAAAGAGGTTGATATCGCACAGGATCGTACACTGTCAGGTAGGGGCTAATGACATTTATAAAAGGATGTCAGAGTTGGGTGTTATGGCAGATATTCAGCCTGCATTTGTAACTTCAGACTGGCCGATAGTGATGTCAAGGCTTGGTGCTGAAAGAGCAAGATGGAGCTATGCGTGGAAAACACTTATACAGTATGGGATCACAGTAGGCGCAGGGTCCGATTCTCCTACCGAGCCGCTTGATCCGATGCTCGGTATAAGGGCAGCGATACTCAGAAAAGACCTTTCTGGCCAGCCTGAACACGGTTGGCTCCCATCCGAAAAGCTTGACAGGGTGGAGGCATTTTCTATGTACACAAAAGGCGGCGCTGTAGTATGTGGAGAGGGAGATTTCCGGGGTACGCTGGAGATAGGAAAGGCGGCAGATATCATCGCCTTCATGGAAAACCCTTTCAAGATCGATGACCACGAGATACAGAACTTAACAATCGGATTAACTGTTGTGGATGGAAAGATCCGCTATATTCGTTAGGAGGGACCAAATCATGCTCACGCTCAAAGATTTCCTGGCAAAAGAGGTCAGACCGGCACTGGGATGTACTGACCCCGGAGCAGTAGCTCTTGCTGTCGCCAGGGCATGTAAGGAACTGCCTGAAAGGGAAGAAGTGGCGTCTGTAAGGGTCACAGTAAGCGGAAGCATATACAAAAATGGTATGGCGGTTGGTATCCCGGGAACCAGAGGTGCAAGGGGCAATGCAATGGCTGCTGCGATGGGAGCTATCTGCGGAGATCCTGATCTGGGTCTCGAAGTTCTAAGGAACAGCACGGCAAAAGATGTTGAAAAAGCTGAAAGATGGGTCCGGGATGAGAGGGTGACCATCTACTGCGATCCTGACAGGAGCGGAGTCTACGTACTGGCCTCGATCTTTACACCAGAGCATAAGTCTGTATGTCTAGTCAGCGGGAATTATAACCACATAGAAAAAGTAGTTGTCGACGGAGTTACCGTAATGGAAGACAGATCAGACCCTTCAGTCTCATCGATAGGTTTTGAGGATGACGGCTTTCCCCAGGTATTTACCGAAGCCCTCAAAATGACTAATGAGATGGATGACGATGACAGGAATTTCCTCCTTTCCGGGATCGAAATGAACAGGGCAGTCGCTGAAGGAGGATACAAACCCAGTGATGTATGTTCGACCTGTGGTGAATGTGTTCAGGGCAGCAGGTTCGGAAGGACCCTCAAAGATATTTTTGCTTTGGAAGAGTGCGAAGATGTCGCACTGAAGATCAGAAGCATAACTGCCGCGGCAGCAGATGCAAGGATGTCGGGCATACTCCTGCCTGTGATGAGCAGTGCCGGAAGCGGCAACCATGGGATCACTGCCATCCTCCCCATAGCAGTTTTGGGCAAACACCTGAAAAAATCTGACGACGATGTAGCGAAAGCGCTTGCCATCAGCCACATATCAACAAGCTTTGTAAAAAGACGCCTTGGGCGAATGTCCGTTGTCTGCGGCTGCTCTGTAGCTGCAGGAGCAGGTTCTGCCGCAGGCATGACCTATTTGATGGGCGGTTCTGAAGACCGGATGGCCGATGCCATGCAGCTGCTCCTTTCAAACCTTGCAGGCATGCTTTGCGACGGAGCAAAGGAAAGCTGTGCCCTTAAAGTGAGCTCTGCCTCATCAGAGGCTTATTTTGCTGCAAGGTGGGCGGTCGCAGGACAAAAACTGGGGATACCGCAGGGAGTTTTTGGCTCATCCATTGAAGATACGATAGAAAATGTCGCAAAAGTCACCCGTGAAGGGATGAAGAATGTCGACAGGGTGATCATAGAGATACTTGATCAGCGCCACCGTCCCTCAGCAGAGAATTTTTAGCGGAAATGGGATACAAAGCACCGCAGCACTCCGGTGACGATAAGGAAACAAAAGAACTTACCGGTCAGATCGAACGCATAACATACAGTGATGCGGAGAGCGGCTATGCTGTTCTCCGCATAGCTGTGAAGGGTTATCCTGACCTCGTTACCGCTGTGGGTACTATAGCATCTCCTGCAGTAGGGGAAGTTCTGAGCATGAGGGGCATCTGGACAGACCACCCCAAATTTGGATCGCAGTTCAAAATAGTGGAGTACAGATCATTTGCACCTTCCTCTATCCAGGGGATAGAGAAGTATCTTGGCTCAGGTCTGATTAAAGGGATAGGACCTTCGATAGCCGAAAAGATAGTTTCTCTCTTTGGGGCTGAGGCTTTTAAGATACTGGACACCAAACCTGAAAAGCTGCTTGAAATTGAGGGTATAGGAGAGAAGAAGGCAGCGGCAATACACGAGGCATGGCTTGAACAGAGAGAGATGCGAGGAGTCATGCTCTTCCTTCAGAGCTATGGCATCGGCACGGGCTACGCACTTAGAGTCTTCAGGCACTATGGAAGCGCCTCGGTCCAGGTTCTTCAGGAAAATCCATACAGGCTTGCTGTCGATATTTTCGGCATAGGCTTCGTAACTGCCGATAAGATCGCCTGCAGCATGGGGTTCAGTAAAGAATCTCCTCTCCGTATAAGAGCAGGAGTACTTCACGTCATGAATGAACTCACCAGGGACGGGCATGTCTTTGTGCCGATAGAGGGGCTTACGGCATCAGCAGCGGATATCCTCTCCGTGTCTCCCGAGCTGGTCGAAAAAGGCATAGAAGATTGCAGGCTCAATCAGGAACTTATCATCGAATGGTATACAGATATGGAAGGGAAAGATGACTGTGCCGTCTATCTTCCTCCCTTCCATTACGCTGAGGTCCATTCCGCGAAGAATCTGTGCAGGATACTTACATCTCCTTTCAACGGGCACTATGCTGCTTCTGAAGTAGTAATACCTTGGGTCCAGCAGGAGCTTGGCATCAGCTTTGCAGGACAGCAGACCGAGGCGCTGAAGACAGCTCTGAGCTCACAGGTCATGGTCATCACAGGCGGTCCGGGGACCGGCAAAACCACCCTGATAAAGGCGATAATCAAGATCAGGTCTGCAAGGGGTTTTCGCATAATGCTTGCTGCCCCTACAGGCAGAGCGGCCAAAAGGATGACCGAGGCGACAGGGCATGAGGCAAAAACGATCCATCGGATGCTTGAGTACACAGGAAGTTCAATGGCCGGCGGAGACTTCATGAAAAACGAGACGAACACTCTTGACTGCGACCTGTTGGTAGTGGATGAAGCTTCAATGATAGACCAGATACTGTTCCACCATCTCTTGAAAGCCATTCCGAAGGACGCATCTGTTGTTTTTGTCGGGGACGTAGACCAGCTTCCGTCAGTGGGACCCGGGAATGTCCTTAAAGACATAATCGACTCCGGCGTGTGCCCTGTTGTCCATCTCAAAGAAATATTCAGGCAGGGCAAAGAGAGCATGATAGTTGTCAATGCACACAAGATCAACAGTGGAGAGATGCCATGCTTTGATGATAAAGGCGATGGCAATTCTCCCTGTGATTTTTATTTTATTGAGCAAAACGATCCTGATAAAGCTCTTGAAATAATAAAAGAACTTGTGACCCTGAGGATCCCACAGAAGTTCGGTTTTGATCCGGTAAAGGATATCCAGGTCCTTACCCCTATGCACAGGGGATCTGTCGGGACCACACGGCTAAACTCAGAATTGAGGGAGGCACTTAATATCCGACATGGATCAAAGGTCCAGAGGATGGGCAGGATCGTTCAGGAAGGCGACAAGGTCATGCAGATACGCAACAACTACGAAAAGGATGTTTATAACGGTGATATTGGGACAGTTCTGAGGATAGACGGCGAAGAGAGCAAAGTAATAGTCGAAATGGACAGCGGCCGAGTCTCATATGATTTTTCTGAGTTGGATGAGCTCATCCATGCCTATGCTGTTTCGATCCATAAATCACAGGGATCAGAGTATCCCGCAGTAGTCATACCAATAACGACACAGCATTATATGATGCTGCAGAGAAACCTTCTCTACACAGGCATTACAAGAGGTAAAAAGCTGGTCGTGCTTGTAGGAACAAAAAAAGCTGTTGCAATAGCGGTTAAGAACGACAAGACACGCAAAAGGTACACCAGGCTTGCGGGCAGACTTAAAGAATGTCTTAAAGGCAGAGCAACGATTTAGTTCTGCCTGTGGATATGTAAACTGAAATCAACAGAGCCGGCCTCTGAAGAGCCGGCTCTGTTGATTTCTCTAAAAAGTTGTTGGATCAGATATAGCGTGTTGATGAGCGGTATATATTTTCCCTGTGACCGTATTTACCGTCCTTATCGACAGCCGCCAGCCTTTTTTCAGTATAGCGGGCGAATCTTACAAAAGGCAGTCCCAGCAGCAGATAGATAATGGCAACTATTATGCCGGGCCCAAAGTAGTCATAGTAAGTTGCTGATATCTGTCCGTAGGCCTTTGTAAGGTCTACCATCGTTATTATCGACACGAGCGATGAATCTTTGAGGAGCGAGATGAAGTCGTTCGTTATCGGTGGGATAACTACACGGACGGCCTGTGGAAGGATGACCTCCCTCATTGCCTGCCATCTTGTCATACCCAGAGCAAGAGCGGATTCCCATTGTGTCCTTGGGATCGCGAACAGTCCTGAGCGGTAAATTTCAGCTTCATATGCCGCATAGTTCAGCCCAAGGCCAATGGCGCCTGCCCAGAAGGGGGAGAACTTGACCCCAATGCTCGGGAGTCCGTAGAAAATGAAGAAGAGCTGGATCAATACAGGTGTCCCCCTGACTACCTCAATATAGAGAGTGGCGATCGAGGCTACCCATTTGGGGGCGAAGACCCTGGTAATGGCCAGGGTGAGCCCAAGTGTGATCGCAAGGATCATAGCAGTGATCGAGACCTGCATAGTCACGATCGCAGCACGGCCGAAAGCTGGCAGGGCATCTTTATACCTGTCGAGGCGTTTCGCGAATGTAAGGTGTGGCCTGTGCGCCTCAGCCCATTCGTTGTACCTTGAAGCCTCTATCTTCGACGGGCTGTAGTCATTAAATTCCGCAGCCATTGTCGGTGTCCATAAGTTCCATCTGTCGTATATCTCACGGAGCTTGCCCGAATCGCGCAGTGCGACAATGGCCTTGTTAACTTCCGTCAGCAGCTCCTTGTCTTCCTTCCTGATAGCTATTGCATATTCAAGTTCCCCGACCTCAGGGCCGACAAACTTGATCTCCGGGTTGAAGCCTGCCGAATAGAGAGCTATCGGATGGTCGAAGAAGGCGGCATCGAGCCTTCCGTTCGCGAGGTCTTCGTAAGTGTTAGCCTCGACGTTGTAAGTCCTTATGTCGATATCTCCGACCTCTTCAAGGAGTTCCTGCGCAAAACTTTCTTTTAGAGTCCCGACTTTTTTGCCTTTGCAGTCCTCAAGAGTCTTAATGGAATTGTCGTTTTTACGTACGGCAAGCTGAAGGTACGTTTTGTAATAAGGAATGGAAAAATTGACTACATCTTTGTGTTCTGGAGTCACTTCCAGGCCGTTGATGGAAATATCGTAAAGCTTTCTGTTGAGACCGGGTATTAAGTTTTCCCAGGCATTGTTAACATAGACCGGCTTACGCCCCATCTGCTCAGCAAGTGCTTCAACTATGTCGACTTCGAAACCTATCAGCTCGTCTGTATTTTGGGGATTTGGGAACATGTATGGGAAGCCGCCTTCGGAGTCTCCTCCCCAGGTAAGCTCCTTCATTTCTTCAGCCTGAAGTGCGCAGGCAGAAGATACTATCAGCATGATTATCGCTAAGAACAGTCCTAATTTTTTCATTTCTATGCTACCCCCGTGTTGACGAAGTGGCGGAGGAAAGCTTTTGTCCGTTCGCTTTTTGGAGTCGTGAACAGTATGTCCCCGTCGTCGTACTCAACTATCTCGCCATTGTCCATAAATATTATGTAGTCAGAAGCGTCTCTTGCGAATTTCATTTCATGGGTAACTATTATCTGAGTCATCCCTTCTGCATCAAGATCTTTCATGACCTGGAGGACTTCTCCTACAAGCTCGGGATCCAGGGCAGATGTCGGTTCATCGTAGAGCATGACCCTGGGGTTCATAGCCAGCGCCCTTGCGATAGCGGCCCTCTGACCTTGTCCGCCTGAGAGGGTTGATGGATATTTGGAGGCGAATCCCTTGAGTCCGACCTTGTCCAGAAGCTTCATTGCCAATTCATATGCTTCGTCTTTGCCCTGTTTTTTTACGACCATGGGAGCGAGCATAATATTCTCAATTATTGTTTTGTGCGGGAACAGGTTGTAACTTTGGAAGACCATACCAACTTCGCTCCTTATCTCGTGAGCGATATCAAGCATTTTTTCATCAGGCACCTGTCCGGGCCTGCGTGATACGGTCACGCCTGCGATAGAGATAGAGCCTGAGTCGAGGAGTTCAAGGCAGTTGAGACAACGAAGGAAGGTCGACTTTCCGCATCCGGAAGGACCTATTATCGATGCCAGGTCGCCCTCACGAATGGTGAAGCTGACATTTTTCAGCACTTCACCATCCTCAAAGCCCTTACAAAGATTTTCTACTACAATGAGTGGTTTGTTTTCTATATTCACAATTTATGCCCCCTTAAAGAATTGTCTTAATGTTTTTTTCCGGGGTCATATTCGAAGTTGTTTGCCATATATAGGAGAGGCAGTGGAAAAGACTACTGCGCTGCTTTGCTGTGCGGATAAGTTATAAAAGGAGGATCTTACCAAGGGTCTGCTGAAAGCGATCACGTGTCTGTTACACCAGACACCAGTGTTTTTTTTCAATTTTTGTCTCACGTCCCTTCCGTGTAGTGGCATAAGAAAACACAGTTCAGTTTAAGGGTTATTGACCATTAACGCAATCATCAGGAGAAAAGTTTCAGTAAAAGAAATCACATATGTTACGCTTGTCTGATGAGAAGATGTTTTCAGTCCTGATAACCCAGTTCATTTCTTGTTTTCTCAATGTTTTCCCGGGTCTCCTTTATCCAACGCTCAAGTGTTTCGTGTTTGATCTTTTTTGATTTTGGGTCATTCAGCAGTGTTTCCAGTTTTTTTTCCTGGATCCTGAGCCACTCGATCTTTGATTCTCTGTGTTGGATGTCGGAGATAAGGTTTCCCCGTTCACCGTCATCTTCTTTTACAAACGCACGGCTCATAGATATACTCATCTCCTTTATTAATTGTTTATATGGATCATATCAGGGCTCTGGTCTACATGTGGTTTGAAGAATGGTTGTTTGTCCCATGTATGGATATCTGCCATGTTTTAACCGGGTCCTGTCCATTATAAAGAGTCAGCCTGAGCTGTTCTTTATTAATCCCGATCCGGTTTTCTCCCATTTTTGGCTGCCATGTCTGGGAAGCACTGCTTTTGTCCGCATAAACCATAAATATCAAAATGATCATAATAAGAGCGAGGAACTTTTTCATAAAGACACTCCCTGATAAATGATGCAACGTTAATTATAACAAACATTGAGAAATTTACTACTTGTAAGGTTTACGCATAATGAAGTATCATAGCGGTTTGAACAGAATGAAAACAAATCTTTTATCAGGAGGCGGCTGTTGTGGATATCATCAGGGCACCGCGCGGAACGAGAGACATCCTTGGGGACGAATCATGGAAATGGGCTTTTGTAACAGGCATTTGCCGTGATGTGGCGGATGATTATGGTTATAAGGAGATCCATCTCCCTATATTTGAACATACAGAGCTTTTTTGCAGAGGCGTTGGGGAAACGACCGATGTTGTAGAAAAAGAGATGTACACTTTTGAGGACAAGGGCGGAAGAAGTATAACATTAAGGCCGGAGCTTACAGCCTCTATGGTCCGCTCTTATCTGGAAAATGAAATGTATAAAGGTGCACAGCCCGCTAAACTCTGGTCGATCGGACCCATGTTCCGTTATGAAAGGCCGCAGAAGGGCCGTTACAGGCAGTTTGTACAGCTTGATATAGAGGCTCTCGGAGCACAGGATGCATATGTTGATCTTGAGGTGATAGATTTTTCAATGGAACTCTATCGCCGACTTGGCCTTTCGAACCTTCAGGTCGTGCTTAACTCTGTAGGCTGTCCCAAGTGCCGTCCTGTTTACAGGAAGGCACTGCAGGAATTCTTGAAAACCAGATTCGACGAACTCTGTGACACATGCAAGAGCCGTTACGACAGGAACCCTCTCAGGATCCTTGACTGCAAAAGCCCAATATGCAAGGAGATAACGGAAACCGCTCCCGAAGTGATGGAGCACCTTTGCGGCGAATGCAAAGAACATTTCGAACAGCTGAAGAACGGCCTTGACCGGATCGGGGCAGTTGTGAAAATAGACAACAGGCTGGTCAGAGGACTAGATTACTATACTAAAACGGCATATGAGATCCTTTCCGGAGACCTCGGTTCACAGAACGCAGTCTGCGGCGGAGGAAGATATGACAATCTTTCAGAGGCTATCGGCGGGCCGCATGTTCCGGGTGTAGGGTTTGCATCGGGCATAGAGAGAGTCGTACTTACAATGGAAGCGCAGGGCTGCAGCTTTGGAAAAGAGCCTTCCAACAAGGTATATGTCGTGGCTGTGGAGCCTGAGGTCAGGATGGAGATCATGAATCTTGTCCGTACGCTCAGGCAAAACCGCATCTCTGCCGACATGGACTACATGGGACGCAGTATGAAGAGCCAGATGAAGTCGGCAGGCAACTTTGCCGAATATGCATGCATAATCGGCCGCGAAGAGCTCGACAAAAACATCATTACGTTTAAAGACCTCAAAGAGGGGACTCAGGAAGAACTAAGTCTCGAGTCGATCATCAACAAACTAAAATAATCTTGAAACGATTCATATGAAACCCCTTTTGAATTATTAAGAGGTTTCCTTCTTTTTTCATATATCTTTTGAAAAGAGAGAAATTTTTACAGATCATTTTTGAAAGAGGGATTTTTATGGAAAGATATTATGACTCATCCTGGCAGAGAACTATGTTCTGTGGAGAGCCGAGGCTTGAAGATTCAGGGAAAAAAGCGGTCCTTAACGGATGGCTTCGCTGTCGCCGCGACCTGGGGGGCATAATTTTTATCGAGCTCTGGGACAAGACCGGGGCAACTCAGGTGGTATTCAACCCCGAACTAAACGCAGAGGCTCATAAGAGGGCATCCTCTCTGAGGAATGAATATGTTCTTGCAGTAAAAGGTGTAATGCGCCAGCGCCCTGAAGGGACGGAAAATCCCGAACTTGCAACAGGTTCGGTGGAACTTCTGGTTGATGATTTCATGATATTGGCTCCCTCAAAACAGATCCCGTTTGAAATGGACAACGCGGACTCTGTCAATGAAGATCTGCGCCTCAAATACCGCTACCTTGATCTCAGACGCGAGACTATGCAGAAAAATCTTATGACGAGACACAAAATTACAAGGTTTACCCGTAATTTCTTTGGGGATAACGGTTTCATGGAGATAGAAACTCCGATGCTCACCAAGTCCACCCCTGAAGGAGCAAGGGACTATCTTGTGCCGAGCCGCGTAAACCCGGGCAAGTTCTACGCTTTGCCGCAGTCGCCGCAGCTCTTCAAGCAGCTTCTTATGGTAAGCGGCTGTGACAGGTATATGCAGATCGTCAAATGTTTCAGGGACGAGGACCTGAGGGCGGACAGACAGCCCGAATTCACACAGATAGACGTCGAGATGAGCTTCATCACAGAAGAAGACATAATGAAAATAACAGAAGACTACCTTGCCGGCCTTTTCTGCGAGATCCTTGGGGCGAAGGTAGAGACTCCTTTCTTCCGTCTTACATGGAGAGATGCAATGGATCTCTATGGCAGCGACAAACCCGATTTGAGGATCCCCATGCGGATGACTGATCTTGGAAAAGTCTTCGCAGGGGGAGAGAACCCCTTTGCTTCGCTGATAGAGAATGGCGGTACTATCAAAGGCCTGAGGCTGCCCGGAGGTGCGACACTTTCCCGCAAGGAGCTCTCCGATCTGGAAAACAGGGCAAAGACCCTTGGCGCAAAAGGCATGGCGAATTTCCAGATAAAAGGTGGAGAACTTAAGGGACCGCTTGTAAAATTCCTTGATGAAGACAGGATATCCCTGATTAGGAGCCTTTCGGAAATTCAGGACGGCGATGCCCTCTTTATAATGGCAGATGAAAACTGGCGCAAGGCGTGTGAAATGCTTGGACAGATCCGCCTTGAACTTGGCAAGGAGAGGGGAATGGTCGAAGGATCATTCAAGTTCCTCTGGGTCACTGAATTCCCGCTCTTTGAGTGGGATGCCGAGACGGGAAGATACACTGCAGTGCATCATCCGTTTACAGCGCCGATGAACGAAGATATGGAATACCTTCTTACAGAACCCGGCAAGGTACGTTCACGGGCATACGATGTTGTGCTCAATGGCAACGAACTTGGCGGTGGCTCAATAAGGATACACGACCCCGAGATGCAGGCAAAAGCTTTCAAAGCCCTAAATTTTACGCCGGAAGCTGCCAAAGAACGCTTCGGATTCCTTCTTGAGGGACTGAGTTTCGGAACACCGCCCCATGGAGGCATTGCGCTCGGGCTTGACAGGCTTGTGATGCTCATACTTGGATGCAGGTCTATCAGGGATGTCATGGCATTTCCGAAGAACCAGAAGGCTCAATGCCCGATGACAGACGCCCCAAACGTTGTAGACGAGAAACAACTCGATGAGCTTGCCATAAAAACAGTAGATCCGCTGTTGCTTTAAGCGGTCAGATAACGTATCAGATCAGTAAGGCTCCCGGATGCATGGTCCAGGGAGCCTTTTCTTTTTGTGCCGGAGGGGGAAAGAGTACAGTTTAAGGTATAATTAATAAATGAAGAAAAAATAAACTGGAGGGATGACAAATGGCAAAGATCCGTTTTCTTGGACACAGCTCCTTTTATATTGAAGGAGAGGGTCTGAAAGCTCTCATAGACCCTTTCCTTGAGGGCAATCCGACTGCTGCGGCAAAACAGGAAGAATTCAATGACATCAACGCCATATTTCTTACCCATGGACATGAGGACCACATGGGCAGCACCATAGAGATAGCTAAAAGAAACAACGCGGTAGTATTTACCTGCAATGAACTTGCCGGTTATCTGTCTTCAAAAGGAATAAAGACAGAGGGAATGCATATCGGCGGCAGGGCAACCTTTTCATTTGGAAAGGTCAAGCTTACTCCGGCATGGCACGGATGCCCGATAGTAGAGGGCAATGAGGTACGTTACGGAGGTGTTGCCTGCGGTTTTGTAATAGAAGTCGACGGTAAAAAAATTTATCATTCAGGAGATACCGGCCTCACTATGGAGATGACACTGCTCCAAGATGAGAACATAGACGTGGCACTTCTTCCAATAGGCGGGTATTATACGATGGATATCCAGGATGCTGCAAGGGCGGTAAAGATGATAAAGCCGAGGGTCGCGATACCCATGCACTACAATACATTCCCAAGGATCGAAGCGGATCCCGAAGAATTTGCAGGGCTCGTGGGGGAGATGTTCACCGCTGTAAAGATACTGATGCCCGGGGAAGAATACGAGTTCTAGATATACACAGACTGTTCTGCCTCTTACGATGAACTTGCATTAATCTTTCGAAGGGATACAATTAGTTAAGGACCAAAATATAAATATTCCAGCCAGGAGGAGATTCCTATGGATGTAAATAGCAAGGCCTATAAGGAACTGTTGAAGAAGAGACCGCTAAACGTACAGGCACGTTTCGGCAGTGAAAGTATGGGGCTTGTGAGCGGGAGAGATATCGTAGCTGCAGCAAAAGAAGTAGATTCCATAGTTCTTGCAGCCAACGCCAGGCATCCTCTGGTAATAAAAGCAGTACTGAAGGCCGCAAAAAAGAAGAACGCGGCGGTCCTGATAGAACTTGCCAAATCAGAATCCACCTATTGCGGAGCTAATTACGACAATATCCCTGACTACGCGCTCAAATATTCATCAGAGATGGGGCACGGCGCAGTATTTGGTCTCCATGTAGACCACTATGCGATCAAAGGTTACGAGGATGTCCTCAAGGGTGTCGGACATCTTTCAAAGATACTCGTAAATGGGTTTACATCGGTTGCCATTGATGCTTCCCATCTTGATGATTATGACAACTTTGTCGCAACGAGATCCATAGCAGGATGGCTGCCCTCGGAGCTGGGACTTGAAGTTGAAGTTGGGGAGATCAAAGGCCCGGGCGAACTTTCGACAGTTGAAGAGGCTAAGTATTTCATCGGCGGACTGAATTCTTGGGGAATTTTCCCGGACTACCTTGCCATCTCTAATGGAAGCCTCCACGGGACATATGATCCTACAGTAGGCCAGATGGAAGGTATAGACCTTAATAGGACAAAGGAGATCGCTGACGTTATAGCGCCTTACGGAGTGACCATAGCTCAGCACGGCATTTCAGGAACGCCCCTCCATAAAGTCTCTACCTTCAGGAAATACGGGATCAGAAAGGGCAACGTAGCCACCCTTTTCCAGAACGTCTATTTTGGCATAAAAATGGATCCCGAGACAGGAAATGCAATAACCGAAGGCGGCACCTACACAAAAGAGGCAGACAGGGGAATATCCACAGAGCTTTGGAACGAGATAGTGAATGCCGGGGACAGCAAGGGAATGAGCCGTAAGAGCGGAGACTACAAAAAACTCAACCTTCCCTTCTGTGACAGGATATTGTCAGAACCTCAGTACATAATTGACAGAACAGTCGATGAGATGCAGTACTGGGCAGAGAGGTTCATAGTTGCGTTTGGAGCAGAAGGAAGCGCGGATGCGGTAGCAGAGGTAATGTCCCGCCGTTCCGATCACAACGCTTCACCGGACAGAAAAGTTTTGGGCTTCAGATCTGACTACACCGCTAAGAATGCTCCGGGAAAAGCAAGCAAAGACGGAAATAATTACGACGACTGAGACTATATAAAAACAAAAACATAAAAAAATACTTTTATACCGGCGGGTCAGTGTGTTAATATACATGCTGTCTTGCCGGTACTTTTTTACAGTTGTAATTTAACTTTTCCACCTCATGCTACTAGTGGATTCAAAACCTCTGTTTTTCGTCTTCTCTAAATGTTTTTTAGCGGAGAATTAGTTCCTCAAAATATTTAAGTCGCTCGTATCATACCAACATA